>JAJRXR010000055.1 GCA_024276195.1 Planctomycetota bacterium
AGCACATGGACCCACAGAAACCTGCCATGCTTCCTTGAGGCTACCCGGCGGGTACTCAAGCAACCTGACGGCACTCTCCGCCCCCGATCATCACGCATCACTCGTCCCAAGCCGCCAGGTGGCGCCGCACTCGGGGCAGACCGTACACCCATCCGCCCGCGCTGGCGTTCCCCGCAGATCGTAAAAACACTTCAGGCATACACGCATCGACAGTATTGCCCGGATCGCAGCGCGATCTTCCACCGCCACCGTCACCCCCCCGGCGCCGATCATGGCGACCAGGCTCCCGCCCACCGCAGTGACAACCAGATCCCCGACCCAGTCTGCGAAGCTCATCTCAAAGACGTGCGCGATCGTCGCCAGCACGCCGCCCGTGAGGATGGACAGGATCAGGGCGCCCGCCGCAAGCCCGAACATCCACTTCGCCCACGCCGGCGTCGCCCGCCAGCGAGCCTTCTTGAAGTCTTTTTTTCGGTCCCACCCGCGCATCTGCCTCCGGCGCGCCTCGCCCCGGGCCGCGCGAACCCGGCGCCCATCGGCGTCGCGCAGCGTGCCGAAGAGGTGGTCAACGAGCGTCTGACGAGGATGGGGCGGGAACTCGGTCATGCGCTGCCCGATCCTAGCCGCCAGCCTTCTTCAAGCCCGAAGCGTCAGCGCCGGGTTGCCTACCCCATTCAAGCCCGAAGCGTCAGCGCCGGGTTGCTTGCGCACTAAGAAAACCCGTCGCTGACGCTCAGGGCTTCAATGAAGCGACTCTCCACGCGGCCCCGCACTCGGGGCAGGTATCCCGTTCAAGCCCAGCCCTCGCATACCCACACTGCCTGCAGAGGCCACGCAACTCGCGGATCTTGCGACGCGTCCCACGCATCAAGTACCACACCGTGGCCACCAGGGCACCATAGAAAATGACATTGCCTACGAGGCCTATCAAAATTGGTCGCAGTGGGAAATCTCTCCAATACCGAACGGGTTTGTCGAATCTCACCTGCAGCGTGTAGAGATTCACGATTTGGTTTGGCGCGCCGTCCAACACAGGTCCATAGGCACGATAAACACAAGGGAATGGCGCCCCATAGACATACAAAACAAAAACATGCCCCATCCCAAACTGCTCCGGGTTTTCCACGAGATGCAACGGAAACCAGAGCGGCGCCTCTTTCTCTGCCACTGGACCCAAGCTCGGAGTACCGATGCGCAGCATCGGCTCTAGCGTTGTTGGCGCTAGTCCGTCCGACGCCCGATCTCTGTTCATTCGGTTTTCGGACAGCAAGTTCAGGTGCGTGCCCACGACCATGCGAGTCTCGTTCACCATGAACCGATCATCATCGGTCTTAATGATCCACAGGGCTTTCGCAGATGGACCGCGAAGAAAATATCCTGCACGAACACTCCAAGGACGCCACGCGACCAGCCATGTCAGGAGAAGCCCCGCAATCGCAAACACACCCAACCTGACCAGAGCTAGCCTCATCACACAAACCCGCGACATCTATGTCTTGCGTTCACAACCCCACTCGGGCGATCCGATAGTTCCAAGACATCCCCATCAAAACATCCCCAGCTGATCCTTCAACAAAACCTGGTCCGTCCGCGGGTGTTCGACATCGACGCGGTAGTCGCCCGAGTAGCACGCCGTGCAGTATGAGCTCTGGTCGTGCTTCATCACGCTCAGCAGGCCTTCGAGGCTCAGGAAGTGCAGCGAGTCCACGCCCAGGTAGTCGCGGATCTGGTCCACCTCGCGCCCGTGGGCGATGAGCTGCTCGCGGGTGGCGAAGTCCACGCCGAAGAAGCACGGGTGGCGGATCGGCGGGCAACTGATCCGCAGGTGGATCTCCTCCGCCCCGGCGTCGCGGATCTGCTTCATTTTCTCGCGCGTTGTCGTCCCCCGCACGATCGAATCATCCACCACGATCAGCTTCTTGCCCCGAACGATCTCGCCGACGACGTTGAGCTTCAGGCGCACCGCCGCCCGGCGCTCGGCCTGCGTCGGCTTGATGAACGTCCGCCCGACGTACCGGTTGGGCACGATGCCCTCGCGGTAGGGGATCTTGCTCTCGTGGGCGTAGCCGTTGGCGGCGCTGCGCCCGGAGTCGGGCATGGGCATCACATAGTCGGCCTCGACGGGGGCTTCGCGGGCCAGGGCCGCGCCCATGGCCTCGCGGGCGGCCAGCACGTTCTGGCCGAAGACATCGCTGGCCGGGTTGGCAAAGTAGACATGCTCGAAGACGCACATCGCGCGTCGGTCGGCCTCGCTGGCGAACCTGCGGGAGCTCACGCCGTCGTCGGAGAGTGTCACAATCTCGCCCGGCTCGATCTCGCTGACGAACCGGGCTTCGAGCACGTCGAAGGCCACGGTTTCGCTTGCGACCACCCCCCGCCCGTCGGCGAGTTCGCCGAGCACCAGCGGGCGGAAGCCCCAGGGGTCGCGGGCCGCCTCGATCCGG
>JAJRXR010000056.1 GCA_024276195.1 Planctomycetota bacterium
GCGCCCGACGACGCGAGGGAGAGCAGGGCGATGGCCCCCGCCTGGGTAATCGTCCGTGCCATGCCTCGCGTTGAACGCATCATGCTCGCTCCGTGCTCAGTTTCGCCGTCGGTCCGCTGTCACAGCGACAACCACGGGGAATCGGTTCATCTTCCCGTTTCGACCACCAACGTGCAGGAAGGTGAGCGAACGGCGCGGCGTCGGGCTCCGGGCTCCGAATCGGGGGTGTTATGCCGGTATTCGGCCCCGACCACCGCCCGATAGACGCCCGAGTCCAAAGTCATACGTCTGAGAATCATCGAAGTTTCCCGCGCCTGGCGCCAAGATGCCACCCGGCAAACCCGATTATTATACTAACAAATACAACAATAAGCGTGGTCGTCGATTCGACCTGGAACCCGCCAGCGCGGGCTATGGCGATGGCCCCGAGCCCGCACAGGGGGCCGAGGGTGTAGCCGCACCCGATCAGGGCCTCGTGTGCGCCGCCCGCGCCCACGGAGGCTGAGCCGACCGCCATGGCGTAGTAAATAGCCGCGGCGTAGACCATTGAAGCGCCCACACCAAAGACCGCCAGCCCCAGGATGACAATGCCCAGCCCCGCCTGGTTGCTGACGAGGGAGAGGGCGACGAACTCCGGCGCCCCGACGGCCAGCGCGAACCCGGCGACGAGGAACCCCGCGCCCAGTCCGGGCATCAATCGGCGCCCGTGCCACGCGTGCCAACGCTCGAACACCAAGAACCCGCACAGGCGGGCGACGAGGTACACACTCGCAACGGTGGGCTTCCAGGCGGCGCTGACATGCAGTCGTTCAAGGGCGCTGGGGAGCTGCGGGATCAACGCCGAGGCGTAGAGGTAGCTCAGCGGGAGCAGCACCCGCGAGAGGCGCAGCAGCGCGAAATACACCTGTGGGTGGGGTGTTTGATCGTGGCTTGGGGTCTCGGGCTCGCCCGGCGGATCGCGCGGGAGGGCGAGCAGCAGGGGGATGGACAGGGCGTGGGCCAGGGCGACGCCTGCGAGGAAGATCAGCGGCGCCGACTCGACGAGCGGGCCCATCAGCAGCAGGGCCGCGACGGTGGCGCTGGCCCAGGCGATGTTGAACCGCCCGGTGGCCGAGCGCATCGCCCGCCCGGTGCGCCCGCCGGAGATGTAGGACTCGGTGACAGGCCAGAGCACGCCCGTGGCCCCGGCGTAGGCGGCGAGCAGCAGCCAGAGCGACCAGGGGCGGGGCGAGCCATCGCCGGTGCGCGTAAGAAATGGCACGGCGCACGCCAGGGCGATGATGAGCACGCAGCAGATCAGCAGGGACCGGGTCGAGAGCCAGGGCGCGAGGCTGGCGGCGCGTCGCAAGAGGGGGGCGACGCCTGCGGCGCTGAGGATGTAGATGGCGCCGAACATCGCTGCCAGGGCGTAGTTGGGCGGGCGCCCGTACCCGAGCGTGGTCTCGGTGAGGAAGTAGACGCCGTGGGTAATGGCGCCGGTTCCGAGGCTTGAGACGAACACAAAGACGAGCAGGGGCGTCAGAGGAGCGGTGGATCTGGCGGCTGCGGAGTGGAGTGGCGGTGTCGTTGCCATGGGCGAAGGGCGATCGTAGACTCGTGCGTCCACGAGGCGCCCGTAGCTCAACTGGATAGAGCGCTGGCCTCCGAAGCCAGAGGTTTTGGGTTCGAATCCCGACGGGCGTATTTCCCAGGGTCGTCCGGCGCGAGCGCCGGAGCATGAGGCCGGCACGACCGGTGGAAGGATCTAAGCATGATGCGGACCGGTCTGACTGGCGTGATTCTGGCGTTGATGCTCTCTTCGAGCGCCCCGGCGCAGACCGAGGGCGAGGCTGCGGGTCAGGAGACAGAGACCAAGACGGTCGATGAGGCGTCGCTGCCCCTTGCCGACGAGTTGTTCGAGAAGCACATCGAGGCGATCGGCGGGCGCAGGGCGGTGTTCGCCCAGACCTCGCGCCGGATCTCGGGCGTGTACGAGGGGCCTCCGTTCGATTTTCCCGTGCGTCTGACCATCTGGCAGGACGCGCCGAACAAGTTCCATTTGCGTCTGGCCGAGCCGGCGGGGTCAACGATGGATATCGGCTACGACGGGGAGAACGGCTGGCGGGGCGTCTCCGGGTCGAGCCCGAGCGAGATGACGGGCCAGGAGCTTGTCGAGCTGCGCCAGTCGGCTGATTTTTACGGAGAGGCCAACTACAAGCACCGGTAC
>JAJRXR010000057.1 GCA_024276195.1 Planctomycetota bacterium
CGCCGCGAGCAGCACCGCCGCCCCGGAGTACGCCCGCCCGATGCAGTACGTCGCGACCGGGCTCGACAGGAACCGCATCGTGTCGAACAGCGCCAGCGTGTCGTCCACGCTCCCGCCGGGCGAGTTGATGTAGATGCTGATTTCCTGGGCCTTCCTCTGGTTCTCGAGGTACAGCATCTGCATCAGCACCCGAGCGGCCGATACGTGGTTGATCTCGCCCACGAGGAAGACAATCCGATTCTCGAGCAACAGCTCGTCGATCGTCATCTCTCGGGTCCGCTGGTAGTTGACGCTGGCTGCTGGCATGGTCCATCCTGCCTAAGTCATGTCGTGCCAGTGGCTCACGCCATCTGGCGGGGGAATGGGGCGGGTCGGGGGCTTCCTGCGCCCTTGTCCGTAGACCGATCCATCGGTCTCTGGCCCGCTCGGCATGATAGGGCCGGACCAATCCGGCGCAAGATCCCCTCCCGGAATCGGAGAAAGCCCCGTCGGACCAGCCCCCTCCCCCGCCCGCCGACTCGCCCCGCCGCGTATGCCCGGGTCGATTGCCGAGCGGGTGGGGGGTCTCTAGAGTTGGCGTCTCAGCGCCAGGAGGCCTCCGAACGTGCCCACCGCGGTCATCAGCGACATCCACGCCAACGCCGAGGCCCTCCGCGCCGTCCTGGCCGACATCCAGTCCAAGGGCCTGGACCGGATCATCAACCTGGGCGACGTCGTCGGCTACGGCCCCGACCCGCTCGAGGTCGCCGATCTCGTCGCCGACCGGTGCGCCTGGACCCTCATGGGCAACCACGACTTCGGTGTCCTCTACGAGCCGACCAACTTCAACCCCGCCGCCGAGTCGAGCGCCTACTGGACCCGCGCCCAGTTCGACGCCGAGCAGGACGAGGCCCTGCGCGCCAAGCGGTACGACTTTCTCGGGCGCCTGCGCGTGCGGGTCGTCGAGACGCTGCCCTCGAGCGACGTGCCGGTACTCTCGGTGCACGCCTCGCCGCGCCGCCCGATCAACGAGTACATCTTCCCCGACGACGCGACGGACGCGCCCGACAAGCTCGAAGCGATCTTTGAGCGCGTCGAGCGCATCGCCCTCGTCGGGCACACGCACGTCCCGGGCGTCTTCACGGACGAGCCTGATTTTTACCCGCCCGCCGAGATCGGCGACTCGGGCTGCTACAAAATCACCGAGGACGAGAAGGCGATCATCAACGTGGGCTCGGTCGGGCAGCCGCGCGACCAGGACCCGCGCGCCAGCTATGCTGTGCTCCACCGAGACCGTGTCGAGTTCTTCCGCGTCGAGTACGACGTCAAAGCCACCGCCGACAAGATCAAGGCGATCCCCGAGCTGCACGACTGGCTCGGCGACCGCCTCTTCGAAGGGCGCTAACCCCACGCCCGGATCACGAGCCCCCGCTCCGAACCAAGGACCATGCCCAGCATGCCCACACCCCTGATCCGCCGCGCCCGCCTCGCCGCTCTGGCGCCCTTCATCCTCGCCCTCGCCCCGTTTCTCCTCTCGCCCGCCGCCCTCGCCCAGACCGACCCGGGCGAAGCCCCCCCCAGCGCCGAGCAGCCCGAGCCCCAACCCGAAACCGAGGCGTCTCCAGATCCAAAGCCCGAGCCCAAGCCCGAGCCAACACTCTTCCCCCGCGCCTGGCCCGACCTGCCCGCGACCCTCGCCCCGCTCGACGCCGCCAGCCAGATCGCGCCCGATCGCCTCTCGATCGAGTTCTCCAGCCTCGGAGCCGGGATCCAGTCCCTCTCGCTCATCGACGTCTACGAGACCGTCAAGCGCGAGAAGCACGTCATGCTCCAGCAGGCGCGCACCGACCGCACGGGCAAGGTCCACGCCGTTCCCTTCGCGCTCGACAAAGTCACAATCAACACCGAGCCGGTCTCCCTCGCGTCGCGCCCCGACATCTGGCGCCAGAGCCCGGACGACCCGGGCCTGTTCGAGGCCGAGATCCTTGACGCCCAGGGCGTCGTCGTTGCCCGCGTGTCGCGCCGTTTCAGCGTCGAGCCCGACTCGTTCGAGCTGACGATCGAGCAGACGCTCACGAACCTGACCGACAAGCCGATGGTCGTCACCTGGACCCAGATCGGCCCGATCGACCTCCCCACGCCCCAGTCTCTCTACGGCGGCGACAAACGACGCATCCGCTTCGGCTATCTCCTCGCCCCGGACCAGCAGGGAACCTCGGCGAACGTCACCGCCGACGGACGCCTCAGCCCGCGCACCAAGCTCCTGGGCAAGCGCGACAAAGCGACCGGGAAATACCCCGTCCGCACGATCTGGCCCGACACCTGGACCATCGAAGAGGGGTACCGCCTCGTCTGGGCCGCGATGACGGACCGCTACTTCGCCGTCGCCGTCCACCCGCTGCTCGACGATCCAGACAACGCGACTGCCGACGACAAGCTTTTCACCGAGGCGACCACGCTCAAGCGCCTCGTCCTCAACGCCTCGAGCGATTCCAAGGACAAGCTCCACCCCCCGATCATCCTGCTCTCGCTCACCAGCAACGAACGCCTGGTCCAGCCGGGCGAGTCCGTCTCGGCCTCCATCGGCGTCTACGCTGGCCCCCTCGACGAGCCCGCCCTCGAGAGCGACCCCGTCGCCGTCGCGCTCGGTCTCGACGGCGTCGTCATCTACAACTTCGGCTCCATGTGCGCCTTCTGCACCTTCAGCTGGCTCACCGGCATCCTGCTCGTCGTCCTCCGCGTGCTCCACTCGATCACCTTCGACTGGGCCTTGTCGATCATTCTGCTGGTTATCGTCGTCCGCTCCGTGCTCCACCCGGTGACACGCTGGAGTCAGATCCGCATGCAACGCTTCGGCGTCCAGATGCAGGCCATGGGCCCCAAGCAGAAGCTGCTCAAGGAGAAGTTCGCCGACGATCCCAAACGCCTCCAGCAGGAAACCGCCAAGCTCTGGCGTGAAGAGGGCATCAGCCCCGCCGGCATGCTCGGGTGCCTGCCCATGCTCCTCCAGAGCCCCGTCTGGATCGCCCTCTACGCCACGCTCTACTTCGTCTACGACCTCCGACACGAGCCCGCGTTCTATGGGGTCTTCCAGAAAATCTCCGGCGGGCGGTGGGAGTTCCTCAGCGACCTGGCCAGCCCCGATGCCGCCATCCCCCTGCCCGCGTCGTGGCACTTCAGCTTCTGGATCTGGGGCTCGGTCACCGCGATCAACCTCCTCCCGATCATCATGGCCTTCGTCTTCTACGCCCACCAGAAGTACCTCACCCCCCCGACCGCCGCCACGCTCACCGACGAACAAAAACAGCAACAGAAAATGATGAAGATCATGATGATCTTCATGTTCCCCCTGTTCATGTACGCCGCGCCCTCGGGCCTGGCGCTCTACTTCGTGACCAACTCCTCCATCGCGATCGTCGAGAACCGCTGGATCCGCGCCCACATGAAGAAGCACGACATGCTCGACGCCGACAAGATCAAGGCCGAGCGTGCCAACAAGAAGGGCTCCGGCTTCCTCGCCCGACTCCGCGACGTCGCCGAGGCCCAGCAGGCCGCCAAAAACCAGGGCGCCGACGCCGACGCCCCCACACGCCAGTACAAAAAACGCAAGTAGCTGTCTTTGGAGGGGCGAGCATCCTGCCCGCCCAGCATTGGTGGGGCCGGTTTCCAACCGCCCCGGTCTTCTACCCTCCCCCATGCCCGCCCCCGGCGCCATCGCCGCCATCGCCACCAGCCCGGGCGCCTCCCCGCGCGCCATCCTCCGCCTCTCGGGCGACAACACCCCCGCGGCGCTCTGCGCCCTGGGCATCCCCGACCCGGGCCAGCGCGCCGCGGTCCCGGTCCGTGTCCGTTTGTCCGATCAGCACGCCCTCCCCGCGTTGCTCGTGCGCTACGCCGCGCCCGCGTCCTACACGGGCGAGGACAGCGCCGAGATCCTGTTCACCGGCAATCCGCGCCTGGGCGAGCGCCTGCTGGCGCTGGTGCTCGCGGTCGATGGCGTGCGTCTGGCCGAGGCGGGCGAGTTCAGCGCCCGGGCGTATCTGTCGGGTCGCCTGAGCCTGGCCCAGGCCGAGGGAGTGGGGGCGCTCATCAGCGCTCGCACAGACGAGCAGCTCCGGGCCGCGTCGGATCTGCTCTCGGGGCGCACGGGCGAGACCTACCGCGCCTGGTCCGACGAGGCGGCGACAATGCTGGCGCTTATTGAGGGCGGGATCGACTTCACCGACGCCGAGGATGTCTCTCCGATCGCGCCCGACGATCTGGCCCGACGAGCCGCGGATCTGTGCGCCGCCATCACCGGGCGCCTCGCCCCGGGCGCGCCAAGAGAAGCCCGCGCGGGCGAGCCGCTCGCGGTGCTGGTGGGCGAGCCCAACGCGGGCAAGTCCACGCTGTTCAACGCGCTGCTCGGGCGAGAGCGTGCTGTCACCGACGCCTCGCCCGGCGCCACCCGCGACGTGCTCATCGAGGCGTTGGACCTGTCCCGCCTCTCGCCCGCGCTGGGCGTTGTTCGTTTGGCCGATCTGCCCGGGCTCGACGCGGGCGCCGCGCCAGGGCGTGAGCGCGACTCGCAGCGGGCCGCCCACGACGCGATCCGTTGCGCCGACCTGCTGATCCAGTGCGACCCGAGCGGGCGGTTCGCCCCGATCGCGTGCGCCCCGGAGCACGCGCCGGTCCTGCGTGTGCGCACCAAGTCGGACCTGGCGCCGGGCGGGGGCGACAGACGCGCCATCAGCGTGTGCGCCCTCGACGGGACGCGCCTGGATGCGCTCGGGCGCGCCATCGCCGACGTGCAGCTGCGCTCGGGCGCTGGCAATGTCCAGTCGCTGCTCCCGCGCCACACCGCGGCTCTCTCGCGGGCAGCCGGTTCGCTCGCCTCGGCCCGCGAGCTGGCGCCAACACAACAGCTCGAACTCATCGCCTCCGCCCTCCGCGACGCGCTCGACGCCCTGGGCGAGCTCACGGGCGAGGTCACCCCCGACGAGATCATCGGGCGCATCTTCGCGACCTTCTGCGTCGGCAAGTAGCGATCGTGACGAGCAATCTACCGACCCGCCGCCCCGATGAACGCATCCAGGTACCGCTCCACAAACACATCCACGGCCCACCCCGTCGCCCGCGCGTCCACCCCCCAGCAGCACACCACCGCCTCGCTCATCTCCGGGTCCGCCTGCACCATCAGCACATCATCGACCACAAAGGCGCTGGGCGTCTTGTCGCCCAGGTACGCCGACAACGCATTGCGGTCCGGGCGCCCCACGCTCACCGTCGGGCGCGCGCGCAGCGCAGCGTCGTTCAGATACCACAGATCCGTGCACACCAGCGCCGCCCCGTCCTCGCCCTCGAACCCGAGCGCCCGGTTGATCGTCAGCGCCAGACGCCGGGCGATCGGGCGGTCGTGGGTCTCGCTCTCGAGCGTCGCGCCGACGACGATCGGGATGACCCGCTGAATATCCACGGGCGCATCGCCCGGGATCGGCGCTGGCTCGGGTCCTGCGTCTGGTCCGGGTTCTGGTCTGCTTGTGTCGGCGTCCATGCCGCTCCCTCTCTGGCGGTTTCGGGGCGTTCATCCACAGCCTACCCGAACGCCTTTCCTCGCCCGCCCCGGTCCGGTAGTCTCGGGGTGAGTTCGAGAGGCAAGGCCCAGGGAGGGAGCCATGAGCGATCAACGCCAGGACGAGACGCCAAGCGAGAGCCGCCCGAGCGAGAGCGAAGCAGGCGGCGCCGGGACCGCCACGCGCCCCGCGCCCGTGGCCAAGCCCAAGCTCTCCCCACCCAAGCTCGACCGTCTCCCGCCGTACCGGGTCCTGCTGCACAACGACGACATCAACGACATGCTCCACGTCGTCGGCGCCATCCTTGAGCTGACCACACTGAATCGGACCCGCGCATTCGAGATGATGATGACCGCCCACCAGCGAGGCATGTGCCTGCTGCTCCTGACCCACCGCGAGCGGGCCGAGCTGTACGAAGAGCAGTTCCGCGCCAAGCGCCTGATCGTCACGATCGAACCCAACATCTGAGCGCCCAGGCGTCCCAGACGCCCCAGCTCGCACGCCCGCGCGCCGCTTTGCGCGCGTGTCAAGCGATCGGTCGGATCAGTCCTGAACAATCTCAGATCGCGCCCGGCGCACGCCCGTCGATCGCCCGTTGCGGCGCACACGCTGTGGACGTGCGCGCCGATGGTGTTGTCCGCACTCGCGTGTGAAGCGCCGCCGCCCCGCCGTCGATACCCGGTGGACGCACGGGGCAGTCCCGGGCGCCAGGGACACGGGGAGCGACACGATGGCTATTCGACTTGGAGATATTCTCGTCACACGCGGCGTGCTGACTGAGGAACAACGCGACGAGGCGCTGCGCGTCCAGGACGGGCGCGCCCGCCCGTTCGGCGCCATCGTCGAGCAGCTCTTCGGCGTCACCCCCGACGCCGTCGAGCAGGCCTGGGGTGAGCAGTTTGCTGAGCTGGCCGAACGCATCAGCCCGACGCTGGCCGATGTTCACCCCATCACACGCAGCATCATCGAGCGCCGCCAGGCCTGGCAGTTCTCCATCATCCCCATCCGCTTCGACGGCCCAGAGCTCGTCTGCGTCACCACCCCCGACGCGCTCGCCCGCGCCATGCGCTTCGTCTGCTGGCGCATCGAACGCCAGATCCGCTTTGGCATCTGCGACGACGACCAGATGGCCCGCGGGCTTGAGCGGTTGTACCCCCTCCGAGGCGTCACCCTCGAGAGCCTGGGCCAGACCATCTCCGACCTCTCCGCACGCTCGGCCTGAGTCTTCCCCGGTGGTATGGGCGTCTCGCCCGTACGAAATGGGATGAGACGGGCGGGACGCCCATACCACCAGAATCAGGCGGGCGTCTGGGTTCACTCCCTAGACTCCCGCCCGTGACAGATCCGACCAACCAACCCGAGGCCAAGCCCAACGACGAGATCAGCACCGTCTCGTTCGTCTCGCTCGGGTGCCCCAAAAACCTCGTGGACTCGGAAAAAATGCTGGGCCTGCTCGCCGAGGACGGCATCGTCCCCGTCTCCGCCACCGCCGTTGAAGACGGCGAGCACGACGATCTCTCGCTCTCGGGTTCCGAGCAGGACGCCTCGGCCGCGTCGGGTCGCGTCACACCCGCCGACGCGGTCGTCATCAACACCTGCGGCTTCCTCGAGGCCTCCAAGCAAGAGTCGCTGGGTGTTATCCGCGAAGCCGTCGAGGCCAAGGCCCGCGGCGAGATCAAGCGCGTCGTGGTCGCCGGGTGTCTCGTGCAGCGCCACCGCGCCAAGATGCTCGACTGGGCGCCCGGGATCGACGCCATGCTCGGCGTCTTCGACCGCGACCACATCATCGAAGCCGTCCGAGGCGCCAAGTCAGAGCGCCAGTCACTCGAACAAGCGACCGAGACCGGACCCAAGTACTGGATCAGCGCCAACGCCCTCGTCAAAGCCAAAGCCGATGGTTTGCAAACCGTCGGACTTTCTGTGAACGGGAAGGACGGCAAGGGCATCGGCTACTTCGAGTCCGACAGCGCCCGCCTCCGCCTCACCCCGCGCCACTACGCCTACCTCCGCATCTCCGAG
Source organism: Planctomycetota bacterium (assembly GCA_024276195.1). Taxonomy (GTDB): domain Bacteria; phylum Planctomycetota; class Phycisphaerae; order Phycisphaerales; family UBA1924; genus JAJRXR01. The sequence goes on from JAJRXR010000057.1 coordinate 7,551, forward strand.
GGGTGCAACCAGAACTGCGCCTTCTGCACCATCCCCTCCATCCGCGGCAAGATGCGCTCCAAACCCATCGACGCCATCGTCTCCGAGGCCCGCGAACTCTTCCGCGACGGCGCCTACGAACTCCTGCTCATCGGGCAAGACACCACCAGCTTCGGCGACGACATCGGCATCGGCCTCGGCTCCTCTTCTCCCTCTCCCTCTCCCCTCCCCCCACTCGTGGCACGGGCGTCCCGCCCGTGTACTTCTTCTTCTTCTTCTTCTTCTTCTTCTCACGGGCGAGACGCCCGTGCCACGGGAGACCTCTTCTCCGCCGGCCTCCCCAAACTCCTCAAAGCCCTCTCCGACGCCGCCGGCGAGGAGATCGGTCGCGCCTGGCTCCGCCTCATGTACGCCTACCCGTCCAACTTCTCCGATGAGATCATCGACGCCTTCGCCGAGCTTGCCGACACGGGCAACCTGCTGCCGTACATCGATATCCCCCTCCAGCACGCCTCCGACAGCGTCCTGACCGCGATGCGCCGCAACGTCGATGCCGCCCAGCAGCGCGGGCTCATGCTCAAGCTCCGCGAGCGCATCCCCGGCATGGCCATCCGCACCACCTTCGTCACCGGCTTCCCGGGCGAGACCGAGGGCGACCACGAGCAGCTCCTCGAGTTCATCGAGGAGATCGGCTTCGACGCCGTCGGGTGCTTCCAGTATTCGATGGAAGAGGGCACCGTCGCGGGTCGGATGGAGACCGACCCCGCGCTCGCGGTCGATCCCGAGACCAAGCGCCGCCGTCACGACGAGATCATGGCCCTGCAGCAGCGCATCGCCTTCGAGCAGGCCGAGTTCCTCGCCGAGCAGTTCAACCCCGAGAAGCCAACAGACTCTGGCGTGCAGTTCGATGTCCTGATCGACCGCGCCATCTCCTCCCCCGCCCAGGCGGGGGAGGTGGCGAGCGAAGCGAGCCGGAGGGGGTCCGCCGCCGACCCGGGCGTCTACCAGGGGCGCACCTACTTCCAGGCGCCCCAGATCGACGCGAGCACCTTCGTCCAGTCCGCCGAGCCGCTGAGCCCGGGCGAGCTGGTCCGGTGCGTTGTCGTGGGCTCCGACGAGTACGACCTGATCGCCCGCCCGACGAGCGAGCTCGAACGGCGCGTGAGCCTGCCGATCGCCTGAGCGTGAGCAATATGCACGCCCACGACGAGTCTTCGAGTCGTGGGGTCATGCCAACTACCCACCCCGCTCCGGAGCTGGGTCTTTGTATGTCCACACCGCCGCGTTCTCAGATCGGGTGTGCGCAACGACATACGCGAATGTCTTCGACTGATGTTCTTGTGATCTGATCGTGACCACATGACATCGCCTGGACCAGAGCCCTCCGGGATGGCGGTCTCGCATCGCAATCGACGCAGCGCGTTTGACCCGCCCGACCTCGCGTCGAGGCTCCAGGCCAGCGAAGTCCGCGAGCAGGTGGGCGTGTGTCGCGCAGACACACAACGCCAGCACATGGAGTTCGATGGCGACCGCCTTACTCATCGAGGCGCGCAGCACGGTATCTCGGTCACGGATCCCGAGTGCAACGGGTGGGCGTGCCATCCGCTCTCTCGCGTACCGTCTCAAGCCAGAGTGCTCGCCTCGTGGTGGTGGGTTCCGGTAGTCGCCCGACGAGTGAACCCGGTGGTCGTGATCCCGAAAGCCCCTCGGATCGCCCGGGAGCCAGGACCCGTACGTGGACCAGACGACATGTTTCCAGTCGGGAGCCATCGTGGACGAGGGTATCCGGACAACCCCACGACTCGAAGACTCGTCGTGGGCGTGGGTGTGGGGTCCGAGCGATCTGCACGCCCTCCTCCTCTTTCCAGTCTCAACGCCTTCCCGACCGATTCAACCCCCATGCTCCGTCCCGGGCAATCGGTCATGCTGTGCGCGCTCGCTCTGCTGATGCTGGGCGTGGTGATGGTCAACTCCGCCTCGATGGCGGTGGACCCGATCGAGGTCGAGGCCAGCTCGCTCCACGCCGACTCGGCCCAGAGCGTCATGACCCGCTCGGGCGTCACGTTCGAGTCCATCCTGCTCTCGCGTTCGAGCGTGTTCATGCTGATCTCGCTCGCCGCGATGGGCCTGGCCTCGGTCCTGCCCATCCGCCGCCTTGCCGCCCGACTTGAGAGGGCGCCCCGGGCGGGACGCTTCAGCGAGATCGGCTGGCTCGCGCTGGGCACGCTCGTGATCCTGGGCGTGCTGGCGCTCGTCTACATCCCCGGCATCAGCCGCGTGGTCAACGGCTCGGCCCGCTGGATCAGCCTGCCCATCCCCGGGCTTGAATCCCTCCAGCCCTCCGAGATCGCCAAGTGGTCCATCGTGCCCGTGCTCGCGTGGTACGCCGCCCGGCGCGCCCGGACCGTCGGCATGGACCGCTTCTTCCTGGGCCTGGCGCCCGCGATCATCGCCCTCGGCGCCGTCGCGGGCATGGTCGTGCTCGAAGACCTGGGCACGGGCGCGCTCATCGCCCTCAGCGGGGGCGTCGTGCTCCTCGCCTCAGGCGCGCGCCTGGCGCACTTCGCCATGTTCATCCCCCCCGCGCTCGCGGGCGTTGCCCTGGCGATCTGGCAGAGCCCGTACCGCGTCCAGCGCATCATCACCTTCATCGACCCCTACGCCGACCCACAGGGCAGCGGCTATCACATGATCCAGTCCATGTCCACCGTCGCCGGCGGCGGCCTCTTCGGGCGAGGCCTCGGGCACGGCCTCCAGAAGTTCGGCTACCTCCCCGAAGACACCACCGACTTCCTCTTCGCCATCATCTGCGAAGAGCTCGGCGCAGCCGGGGCACTGCTTGTCATCTCGCTCTACGCCATCATGATCTGGAGCGCCCTGAGCATCGTCCGGCGCGCCGACCTGCTCTCGCTCAAGCTTGTCGCCCTCGGCGTCATCGCCACCATCGGCATCCAGGGCGCCATCAACATGGTCGTTGTCACCGGCCTCGGACCCACCAAGGGCATCGCCCTCCCCATGCTCAGCTCGGGTGGCACCGGCTGGATCCTCACCGCGGGCATGCTGGGCCTGCTCGTCGCCATCGACCGGACCGCGGTCGAAGAAGACGAAACACAGCCAGAGCCAGAGATCACCGTCCGCGCGCGAATGCCCCAGCCGGTCGTGGTCGATGAGGCTCACGAGCCAATCCCGCTCGAACCCGAGCCAGTTCCACAAATCGTCGTCAAGCCCCGCGTTCGTCTGACGCTGAAGCGGACATAATCGAGTATGGTTCCGCTGGGCGTGGTCTTCATGGGCGGGGGTTCGGGCGGGCATCTGTACCCGGCCCTGGCGATCGCCGAGCGCGTGCGTGACGAGGCTCCGGACGCTCGGTTCGTGCACCTGTGTTCCGAGCGGGATATTGACGCGCAGATCCTCGAAGCGGAGCGGGCCGAGTTCGTCCCGGTCCCCGCGCGCCCGCCGGGCAGGTCGCCGGGCGCGATGGTGCGTTTTATGCGTTCGTGGGGTCCGAGTGTGCGCACGGCGCGGGATGTGTTCCGGGAGCTGGGCGCCGAGGGGCGCCGGGTGGTTCCGGTGGCGATGGGGGGGTTCGTCGCGGCGCCGTGCGTCAGGGGCGCCTCCGCCGAGCGCCTCGATGTGCTGATGACCAACCTCGACGCCGTCCCGGGCCTGGCCAACCGCTGGATCGCCAAGCGGGCGCACACGATCGTCACCGCGGCCCCCGTTGCCGGACGCGACTGGCAGCGCGTGCCCCCCATCGTCCGCCGCGCCGCGATCCCGAGTGATCCGCCCGCAGCCTGCCGCGAGCGCCTCGGGCTCGACGCGAACACCCCAACCCTGCTCGTCACCGGCGGCAGCCAGGGCGCCCGCTCACTCAACACCCTGCTCCTCGCCCTCGCCCAGCACGAGAGCGCCCCGCTGGGCGGTTGGCAGGTGATCCACCAGACGGGCGAGGACGCCAACCCGGATATTGCAGGAATCTATGAGCGAGCGGGCATCCGCGCCCGCGTCAGCGAATATCTCGACGACATGGCCAGCGCCTGGGGCGCGGCGGACCTGGCGCTCGCCCGCGCCGGCGCCGGAAGCGTGGGCGAGGCCTGGGCCAGCGCCACGCCCTGCGTCTTCGTGCCCTACCCGCACCATAAAGACCAGCACCAGCGCAAGAATGCGTTTCCTCTGGTCGAGGCGGGGGGGGCGGAGCTGATCGACGATCTAATGGATCCGGCGCGGACTCTGGACGAGGGGCTCGAGACGCTCGCGGATCTGCTCACCTCAGAGGCGAGCCGCGAGCGGATGCGCACTGCCCTGGTGTCGCTCGGCCCCGCCGACGGCGCCCAGCGCATCGCGCGCCTCATCCTCGATCGTGCCAAGACCTGACCCCGGCACGCCTTACCGGACCGGGCGCCCGCACAACCGGACCCACCCGCTCGCCCAGGGACATTCCAGCCCTTCGCCCGGTGTTCGTGCGTGCGAGGCGCGTGCAAGGGTGTAGAATCAAAGGTATGGAGGCGAAACGCCAGGAACGGATTCCGACACGCTGTGTCATGCTCGCCGAGCGAGGCGCCGCGCCGCCCGCGGCCCTGCTCGAAGCGCTGCGCCGCCACTCGATCGAGCCGCTGCGCTGCGAGAGCCCGTTCGTCGCCTTTGCCCGCCTGTGCGAACTGAGTGCCGCCAGCCCGGGCGTCCCGGTCGCGCTCTTGCTCGTCCAGCCCGAGCGTCTGCCCGAGGGCGACGCGCTGCGGATCGCCAGCGAGCGGTACACGCCCAGCGCCACCTGCTGGGTCTACGACGAGTCGGGCAAGCCCCGCCTCCGGGCCGCCCCGCCCGTCCGCCCCCGCACGAACGTTGCGCCGCGCCACGAGAAAACCGGCTCCGCCCAACTGCCCGCCGCCCCCAAACCCGAACGCCCCAAGCCCGCCCCGCGACTGCGCCTGGTCGAGAGCGACGGACCCGCCCGGGAACCCGACATGGGGCTCGTCGGACCGGGCGACGACCTCGCGCCCATCAGCGGCGCGAACCCGGACACCCCGACCGGCGTTGGAACTTCTGCGGGCGTCCCGCGCTCGGCCCGCTCCATCCTCACCGACGACGAACTCGAAATGCTCATGGCCCCCGAGCTTCCCGACGACGGGCGGGGCTGAACAACGCCCGTTTCTGATTCGCTTTGACACACGGAGATTCGATGAGCGGCGTCTCGGCACGCAACGACATGACAGGCCCCGCTGGCGATTCAGACCACTCGCCCGCGCCGGGGGATCTGCGCGTCATCCTCGTCGGGCGCACCGGCCTCGACCAGACGCTCCGACGCGACCGGCGCGTCGAGGTCATCCGCGCGCGCACGCCGCTGGACGCCATCGGCGAGCTCTCCGACCCGATCGACACCCAGTCGCCGGCGCGCACCATCGTGGTTGTCGCGTCCGACGCCGAGCCCGCGCCCGATGAGCTGCCCGGGTTCCTCCAGGGCCTGCGCATCGTGGACCCGAGCGTGCGCATCGTCCGCGTGGGCGATGGCGCGTGCGCCCCGTACGACGCGGGTGTGCTGGCTGGCGCCGGGGGCGATGATCTGCGGATGATCTTTGAGGCGCCTCTCGACGAGCCCGAGTCCGAGCCTCACGCGGACGCCGAGCCAACCGACCAACCCGCCGAGCCCGCCGAGCCGGGCGCGATCGCGCCCCCGGGCATTGAGTACGCGACCGACCTCGCCGCGGTCGAGATGCTCACACGCGGGCGCGACCCGCTCGAGACGTGTCTGGACCTGATCCGGTCTCGCCTGGGGCGTGCGGACGTGCGCTATGTGCCGGCGCCCGAGAACGCCCCGGCGGGCGACCCCCGGGCCGGGGCCGCCGAGGTCCGCCTCGGTTCAACGCTCGTCGGCCTGCTCGTGCTCGAAGGCCCCGCGCCGAGCGCCGAAGAGCTCGAAGCTCTCAACGGGCACGCCCGATGGCTCGGCGCGTGGATCCGCCTGAGCGAGCAGCAGCGTGCGCTGCGTCTGGGCGCGTTCACCGACTCGCTGACCGGCGCCTGGAACCGGCGCTACTTCGAGCGCTACGCGGGCGCCGCGATCGAGCAGGCCCGCAGAGCGCGCCAGACCCTGACCGTCCTCTACTTCGACATCGACGATTTCAAGAGCTACAACGACCGCTTCGGCTACGACGCGGGCGACGAGATCCTCGTCGAGACCGCCCGGATGATGCGCAGCGTCGTCCGCCCATCCGACCGCGTCTGCCGCATCGGCGGCGACGAGTTCGCCGTCATCTTCTTCGAGCCCCAAGGCCCGCGCCGGGCGGATTCGCACCCGCCCGAGTCGATCTACGACATCGCGATGCGCTTCCAGCGCCAGATCTGCGAACACCGCTTCCCCAAGCTCGGCGGACAAGCCCTGGGCACGCTGACGGTCTCGGGCGGGCTGGCGACCTACCCGTGGGATGGTGTGGACGCCGAATCGCTCCGCCATCGCGCGTCCGAGCTGGCGATCGAATCCAAACGTCAGGGCAAGAACGTGATCACGCTGGGTCCGGGCGCCGAGCGCGTCTGCAACCCGCAAGACCCGTCCTGACACGCGCGGGCGCGGCTTGGCGGGTGCCGTGGAGACGCCGCCGCGGCTTCTCCACGATCATGCGCCGCTCGCATAAAAAAGGCTGGCGCCGTCTGCACGCCACCCTTGGATCGACACTGACCCGAAGACGGGTCAGTGGCACGGCGGACCCGATCCCCGGAATCTCTCGATCAGAACCTATGCTCGCCCCATGCCCTTCGCCGCCCCCAAGACATCCCTCTCGTGCGATCTGATCGCGCTCGATCTTGACGGCACCCTCCTCCGCCCCGACGGCTCGGTCTCACCCTTCAGCATCGACACCATCGCCCGGGCGCGCCGCGCGGGGATCGAGGTCGTCGTCTGCACCGGGCGCGGGTACGTCGAGTGCAGGCATGTGCTCGGGTGGATCGGGCAGACCGACGCCGCGGTTGTTGCGGGCGGCTCGATCACCGCCTGCGGACGGACCGGGCGGACGCTCCACCGCGTGCCCATGAGCCATGATCTGGTCTCGCTCGTCGTAGAAACCCTGCACGAGCACGAGCGCGCCGCGATGGTTCTCAAAGACCCGAGCGCCGCCGGGTACGACTATCTCGTGCTCCACGGCGCCGGCAAGCACCCCATCGACCCCGTCACAACCTGGTGGTTCGAGGAGGTCGGCGTCAGCGCCCGGTATGCGAACACGCTCGACGACGACGAGCACCCGGAGCAGACCGTCCGCGTCGGCGCCTGCACCGACGAACGCGCCTCGGGGCCGATCGCCGAGGCGCTCGAGCGCGACTTGCCCGCATCGGCCACGCTGCACAACTTCCCCGCGGTCGTCGCCTCGCGCGGGGACGGCGCCGAGCCGAGGCGCGTGAACATCATCGAGGTTTTCGACGGGCGCGCCAGCAAGTGGGGCGCCGTCGAACGCCTCGCCCAAGAGCGCGGCATCGACCCCGCCCGCGTCGCCGCGATCGGCGATCAGATCAACGACATCTCCATGATCCGCGCCGCCGGTGTCGGCATCGCCATGGGCAACGCCGTCGAGGGCGTGCGCGAGCTGGCCGACCGGCACACAGAGACCAACGCGAACGACGGCGCCGCCCTGGCGATCGAGAAGATTCTGGACGGGGAGTGGTGAGGAGGTGAGTGGTCAGATGGATCTCGGAGGCGAGGGCTTCCAGCCCTCCGCGCCTTGGTAGAGCCGGTTTCCAACCGGCTTTGAGCCTTGGGCTCTGGCAATGGCATTGAATCTCCACCTCCCCATCTCACCACTCACCACTCACCTCCCCATGCAAACCCTCACCCAAATCAAGCTGATGCTCGAACAGCGTGGGCTCTCGCCCAAGAAATCGCTGGGGCAGAACTTCTTGATCGATCACAACCTGATCGCGCGTCTGGTGGATGTTTCGGCAGTGGGCGCGGGCGATCTGGTGCTGGAGATCGGGCCGGGGACGGGGGCGCTCACGGGCGAGCTGCTGGCGCGCGGGTGTGAGGTGATCGCGTGCGAGATGGACAGCGCGCTGTGCGGGCTGCTCCGCGAGACGATCGCGAGCGAGCACGCGGACCGCTTCACACTCATCGAGGGTGATGCATTGGCGTCGAAGCGCGAGCTGTCGCGCGAGGTGCTCGGGGCGCTCGCTGGGCGCCCGTTCAGGCTGGTCGCGAACCTGCCCTACGCCGCCGCGACGCCGCTGGTGCTTGCGCTGCTGACACGCTCGCCCGAGTGCAGTGGGCTGTACATCACCATCCAGCGCGAGGTGGGCGAGCGCCTCGGCGCCTCGCCCGGGACCAAGGCCTACGGCTCAATCAGCGTCGTCGCCCAGCACCTCGCCCGCGTGCGCACGATCGCCACCCTCCCGCCCGAGTGCTTCTGGCCCAGGCCCGAGGTCACCAGCGCGATGGTCGCCATCGAGCGCCGCGATGCCCCGGGCGGGGTTGAGCGGTGGATACGCCTGGCCGACACCTGCCAGACCCTCTTCGCCTCACGGCGCAAGCAGCTCGGCTCGGTGGTGCGCCGTCTCGCCGGCGGGGAAATTGACTGGCCCGAGGGCGTCGAGCCTACGGCCCGGGTCGAGTCGCTCACCCCCGCCCAGATCAGCTCGCTCGTCGAGGCGATCGGAGCGCCCGGGCGGGGCGCGGGCGGTTCTGAGGCTCCCTGAGCCCTTGGCGCACCACCCCTGGGCGCGGTAAAGTGCGCGCTGGAGGGCCGATGACGACGTCCAGCAACGGGAGCGCCATCTCGGACGATGCCGACGCCCAGAATCTCGGCGTCTCGCTCGGCCCGAGCGTGCGAGACGTGTGCGACGGGCGTCTGGGCGAGATCAACTGGTTCCGCGCCACGTGGCAGCACGGCGGCGCCGCCACCGGTTTCTCGACTTGGACCCACCCCGACGGGCGCACCACCGACGTGGTCGTCAAACTCCCCATCAAGTTCGACGAGTGGTTCTGGACCGTCCGCCTCGGCGGGGTCGAGAACGACGAGTTCGATTCCGAGCGGGCGCTGGCGCTGCCCACGCCGCGGGTACTCGCGGGCGGCGAACAACTCGGCGAGTACGACCTGGCCTGGATCGTCATGGAACGCCTCGCAAGCCCGCCCCTGGCGAGCGATCTGACCAAGCCCGCCCTGCTCGAGCTGCTGCGGTCCGCAGCGGACTTTCAGGCCCGGGCCGCCCAGGTGAGAGATATTCGTCAGGCTCCCAAACCGCCCAAGGAGGACTGGGGAGCCGAGATCGAGCAGGCCCGCGAGGCGTGCCGGGGCGATCGGATCGACAACGCCCAGCGCTGGAACGTGCTGCTCAAGGAGGTGGATCGCCGCCTGGATTCGCTGATGGCCCTCTGGCGGGCTCGCCCGATCGACACCTGGTGTCACGGCGATCTGCACGGGCACAACGCGATGCGACGCCGCCTTTCCGACGAAAAAAACGGGTGCTGCGTCCTGATCGACCTCGCCCTGGTCCATCCCGGGTGCTGGGTCGAGGACGCGATCTACCTCGAGCGTTTGTTCTGGGCCAGGCGCGAGCAGCTCCACGGCGTACGCCTTGTGCGCACGCTGGGGCAGTTCCGAAAGGAGCTCGGGCTCGAGAACACCGAAAATGCCTCAGATTTGGCAAATGTTCGGAGGGTCCTCATGGCGGCCACGGCGCCCGCTTTCCTCTCCACAGAGGGACATCCCGCCCATTTGGTCGCCGCTCTGGACCTGCTCGAACGCCTCTTGCCCGTTGTCACGCGGTAGAATGACCCCGAACAGCGGCGGCAAAGTGACCCGCCCGACCCAAGTAGCCCCACGAGGCGATGCCCACCCGGTTTGGGGCCGCCTGAACACACGCTTGCGAGGTGACCATTGGACCAGCTCGAACAACTGCAGCAGCTCATCGAATCCGCCCGTGAGGACTACAACAAGGCCAAGGGCGGCAACCGCGCCGCTGGCACCCGTGTCCGTAAAATCATGCAGGACGTCAAGAACATCGCCCAGGAAATCCGCAAGGAGATGCTCGGCACGCGCGAGGACTGACCCGAGCGCCCACCGACCACTGACCCCGTTCCACGCCGAGGCGCCCACGCCCTCGTTTCTCCCACATGTCTGACGAGGCCCGACGACCATGAGCATGGCTCCGAGCCACCAGAGCGCAACGCAACGCGCCGACGACGCACGCACCTGCATCGTCCAGGGGATCGCTGCGATCGGTCCGAGCGACAAGTTCATCATCGACCTGGATGTGATCGACCTGTCGCACCGCTATCTCGATCGGGACGGCATCGCGCAGTGGACCCCGCACCGCGGGAATATGGCCCTGATCGACGCCGTGATCTGGAAAAGCCAGGACAACACCTACGGCGTCGCCATCAAGCACGTCCGCGACGACGAGTTCTGGGTCTCGGGCCACTTCCCGGGGCGCGCCATGTTCCCGGGCGTGCTCATGGTCGAGTGCGGGGCGCAGCTCGGGGCGCTGCTGTTCAGCCTCCGCCAGAAGGAAAAGCGCCTCGCCGCGTTCCTGCGCATAGACAAGGCCGTCTTCCGGCGCGCCGTCGAGCCGGGCGATGATCTCTACATCCTCTCCCGAGAGGTCAAAAAGCAGTCGCGCAAGTTCACCTCTGACATCCAGGGCATCGTCAATGGACAGCTCTGTTTCGAGGCCCGCATCGAGGGCCTGAACATCGGACCCCTCGACGCCGGCGACTGACTCGCTCCACACCCCGGCGTGCCCGCCTTGCTCCACATCCTCATCGAACCCGGTCCCGAATCGTCGCTGTGCGACAGCGCGCGCACGCTCCCGGCGCGCCCGGGCGTGATCGCCTTTGAGAAAGGCGACACCTCGACCGTGCTCCTCGCCGCGACGGGGAACCTGCGCCGGTTTGCGCTGACGCGCCTGGGCGAGCCCGACGGGGTGACGCCCGCCAAACGTGAGGATCTGAGCCCGGTGACAGCCCGCCTGCGCGCCCGCGTCGTCGGCGCCTCGTTCGAGGGCGACGCGCTCTACCTTGAAGAGGCCCGCACGCGCCTCCCCGAGGCCTACCGAGCGACTCTGGACACGCGCAAGGCCTGGTGCCTGCACCTCGACCCGGAGGCCAGCCCCCCGGTCTGGCGACGGGTCGATCTCGTCGGCGCCTGCGCCCGCGGACAACAGCTCTCCCCGGGCGCCCTGTTCGGGCCGATCCGCGAGCACGACAGCGCCAGCAGGCTCGGCGAGCACCTGGACGATCTGTTTGACCTGTGCCGCACCCCGAAAGAGCTCGAGGCGGCGCCCCACGGACGCGCCTGCGCGTACAAAGAAATGGGGCGCTGCGACGCGCCGTGTGATGGCTCGGCGTCGATGGACGTGTATCGCGAACGCGTCCGCGACGCTGCCCGGTTTATCAGCACGCCCGTGAGCCTGAGCCTCTCGGCTGTCGAGCGGCGCATGGAACGCGCCGCGATCGAGCAGGACTACGAGTTGGCCTCCGCCCTCAACGAGCGCGCCCGGCGCATCCGCAAGGGCGCAGGCCCCGCGACCTCGTGGACAACCTCGCTCGATCGTTTCGCCGTGCTCGGCGCGTTCCCCTCGACCAGGCGCGCCTGGGCGCGCCTCTTCATCTGCACCGCCCGCCATATCGACACCTTCGCCGACGTCCGGGGCGATCTGACCCGCTCGCAGGCGGACGAGCTGCTCAGCGCCTGCGCCGCGCGAGCCCGGTCGCTGCTCGACCGCGAGCCCGCGGCGCTGCGCCCCGACGAGGCGGAGCGCCTCGGGCTGCTGAGCCATGCTCTGTTTCACCCGCCCCGCGCCGCTGGGGGCATGATCTCGCTTGACCCGATGTCCGACGCCTCGGCGTTGGGTACGCTCGTGCGACGGGCGGCCAAGGTCCGCGACGAGAGCGAATCGCCCGATACACCCCCCGACACGCTCCGCGCCGAGCTCGGCCCGGGCGCCGGCGCCTGACGGAGACGAGATTCCCATGCCCGAGTCCGAGCCCTACCCGCTGACGTTCGAGCCGATCCTCATGCCCAAGGTCTGGGGCGGGCGGCGCCTCGAGCGCTACGCCAAGGCCATGCCCCCCATCGCCTCGATCGGCGAGAGCTGGGAAATCACGGACCTGGACCAGACCAGCGCCTCGGGCGGCGGGGGGGGCGCAGCCCGCTCGGTCGTTCGCGCCGGCGCGATGTCGGGCAAAACCATCCACGAGGTCATCGAGCACTGGGGCACGCTGCTTCTCGGCGAGCGCCTGCTCGCCAGCGAGCGCATCAAGCAAGAGCAGGGGATGCCCTCGTTCCCATTGCTGGTCAAGTATCTCGACGCCCGCGAGCATTTGTCTGTTCAGGTCCACCCGAGCCCGGAGTACGCCTCGGCCCACGCCGACGCGTTTCTCAAGACCGAGAGCTGGCACGTCATCGAGGCCGAGGAAGGCAGCGTGATCTTCAAGGGCCTGCGCGAGGGCGTCACGCCCGAGCGTCTGCGCGAGGCGATCGGGGCGGGAACCGTGCCCGAGGTCCTGCGCGCTGTCCCGGCGGTCGTGGGCGAGTGCCACACCCTGCCCAGCGGCACGGTCCACGCCCTCGGCGCCGGCGTGCTTGTCGCCGAGATCCAGACCCCAAGCGACACGACGTTTCGTTTGTATGACTGGACCCGCGAGTACGACCGACCCGAGCGCGAGCTGCACATCGCCCAGGCGCTCGAGTGTGCCGATTTCGGCCCGCCCATCCGCCCGGGAACGCTCTCGCCCGAGACCGACCGGGGCGTCGTCGCCGAGACCGAGTTCTACCGCCTTATCGAGGCCCGCCTCACCGGCTCCAAAGAGCCCGTCGGCATCAACGACGCCCCCGTCGTCGCCATGTGCATCAGCGGCGATGGACGCGTGCTCATCGAAGATCCTGATGGCCGCTTCGAGACGGTCGAACTCGCGCGCGGGCAAACGGCTCTTATCCCTGCGGCCCTTTCGGGCTACGCGACCGTCCGCGGCGACAAGGGCGACATGGCGTTGCTTATGGGCGAGGCGCTGCCGGGCTGACCTAAGGACCTCAGTTCGCGAGCCGAGAGAGGACGGTCAGCAACACTGCCAGAGAAAGCGTGCGGCACGCCCGTCCGTATGGATGAACGCATAGCCCATACCCGCATCACCGAAGTTGATCCGGAACTCGCTCTGCGCCGAATCAATCTGAATGAGCATTTGCCACTTTCCACCAGTGGGCGTTCCGTCAATCTGTAGCCAATCCGGCTCGCCGAAGAGCCTCGACCCCAGAGCATCGGGATCGTTCGGAGCATCGGTATCGGTCACTGCGAACTCGACGTCCTGCCAACTTGGGCCTCGCTTCATCCCGATTATTCGGTCGATAAGTGGGGGCTTGTTGGTCACGAGACCCTGTAGCGTGGGGCCGAATGTGAGATCGGTCGTGTCAACGATTGGCTCAAAAGGCGCGGGCTGCAAGACCACGGCGTTCTCGCCGCCCTCTGGTTCCCATGTGCTCTCGACGTACTCTTCGCCCGGCTCGGGGTCTGTCATGAAGACGTAGGCCATCTGTTGGCCGCCAAACTGCATGTCTTTCGGCAGCGCAATCTGACAGATGAACCGCATCGGCTGGCCGGTCGAACGCGAGAGTGGCCACTGCGGATCGCTGAGCCACACCGGAGCGCCACCGAACTTCGTGACAAGAGTACGAATGTTCGCTTTCGGCTTGAACTCAAGTTTGCCCATGCAGCGAGTCTACTTCATGCGAGCTGCTGCGACCTTCTTGATCGCCTCGCCGATCTTGTCCGCCTGCTCGTCGCTCAGGTCGTGGTGGATCGGGATGCAGAACACACGCTCGCAGAGCATCGTGCTCACGGGCGGGTGATCGGTCACGATGTCCTTGAACGCTGGCTGGGTGGTCAGGGGCTTGGGGTAGTGGACCGCCGTGGGCACGCCCTCCGCCTTGAGCGCCGCGCAGAACTCGTCGCGCGTCCCGGACAGAACCTCGGGATCGAAGCGGCACGTATAAAGATGCCACGCCGGATCCAGCCCGTCGTCGATCCTCGGGCGATCGACGCCATCGATGGCGTCGATGATCGCGTGGAAGCGTGTGGCCACGGCGCGACGCCGGTTGGTCTGGTCCAGCAGACGGTCGAGCTTGGAGAGGCCGATGGCGCCCGTGATGTCGTTCATGCGGTAGTTGAAGCCGATGGACTCGTGGAGGTACTTGCCGCTCTCGCCGTGCGAGCGGAGAAGACCGATCGTGCGGGCGATGGCGTCGTCGTTGGTCGTCACCATGCCGCCCTCGCCGGTGCCGAGGTTTTTGGTGGCGTAGAACGAGTATGTGACAACATCGCCGAAGGCGCCGAGTCCTTTGCCCTTGTACGTCGCCAGGTGGGCCTGGGCCGCGTCGTAGATGACCTTGAGGTTGTGCTTCCTGGCCAGGGCCTCGACCGCGTCGATGTCCACGGGGGCGCCATACAGGTGCGTCACGCTGATCGCGGTGGTCTTGGGCGTGATGCGCTTCTCGGCGTCGGCGATGTCAATCTGGTAGGTGTCCTCGTGAACGTCGCAGAAGATCGGGTTGGCGCCAGCCGCGACGATCATGCTCGCCGTCGCGATGTACGTCCACGCGGGGACGAGCACATCGTCGCCCGCCTTGATCGTCGCGCCGTACGCGAGTTGCAGGGCGCACGTCCCGTTGGCGCAGGTCATCCCGTGCTTGGCGTCGGTGGCTTTGGCGAAGCGCTCTTCGAGCGCGGCGCACTTGCTCGCGGCGCGCAGCATGCCCGACTCGAGCACCTCGTTGGCCGCGGCGATGTCCGCCTGGGTCAGGCCCAGGGACATGAACGGGACCATGTTCTCGAACACGGGCGTGCCGCCGTCGATCGCGAGGGTCTGGGCGGTGGCGCTGCTGGTCATGCGGATCTCCTCTGGTCAGGCCCGGGCAGGGGTCCGTCCGCCGCCGGGCCTGGGCATGGATCGTAGGAGCCCATCGCCCCCGATCCGCCCGAGAACACACGGATCTGGAGCCTTGGGATCTGGGGCTCGGGCGGACCAGATGAGCGGCGGTGGGAGAGGCGCCGGGCCTAGAGGGGAAACATTCTCGGGCCAAAAAAGGCCCTCAGGGCCTGCAATCGCGGCTTGTCCACTTTCTCCGTCACAATCGGTGGCATCCGCACAGGCGTGATGCACCTTGTGGGTGTCGCAGGCGGAACGGTCCGCCGGTTGGGTAGGACAGCGACACGCGGACGCCGCTGAAACACGCGGCGGATCACGATTCTCTCTCTCTTTCTCTCTCTTGCCAAGACAGGCGAACAAGCCCCTGCGGATACGCGGGGGCTTGTTCTTTTTAGAGTCTTCGGAGGCGAGGGCTTCCAGCCCTCGCTCATTGTGATCGGGAGGGCTGGAAGCCCTCCCCTCAGGGGGGGCCTCACGCCTTGAGCAACCGCTCCAGGAAGTGAATATCCACACCCCCGCGCGCAAACGCGGCGTTGCGCATCAGGCGGCGCAGCAGCGGGATCGTCGTCTTGATCGGCCCCACGTTGAACTCGCTCAGCGCCCGCGATGCCCGCGTGATCGCCTCTTCACGCGTTTCGGCGTGCACGATCAGCTTGCCGATCATCGAGTCGTAGTTCGGCGGCACGTAGTACCCCGGTACGACGTGCGAATCGATCCGCACACCCGGTCCCCCGGGCAGTTCCCACGTCTCGATCTTGCCCGCGCTGGGCATGAAGTTCTGCTCCGGGTTCTCCGCGTTGATGCGGCACTCGATCGCGTGCCCCCGCACCTTGATGTCCCTCTGCTTGAACGCCAGCGCCTCGCCCGCCGCGATCAGGATCGACTGCTTGACGATGTCCACGCCCGTGATCAGCTCTGTGATCGGGTGCTCAACCTGCACCCGCGTGTTCACCTCGAGCATGTAGAAGTTCTGGTCCGCGTCCATCAGGAACTCGACCGTCGCGGCGCCCGCGTACTCGGCGCTCCTGACCAGCTTGGCCGCTGACTCGCACACGCTCTGGATCTTCTTCCGCTCGATCAGCGGCCCGGGCGCCTCCTCGACGATCTTCTGATGGCGGCGCTGCATCGAGCAGTCACGCTCCCACAGGTGGATCGCGTGCCCGTGCTTGTCGCCCAGAACCTGGACCTCAACATGGCGCGCGTCCTCCAGAAACTTCTCGACGAAGACGGCCCCGTTTCCGAACGCCGCCAACGCCTCCTGCTGGGCCTTGGCGATGTTCGTCCGCAGCGTCGCCTCGTTGCGGCACACTCGCATCCCGCGCCCGCCCCCGCCCGCGACCGCCTTGATAATCACCGGGTACCCGATCTCGGCGGCGACCTCGACGGCCTCCTGCTCCTCCTCGATCGCGCCCTCCGAGCCCGGGAACACCGGGACTTTGGCCGCCTTGGCGTAGCGCTTGGCCTCGACCTTGTCGCCCAGCTTGCCCATCGCCTCTGGGCTCGGGCCGATGAACTCGATCTTGCAGTCCCGGCACACCTCGGAAAAATCAGCCCGCTCGGACAAGAACCCGTACCCCGGGTGGATCGCGTCAACGTCCGCGATCTCCGCAGCCGAGATGATCCGCGAGATGTTCAGGTAGCTGTCCTTGGCCGGCGCATCGCCGACGCAGATCGCGCGGTCCGCCAGCCTC
This sequence comes from Planctomycetota bacterium, assembly GCA_024276195.1. Taxonomy (GTDB): domain Bacteria; phylum Planctomycetota; class Phycisphaerae; order Phycisphaerales; family UBA1924; genus JAJRXR01. Next base: position 24,117 of record JAJRXR010000057.1, read on the forward strand.
AGATACGGCGCGTCCGCGTCGGCCCGCGAATACACGCACACCGCCTCCATGCCCAGCTCGTGGCAGGCCCGAAGAATGCGGAGGGCGATCTCACCCCGGTTGGCGATCAGAACTCGTTTGAACATGAGAAATCAGGTATTGGGCAATGGGCAGTAGACAATTGAAAAGACAGCGCGAAGAGACAAGAGCGTTCGGCGACGGGACCATTGCCCCCACATCACACCGGACGCACGAGAAAGAGCTTCTGTCCGAACTCGACCGAGTCACCATCCTTGACCAGGATCCGCTCGACCGTCCCCGCGTTCTCGGCCTTGATCTCGTTGAAGACCTTCATCGCCTCGACCACGCACACCACCGACCCGGGCGAGATCGATGCGCCCGGCGCGACATACGCCTCCGCGTCCGGGTTCGGCTTCGAGTAGAACGTCCCGACCATGGGCGACTCGATGGCGACGAGGCCGTCATCGACTGGCGCCGGCGCGCTCGGCGCAGCAGCAGCCGCTGGCGCCGCCGTGCCGTTCGACGCCGGAGCGGGCGCGACATGGACGACGGGCGCTTCTGCGCCGCCGCGTTTGATGGTGACGGTCTCGTCCTTGTCGCGGAGGTCGAGCTCGCTCAGCTCGTTCTCCACCATGAGGCGGACCAACTCTTTCAGTTTGCGTGTATCGATCATGAGTAGTCTCGTTTGAGAGGCGCCAGCGTACCCGCCCCAAGCCTTACCGGCGCGTCGCCCAGGCCAGATCCTTCGCCAGCGACGACAGATTCTTCGCCCCGCGCTCCGTGATGACGTAATCATCCTCCAGGCGCACGCCCCCGATCCCGGGCAGGTAGATCCCCGGCTCGATCGTCACCACGTTGCCCACCTCCAGCAGCGCCGAGCGGGGCGAACGCGCGCCCATGCTCGGGAGCTCGTGGATATCCAGCCCGATCCCGTGCCCCAGCCCGTGACCGAACTGCTTGCTGTACCCGGCTTTGGAGATGATTTCTCGCGCGATCCGGTCCGCCTCGAGGCAGGGCAGTCCGGGGCGCAGGGCGCTGGCTGCAGCCTCGTGGGCTTCGAGCACGATCTTGTATATTTCCCGAACACGCGCGGGCCACCCCCCGATCCCGAACGTCCGCGTCATGTCCCCGTGGTACCCCTTCCAGGTCGCGCCCCAGTCAATCAGCAGCGTCTGGCGAGAACCAACTTTCGTCGCGCCGGGGGTGTAGTGGGGCAGCGAGCTGTTGGCCCGGGCGCCGACGATCGTCTCGAAGCTCGGGTCGGGCGAGCCCCGGTCCTTCATCTCGTGCTCCAGAATCGCGCACAGCTCAAGCTCGGTCATACCGACCCTGATCTGCGGCAACGTCGCGACAAGGGCCGCCTCCTGAATGCGGATCGCCCGCTGGAGCAGGCGGATCTCGCTCGCGTCCTTGACGGCGCGCAGCCTGAGCAGGACCGAGTCGGTGCGCACAAGCGACCGCGCCGCGATGGAGCGTTTGCGCAGGGCTTTCTTGAGCGCGATCTCGTTGTTGAGCGTCATGTGCTCGCCCTGGATAGCGATCCGATCCGGGCGGCGCGCGACCAGTTCCTCACCGACCGCCTCGCTCATCAGGGCGGTCCGCATCCGCACCTTGACGATGCGCTTGAACCCGCCGAGTTCCTCCTCGTACCGGGAATCGGAGATCATCGTTGGCTTGCCCCGCCCCACGACGAGGTAGCTGTCGCCGCCGAGAAACCCGGTCAGGTAGGCCACATCGCGCGGGTTGGACACGACCATGTGGTCGGCGTCCAGCTTCCGCAGCTCGCTCCTGAGCTTCTTGAGGCGGGCGCCGAACGGATCGCCCGCGGGGCTCTTGGTTCGGGCCTTGGGCGTGCGTGCAGCGGTCATCGCCCCGATGATAGCTCTCTCGATCGGTTCGGCGTGCGCACGATTCGGCGCTCGCGGGCCGATCCACACCCCGCCTCCGGGCGTACCGTCGGGGTGGTGGGTGGAGCATGAACAGCACAACCCGGGCACACGGGCGCCTGCGCCCGGCGCCGATCGTCGCAGCCGCCCTGCTGCTGGCGATCCTGACGCCCAGCGTTCTCTACCCGCTCGCGCGCGTCGCGGTCGAGATTGCGCAGGGCGCCGCCAGCGCTGACGCATGGGCCGGACCCGCCGTCGGCGCTGTCGCGGGCGCGTTCGTCCGTTCGCTGGGCGTCGCGCTGCTCATCGCTGCGATGGCGACCGCTCTCGCGTTTCCCGCGGCCCGCCTGCTGGCGCGACGCGGCGCGATCTGGGCGCCGATGCTGATGACCCCGATGCTCATGCCCGCGTACCTGGCGTACGCGGGCTGGGGCCTGGCGCGGGCGCCGGGCACGATTCTGGGCGATGCGCTCGAACGCGCCGCCTCAGCGGGAGCGCGCTGGGCGCCGATCTACACCGGGCGCTCGCTCGCGATTGTCGCGCTGGCGCTGTGGGCCTTCCCGCTCGCGGCGCTGGTGCTCGCGTCCTCCATCGCCCGGCGTGACCCGGCCCTGGACGATGTCCTCCGCCTCGAGCCCGCGTCCAAGCTCCTCCGCATCCGCGCTGCGCTCGGGCTGCACCGCGCGTCCATCGGCGCCAGCGTCGCGCTCGTCGCGCTGGCCATGCTCGGCTCGAGCGTGCCTCTGCACCTGGCCCAGGTGGACACCCTGGCCATCGTCGTCTGGCGCGAGCTCAGCGAGAGCCCCCGCGCCGACTGGTGGCAAGCGTGGGTCAGCGCCTCGCCTCTGCTCGCGCTCGCGATGCTCGGCGCCTGGATCGTCGGCGGGCGCCTCGTCCGCGCGGGCATGAGCGATTCCAGCGAGCTTCCCCGCGACGACACCGTCCGCCGGGTCGGGCTCTGGACGCGGGCCAGCGCCGTCGCGGTCTGGATCGCCGCCGTCGGCGCACCGATCGCGCTCTTCGCCATCTCCATCCGCAGCCCGGACTCGCTCTGGCGGTTCTGGAGGCTCAGCGCCGAGGGCGTGCGCACAAGCCTGCTGACCGCCCTGGCGGTCTCGCTCTGCTCGCTGCTCATCGCGCTCTCGCTCAGCTACCTGCTCTCGACGCGCTCGCGGGGCGGGGCGCGGGTGGCGTCGGGGGCTGTGCGTGTGCTGCTTCTGAGCGCGATGGCGCCCGGCGTGCTCGTGGGCGCGGCGCTTGTTGAGAGCTTCCCATCGCTCGAGCCTCGGGCGCTGCCCGTGCTCGCGGGCGTCGCCCGGTTCGGGTTTGTCGCGGCGGTGGGCGCGTGCCTGGCGTCGTGGGCGGAGCCGCTGGCCCGGCGCGATGCGCGCCTGCTCGCCAGCCCCGGCGCCCGGGCCTGGGCGATCGCGTGCCTGCCGACGCAGTGGGCGCTGCTCGTCGGCGCCTCGCTCGCCGCCGGGCTCATGAGCCTGCACGAGATCGAGGCGAGCGTGCTCGTCCAGCCCCCCGGGTCCGGGGCGCTGGCCCAGCAGATCCTCTCATACCTCCACTTCGCTCGCCTCGAGGACATGTCCAGCGCTGGCCTCTGGCTCGTCGGGGGCGGAACACTCGCGGCCCTCGGTGTCACCGGGCTCATCGCCCTCGGAGCCCGGGCGGGCCAAGGGCGAGCCGGGGGGCGATCGTGAGCAACCGTGAGGATCCAGCGCGAGTATCCGGTAGGATGTCCCCGCCTATGCGCGCCCTGTCGATAGCCCGTTGCCCAGGCCGAGCGCTCATTGGCGCATCGGTGCTCGCGCTCGCCCTGAGCGCCTGCACCGAGGACTCTTCCGATGGCGGCGCCATCGATGTCGAGCTGACGCTCGGCGAGGTCGGGCGCGCCCCGGGCCAGCTCGTGTTTCCGCGCGCGATGACCACGCACGATGGCCAGTTGATCGTCGTCGATAAAACCGCGCGCATCCAGCGCCTCGACGCGAGCACCGGCGCCTTCATCGACGGCCTGCGCACGCCAGAACTCACCCTCGGCAAGCCCACCGGCCTCTGCGTCGCCGCCCACCCGACCGACCCGACCCGGACCGCCCTCTACGTCGCCGACACGCACTACCACCGCGTGCTTGTCTACGACCTGGACGCGGACCTGGGCGATGACCCGAGCCAGCCCCGCGCCCCCATGTTCACCTTCGGCCAGTACGGCGAGCACGCCGCCGAGCCCGGCGAGTTTGTCTACCCCACCGACATCGCCGTCCTCCACGATGGCGACGGACGCGTCGAACGCATCTACGTCTCCGAGTATGGTGGCAACGATCGCATCACCATCTTCGATGTCAGCGTTGACGCCCGCGGCGCCCCCGTCTTCGAGCCCGTCCGCACGTTCGGGTCCTTCGGCATCGCCGGCGAAGAGGGCGCCGACGAGATCCTTTTCAACCGCCCCCAGTCGCTCGTGATCGACCACCAGCGCAAGGAGCTGCTCGTCTGCGACGCCTGCAACCACCGCGTCGGGCGCTTCACGCTCGACGGCGAGCTGATCGCCTGGGTCGGCTCGCCGAGCGACCTCTCGGGCGAGCCGGGCGCCCTCCGGTTCCCCTATTCCCTGGTCCTGCTCGAAGACGGGACCGTGCTCATCAGCGAGTTTGGAAACTCACGCGTCCAGCACATGGACCTGCGCACAGGCGAAAGCCTGGGTATCTACGGCGAGCCCGGGCGAGGCCCCGGACAGCTCGCCGCGCCCTGGGGCGTCGAGGTCATCGGCGCAACCGCGTACGTCCTCGACTCGGGCAACGACCGCATCATCGCCTTCCGCTCGCCCGTGCCCGCAGCAGGAGGGGACCGGTGATGTCCACCCCGCTCACCCTCGGCGCCCTCGAGGCCGGCCCGATCCAGTTCGACGAGCCGGTCTGGCTCCTGCTGATCCCGGTGCTCTGGCTCATGGTGCTCGTGATCGGGCGCAAGAGCATCGCCGGGCTCGGGCGCACAACACGGTGGGTGGCGATCGGTGTTCGCCTGCTGGTGATCGCGATGATCGTCGGGGCGATCGCCGAGCCGCACTCGCGGAAGGTCAGCGAATCGGTCAGCGTCACGTTCGTCGTGGACGAGTCGCGCTCGATCCCCAGCAGCCGCAAGGCCGGCATCGATCGCTACATCGAGGAGGCGGTCCAGACCCAGCAAAAACCGGGCGATCTCCTAGGCGTCGTGACGGCCGCCGAGGACGCCTACGTCCAGGCCCTGCCCAGCCCGCTCGTCAAGCAGATGACGCGCCAGTACATCGGCTCGACCGACGCGACGAACCTTGGCGAGGCGGCCCGCCTGGGCTTGGCCGTCGCGCCGGAAGACGCTGCCAACCGGATGGTCATCATCTCCGATGGCAACGAGACGGCCGGCAGCCTGCTCGCCGCAGCCCAGGCCGCCAAGGCCCTGGGCGTGACGATCGATGTCCTGCCCGTCAACTACGACTACACCGAGGAGGTCATCGTTGAAGACCTGCTCGCGCCCGCGACAGCCCGCGGCGGCGAGACTATCAGCCTCCGCGTGGTCATCTACGCCATGAGCCCCGCCGTCGGGCGTCTGCTCGTCACGGAAAACGGACACCCCGTCGATCTTGATCCCGATTCCGACTCGCTGGCGTACATCGTCGAGCTCGACCGGGGGCGCAACGTCATCGGCGTCCCCGTCGCCCCCAAACGCCCCGGCCCCCAGACCTACGAGGCCATCTTCGAGCCCATCGGGGGCTTGGTCCAGGGCGAGGACGGCCCGCGCATCGTCGGACGCGCCGACACACTCATCGAGAACAACCGGGCCATGGCCGTCACATTCGTCGGCGCCGAGGGGTTTGTGCTCGTTGTCAGCGAGAACGCCGACGAGAGCCAGCCGCTCATCGACGCGATGCTCGAGTCCGAGCTGCGCCCCGAACTCATCAGCGCCGACCGCTTCCCGAGCACATTGACCGAGTTGAATCGTTATGAGGCGGTCGTGCTCGTCAACGAGCCCGCGTACAACTTCTCCGCCGCGGCGCAGGACAACCTGCGCCAGTACGTCCACGACTCGGGCGGCGGGCTGGTGATGACGGGCGGGCCAGACTCGTTCGGCGCCGGCGGCTGGATCGGCTCGGCGCTCGAAGATGTCCTGCCCATCCGCCTCGACCCGCCCCAGAAACGCCAGATGCCCCGCGGCGCCCTTGCCCTTGTCATGCACTCGATCGAGATGCCCCAGGGCACGTTCTACGGCAAGCAGGTCGCCCGGGCCGCCGTGGACGCGCTCTCGCGCCTCGATCTCGTCGGCATCATCGAGTTCAACTTCGCGGGGGGCACCGACTGGGTCTACCCCATCTCCCCCGTCGGCGACACCTCCAGCGCCAAGCGCGCCATCAACCGCCTCAACTTCGGCGACATGCCCAGCTTCGACCCCTCGCTGAGGATGACCCTGCGCGACCTCAACGCGATCGACGCCGGGCAGAAGCACGTCATCGTCATATCCGACGGCGACCCCTCCCTCTCCAACTCCATCCTCGCCGACTACAAAGCCGCGGGCATCTCGATCAGCACCGTCGGCGTCTTCCCGCACTCGACGCGCGACTTCAACTCGCTGCGCACCATGGCCAAGCAGACCGGCGGCACCTTCTATCCCATCAACACCCAGCAGGCCCTCGCCACGCTCCCCCAGATCTTCATCAAAGAGGCCCAGACCGTCAAGCGCGCGCTCATCTGGGAGGGCGACCCATTCAGCCCGAGCATCGCCAACATCGGCGCAGAAACCATGCGCGGCATCACCGCCGTTCCCCCCATCTCCGGCTACATCGTCACCGCCGACCGCGAAGGCCTCAGCCAGGTCACGATGCGCGGCAAAGAGAACGACCCCATCAGCGCCCAGTGGCAGTACGGCCTCGGGCGCGTCGTCGCCTTCACCTCCGACGCCACCAGCCGCTGGGGCAGCGCCTGGGTCTCGTGGGGTTCGTTCAAACAGTTCTGGGAGCAGCACGTTCGCTGGGCCATGCGCCCCAGCGGCTCGGCAACACTCCGCCTGACCACCGAAACCCGCGGCGACGACACCCTCGTCGTCGTCGAAGCCTTCTCATCCTCCGGCGACCGCCTCAACTTCGCCGACTTCAAGGCCCGCGTCGCCAAGCCCGACGGGACCGGCGCCGACGTCGAGATCCGCCAGGTCGGCCCCGGGCGCTACGAGGGCTCGCTCGACTCGTCCGATCCCGGCTCGTACGTCGTCTCGCTGCGCTACCGCGCCCCGGGCGAGGAGGCAGGCCAGGTCATCGAGGGCTCGGCCCAGGCCGCGATCACGCGCCCCTTCGCCGATGAGTTCCGCTCGCTCGAATCCAACCTCGCGCTCCTGCAGCAGGTCGCCCAGATCACCGGCGGGCGTGTCCTCGAGGGCGCCGACCCCGTCAGCCATGACCTCTGGCGGCGCGAGGGCCTGACCATGCCCGTCGCCACCACGCCCATCTGGCTCGTTGTCGCGCTCTTCGCCATCGGGCTCTTCCTCGCGGACGTCGGTGTCCGTCGCGTCCGCATCGAGCCACGCGCTATCGGGGCCGCGCTCGGGCGCGCCCTCGGCGCCTCCACCTCCAGCGCCGGCGACCAGATCGACTCACTCAAAGCCGCGCGCGAGAAGGCCCGCCAGCGCATCTCCGAGCGAGCCGACGACCGCGAGCAGGCCACGGCCAAGGCCAAGCGCCGTTTCGAGGTTGACCCGAGCGCGCACGTTGACGCCGGCCCCGTCGCCCTGGGCGGCGAGCCCCTGCTCAAAGACAAACCCAAGACCCAGGCCCCGAAACCCAACAAAGATGATGCTGACGACGAGGGGCTCAGCCGCCTGATGAAGGCCAAACGCCGCGCGCAAGAAGGCTTTGATGACTGATTTTCCTGCCTCAAAACTCCGTCCCCTCCTCCCCCTCGTGGCACGGGCGTCCCGCCCGTGTACTCCTCCTCCTCCTCCTCCTCCTCCTTCTCCTCCCTCTCGCATTTCTCACGGGCGAGACGCCCATGCCACAACTCGAACCAAGGGAACCGACCGATGAGTGCGAACCCCGATCACATCGACACCCCCGCCGAGGTCAAAGAGGCCTGCGAACACTTCCGCGCCACCTTCGCCCTGCTCAAGGGCGAGATCGGCAAGGTCATGGTGGGCCAGGAAGAGGTCATCGACGGCGTGCTCACCTCCCTCTTCTCGGGCGGCAACGTCCTGCTCGAAGGCGTCCCGGGCCTGGGCAAGACATTGCTCGTGCGCACGCTGGCGCAGACCCTGCACCTGCCGTTCAGCCGGATTCAGTTCACGCCTGACCTGATGCCCGCCGACGTAATCGGCACCAACATCGTCTCCGAAGACCCCGACACCGGGCAGCGCCGGTTCGTCTTCCAGAAAGGCCCGATCTTCGCGCAGGTGGTCCTCGCCGACGAGATCAACCGGGCAACCCCCAAAACCCAGTCCGCGCTGCTCGAGGCCATGCAGGAGCGCTCGGTGACGGTGGGGGGCCAGACGCACACGCTCGATAAGCCCTTTATCGTGCTCGCGACGCAGAACCCCATCGAGCAGGAGGGCACCTACCCGCTGCCCGAGGCGCAGATGGACCGGTTCCTGCTCAAGATCAACGTCGGCTATTCGCAGCTCGATGATCTGATGACGATCCTCGACCGGACCACCGGCGCCGAAACGCCCGAGGTCCAGCGCGTGATGGACGGGAACCAGATCCTCGAGGCGATGGAACTTGTCCGCGGCGTCGTCGTGGCGCCGCACGTCAAGCAGTACGCGGCGAGGCTTGTTCTCGCGACCCATCCCGAGGGAGAGTTCGCCGCAGGGGGAGCGTCCGGGCCGACCAACCGCTACATCCGGTGCGGCGCCAGCCCGCGCGGCGCCCAGGCGCTCGTCCTGGCCGGCAAGGTCAAGGCCCTCACGGAAGGCCGCTTCCACGTCAGCTACCAGGACATCCAGGGCGTGGCGCTCGCCTGCCTGCGCCACCGCCTTCTGCTCAACTTCGAGGCCGAGGCCGACCGCGTCAACCCGGACGACATTGTCGTCGAGATCCTGAAGATGACCCCAAGCCAGCCCGTAGGAGCAATGGCATGAAGCGAAACACCCGGATCGGCGCCATCGCCCTTGCGCTCTCCGCCCTCGCGCTCACGCCCGGGTGCTACCGCAAGGTCATCAGCGCCAAGGGCATCGGCGCCGACGAGCTGGCGCCACGCCGCGAGAAACCCACGACGTCGTACATCGAAGACCTGGGCGCCGCCGTGCGGGGTGAGAAGAAGAAGTAAGACGAACGCAGAGGGGGCAGAGAGAAGCAGAGGACGCGGAGTTTTTCTGATGGTTGATCGAGCGGACATTCCGGCGGAACTGAACGAGCTCAGCGAGCGCGTCATTGGCGCTGCTATTGCTGTTCATCGGGCTCTGGGGCCGGGGCTGCTCGAGCCCATCTACGGGGCGGCATTGTGCCAGGAACTCTCCCTTTCAGGTATTGCGTTCGCTCAACAGGTCTCGCACATCGCCGAGTACAAAGGCGCCCCGCTCCCGGCGCAGCGGTTCGATCTGGTGATCGCTGGCCAGATCATCGTCGAGCTCAAGAGTGTCGAGTCCGTCGCCGACGCCCACCTCGCCCAGCTCGTGAGCTACCTGCGTCTCTCCAGTAAACCACTCGGCCTGCTCATCAACTTCAACACCCCGATCGTCACCAAAGGCGTGTACCGTCGTATCAACTCCAAGGCCCTCAACCCCTCATAAAACTCCGCGTCCTCTGCTTCCCTCTGCCACCTCTGCGTACCTGAATCCACACCATGCTCCGAACCACAAACCCAACCCGACCCACCTCCATGGACGAGCTGCTCGACAGCCGCCTGATCGCCCAGATCTCGCAGCTCGACCTGACGAGCCGCAAAATATTCTCGGGCAAGCTCCGCGGCGAGCGCCGCTCCAAAAAACGCGGCGAGTCCGTCGAGTTCGCCGACCACCGCCCCTACGCCACGGGCGACGACCTCCGCCACATCGACTGGAACATCTACGCCCGCCTCGACATGCTCTTCATGAAGCTCTTCCTCGAAGAAGAAGACCTCTCCCTGCACATCGTCCTCGACTGCTCCGAATCCAGCGACTGCGGCGAGCCCAACAAGTTCCTCTCCATGCAGCGCCTCGCCATGGCCCTGGGCTACATCGGCCTCGTCAACCTCAACCGTGTCGCCGTCACGACGCTGGGTGGCGCCCTCTCCTCCCACAACGAGCCGCGCGCGTCAGCAAGCGCTCCGTCTCCCTCTCCCCCTGGGGGAGAGGGCCGGGGTGAGGGGTCTCCGTCCTCTTCCCTCCCTCTCCCTTCCCACTCCATCCGCGACCTCCGCGGGCGCCGACGCACCCAAGACCTCGCCCGCTTCATCTGCGCCCTCCGCCCCGAGGGCGGCTCCGACTTCAACGAGTGCGCCAAGCGCATCGCCATGACGCGCCGCGGCAAGGGCGTCATGATCGTCCTCTCCGATTTCTTCATGAAAGAAGGCTACGAGACCGGCCTCCGCCTGCTCGTCGGGCGCGGCTACGACGTCTTCGCCATGCAGATCATGAGCCCCCAGGAAATTGAACCCGACATCACGGGTGATCTCCGCCTGCGCGACGTCGAAGACTTCGACCAGGCCGAGGTCACCATCACGGCCCCCCTGCTCAAACGCTACAAGCAGACCCTCGCCGCGTACTGCGGCGAGCTCCGCGAGTTCTGCGCCCGACGCGAGATCACCAACCTCTCCGTCCGCACCGACACGCCCATCGAGACGCTGCTGCTGGATTACATGCGCCAGCGGGGGTTGCTGCGATGAGAAGAATAAACGCGGAGGACGCGGAGAGCCGCAGAGGGAAGATTCGGTGTATTGTGATCCTTTTCCTGTCCTTGTCACTGGGAGCCATGCCGAGTGGATGCGCTGTGAATCACAGCACGCTCAACAGCGACATGAGCGACAAGAGAATCGAGTCCATTGTTCGGCGCCGGCTCGATCGGCAGCCAGACCTTCAGAGCAAGCTGCAAGAAGCTGCCCGTCTTTCACCGGGATATCAATGGCATGGGCTTCGTTGTACGCCGTGGAACGCAGAGGAATCGGAACTGCGAGTTGCTATCAGAGAGCAAATGGCCGTCATGTTCCCCAGTCCTCATGAGTACGAGCTCATCATCCGAGTCGGCGACGGGTACGCAGTTGAGTCGGTCGAACGGAAGTATGGCAGGGGCCTTCTCACAGCAGCGCGTGAGTATTGCCCTGAAAGAACAGTGTGGGCAGAGCACGATCCGTGGATCGAACGGTCTCCGGACGGTCGAAGAGTGAACAAGCGGGTGGTACTCGACGCGACCGGCAAGGGGAGATTCACACTGGAGCAGAACGAGCGGTACATCAATCTCTCTGTGTACGTCCCCGGCCACGACTCTGCACAGGAGCCTCCGACACTCGATTCGTCGCTGCAACACGTTGAGGTAGGCCGCTCGGTGCAGCAGTACCGCCCAAAGCTTTCTGGAGCGGCGCTGCTACCGAACGAACTCGGATACGAGTGGGTTCCTGATATAGAAACACTCTGGTGTATTTCGCTCGTTGTCGAGCCCCACTATGGGGCAGCGATCGATATCTCGATGTCGCCGGAAGCATGCAGGGGTGAATTCGGCCCGTGGTTGGGTGGTGGTCACCCAAGTGCCCTTTGCCTCTCCGTGCCCTCCGTGGTGAGTTCCGAAGGGCCAACCCCATGAACTTCGCCACCCCAGCGCTCGCTGCCATTACGGTCGCCGTGCTATTCGCCGGTTCCGGCTGCAGACGGCCGCTGCACTCAGGCATGTCGTTTGGAGAAGTGCGAGCCACCACGCGTTCTGAGCTTGCTATTGGCATGGAGTATCAAGAGATAGTGAATGGGTTGAATAACCTTCGTCTGCTACCACAGTTCAACTTTGGCGAGACGATCGAGTTAAGGCCGCACATCGTTGCGACGGTGCCTCCAAAGGTGTCGAACCCGCTTGATTGGGCGCACCGAAGCGATGGTCAGTTGCGATTCTACCTTGACACGAACGATCGCCTCCGATCCGTGATGTATTTTGCGCCATTCAATGATCGCAAACGATCCGGAGGCTGGTGGCCCGATGAAGCCGTGCTTCTGATCGGAGAAGCCCCATGAGCTTCGCCACCTCCCCCCTCGCTGAGAGCGCAGAGAGCCGCAGAGTCAGAGCCAAGACTTCTCTTGTCTTGATCCACCGCTTTCTTCCCCCTCCGCGGCTCTCCGCGTCCTCCGCGTTAAATCTCCGAGGGGCGACCCCATGACCTTCGCCACCCCCCTCCTCGCCGGGATCGCCGCGGCTATCGCCATCCCGCTGCTGATCCTGCTCTACTTCCTCAAGCTCCGCCGGCGTGATGTCGAGGTCTCGACGACCCTGCTCTGGAAGAAGGCGATCCAGGATCTCCAGGCCAACGCACCGTTCCAGAAGCTGCGCAACAACATCCTGCTCCTGCTCCAGCTGCTCGCGCTGATCCTGGCGCTGCTGGCGCTCGCCCAGCCCGAGCGCGCCGGCAAGGGCGGCTCGGGCCAGCGCTACATCATCCTCATCGACCGCTCCGCGTCCATGACCGCCCTCGACGCGGGGACCGACGCCGACCGAGCACGCCTTGACGAGGCCAAGGACCAGGCCCTGGCGCTGATCGACACCATGCGCGAGCCGGGGCCGTTCGACCGCGCCGACAGTGGCGCCGACCAAGCCATGGTCATCGCCTTCGACACCACCGCCGAGATCATCACCCAGCTCACGTCGGACCAGTCCGCCCTGCGGGCCGCCGTCGAGTCCATCGAGGCGACCGACAGCCCGTCGAGGCTGAAGGAAGCCTTCCGTCTCGCCCAGGCCCAGCGCCCGCAGCGGTTCGTCGAGGACGAGGGCCTCAACACCGGCCCGAGCTTCGCGTTCCACCTCTACTCCGACGGGCGCCTGCCCGACGCCGCCGAGGCCCTCCCCGGCGCCCAGGACCACGTCGCCTACCACGTCGTCGGCTCCGAATCCAGCGCCAACATCGGCATCACCGCCCTCCGCGCCGAACGCGCCTACGACGAGCCCGCCAAGCTCTCCATCTTCGTGGGTGTTCAGAGTTCCGACCGCCAGCGCCGCAAGGTCGATTGCGAGCTCGCCATCGACGGGCGCACCGTCAGCGTCCGCGAGATCACCATCCCCGCCGCCAGCAAGCCCAGCGCCGGTGATAGTGACAACCGCTGGACCCCCGGCTCGGGCGGCGTCGTCTTCGAGCTCGACCAGCCCGCCGGCCTCGTCGCCAGCGTCACCCTGCGCACCGGCGACGACCCCGCGGGCGACGTGCTCGCCATCGACAACCGAGGCTGGCTCGTCGTCCCCCCCGCCAAACAAACCTCCGTCGCCGTCGTCACCGATGGCAACTTCTTCATCGCCGACGCGCTCGCCGGCATGCCCCTGGCCAGGCTCGATCTGTTCACCCCCGCCGAGTTCACCGCAGCGATGGGCGAAGGACGCGACGCGATCTACGACGTCGTCCTCCTCGACGGCTGGCTGCCCGAGGTTCCCGAGGGGCGCACGCTCCCCGCCGGTCGCTGGCTCGTCCTGGGCGCCGTCCCCGTGGGCGAGCATGGCTTGATCGACGAGGGCGAGGGCGACAGCGCCCAGATCATCGTCTGGTCCCGCGCCCACCCCATCCTGCGGGGCCTCACCCTCGACGCCCTGACCATCGTCACCTCGCGCACGGTCGCCCTGCCCGAGGCCTCCCCCGCGAGTGTCCTCGCCGAGACCCAGTTTGGCCCGGCCATAGTCGAACTCCCAGGCCCGGACTTCCGCGCCCTCGTCGTCCCGTTCGACATCATGGAGACCAACTGGCCCTTCAACGCCAGCTTTGTCCTCTTCCTGGCGCGCGCCATCGACTACCTCGACCGCGACGTCGCCCAGGCCCGCGCCGCCAGCGGCGCCTCACGCCAGTTCAGCCCGGGCCAGGTGCTGACCGATCGCCTCCCCCTCGGCGCCGAAGATATCCGAGTCGATCCCCCGGGCGACCTGCCCGAGCAAAAGCTCGTCGCCGCCTCGGACGGGCGCGTGGTCTTCGGCCCGCTGAAAGCGACCGGCCTCTACCGCCTTCGCTGGTCCGGCCCCGCTGGTCCGGTCGATGCGGTCAACGACGGTCGCGTCAGCCGCATCTACGCCGTCAACCTCCTCGACCAGGACGAGTCCGACGTCCCGGCCGCGCCGGGCATCATCCTCGCCAGCCAGGAAGTCAGCGCAGCAGAAACCGAGAACGAAGCCTCCGTCCAGAAGTACTGGCCGTACCTGCTCCTGGGGGTGCTCGCGGTCTTGATGCTCGAGTGGTACATCTACAACCGAAAGGTCGCGGTGTGAGGGCGATCCACGCGGCGCTGTGCCTGATGGTGCTGTTGGCCATGCCCGTCTTCGCGCACGCGCAGGCCCCGCAAGACCTGCTCACGAGCGAGGACGAGGGCGTGCAGTTCTTCGTCAGCTGGGGCTTCGACGGCTCGATGCTCAACGACCGCTGGTCCCCCGTGCGCATCTACATCGGCTCGGGCGCCAACGCTGTCTCCGGCGTCGTCGAGATCACCTACCGCCAGGACGCCTCGCAGACCATGCGCATCGTCCTGCCCTTCGCCACCACGCCGGGCTTGTTCGTCCCCGTCGAGGCGGCCCTCGCCCTGCCCGCCGGGTGCCAGAGCGTCAGCATCCGCATCCTCAACGAGCGGGGCAGGCGCCTCCGCGCCCGTACCTTCAGCCGAAACGCATCCCGCGACGACGAGCAGATGCCGCAGATCCTGCCCTCGTCCGGTGTCCCGCTGCTCAACCTCGGCAAGACTGGTCTCGAACAGATCTCACCCGACCTCCAGGGCGAAACCTTCGGGACCGACACCCAGACCCGCCGTTCCTCCGGGAGCGAAACATGGTCCAGGCTTACCATCCTGACCGCCTCCCCGCGCGACCTGCCGACCTCCGCCATGGCCTACGACGCCCTCGGCGCCGTTGTGCTCCAGTCCTCGCTCCTCGACTCGATGCCCCGTGCCAGCGTCCAGGCCATCGGGCGATGGGTCCGGGGCGGGGGCACGCTGGTGCTCATCGCGAGCGACCCGGGCGACCAGTGGCGTTCGCTCCTGGCGCTCCCGGGCGCGCCGCCCCCGATCCGCCTGGCGGCGCTCGCATCGATCACGTCGCACGAAGACCTCGAAGAGCTCGTCGAGCTCAGCCCGGACCTGAGCGCCCGGCGCATCCGCCTGACCCAGGCGGGCCAGGACGCGGGCTGGACCCGGCGTTGGATCGAGAACGAGCAAGACTCGCTCATCGCCGAAGGCCCCGTCGGGCTGGGGTGGGCGCTGGTCGTGGGCGCCGATCCCCAGCGCATCCCCGCGCTCGCGTCCGACGACGAGACCGCGTACCTCTGGCGTGAGATCCTGCGAGAATCCGCCGAGCGCTGGGTCGCCGAGCTGCCCGAAGCCAACGCGTTCTGGGGCGTCTGGGGGCGCGAGCCCTCCGGCTCGACCCCGCGCCACCGGGCCGCGATCTCCAGCGTGCTCGACCACGCCCTGCGCGCCCCGCCCCCGGGCGTCGGCGTCTTCATCCTGCTCGTCCTGTGCGTCGTCATCCTCGCGGTGCTCGTCGGCCCCGTTGACGCGATCGCCCTCAAGCTCCTGCGCAAACGCCAGCACTCCTGGGCGACCGCCATGGTCTACATCGCGCTCGCGAGCGTCATCGCGGGCTTTGCGCCCGTGCTGCTCCGCTCGGGCGAAACGACGCACGCCCGGGCCAGGTGTGTTGATTCGCTCCCCCCCTCGCTCGGGGGCGACGCCCACCAGACGGGTCTGAGCTCCACCTTCGCCGCATCCTCTGGGCCTATCCGCTTCGTCGATCCCGCCCCCGGCTCCTGGTGGCGCCCCGTCTCGACCCTCCAGACCTGGGGCAATAGCGCGGGCGCCGGCCCGACGCTCGATTGCGTCCAGTTCTCCGTTGCCTCGCCCACCGGGCTCGTCCGCCAGAACATCCCCAGCGAAACCCGCGCCAACACCCAGCGCCTCTGGACCCTGCGCACCACCATGGACCAGCAGCGCGCCGCGCCCCACCCCGGCGCCGTGCTCAGCCCCGATCTCACATCCGTCCGCGTCACAGCCCTACCCGAGGGGGCGCGCATCATTTCGGGCGCGCTCGCCCTGCCCGCCGCGGCGCCGCCTGAAAGGACGCGCTGGCTCAAGCTCACGCCCGGGGCGCCAACCGCAGGCGTCTACGAAGCGACCATCCCCGAGGTCCCGCTCGTAAGCGACCGCCCCGAGCGTTGGACGAGGCGGGACATCGACAATGACCAATCGTGGAGGTGGAACGCCGTCGGGAGCAGGTACATCCCCGCGCGCCTGGGCGACCTCCCCGGCGCCTGGGAACGCACCCGCGCCCTCGACGCCTACCTCGCCTCCGGTCGCTACGCCCTGCTCCTGCTCGAACTCGAGCACGCCGCCCCCGACGTCGGGCTCTCGGTCAGCGCCCAGACCAATGTCCTCGAGGTCCACCGGATCATCATCCCCATGCCGGAGCCTGCGCCATGATCGAGATCACCCACCTCACCAAACGCTTCGGCGACCTCACCGCCGTGGACGATCTCTCCATCTCCATCGAGGCCGGCGAGATCTTCGGCTTCATCGGTCCCAACGGCGCCGGCAAGTCCACCACCATGAAAGTCCTCGCCTGCCTCCTCAAGCCCGACTCCGGCTCCGCCAAAGTTGACGACCTGAGCGTCCGCGCCCAGGGCGACGCCATCCGCCAGCGCATCGGCTACATGCCCGATTTCATCGGCTATTACGACGACCTGACCGTCGATGAGTACCTCCAGTTCTTCGCCGCCGCCTTCAGGCTCCCCCGCAAGAAGCGCCGCTCCATCGTCAGCGGCGTCCTCGAACTCACCGACCTCACCGCCAAACGCGACACCATGGTCTCGAGCCTCTCCCGCGGCATGTCCCAGCGCCTGGGCGTCGCCCGCGTGCTCATCCACGATCCCAAGGTGCTGCTGCTCGACGAGCCCGCCTCGGGCCTCGACCCGCGCGCCCGCATCGAGATGCGCAGCCTCCTGACCGAACTGGCGCGCATGGGCAAAACGCTCATGGTCTCGAGCCACATCCTCTCCGAGCTGGCCGAGATGTGCTCGTCGATCGGCATCATCGAGCAGGGGCGTCTCATCTTCGCCGGCTCGATCGACGACGCCTACGCCCGCGTCAAAGGCGCCGAGCGCATCCTCATCCGCCTCGAACCCGCGGACAACATCGCCCAGATCGTCGCCAGCGTCGTGTCTGCGCTCGACGCCGACGAGCGCGTCGAAAGCGCTACGCCCGTCGATGGCAAGGCGGGCGTCATCGACGTCGAGCTCAAAGACGCCGAGCCCGGACGCCATTTTCTGCTCGAGCGCGTCATCGCGGGCGGCGGGCGCATCGCCTCCTTCGAGCCGCAGAGCGTCAACCTCGAAGACGCCTTCCTCCGTCTGACCAAGGGCGCGATCCAGTGACCAAGGGCGAGCCCCGTCCATCACGCCTCGCCCCGCTGGTGCGCAACCTGGACCCCAGGACGCTCTTCTTCGGCCCCATCTTCCAGAAAGACATGCGCATCTCCGGACGCAAGCTCGGCGTCTACATCGGACGCTCCCTCTTCGCCCTCCTGCTCGCCGCGGTTGTCTCCATCGCCTTCTACTCCGTCTGGCAGAGCACCGGCTTCAACCAGTCCCCCAGCGCCCGCATCCAGTCCCTCCAGAACCTCGCCCCCGTGATCGTCGTCTCGGTCCTCTGGGTTCAGTTCGTGGCGATGGCGCTGCTCGCGCCCGTGCTCACCGGCGGCGCCATCTGCGAAGAACGACGCGCCCAGACCCTGCCCACCCTGCTCACCACGCCCCTGAGCCCCGTGCAGATCGTCTGCTCCAAGGGCGCCAGCCGCCTCGCCCAGCTCATCATCATCGCGCTCATCGCGCTGCCCGTGCTCCTGGGCGTGCGACTCTTCGGCGGCGTCCGCGCCGAGACCATCCTCGCCGGCTCGTCCATCTCGCTGACCACCGCCATCATGGGCGCCTCCATCGGCCTCTGGTTCTCCGCACGCGCCGCGCGCGGTACCACCGCAACCCTCGCCGCCTACTGCATGCTCGCGCTGCTCATGGCCGGCCTCCCCATGCTCGCCTCCGCGATCAATCTCATCGCCGAGAGCGAGTTCCCGGGCGCCCGCCTGCCCGATCTGCTCGGCCCCTGGGCGCCCGACTGGCCCCTGCGCATCCCCACAGATGTTCTCTACGCCTCCAGCCCGCCCCTGGCACTCGGCGCCGTTTCCTACGGCTCCGCAGTGGGTATGCCCATCCGATCCATCTGGGTCGGCGCATCGCTTTGGTCCCTGCTCATCAGCCTGGGCGCGCTCACCTTCGCCAGCGTCTCGCTCCGGGCTGTGATGCGCCGATCGCTCGGCGCCCCCAAGCTCACACGCCGTCAGCGCCGCCAGCACAAAAAAGCCGCACGCGCAGGCGACGCCTCGCCCGTCGATCCCGGGCAGCTGCGTGCGCGCCGCTCGCGCACCGTCGCCGATCGCCCCGTGCTCTGGCGCGAGATCCGCCAGTCGCTCTTTCCCTCGAAGGCGATGCTCGTCGCCGCTGTCCTGGGCGTCGTGCTCATCATGGGCATCATGTACCTCGCGGTCGATATCGACGAGCTCGCCCTCGCGATGATCCCCATCATCATCGGGACGATCCTGATCCTGCTCCAGGCCGCGCTGCTCTCCTCGGGCGGCTTCGCCTCCGAGCGCGAGGCCCGCACGCTCGACGCCCTGCTCACCACCCGCATCTCGCCCTTCCAGCTCGTCGCCAGCAAGATGCTCGGCTCGATCAGGCGCCAGTGGTTCATCCCCCTCATCCTGCTCATCCACATGGGCGTGATCGTCGCCTACCGAGAAACCCACCCAATCGTTCTGCTCCACCTGAGCATCATTTTCCTCGGGCCGATCGTCATGCTCTCGGGCACGGGCGTCTACTTCGCCCTGCGCTTCCGCAAGAGCATCACCGCCTCATCGGTCAACCTCGCCCTCGCCCTGCTCCTCTGGCTCGTCTGGCCCATCTGCATGGGTGTGTTCTTCGGAGCGCTCGACATCGGTGGCTACGAGTTTGGCGAAGCGATGGCCAACTTCACCCTCTTCACCCACCCCGTCTGGCTCAGCGCCGTCTCCGTCGAGGGCGCCCGCGGGCACTTCTCCGATGGCTTCGACCTGAGCAATCTCGACTACGACACCCCCAGCTCGAATCTCGGCGTCGTCGCCTGGACCATCCTCGTGTTCGCCTCAACCGGGGTCCAGATCTTCATCGGCCTCCTCGCCGCCCTGGCCGCCCTGCTCCGCTTCGAGAAGCACACCGGACGCGCCGCCTGACCCCTCCCTCCCTCACTCCACAAACACCGAAATCTCCTCCAGCCCCTTCCGCCCGATCCGCGGCGCCATGCAATCCTCCGTTGGATATCCCATCGGGATGAGCAGGTAAGGACGCTCGTTCTCCGGTCGCCCCAGCGTCTGGCGCAAAAACCCCATCGGGCTCGGCGTGTGTGTCAGCGCCACCAGCCCCGCCCAGTGCGCCGCCGCCAGCAGCATCCCCGTCGCGATCCCCACGCTCTCGTTGAGGTAGTACGTCTGCCCGCCCTCGTCCGTCTTCTTGAGCGCAAAGACCACCACCAGCCACGGCGCAATCGTCAAAAACCGCTTGTCCGCGTCGGTCCCGAACGGGCGCAGGTCTTCGAGCCAGCGCTCGCTGGCGCGTGAGCTGTAGAACTCACGCTCCTCCTCTTCCGCCGCAGCCCTGATCCGGGCCTTGGTCGCGCCGTCCGAGACCGCGACAAACCGCCAGGGCTGCTTGTTCGCCCCGCTCGGAGCCGTGCCCGCCGTCCGGATCACCCACTCGATCGTCTCCCGGCTGACCGGGCGGTCAGAGAACATCCGCACCGACCGGCGCTTGCGCATGACCTCGTAGAACGCCCGGGCGCTCTCGGCGCTCTCGCCCTCGGGCACAAACCGCTCCAGCGGGTCGTGCGGGGCGTCCCCGGGGGGCGGGTCATACAACGGCTCGTCGCGCTTGCTCATCCGGGTCTCCTGGGCGTGGGCTCGACGATACGCCCCGTCCGCACCCCCGATCCCACCCTCCGCGTGCAGCGCCCGCCCCGTCTGGGCCGATAGACACCCCGTGCGTTCCCGCCGAATCGCCATCCTCCTGGGCCTTCTCGTCGCGCCGCTCGCCCCGGGCGCCCAGCCGCTCGCCTCCGCGCCCGAAGACCGGGCCGCAGAGCTCAGCCAGGCCCCCGAGCGAGCCCGCCCCCTGCCCGCCGCCGTCCGTCCGGAGCGGGCCTCGCGCGTTGTCGCCCTGTTCGACTTTGAGGAGGAGTACACCAACCCCCTTGAGGTTCCCGAGGGCTGGGTTCGGGGTCAGACCGACGCCGCCATCGGTCGCGAGCGCGAAGGCTTCCCCCGCTTCAACCGCGCCAAGCTCGATTACTTCGCCCCCGCACTCCAGGGCGAGGGCAGCCTCCGCCTCGAAGCCATGGGCGGCTCGGGCAGCCTGCTCATGCGCCCGGGCGTCATCCCCATCTTCCCCGGCGCCGACTACATGATCGTCGCCAGCGTCCGAACCAAAGACGCCACCCACGCCCGCGCCGTGCTCGCCGCCCGCCTGCTCGACCAATCGCTCGACCCCATCCCCGGCTCCGAGTCCCGCTCCGCGCCCGTGCGATCCAACGGCGCATGGACCCGCATGCGCACCCCCGTGCTGGGCGAGTTCGACAACGCCGCCTACCTCCAGCTCGAGCTGCTCCTGCTCCAGCCCGACCAGCTCGACCCCGACCGCAAGAACGCCCCGTTCTACATCGCGCAAGAGGACTACAGCGCCCGCGCCTGGTTCGACGATGTGGGCGTCGTCGCCCTCCCCCGCATCGAAATCCAGATCGCCAGCCCGGGCAGCGTCGCCGTCATGCCCGAGCGCCCCGTCTTCGAGCTGCTTGTCCGCGATCTCGCCGGAGACCCCCTGCGCATCGACGCGATCATCACCGACGCGCAGGGGCGCGAGGTCGATCGCCTCACCCGGCGCATGCCCGGCGGGCGCCTCGTTGAAACCTGGACGCCCCAGATCGACCGCCTCGGCTGGTACCGCGCCGTGCTCGAGGTCCGCGCGGGCGACACCCTCGTCGGCTCGAGCGACACCCCCTTCGCCTGGGTCCCCCCGCGCCGCCTTCCCGAACGCATCGCCCAGAGCCTGGTCGGGCGCCCGATCATGCTCGAAGACTGGGAGCAGTTCGGGCTCGTGCTCGAGCGCGTGCCCGACCCCGCGATCGACGACCTCGTTGATCTCATCAACGCCTCGGGCGTCGGCAGCGCCACCATCGGCGCCTGGGGCCAGTTCGACGACCAGGACGCCCAGAATGCGCACATGCTCGCCCTCGCACCCGCGATCAACACGCTCATCGACAACTGGGTCCGTGTCACCCTCTCCCTCGCCAGCGTCCCCCCGGACATGGCCCAGAGCGCCACCATCGACCGCCACGACGTGCTCGCCCTGCTCGCTGGCGACGAGTCCGTCTGGACCGCCGCCACCGCCCCGCTCATCGACCGCTTCGGTCAGCGCGTTCGGCGCTGGCAGATCGGCTCCCCCGTCGCCAGCGCCCCGCTCGAGCCGACCGACCTCCCCGCCGCCCTCGACCGCATCGACGCCGCCCTCTCGGACATGATCCCAGGCCCCATCATCGACATCCCCTGGCACACCGACGACCTGCTCGACCCCGCCGCAGCACGCTGGGGACGCGACATCACACTCCTCAGCATCCCCGGCAGCCAGCCCGACGCCTACGCCCTGCTCGCACAAGACTGGGCCAAGGCCCGCTCGCTCGCGCCCGTCCCCGCGAGCGCCGACCCCTCCGACCAGCCGGGCCTGACCTTCGTGATCGACCCGATCGACCCCGAGAGCTACGGGGCGCGCACGTCCGCAGCCGAGTTCGTGCGCCACAGCGTCATGTTCTGGGGCGCCTTCGCCCAGGCGCCCGGCTCCGACGCCGACCACCCGCCCCGGACCACGCTGGCGTTGGCCAACCCCTGGGTCATTCAGCCCGGGCGCACCCCCCACGCCGTTCCAACCCCCGCCTTCCCCGCCATGCGCGCCCTGATCGACCGCCTCAGCGGGCGGCGCGTCACACGCACGCTCGACAACCACCCGGGCGTCCGCGCCCTCCTCCTCGAGCCCGCACACGGTGTCTCACCCATCGGCGCCATCGTCCTCTGGAGCGAGGGCGCCGAGAATGCCACCTTCGAGCTCTACCTGGGCGATGGCGGCGTCACCGCCGTCGATATCTTCGGCAACCACTCGCCCATCGACGCGACCATGATCCCGGGCCTGGACATCCCCCTCCACCGCATCGAGGTGACACGCGAACCCATCTTCCTCGAAGGCGTTGACACCACGCTCGTCAAGTTCCTCGCCGCCCTCAAGCTCGAGCCCTCCATGCTCGCGAGCACGGGCGACCAGCACGAGGCGTCGCTCACCATCGAGAACCCCTGGCGCGTCCCGATCCGCGGCGCCGTCTACATCGTCGAGCCCGGAGGCTACTCCGATCCATCCGGCGAGATCGACCGGAGCTGGCGCATCTCCCCGCGCAAGGTTCCGTTCCGCCTCGACGCCGGCGCCCGACGCGAGTTCCCCGTCGCCGTCGCCTTCAGCCTCGCCGAAGAGGCCGGACAGAAGCGCGTCATCATGGACGTCGAGATCATCGCCGAGCGCGACCACGGCGTCGTCCGCACCGACCACCCCATCACCGTCGGCCTCCCCGGCATCGACATGGACCTCAGCGCCCAGCGCGTCATCGGCGCCGACGGCGTCGAGTTCGTCGCCGTTGATCTGCTCATCACCAACCGGCGCGCCGAGCCCGTCTCCTTCGACCTCATCGGCGTCGCCCCGGGGCGCCCCCGCGAACGCACCAGCGTCCCCGAGCTCGCCCCGGGCGAGATCGCCGCCCGCACCCTCGCCTTCGAGTGGGACGCCAACCTCACCCGGTCGCGCATCGCCATCAGCCTCATCCTCCCCGACGACGAGGGGCGACTCAACAAATCGGTCAGCGTGGACTAGATCGCACACGCGGGCGCCCTGCCCCCCTCCGATTCAGGCCAGCGCCATGCCCGGCTCCATGCAGCCGGTCGCCGCCGCCCGCGCCGCGCATAGCGATTCCTATGATGCCCGACAACGCGCCTCTCACCAGGAGATCCCCATGCCCGCCAGCGATCCCGTCCAGATCCTCCTCGCCCACAACCACTGGGCCACGCGCAACGTCCTCGACGCCTGCGCCAAGCTCACCGACGCACAACTCGACCAGGAGTTTGAGATGGGCGCCGGCTCACTCCGCGCCACCATGACCCACGTCCTCGGCGCCTTGCGCGGCTGGGGCGACCTCCTCGCCCAACGCGACCAGCGCGAACGCCTCGAAACCCAGGACCCGCTCTCGCCCGTGCAACTGCTCGAGATGCTCGACGAGGTCGGCGCCGACATCCTCGCCACGGTGGACAGCCCCCTCGATGAAGTCCTCACCGCCGAACGAGGCGGCAAGTCCTACTCCTTCACCCGCGGCGCCATCCTCACCCACGTCACCACCCATGGCATGCACCACCGCGCCCAGGTTCTGAACATGCTCCGCCACCTCGGCGTCGATCCCGTCCCTCCCAGCAGCGTCATGGAGTGGACCTTTATGGTGGACAACAACAGCTAGGCGCATGGCACATCCAAAGACAAAGGCAAAGACTAAGGGCGAGAAAGCCGCGCGCCCGACCCGCCGGCGCGCCGTTGTGCGCCTTCTCGTGATTGTCAGTATCCCCGCAGCGCTGATCGGAGCCGCAGCCGCCATGAACTTCGGCGAACGCCTCGTGTACTTCCCGTCTCGTGACTCCTTCGACACGCCCCGCGGCTACGAGGACGTGACCTTCCGCAACGACGCGGGGCACACGCTCCACGCCTGGTTCCTCCCCGCCAAGGGAGCTGAGCCGGGCCAAGCTCTCCCCGTCGTTCTTCACGCCCACGGCAACGCCGGCAACGTCTCCCACCACGCCGGGTTTTCCAGCTTCCTCACCTACCGCGGCGTCCACGTTCTCGTCTTCGACTACCGCGGGTACGGCCGCTCCGACAAGGCCAGAATCAACCGCGCCGCCTTGCTCGAAGATACCCAGGCCGCGTTGGCCTACCTGCGATCGCGCCCGGACGTCGATCCAGACCGTGTGGGTCTTTATGGCGTAAGCCTCGGCGGCGTGCCCGCATTGCACGCCGCCGCCCTCGACCAGCGTGTTCCAGCCGTCGCGACCCTCTCGGCGTTCTCGTCTTGGAACGCTGTTGCCGCCGACCACCTGCCGGTGCTGGGTCCGCTGCTCATCCGCGCAGGCCTCGATCCCATTGACGCCATCCGTGAACTCGGTTCACGCCCGCTCCTGCTCGTCCATGGTGATGCCGACACCATCGTTCGGCGCCACCACATGGCTCGCCTCGCCGATGCCGCCCGCGAGGCCGGGGTTCCTGTCACGACGCACACCGCACAGGGCGCCGACCACAACGACATCATCTTCACCCATCCCGCCGCCTCGGAGGCGATCGCGGATTTCTTTGCCCAGCACCTCACGACGCCTCCGAGCCCTTGACCCGTGGGCTACTGTTCCTAGAGTGATTCTAAACTAGTGGGTAGCCCCGGGCTTCCCGGCGCCGAACGCCAGATCACGAGGAGCGACACGATGAGCGACCACCCGAACCTGACCACCGCCGAGGGGCGTCCGATCGCCGACCAGCACAACTCCGAGACCGCAGGCCCGCGCGGCCCGCTGCTCATGCAGGACGTCCAGCTCCTCGAGCAGATGCAGCACTTCAACCGCGAACGCATCCCCGAGCGCATCGTCCACGCCAAGGGCTCCGGCGCCTACGGCACGTTCAAGGTGACTGGCGATATCACCAAATACTCCAAAGCCTCCGTCTTCTCCAAGATCGGCAAGGAGACCGAGGTCTTTGTGCGCTTTTCCACCGTCGCCGGCGAGCGCGGCGCCGCCGACGCCGAACGCGATGTCCGAGGCTTCGCCATCAAGTTCTACACCGATGAGGGCAACTGGGATCTCGTCGGCAACAACACACCCGTCTTCTTCGTCCGCGACCCCCTCAAGTTCGCCAACTTCATCCACACCCAGAAGCGCGACCCCAAAACCAACCTCCGCGACAACGACATGCAGTGGGACTTCTGG
Organism: Planctomycetota bacterium; assembly: GCA_024276195.1. Taxonomy (GTDB): domain Bacteria; phylum Planctomycetota; class Phycisphaerae; order Phycisphaerales; family UBA1924; genus JAJRXR01. Next base: position 49,257 of record JAJRXR010000057.1, read on the forward strand.
TCACTCTGCCCCGAATCACTCCACCAGGTGACGATCCTCTTCTCCGATCGCGGCATCCCCAAGAGCTACCGCACGATGCACGGCTATGGCTCGCACACCTACTCCATGGTCAACGCCAAGGGCGAGCGCGTCTGGGCCAAGTTCCACTTCAAAAACCAGGCCGGCTTCCAGACCATGACCGACGAAGAGTCCGCCTCGCTCATCGCCTCCGACCGCGAAACACACCAGCGCGACCTCGTCGGCGCCATCGAAAATGGCGACTTTCCCCGCTGGAACGTCCAGATCCAGGTCATGACCCAGGACGAGGCGACCGCCTGGGAGAAGCGCACCGGCTGGAACCCGTTCGACCTGACCAAGGTCTGGCCGCACGCCGACTTCCCGCTCATCGACGCCGGCGTGATGGAGCTCAACCGCATCCCGGAGAACTACCACGCCGAGGTCGAGCAGGCCGCATTCAAGCCCTCCGCTCTTGTCCCGGGCATCGGCGCAAGCCCGGACAAGATGCTCCAGGCGCGCCTGATGTCCTACGCCGACACCCACATGCACCGCCTCGGCGTCAACCACCACCAGATCCCCGTCAACAAGCCGCGCTGCCCCGTGATGCACTACATGCGCGACGGCAAGGGCGCCACCGCAGAGACCTACGCCTCCGCGCCAAACTACTTCCCCAACTCGCTCCCCGGCACGCCCGCCGAGTGCCCCGCCGCGCGCGACCCCGCGTGGGAGATCGGCCAGAGCACCGTTGACCGCTTCGACTCGCGCGTCGATCACGACGACTACACCCAGGCCGGCAATCTCTACCGCATGTTCGACGACGCGCACCGCGACCGCCTCACCACGCGCATCGCCGGCGCGCTCGGCGATGCTCGCAAGGAAGTTCAGGCCCGCCAGCTCTGCCACTTCTTCCGCGCCGACGAGGACTACGCCAAACGCGTGGCGACCAAGCTCGGCGTTGACCTCGACGCCATCGTCGCCCAGTGCCCCGAGGCCTTGCACGCCAACTCGTAAAGCCGGAAACTCGCCCCCCACCCCCCCGAACGCCCCGTGCGGCTTCATGCCCGCGGGGCGTTCCCCTTTTTCCGGGGGTCGCCCCCTCGCTGCTCCCCCCGAGACCGACCAGACACCCCGCGAACCCGCTTTCCTTCCGCCTCTCAGGCCAAGTACCGCTCTCAAATCGTCGATCCGGCAGACTGGCGAGCGCCGATCGCACCCCGCCGTTCGGAACTGAGAATCAGTCTCAACAGAGGTGGTCCATGTCCAGAAACGCGCCTTCAATCGAGCACCGGCGCGCCCCAGCGGGCGTCCCGGGCTTTATGTCCACCCACCCCGCCGGGGCGCGCTGTCCGGCTCTTCAACCCCAGACCATCCGGTTCACGCCCTGGCGTTGGGCTCTGGCCTTCGTGGGTGTGCTCGCGGTCTCTGTGGGGGCCTTGGGTGTTGTTGTCCCCGGTCTGCCGACCACGATCTTTCTGATCATCGCCTCCTGGTGCTTCACCAAGAGCTGCCCTTGGCTCGAAACCCGCCTAATCCGCAACCGCTACTTCCGCCCCTTCCTCGTCTTTATGGAGCCCGGCGTCCGGATGCCCCTCCGCGCCAAGGTCATCGCCAACGCCATGATGTGGCTCGCCATCGCGGCCAGCTCCGGCGTGTTCCTCGCCCGCGGCGACTGGCCCATCGCGCTGCCCGTCATCCTCGCCGGCGCCGTCGGCTCCTGGTTCATCGCCCGGCGGTAGATCGTTCCTCGAATCAGGGCCTTGGATTACATTTCCTGCGCGAGTTCGCTCGGCCAGAGTAGGATGTCATTATGTCAATCGAGAGTGACTATCACAATATCATCCGACTCGGGCGCGAGCTCGCAATGATTGACGGATCACACTCGGACAGAATGATTCAACACGTCGCACAGTGTGCAGAAGCATTTCCTTCCTGCGAATGGGAACCGGTCCAGCAGACGGACTGGAGTGCCGACGTATTCGCGGGCCAGGAGTGGTTGTCCCGACTTCTTCGGGAAGAGGCCCTCCCGAGCAATGTCGTCTCGTTGTGGGTTGATGTTCCTCGGATCGAGATGAACCCAGCCAACATCTACCTGCATGGGTGCGATGGGTTTGATCCGGACGATGAAGACGCGGAGTGGGCCAGCTCCGCGATGTACTCGCGAAACCTTGTGATCAATGAGTTCGAGGTTCCTTCGCTGGCAGATATGCGAGAGCGAATATCACTGGACCCTAAAAGAAATGACCAGCTCCTTAGCGCCACGCCGCCAGCCGTGGTCGCCTCGCTGCTAATTGATGCGCTCCCGGAAGTTGCCGACGAGTTGCTGTTCGGCTATCACCGATCGCTAGGCGTCGGGGTCGGATTCGCTTCCGGCGGCATCCTGAACATCGGTTGGATCACGCCTGATGGGTGGACTCGTCTGAATGGGTCATCCTGATCCCCTACACTCTCCCCATCGCACGGGGCGCCCGGGCCACAGTGAGCCCGGGCTGAGAAGCGCCCGTTGAACCTGATCCGGTTCGTACCGGCGTAGGGATTGCGATTGGCCCCCGGACCGGAGCGTGCGGCTTCCAGCCGCACAACAAAGCGGAGCGTGCGGCTTCCAGCCGCATGACCACCCGGTCAAGCCACGCATTCACCTCCCCGCCGCCGAGCCCTCCCACCCCGGAGGATCGCCATGACAACCACCACCCCCGACCACCTCGCCCCCGGCTCCCCCGCCGCCAAAGCCAACGACCTCACCACCCGCGCCCTCCGAGACAGCCAATCGATGCGCGACACCCTGCGCATCACTCAGCAAGGCCCGGCAACCCCCGACGCCGCCTACCCCCTCCCCGTCCACGGCGCCTTCATCCCCGCCTCCGACACCAACACCACCTCCCCCGGTTCCTTCGCACACGCCCCCGACATCGGAGGTCCCTACGCCTTCTCCTCCCCCGACACCCCCGGCATGCCCGCGCCTTCCGACAAAACCGCCTGGGACTTCCTCCCCGATGGCTGGCGCGTCGAGATTGAAAAAGCCGCAGGATTGCAATCCTGCGGATACGAAGTGGGTACAGGTCGCGTCACCTTCACCGACGCCAAAAACATCACCCGCACCGTCACCTACCCCGCCGACTTCCAACCCATCACCCAGCTCGAGCGCGCACGCCTAGGCGAGATCACCCCGGAAATGGTCCGCGTCGCTGAGCGCGAGCCTCACCTCACGCCCGAGCAGGTCCGCGATGAACTCGCCGCCGGGCGCCTCATCATCCCCGCCAACATCAAGCACCTCGCCTGCAACCTCGACCCCATGGCCATCGGGCGCGCCACACGCACCAAGGTCAACGCCAACATGGGCGCCAGCCCCGTCTCCTCCGGCACCGAAGAAGAAGTCGAAAAGCTCCAGTGGGCCGAGCGCTGGGGCGCCGACACCGTCATGGACCTCTCCACCGGCGGCGACCTCGACGCCTGCCGCAACGCCATCATCTCCAACAGCACCGTCCCCATCGGCACGGTCCCCATCTACTCCATGATCATCGGGCGCAAGCTCGAAGACCTCGACGAACAGATCGTCATGGACACGCTCCGCCACCAGGCCGAGCAGGGCGTCGACTACTTCACCATCCACGCCGGCGTCCAACGCGCCCACCTCCCCCTCGTCAAAGACCGCCTCATCGGCATCGTCTCCCGAGGCGGCTCACTCCTCGCCAAGTGGATGCTCACACACTCGCGTGAAAACCTCATGTACGACATGTGGGACGACATCTGCGACCTCATGCGCCAGTACGACGTCTCCTTCTCCATCGGCGACGGCCTCCGCCCCGGGGGCCTCGCAGACGCCACCGACCTCGCCCAGCTCGCCGAACTCCAAACCCTCGGCGAGCTCACCGAGCGCGCCTGGCGCCGCGGCGTTCAGGTCATGATCGAAGGCCCGGGCCACGTCCCGTTCGACCAGATCGAGTTCAACGCCAAGCTCCAGCGCCGCATCTGTCACGGCGCTCCGTTTTACGTCCTCGGCCCCCTCGTCACCGACGTCTTCCCCGGCTACGACCACATCACCAGCTCCATCGGCGCCACCGCCATCGCCTACCACGGCGCCTCCATGCTCTGCTACGTCACCCCCAAAGAACACCTCGGCCTTCCCAAAAAGGGCGACGTCAAAGACGGCTGCATCGCCTACAAAATCGCCGCCCACGCCGCCGACGTCGCCCTCGGCATCCCCGCGACCCGCGACTGGGACGACGCCCTGACCAAAGCCCGCGCCGCGCTCAACTGGAACAAGCACTTCGAGCTCGCCTTCGACGAGGACACAGCCCGCGCCTACCACGACGAAGACCTCGATGTCGATACTGATTTTTGCGCCATGTGCGGGCACGACTGGTGCTCCGTCCGCATCTCCAAAGAGATCCAGGAGTTCGCGTCAGGCAATGCCCAGGGATTCGAATCCCTGGGTCCCAAGCGTTCCGACGCCCTGACCCCCGAGCAGAGCGCCATCCTCGAATCCAGGGGCTACCTCAACCCCGAAGAGATCCACAAGCTCGCCGCCAAGTCTTCCTCCCTCTCCCCAGCGGGGGAGAGGGCCGGGGTGAGGGGGGACGCCAAATCCTCCCCCGCCCCAGCGGGGGAGGTGTCGAGCGAAGCGAAGACGGAGGGGGTCCCCTCCAAGCTCGCCTGCCACTCAGATCTCGCAGATGCCGACGAAGCCCAGCAGCTCCAGTCCGACGTCGTCGTCCAACTCAACACGGCCCCGGCGCACAACCTGGCGAGCGAGGATCGGGTGGTGTAATTATGACACTAACCTTCGACTACAAACTCGAAGAGAATGAACTGGGCTGGGCGAAGCTGACCTTGGGTTCTGAAGATCAATCCTTCGGGACTGGTGTCGCGTATACGCAGGACCCGCTCGGCGAGTTTGCGAAAATCGCTGGCTCTCTCGTTAAGGGCTTCGCAAACACGACGATCGTCATCGAAGACATGCCCGGTGGCTTTGCGGTCCGATTCTACAAAGACGGCGACAGGCTCCGCTTGCGAGTTCGCGAACTCTCAGATCACCGCGATCATCTACAAATGCAATCTGGCCCGATCGTGTTCGAAGCATGGGACTCGCCGACCGCATTTGCTATGCAAGTAACCGAGACGCTCGACAGAATATGGCGTCGCTTTGGTCTCATTCGTTATGTCAAACTATGGCACACAAATAACTTTCCACTACTGGAGTACTTTCGCCTCCGAATGCTGCTAGATAAGTCGCCGCTGGTCCACGAAATTGCCGCCGCGGTTCGCCAAGGTCGAGGGTCACCTGAACTCGAACTGCAACTGCTCCTTTCTCCTTGTGATCTCGCCGAATCTGGATCTGGAGTCAATGTGCCGTTGTGGCCTTACGATGACGATCCGCTGAATCCGGGTGTATTAATTGATGGCAAGAAGTAGAGTTAGTTCTGCTCTCTTCAAATGCAGAGCATGGTGGAGAAATAAAAATATCTACATATGTCCGCGTCGCGTGCGCAAGATGATTGTGGTGTGAAGGCGCTGCCTTGATCCCCACCCCAACCCCGCGATCAATCCCCCATGATCGCAACCATCGAGCAAACCGAATCCGCCTCCGGCCCCACCTCACCACTCGCTACCTCACCGCTCCCCTCCCCCATCTCCCCCGCCCTCCTCGCCGACTTCCTCGCGGCGGACCTCCCCCTCCTCGCCCTCTGCGATCATCACGACATCGACATCGAAACCCTCGCCGCTTGGCTCGATGATCCACGCGTGCAGGCCCAGCTCGACGCGCTCGAGCGGGCCGCGCAGGTCCGCGAGCGCCTCGTCAGCGCCCAGGCCCGGGTCGCGGCCGCCGCCCGCCTGCGCGATCTCGTGCTGTATCCCGCCGACTACGCCAACGCCTCGTGCAAGCTGACCCCCGCCGCCGCCGAAACCGCGCGCAAGGCCGCGGCGAAGCTCCTCGCCCCCGCCCCGTCCGCGTCAGGCGCCCGATCGCCCGGGGTATTGACCCCACGCCAACAGCAAGAACCCAACCCCCGTCAACGCCGGCGGCACAAGCCCCGCAACGCCCCCGATCACCAGCATCGCAACGCCCAGCACCACCAGCCCGACCGACACGACGACCTGTTTCTTCACCATGACGCCTCCTGCGCTCCCGGAACATTTCGCGCCCGCGCGCCGAACCCCGGGCACTCCTCACACCGTACCATCTCCCCGTGCTACTCCCCACCGACCCCTTCTCCGCGATCACGCATCTGCTCGGCGCCCTCGCCTTCGCGATCGCCGGCGTCTTCCTCCTCAAGCGCGCCGACCCGCACTGGCGGCGCTGGCCGCTCGCGATCTTCGTATGCAGCGCCATCCTCCTGCTCCTCGCCAGCACGCTCTTCCACACCCTGCCCAGCGGCTCGGACGCGCGGGCCGTCGCCAAGCGACTCGACCACGCCGCGATCTTCGTCCTCATCGCCGGCACGTTCACCCCCATCCACATGATCCTGTTCAAGGGCGCCCTCCGCTGGGGCGTGCTCGCGTTCGTCTGGACGAGCGCTATCACCGGCCTCGTGCTGAAAATCATCTTCTTCAACGACGTCCCCGAGACCCTCGGCGTCTCCGCCTACCTCGCCCTCGGCTGGGTCGGCCTCTTCTCGATGGTCATCATCACCAAACGCTGGGGCGCGCGCTTCGTCTCGCCCATGGTCCTGGGCGGCCTCGCCTACACCGTCGGCGCCGTCTGCGAGTTCACGGGCCAGCCCACACTCATCTCCGGCGTCATCCAGTCCCACGAGGTCTTCCACCTCGCCGTCCTCGTCGGCCTCGGGTGCCACTGGATGTTCATCCGCCGGATGAGCGTCGGCGAAATCCCCGAGCGTTTACCCCGCAAGCGAGCCGGGCAAGTCGCCCAGGACCCGGGCGGCGCTGTCGCGCCCCAGGCGGATCACCAGAACGCCGAAGAGCGCGCGGCGTGAGCCTCGAAATGAAGCCAACCTGCGAGCGCTGCCAGGCGCCCCTGGCGCCCGACGCCGTAGCGTTCATCTGCTCGCACGAATGCACATTCTGTCCGTCATGCACCGGCGCCATGCACGCCGTCTGCCCAAACTGCCAGGGCGAGCTGGTCCCGAGGCCCAGGCGGGAAGAAACCTGACCGGCGCGGGTATTGTGCTGGCATGAATGGCACGAATACGGACGCCTCCTCCGGCGTCGTCATCGACATCGGGCGCGAGCATTACCGAACCGAGATCATCGCCGCCGGGCACGCGCTCGTCGCCGACGAGCCGAAGGCTCTGGGCGGGACGAACGCGGGGCCTGGGCCGTACGAGCTGCTGCTCGCGAGCGTGGGCGCGTGCAAGGCGATGACGCTGCGCATGTACGCCGACCGCAAGGGCTGGGCGCTGGAGCGTGTGGTGCTCTCGCTGCGCCACGACCGGCGTCACCCGGACGACTGCGAGCATTGCGATGACCCGAAAGCGAGACTGGATCACATCGACGTGGAGATCCAGCTCCTGGGCGAGCTCGACGCGGCGCAGCGTGAGCGTCTGCTCGAGATCGCCGACCGGTGCCCGGTGCACCGGACGATCACGGGCGATCTGCGCCTGACGTCGGTGCTGGTTGAGGTCTAACCGAGAACCGGGTTGGGGAGTTCGTCGGGGAGGTTGATCGCGCCGGCGTGGGCGTCGAGCCAGGCGCGGGCCTGGTGGATCTCGGCGCTGAGCGAGGCCTTGGTCTGCGCGCGCTTGACCTGGTAGGCCTCGTGGTCGAAGGCCTTGGTCGGGTCCTTCGAGTCGGATTTGAACGCGGGGCCTTCGACGATTTTCTTGATTGTTCGGTCGGCGAGGTTCAGGCGCAGGTGGGAGGCGACGGCGTTGATGACTTCTGCTGGGCGGTTGAAGATGAGGGCGCCGTCGAGGGTTGCGCTGCGCTGCGGGTTGGCGGCGAGCTCTTGCAGGTAGGTTCGGATGAGCCCGAGCCAGACGTAGGCGGCGGTCTGGGCTGGGGAAAGAGCCTCGGTCTCGATGGTATCGAGCGCGCCGAAGAGGTCGATCCTGGCGCGGGGGAGCATGCCCGCGACGTACGCGCGGCGCGCGTCGTTCTTGAGCATGGCGACGACGAAGTCGTCGATGCGCGAGTAGAGCAGCACGGCGCGGCTCTGGGCGCTGGACGAGAGGATCGGGCCGATCAGGTTGTTGCAGGTGTCGGAGGGTTTGATGAGCGCGATCTCGCCCGGCGCCCATGTGCGGGTCAGGAGCGTTGTCACGATCGAGAGCGAACGGTCGAAGGTCTCGGCGTTGACCTGGACGGGCGACGGGGTGGCGGCGGCTTGGTCGCGCCGGATGCAGGCGAGCTGGTGGAGGGCGCCGGGCTCTTTGAGCGCGAAGCTGGCGCCGGGGAGTTCGAGGCAGCGGCTGAGGAGGGTGGAGCCGCAGAAGGCGGTGTGGAAGAGGTAGTTGACGGGCGGGTTGGGGCGGGCGTCGCGCGCAAGGCGCTGCCAGAGGGCGTCGATGGGGATCTTGATCGCGCGGGGGTCGGCGATTTTGGTGCGTTCGTCGAGGAATGTTGAGTCGGCGTAGGTCTGGCGGGTCATGCGGACGAGGAGGGCGATGCGCTGGCGGAAGTCGAGCTGGCGCGGGAAGAGCGCGGGCGAGGCGAGGAGGTCGGGGACTGAGTTGGGGGCGCTCGGGCGGCGGCTCACGCGGTGGGTCCGGGCATGGGCTGGTCGGGCATGGGTGATTGTTGGGCGCTACCCGGCGCCGCGTTCGAACTGGGGGCCGCCGAGTGATTCGACGGCGTTGATGCCTTCGAGGGTGTCGGGGGCGAAGACGCCGGTGCTGGAGTCGAGTCTCCAGCCGTGGGTACCGGCTCCGGGGAGTGCGCCGTCAACGCGGATGGAGCGCATGCCATTGTCGCGGTTGGTGGGTATTTTGCTCAGGTACGGGCCGTAGGTTCCAGAGAGGCTTGCGGAACCATCGTCGGTGGTGGTGCTGACGAGGCGTTTAACGACGAGCGAGGCGGTGATGGGGTTGCTGCGGTCGTCCACGCCGATGCCGATGCCGCCGTGTTCAGCTTTGAAGAGTTCGCCGGAGTTTTGCAGTTCGCGCCAGTCTTTGAGCATGGCGGCGGCGTAGGCGTTTTCAGAGGATGCACTCATGCGGGGGATGGCGATGGCGCCGATGACGGCGATGATCGCGACGACGATGACCAGCTCGATGAGCGAGAAGGCGCTGCGCTCGGTGCTGGCGGGGAGACGGAACACCTTGCCCAGATCGGACGGCGGGGCGTCGGGCTGCGATCGGACCGGGGGCTGGGGCGAAAGGCAGTGCGGTAGCGTTCGTGCGGGTTGGTCTGCGAGGCTGGGGGGGCGTCCGAGAAGTGGGGAAGTGGGTTGGGCTGGGAGCGCAAAAAAGTGGACGCCGACGGCTGACACACTGAGCCATCGGCGTCCCAAGTAGAGACAACAGGATGTCGCGCGTCAGGCGGGCTGGGGCGCGGCGGGGTCGGATGAGGCTTTGGCGTCGAGGCCCCAGGCGCCGGAGCCGTGCCAGGTGACGTAGGCGGCGGCGAGGAGGACGACGACGGCGATGCCCATCATGAAGACGGGTTCGGGGCCGGGCGCCATGACGCCATCTTCCCCGGGCGTGGGCCATTGGTCGTTGGCGATGAGCATGTGGGTGACGAGGGCGCCGAGCATGGTTCCGATGGCGAGGACGCCACCGATGCGGGCGAAGGCGCCCGAGAGGAGGAGGACGCCAGCGAGGAGCTGGGCGATGGGTGCGATGACGCCCATGAGCCCTGGGTAGGGGAGGCCAGCTTCTTCGAGCAGGGGGGTCATGGGCATGTTCGGATTGACCAAGTGCATCAATCCGAAGAAAACGAGGGGCGCCCCGGCGACAACGCGCACCGCGATGAGGTGTTTGTTGGATTGATCGGTTGCGCGGAGGGCATCCAGGGCGGAGCTCATGCGTGAGCAACAGAGGGCGTGCGGGGGCTATTCCCGGGGATCGGGGAAAAGCGTGGTGAATGTATCTGGGAGGGGCTTGGTGGGATTACCAGACGCGGCGCATGGCCCAGGGGCAGGCCCAGCGTCCGATGAGGACGGCGAGGGCGACCTTGAGAGCGAGTCCCGGCGTGTAGCGGAGGAAGCCGCCGTAGATGACGCCGTCGGCGGGGAGGACGCCCCAGAGTTTTTGCCCGGAGCCGAGCCAGGTGGTGGCGGTGTCGGGGTCGGAGTTGAGGACGAGATAGAGCCAGGGGACGCCGACGGCGAAGATGACGAGGTGTCCGAGGAGGGTGGCGAGGATGAGGGCGCCCCAGCCTCGGATGGAGCCGTCCTTGCGTCGGATGATGGCGGTGACGACGGGCTGGCAGAGGAGGAAGCCGAGGATGTAGCCGCCGGTGCGTCCGAGGATGACTTGTGGGCCGGCGTTGCCATCGAAGAAGAAAGGGGCGCCGAGGACACCGGCGAGAATGTACACCAGGATTCCGAGGATTCCGTAGCGCGGTCCGAGGCAGAG
>JAJRXR010000058.1 GCA_024276195.1 Planctomycetota bacterium
CGAGCGATTCCGGGCGGGCGAGCTGAAGTGTCTATGCAATGTCAATGTCCTAACCACGGGGTTCGACGCGCCGCATATCGACTGCGTCGCGCTCGTGCGGCCGACGATGTCGCCGGGGCTCTACTACCAGATGGTCGGTCGGGGGTTCCGGCTCTCTCCCGGCAAGAAAGACTGTCTGGTGCTCGACTTCGGCGGCAATGTCCTGCGGCATGGGCCTGTAGACGCGATCCGGATCGATGTGGCCAACAAAGGCGAAGGAGACGCGCCAGCGAAGGAGTGCCCCGAGTGCCAGGCGCTGATCGCCGCCGGGTATCAGACATGCCCGGAGTGCGGGCACGAGTTCCCCGAGCGCAGCCGGGGCAAGCACGAGGCCCAGGCGAGCACCGAGGGCATCCTTTCCGGGCAGACGACGCGCAAGGAACACCGCGTCAGCGAGACGACCTTTCATGTCCATTTCAAGTGCGGCGACCCGAGCGCCCCGCCGACGATGCGGGTGGAGTACCGAATCGGGTTCAACACCTACTTCCGCGAGTGGGTCTGCTTCGAGCACACCGGCTATGCGCGAGCCAAGGCCGAGCAATGGTGGCAGACGCGGTCGGTCGAGCCGATCCCCGACAGCGTTGAGGACGCGGTCGAGTTGGCCAACGCAGGAGCACTGGCCGACACCATCGCGATCACCGTCGAGCGGAAGGCAGGAGAGCAATACGACCGGGTCGCCGCCCACCGGCTCAGTGAGAAGCCGCCCCGCCTGGATGACCCGGACGCTGCGCCCGAGTACCGGTACGAGCCGGTCGGCGCAACCTGCGGCATCCCCGATGACGAGATCCCGTTCTGATGACCAGCGAGCAGCCAGACAACCTGCTCGATGCCGCGCGGTTGTATTTGTCCAGGGGATACCGTCCGGTCCCGCTGCCCGCGGGCGAGAAAGCGCCCCGTTTGCGCGGGTGGACCAAGCTTCGGCTGAGCGAGGAGGATTTGCCACGCCATTTCAACGGGACAGGCAACATCGGGCTGCTGCTTGGCGAGCCGAGCGGTTGGCTGGTGGATGTGGACCTGGACTGCCCCGAGGCAGTGGAGCTCGCACCCGAATACCTGCCTCCAACCGGCGCGATGAGCGGGCGGGCCAGCTCGCCTCGCTCGCACTGGTGGTACATCTGTCCCGGGGTGAGCACGAAGAAGCACACCCTCCCCGGCACGAAACAGTCAATTGTCGAGGTCCGTAGCACCGGTGCGCAAACGGTGGTCGGCCCGAGTACACACCCCTCAGGCGATGTGTACGACCCGCTCGATGGCGAGCCTGCCAGTGTCGAGCCCGAGGCACTGGCTTCGGCCGTGCGGGCGCTCGCCGAGGCTGTGATCCGCCGGCGCGGCGGGGTTGCGCATGCATCTCAGTCGCACGCAAAACCCGTGCGTGGCGACGACACGATCGTGGCCCGCGCCGAGGCGTACCTCGACCGCATCCCGCCAGCGATCTCCGGAGCGGGTGGGCACAACCAGACCTACGCGGCAGCAACGGCGATGGTGCATGGATTCGCGCTCGAGCCCGAGGTCGCGCTGCGGTTGCTATTCGACCGCTACAACCCGCGCTGCGAGCCGCCGTGGTCGGAGAAGGAACTGCGTCACAAGGTCGAGGACGCCGCGGCTAAACCGCACGACCGCCCACTCGGCTGGCTGCGCGATGCGAGAACGAGCCCGGCCGATGATGTCGATCTGTCCGCGTTCGCGCCGTTGGTCGATTCGGATGAGCCGGACCCCAAAGCGGATCGTCCGCCCGATCCCGGCCCGTTCCCAGACCGCCTGCTGCGCGTCCCCGGGCTTGTAGAGATGATCGTGGCGCACAACCTGGCGACAGCGACGCGGGCTCAGCCCGTGCTGGCACTCGCGGCGGCGATTTGCCTTCAGGCCGTGCTCGCGGCGAGGAAGGTGCGCGACGAACGAGGCAACCGGACCAACCTCTACTGCGTCGGCGTCGCGTCATCGGGGGCTGGCAAGGACCACGCCCGAAAGGTCAACAAGAACATCCTGTTCGCGTCGGGGCTCGTCGAGCATGAGGGCAGCGAGGACCTGGCGTCGGACGCAGGGCTGGTGACAGCGGTCGAGGCCGAGCCAGCAAGCCTGTTCCAGATCGACGAGTTCGGACGCTTCCTGCGAACGATCGGCGACCCGAAGAAGGCTCCCCACCTGTTCAATGTGCTCACGGCGCTCATGAAGCTTTACTCGAGCGCCGACACGATCTTTCGGGGCAAGGCCTACGCCGACAAGAAGCGCAACAAGATCATCGATCAGCCCTGCGTGTGTGTCTACGGCACGACCGTACCCGAGCATTTTTTCGAATCGCTCACCGCCGACAGCCTTAGCGACGGATTCATCGCCCGTCTTCTGGTGTTCGAGGCCGACTCGACGCCGCCGCGTCATCGCGTCAAGGTCACGCCCATTCCGGACGCGATCATCGAGGTGGCCCGCTGGTGGGGCGAGTTCAGACCCGGCGGCAACTTGCGGGGTGAGCACCCCGAGCCAATCGTCGTGTCCGCAACGGAGGATGCTGGCGAGGTGTTCGATGCGCTGGCGGCGATGGTCGATGTCGAGCTCGCCAGGGACCAGCGGGGTCGGTCGTTGTGGGCGAGGGCCGAGGAGAAGGCGTGCCGCCTGGCGCTGATCTACGCCTGCTCAGCGAACCATGAGCAACCCGTCATCGATAAAGCGGCGGCCAAGTGGGCGTGTGATCTGTCGGAATACCTGACCCGGCGCATGCTGTATGTCGCGCACGAGTGGGTGGCCGAGGGGGTGTTCGACGCGCGACAGAAGCGCGTGCTCCGCATCGTGCGGCGGGCGGGTGGAAGGATCTCACGCACGGCGCTCTGCCGCAAGACGCAGTGGCTCACGCAACGGGAACGGCAGGAGGTCATCGATAACCTCCTGGAAACAGGGCAGTTGGAGCAGGTCGTGGCGAAGACGGCGACCAAGCCGGGGGTGGTCTATGCGCTGGCGTAGCGGAGATCTTTCAATCTTTCCTAAGGGCTACTCGCGCGTGCGCAGCGCATGCGCGCCGGGGTGGAAGGCATGTATTGAAAGATTGAATGATCTCTCTCTTTCAGAATCTCCTTCCGGCTTCCACGCCACCCCCACTCATGCGGCAGCATCTGGTAGGAGGAAGATAGGTACTCCCGGGCGATGCTTTTCAGGTGAGGCCCGCGGGAACAGCACCCGTTGGGGACAGACTTTCTTTCGGCTGTCCGGTCCGGTTTGGCGGACTCGCGATTCGGCCACAGGGCCGCGAGGGTTGGCCGTGTCGCGGCTGGGGCGGAGTTGGCCACCGCTCCCGCCGTCGGGGCCGTTGGCCACACGGGCGATCGTGGGGGGCGTCGGGCAAGCGGGAAGGGGGCAGTCATGGTGAGTGATGCAGAGATTCGCCGCACCTACGCCCATGGGCCGAACGGAATCGTTCAGGCGGGCCACCGGGAGTATGTCGGTGGTCTGTGGGATGAGGTCGGGCGATTGCAGTTACGGTTCCTGCGGGAGGCCGGTTTGTGCCGTGATCATCGGCTGCTCGACATCGGCTGCGGGGCGCTGCGGGCGGGTGTGCATCTGATCCCCTTCCTCGATCCCGGCTGCTACATGGGCGTGGACAAGGAGCCTGATCTCCTTCGCCTCGGCATCGAACGCGAGCTGGCCCCGGAGGTCCGCGAAGCGAAGCGGCCTGTGCTGATGGCGCTGACGGGCTTTGAGTTCGACCGGCTCCCGGCTGCGCCCGACATCGCGTGGGCGAACTCGGTGTTCACGCACCTGCCGCCCGACGCCATCCGCCTCTGCCTCACGAACCTGCGAGCCGTGATCGCAC
>JAJRXR010000059.1 GCA_024276195.1 Planctomycetota bacterium
ATCAGCATCTACATCAACTCGCCCGGCGGGAGCGTGGACGACACGCTGGCGCTGTTCGACACGATGCGGTTCCTGTCGAGCCCGGTCGCGACGTACTGCATCGGGCGGGCGTACTCCGGGGCGGCGGTGCTGCTCGCGGCGGGGGCGAAGGGGCGGCGATTCTTGCTGCCGCACGCGAAGGTGATGATCCACCAGCCGTACGGCGGGGTGACGGGCCAGACCGAGGACATCCGCATCCAGGCGGAGCAGATCATCAAGGCGAAGCGCCAGCTCAACGAGATTCTTGCCCAGTGCACGGGTCAAACCGTCGAGAAGGTCGAGCAGGACGGGGAGCGCGACAAGTACTTCACGGCGCAGGAGGCCAAGGAGTACGGGCTTGTTGACGAAGTGCTCAGCCGACCGCCGAAGGAAGACCCGAACAAGTCCGCGCTCTGAGGCGCCCGCACGCACGATCACCCGACCAGCACCCCGGGGCGCCAGGACCGGCGCCCCCGCGAGAGACACGACCCATGTCCTACCTTGTTCCCATCGTCATCGAGCAGACCGGGCGCGGCGAGCGTTCGTACGACATCTACTCACGCCTGCTCAAGGACCGGATTATCTTTATCTCCGGGCCTGTGAACGATGAGATGGCCAACCTGGCCGTCGCGCAGCTGCTGTTCCTGGCCAACGAGGACGCCAAGAGCGATATTCACATTTACGTCAACTCGCCGGGCGGGAGCGTGACAGCGGGCCTGGGCATCGTGGACACGATGAAGTACATCCAGCCGAGCGTGTGTACCTACATCATCGGGCAGGCGGCGTCGATGGGCTCGGTCATCGCGTGCTGCGGGACCAAGGGCAAGCGGTACGCGCTGCACAACGCGCGGAACCTGATGCACCAGCCGCTGATCTCGGGCGTGATGGAGGGACAGGCGACGGACATCGAGATCGAGGCGAAGGAGATGCTGCGCCTGCGCGATCGTCTCTACGCGATCTACTCCGAGGCCACGGGGCAGACGCCCGAAAGAATCATGGACGACTGCGACCGGAACCTGTGGCTCGACGACAAGGAAATGATCGAGTACGGGCTGATCGACCAGGTGCTCGAGGCGATGCCGATGATCAACCACGAGAAGACGGACTGATCGCGGGTCGCCCGCTTGTCTGCGTCAGAGGACGCCGCACCCGATCCCGGCGCAGACCATGGCGCCTGAGACGAGCGTCAGCACAAGAAAGTCACGCAGCGCGTGGCAGCGCCCGGATTTGCACGGGCCTGCCCAGCGGTAGGTATCGGGCCTGACAGTCGGAACGGGGTTCGGCGGCGGCGCCGTGGCGGCTCGGGTGTCCATCTCTCTCTCATTCTCTCGTTTTAGGATGTCTGCACCCACAGCCTGACACGGCGCGGGCGGATCGCCAGCTTCGCTGTGTTGGACGAGCCCAAACCCGTCGCCCGGCGCACGCGCAGCCCGGGGCACCCGCACAGGGATACAGGCCCGGAGAGCGTGGATCGACCGATAATCGCAGGCGCGCGTCCTCAATATAAGGTCGCGGCGTTTCTTGGCCTCGTTTGACACGCGGTAGCGCGGCGCGTCACCATGTGCCGATGGCGGTGGACGCGGGGGGCGCCCGCCAACGAAAGGAAGACATATGGACATGCTGATGGATCTCTGGCTGCCGATCGTGATCACGACGGTGGTTGTCTTTATCGCGAGTTCGATCGCGTGGATGGCGATGCCGCATCACAAGGCGGACATGAAGGTGCTGCCCGACGAGAGCGCGGTGGGCGGCGTGGTCAAGGGGCTCGCCGCAGGGTCGTACTACTTCCCGAACTGCCATAACAAGGACGACATGAAGTCCGACGACTTCAAGCAGCGGTGGCAGGCGGGGCCTTGGGGGATGCTGACGATCCCCAACAAGGCGCCGAGCTTCCCGATCAGCCTGGGAACGATCTTCGTCGAGTTCCTTGTGATCACGGTCGTGATCGCGTACATCAGCGGGCTGGCGCTCGGGCCGGGCGCGGAGTACATGACCGTGTTCCGCGTCGTCTCGGCGGCGGGCGTGCTGGGCTACATGCTCGGCGGGATCGGCGGGAGCATCTTCATGATGAAGACCTGGCGGGCCGTGATCATGTTCATGCTCGACGGGCTGGTGTTCGCGCTGCTGACGGCGGGCATTTTCGCGGCGATGTGGCCCGAGGGGGCGAGCATCGTCAACGACGCTGCGGAAGCGCTGCCGATGCCTTGATTCGACACACCTCTTGCACGCATGCTTCGGACCAAGCCGAGGGATACCAATCCCTCGGCTTTCTTTGTGGGATAAAAGCATTTCTTGTGCGCCCGCTTGGCGCAGAGTCAGACCTTGAGTGGCCTGCACGCCTGCCCTGGCGGGTCAGGCGTGGCACCGGGTGGCGTGCGGGAGCGGGTGCTGTGCGCACAGCTCGCGCACTTCGGCGCGGACGGTATCGGCAACCTTGTCCAGCTCGCTCTCGCCCTTCATGCCAGCGCTGAGGACCTGGTCGATCCACGCGCCGATCCGCTTCATTTCCGCTTCCTTGAAACCGCGCGTAGTCGTCGCGGGGGTTCCGAGGCGGAGGCCCGAGGTGGTCATGGGGGGGCGAGGGTCGTCGGGGACGCCGTTTTTGTTGGTGATGATTCCGGCGCGTTCGAGCCAGGCCTCGGCGTCCTTGCCGGTGAGGTTGTCGTCGCGGGCGGTCAGGTCAACGAGCATGAGGTGGTTATCTGTACCTCCCGAGGTGATGCGGTATCCGTGTTCAGTCAAGGACGCCGCGAGCACCTTGGCGTTGGCGATGACCTGCTGCTGGTAGAGCTTGAAGTCGGGCCTGAGCGCCTCACCAAAGGCGACGGCCTTGGCGCTGATGATGTGCATCAGCGGGCCGCCCTGGACGCCCGGGAAGAGGGCGCGGTTGATGGCTTTGTTGAGGTCTTCGTCGTTGGTCATGATGAGCCCGCCGCGGGGGCCGCGGAGGGACTTGTGCGTGGTGGTCGTGACGATGTGGGCGTGCGGGAACGGGCTCGCGTGCTCGCCGGCGGCGACGAGCCCAGCGATGTGCGCGATGTCGGCGATGAGCAGCGCCCCCGCCTCGTCGGCGATCTCGCGGAACTTGGCGAAGTCGATCACGCGCGGGTACGCGGAGTAGCCGCAGAGCAGCACCTTGGGCTTGTGCTCGCGGCAGACGGCTCGGACGGAGTCGTGGTCGATGCGTTCGTGCTCGGGGTGTGATTTGTCGTAGTGCAGGGCGTAGTGAACGGGGTTGAAGAACGTGCCCGAGAAGTTGAGCTTCATGCCATGAGACAGGTGCCCGCCGTCTTTCAAGATCAGTGAGGCGAAGGAATCGCCCGGCTTCATGGTCGCCATGAAGGCGGCCATGTTGGCCTGCGCGCCCGAGTGCGGCTGGACGTTGGCGAACCTGCACCCGAAAAGCTCTTTGGCCCGGTCGCGGGCGAGCTGTTCGAGGGAGTCGTGGTGGACGCACCCGCCGTAGTAGCGCCTGCCGGGGTAGCCCTCGGCGTACTTGTTGGTCATCACCGTGCCCGCAGCGGCCATGACCGCCGGCGAGGCGTGGTTCTCGCTGGCGATCAGCTCGATGGTGGATTCCTGGCGCTCGCCCTCGCGGGCGATGATCTCGGCGACCTCGGGGTCGGCGGCGCGGAGGGTGTCCATGCTGGCGTCTGGGGCGGCGTCGGGGTTGGGCGTTGGCATGGGGGGAGTGTAGTGTGTTGCGGCAGTTTCAGATGTCGATGCCGAAAGCTCTCGTTACTGAAAGAGCATCCGAACAAAAGTCAGAATCACCATCCCGAGCAGCCCCGCAATGAGAGCGATGATTGAGAGGAGCAGCCAGAGCCAAACGCCTCGATGAAGCTTCCAACCATTGACGATGGCGCCGCGCCACCACGCGAGGATCCAGACCACGGCCAGCAACGGCGGCCAGCCATTGATGTAGAAGTTCTCAACTCGGTAACTCAACCAGATTCCAGCAATCTGAAAATCACCAAACCAATCGACAGAATCTCCGAGTGCTACAAGTGCGCCAAGGAGTTCTACGGCCGAGAGCCAGGTGATGCCGTAGACAACTGACCGAGCGACATGGGCGAATCGGAGCTTGGCGTGCTTTCGTGTGTCGGGCAAGACGAGAAACATGGCGCCGAACGACAGGTGCATCAGCAACGCGGCGAAGACCCAGCCTAGTTCAAGCGGTTCCCCCCAACTCGATCTCGGGAGAGCCAGGTTAAACGCGAAATGAGTCATCGCCCCGCCAAACGTTAGCGTACCCCAGGGAGAAGGAGAATGTAGAGCCAGGAACTCATCAAGGCTCGCCATGATGGCCATGAGAAACCGGGGCAAGAGGATGGCGACCAAGGCATAGACCACCAACCCCCCAGCACCGACACGTGCATCGACCCCGGTTGCTCGCCAGAATTTCCTTGGGAAAAAGGACACGCGCGGCATGAGCTTCACACTCCGCCACATGCGCCCTCGCCATGTCGTCGCGTGCTCCGGCAGCCACGCGAGGTTGTATTTCTCGGGACAAAGAACCATCGCCCAGTTGAGTACGTGCCCACACTCGGTACACACGCCTTCGAGCGGGCAGCTCTCTTTCCAGCGCGCGACCTCGCCGGACTGGTCGTAGGCGCAGCGCGGGCAGCGGGGCGGCGACTCCGGCTTGGCGCGGGGTTTGTGTGGTTCTTTCGATCCCATGAGCAGCTCAGGGTATGGGAGATCGCGGGTGGGTTGACAAAAGCGCATTCAGACGGAGAGGAGAGGAGGAGGATATCACGGGGGGCGGAGGAGAGGAACGGAGATCACGGGCGGGACGCCCGTGCCACGAGGGAACGGAGGGGGAGGAGGGGGACAGCGCTCGTCAGCCCTCGGCGATGACGCGGAGGGTCTGGATGTGCTGTGTCAGCAGGACCGCCGCAGCGCCGACGACAATCGCGACAAGCGAGATCAGCGCCCAGCCGGCCTGCCCGCGCGGGACTTTCCAGGCGGTGACGATGGCGCCGCGCCACCAGAGCAGAATCCAGACCCCGATGATGGCGAGGAGGACGGGCGACTCGGTGGCGCGGACGAGGAAGGCGCTGATCGAATCGAGCGTGCTTTGTTCGATTGTGAAACCGGAGTAGACCAAACGGGCGTAGGCGACCGAGTCGAGGGCGCCGGCGAGGGCGCACACGAGGAAAAGCCACGCGAGCCAGGCGAAGCCGTAGGTCCAGGCGCGGAGGACGCAGAGCGCTGTCACGCCGGCGCGCCGGCGGTCTTTGGTGAGGGCGAGCAGGAGGAGGAGGAAGGCGGTGTGTGCCGCGAGCGGGGCGGCGAGCCAGGAGGGGTCGAGCACGCCGTCGTCGCTTGTTTTGCTGGCGAAGCTGGGGTAGGCGATCTCGCGGGCGAGGGTTGGCGCGTCGGAGGTGAAGCCGGGAGCCGTCGGCGGGCTGGCGGTGAAGGCGAGGTCATCAAGAGCGCCGGCGGCGCCCATGAGCAGGCGCGTCAGCAGGACGACGAGAAGGAACGCGCCGAGGGCGCTGAGCGAGACGGGGGCGCCCGCCGAGACGGACCGCCAGAAGCGGCCCGGGCGCCAGAGGCGCGGGATGAGCGCGGCGCTGCGCCAGAGGCGGGCGGGGAACGAACTGGCCGCGTCGGGCAGCCATCGCGGGATGCTGGGCTGGGCGGTGTGATCGGGGGGCATGAGAGAGCGTGCTCGACTTTTGCAGGGGTTCTGGTACGCTGCCGCGTGAGTCACTATTTGTACCGGGCCGGGAACGGTCAACCCTTCCGTATAGGTCGCTGCGTGTGTAGCTCCAGGTGCGGTTGTTTCCTTTTTTGGAGGCGGATCGATGACAAATGCGAACTCTCGGGCGATGGTCGTGGCGATGGCCAGCGGATGTCTGGCAACCGGCGCGGTCAGCGCGAACGACGATCGGCAGGCGCAGCTTAGCCTGCGG
>JAJRXR010000060.1 GCA_024276195.1 Planctomycetota bacterium
GCGTGGAGGACCGACCCCGCCCAGGCCGGCGCCGCCGGCGCCCTGGGCGACATCGGAACCCACGCCGAGAACCTCATCGCCTTCGTCACCGATCTCGAAATCGAGTCCCTCTGCGCCGACCTGACCTCGTTCGTCCCCGGGCGCCAGCTCGACGACGACGCGAGCGTCCTGCTCCGCTTCAAGGGCGGCGCCAAGGGCTCGCTCGCCTGCTCCCAGGTCTGCGTCGGCGAGGACAACGCCCTCTCGCTCCGCGTCTATGGCGAAACCGGCGGCCTGATCTGGAGCCAGGAAAGCCCCAACATCCTCGAGCACACAACGCTCGATTCCGCCCGCCGCCTCATCACCCGCGCCGCCCACCTCTCGCCCGCCGCCCAGAGCGCCACCCGCCTCCCCCCGGGACATCCCGAGGGGTTCGTCGAGGCGTTCGCCAACATCTACTGCGGCGTCTGCGCCGCGATCGAGGCCAAACGCACGGGCGCCGAGATGAACGACATGGCGATGCTCACACCGACCGCCGAAGACGGGCGGAGGGGCGTGCGGTTTGTTGAGCTGTGCATCAAGAGCGCGGACGCCGGCTGGACATCCTGGAACGACTAATCGCTCAGCTCAATCGAGCTCGATGATCCGCATGTCTTTGTACATCACGACATTCCCCGCGTGATGCCCCTGCACCGCGATCCGCCCCGACGCGAACTCGCTCAGTTCGGCATCGATCATCGGCACACCATCAATCCAGGTGCGAACGCGCTCCCCCTCGACCCGGACTCGGTAATCAAACCACGCCTCGTCGCGGGTGATCGGCCCGTCCTTGCCCGGGGCGGTCTCGGGCCAGGCTATGTTGTAGACGCACCCGGTGTAGTTCTTGGGATCGTGCTGGTCAACCTGCGCCTCGTAGCCCATCGGCCAAGGAACATTGGGATCAGGGTTGGGCTGGACGCGGAAGTAGACGCCTGAGTTGCCGCGGTCGTTGATCTTGACGAGGGTGCGCAGCTCGAAGTCGGTGAACTCATCGTTCGTAAACAAATGTCCCGGGCCGCCGCGCCCGATGAGCGCGCCGTGTTCAACGCTCCAGCTCCCCGCGTCCTCCTGGAACCAGCCCCGGGGCGAATCGCCGTTCATGTCCGAGATCAGGTGACGCATGCCCACCGGCTCGGGGTCGGGCGAGAGATCCTTGAGCCGGATGTTGCGAAAGCGGAAGGCGTGCCCGTGGTCCTGGAGCGAGATGTACCCCGTTGGCGCCCGCGCGTTCAGCGGCAGCTTCTGCGACTCCTTGCGAAAGAACCCGCGCTCATCGAGCCTCTGCCCGTCGTGGATGCGCACGCCGTTGAGCCAGACATCGAGCGTATCGCCCACGAGGCGCACGCGGTACGTGTTCCACTCGCCGGGCTCGTTGACCGCCATCGCGCTCGGCGCGATCGCCTCGTACACGCTCCCGCAGTTGCGCAGGCCCGGCGCCTGCCCGTGCGTGTCGAGCATCTGAATCTCGAACCCGGTAAACGCCGGGTCGCCGCCCGAGCTCCCACGCACCGCCAGGCCCGAGTTCCCGCCCTCGGGCATCCAAAAATCCAGCTCCAGCTCGAAATCGCGGTACATCCGATCGGTGCGCAGCCACCACCCCCGCCCGGGCTGGGCCGTGACGATCTCGCCATCTACAACAGCCCAGGCGCCGGGCGCCCCCCCGGTCCAGCCGGTCAGGTCCTGCCCGTTGAACAGGTCAACCCACCCGCTGTCGCCCTCTCCATCATCTCTGGAAGCGGTCTCAGAGCCAAGCAACTGACCCGCGCCCAGCCCAAGCCAGACGCACACGATCAGCCACCCCATCATCACTCGACTCATCGCCTATCTCCAGCGCAGCTTTACGGGCACCCAGCGCCGAACGCGCCCAGGAACGCGATGACATCGCTGAAGTCGAACACCCCGGTCGGCGCCGCCAGATCCGCCGCCGGGTCCATCGATCCGAACGCCGTGAGGAACGCGATCACATCCGAGAAGTCCAGCACCCCGAACGGCTCGCCCAGGTCGGCGGCGTTGCACCCGCCCCCGCTGAACATGATCCCCGACGCGCTCGCCCCGCCCAGGCCCGCGATCTCCGCGTCGCTCAGCAGCCCGTCGCTCAGCAGGTAGTTGGCCAGGTACACCGGCTGCGACCCGCCAAAGCGCAGATCCGCGAACATGCAGAACGTCGAGTTCATCGGCGCGGGCACCGGCGAACCATCAAACCCCGGGTTCATCGCCCCGCTCGAACGCGCCCACGGGCTCGGGAACTGCCCCCACGCCGCCCAGTCGCCCGCCATAAGCGTCTCTCCATCCGCGTACGTCGGCGCCGTCGAATCCGTCGCCCCAGCAAGCCAGTCCGACGCCGTCTCGCCGACAAACGCCCCGTTCAGGTACACCCGCGCCCGTCCAACCTGAAACTCGTCGGCCACCACCGCCAGGCGGAACCAGGTATCAGGCGCGATCGCCAGCGCCACAAAGTTCACCGTAAAGTCGTCCCCGTCCTTGCTCCAGATGATCCCGGGCTGCCCGCCCTGGAACCGCAGCCACAGGTCGGCGCCGTTGTCGTTGTCCGAGTCGGTCTGCACCAGCGCCGTGAGGAACGGGTTGACCGTCGTGTTGACCGGGAAGTCCTCGAACCAGCTCGAAGCCGGGATCAGCAGATCCCACACCATCGACCACTTGCCCACAAACTCGCCCGGGTACTGCGGGCGCGTCGAGGGGAAGCAGACCAGCCCGACGCCGCGCCGATGCTCGACCTTCGCGGGATCGGCCAGGTTGAACGCCGGGCTCGTCAGCAGGACAATGTCGTCCTCGCCGTTGATCGAGGGCACGCCCGCGTCGAGCGCGGTATCAACGAACGACGACTGCGCAGCCGTCACATCCTTGGGGATGGTCGGGTCCGGCACGCCGTCGTTGTCTTCGCCAACGAGGATGTCGCCGAACGCGCTCTCGTCTAGATACCGGATCGCGGCCCCCTCCGACTCCGGCGCCGCCCCCAGATCCCCGTTGAAGTGCCACTCGTTGACCTGCGTCGGCGTCGGATCCCACTTCGTCAGGCGCGCCGTCGCGTTGCTGAACGTGATCGACCCCAGGATGCCCAGGTCCGACGAGATGTCCACCGCCCCGACCGTCACCACGCCCGCCGCGTCCGTCGCGATCTGCAGCGTCACAATGATCTCGCCCCCGAACAGCCCGCCGCCGAACGACTCGCTCCACGTCTGCCCGCCCGCCGGCGGCAGCCCGCTCGGGTCGTTGCGCACAAACCCCCGGAGCACGTTGCCCAGGCCCGGCTCGAGGAAGTTGAACAGCGGCTCGATCGGGCCGTTGTAAAACTCGATCAGAAGAATCACCACCCGGGCGTCGCCCGTGATCTCAAACCCGTACCCGCCCGCCAGGTTGATCAGCTCGGGCGAGCCGTCGGCCGGGTTGTTGATCGAGTCTCGCACCTGGTCGTTGTAGGGAAAGGCGATCTCGATGCCAGACATGTCAACCTCGACGTTGTCCTGCTGGGCAAGGGCCGAGCCCGACAGCGCCAGGGCGCCGGTAATCGTTAGAAGCGTGCGCATCGATCTGCTCTCCTCGGGTGTTTGGACTCGGCCCGCAATGGACCCGACGCTACGCTGACCCTCGCGTCCGAAAGGCGCCGACCAGAGCCTACTGCGCCATGTTAGGCTATGCTAGACCGAACTTGGGCAAAGCCCTGCGCCCCCGAGCGAGCGCCCGGAGACCCGTATGCGTGACCCCGACCGACCGACAGCTCGCCCGGCCTTCACGCTCATCGAGCTGCTCGTCGTCATCGCGATCATCGCGCTGCTCATCGGGATCCTCCTGCCCGCCCTCGGCTCGGCCCGCGCCGCCAGCCGCAAGACCATCTGCCTCGCCCACATCCGCCAGCTCGGCCTCGCCGGCCAGGCCTACGCCGCCGATTCGCGCAAGGACATCTTCCTCCCCTCGATGCTCTGGTTCGAGAGCAACCTCGGCTGGTACTTCCCCAACTACGCCGAGAACGCCGAGGTCGCCATCTGCCCCTCCACGCGCAACGTCATCCGCATCGAGTTCGACGAAAGCACCGGCGAAGCCCCCTTCATCAACGATCCCCGCAACAGCTCCCTCGGCATCACCCAGCTCCTCCCCTTCTACGGGCGAGACGACTTCCTCTTCGACCTCTACCGCTCCGCCGAAGACCGAGAGGACGACACCGGCGGGCACAGCTACGAAACCTTCATGTGGGCCAACCCGGGCAAGTACCCCGACGGCACGGTCCTCTCCGCCGGCGGGCACGGCAGCGCCTACCAGCAGCTCGGCTTCGAGCGCCAGATGCCCGTCGGCGCACTCCCGCTCATCGACGACCCCGACCGACGCCTCAAAACTCTCCGCAACATCCGCTTCCCCGACCGCACCCTCCTCTTCCTCGACTCCGACAACGATATCAACAACGCCAGCGCCTACGGCGTCAGCCCCGACTTCATCCGCCAGCTCGGCCTCAACGTCCGCGACACGCCCGGCGACGAGAACTTCTCCGACTGGCCCAACGAGTGGAACAACCACGGCGAAGCCGGCCTCAACATGGTCTTCGCCGACGGCTCCGCCCGCTTCACCCCCACCGGGCGCGATCTGCTCCGCGCCTACCTCTGGTCCTACGAAAGCCTCAACGAGGATATGGTCGAACGCCTCCGCGCCTTCACCGCGTTCGACCGGCGCGAGATCATCTACCAGGGACGCCCCATCCCCGAGTATTACAGACCCTGATCTCAGCCCCCGCCCCGCCGGGGCAGCAGCGCCGGCAAAAGCCCCAGCGTGCATACCAGCGTCAGCGTGATCGCGATTGTCAGCAGCGTCCCCATGCTCGACATGCCCAGGTGCGTGCTGATCGCCAGCGACCCAAAGCTGCAAATCGTCGTCAGCGAGCTGAACAGCACCCCCCGGGCCGTGCTCGAGGTCAGCAGCGACTCACCCGGACGCAAATACCGCGCCCGGTGCACCATGTGAATCCCGCTGTCCACCCCGATCCCCAGCATCAGCGGCAGCGCAATAATGTTCGCAAAGTTGAACGGCGTCCCGAACCACACCGACGCCGCCCCCGTCAGCCCCCCCGCCAGCAGCAACGGCGCCAGCACCACCAGCGCATCGCGCACGCTCTTGAGCAGCACCAGAACCAGAATAAAGATCGCGACCAACGCCGTCACAAACGCCTGCACAAACGCCCCCACAATCACCCGCCCGCCCCGCAGCCCGGACACCGGCTCCCCCACAGCGCCCGGTGCGACCGACAGCACCTCACGCGCAAACCGCCAGATCGCCTCGTTCTCGTTGAGATCCTCGTCCGGGCTCGCCTCCACCCGCCAGCGCCCGTCCAGAGCGAGCCATCGCGATCGGATCGACTCGGGCAGCGTCTCAATGCTCACACTCTCAGGCGTCAATGCCAGCGCTAGCGAACCCATCGTCGCCTCAAACGAACCGAGCAGCCCCTCACGAACACGCGATAGGATCCGCTCTCGTTCATCGTGTGAAGCCCCGTCCAGATCCCCGAGCAGCCCCCCGATCTGCTCCCGCAACTCGCCCGCCGCCTCGTCGAGGCGTTCGTCCCCCGCCTCCAGCCCGGTGAGCCCCGCGCGCAACGCGCGGAGCGCGCCCATCTCGTCCTCAACGCTCGGCGTACTCACACTCTCCGAGTTCAGCACAGGCGCAAGTGCTCGCCCCATACGCCCGATGATCGCCCGCTTCGCCTCTTGCTCCCGGGGGACAAAGCTCGCAACCGTCCGGGCGTGGCGCACCGATTCAAGCGATTCAAGTTTCGAGCGGAGTTCTTCTGCGCTTGCCCGGTCAGGCGCCAGCATGTTCAGCGCGTACGGCGCCGGATCCCCCGTCGCCATCAACTCGTTGAACGCCGCCACCGACTCCTGCCCCGGGTCCTGCAGGTTCAGTCGATTCTGGTCAAACACCGCCCTCGGCGCCATCACGATCGCAACCAACGCCCCCACAACCCCGAGCCCCCTGAACACCCACCGCCGGCGCTCGGGCAGCGTCACAACCCGGGTCGCAAACGCCCCAAGCCCGGGCGTCGGGCGATAGCGCCTCGGGCGCCCAAACACCACCAATAGCGCCGGCAGCAGCAGCAGATTCACGATCAACCCGATGAACATCCCCACGCCCGCGATCAGCCCCAGCTCGCTCACCCCCTTGAACGCCGTCGGGATAAACGCGAAAAACCCGACCGACGTCGTGATCGCGCACACCACCAGCGCCGGCCCCGTCTGGCGCAGCGCCACCAGCACCGCTGCCCCGTGCGACCGCCCCGCCACCACCGCCTCGCGGTAGCGCAGGCAGATGTGGATCGCATAATCAATCCCCAGCCCGATATACAGCACCGCGAACGCGACCGAGATCAGGTTCAGATCTCCAACCGCGACCCCCGCGAACGCCGCCGTTCCGATGAGCCCCACGACCAGCGTAATCGTGCACGCGAGCATCATGCGGGCGGACTGCAGCCCGATATACAGCACAACCAGCACACCGAGCATCGCCAGCGCCGTCGCCATGCCCGCGCCCCCAGCCGCCGATCGCAGCTCGTCCGTGGCCAGCGCCGCCTCACCCGTGACGCGCAACGTCAGCTCACGCTCATCGCCCAGGTCCAGCCCAGCGCCGATCTCTTCGATCGCGTCCAGCGCCGCCCCCGCCGGAAAGATCGCCGAATAATCCAGCACCGGGCGTGCAAGCACAAGCACGCGCCCACCTGCGCCGCCGCCCAGAAGCTGGTCTTGCCACGCGACGCGCCGGACCTGCCCGCGCCGGGCCGCGTCGATCGCCAGGCTCGTCTCGACGAGCAGCCCATCGAGCCCCTCCGGGCGCCGATCGCTCGGCGCAGACACCGCCGCCATCAGCAGCGGCGCCACCCCGCGAATGCTC
This sequence comes from Planctomycetota bacterium, assembly GCA_024276195.1. Lineage (GTDB taxonomy): Bacteria > Planctomycetota > Phycisphaerae > Phycisphaerales > UBA1924 > JAJRXR01. Next base: position 6,904 of record JAJRXR010000060.1, read on the forward strand.
GGATCTCGAACCAACGCCGCCAGCGCAACTGCGGACTCGCCCAGCGCCCGCTCCATCGCCTCCAGCCCGCCAACATCGCGGTACAGCAACCCATTCCGCTGAAAGAACGGGTCCGCCGTGGGCGCCTCGGCGTCTAGAAACAGATCCGGACGAGCCCGCAGCGCCCGCGCAAGCCCCGCCGCCCCATCCTCGCGAAGCTCTTGCGTCCCCCCCTCGACCAAAACCAGCACACTCAGGCTCTCATCCGGAAACGCCCGGGCATAGTCCGCCCGCGCCACGCGCCAGGGCAGGTCGTCGGAGACCATCGCCGAGGTATCCGTGTTCACCCCCAGCGTGCTCATCGCCACCAGCCCCGCCCCGATCGTGATCGGCACAAACAGCGCCACCACCAGCCACGCCCGGCGCAGCATCGCCCCGCCCAGCAGCTCCAGGCGTCTCAGCACGGCATGTTCGATCGGGTGTCGCACAGCGTCAGCGCGAGTCTAGCCGCGACATCGCCCGCCAACACACCCCGCCCCGGGCCTGCCCGGTATCGTGCTGGGGTGACTGATCTCACAGCACTTCCGCCCCTGCTCCTCCCCGCCCCGAGACGCCTGCGCACACTCCCCGCCGCCGGATCGCCCGCCAGCACCCCGCCCACGTTCACCGAGGACGCCTCGCTCCCAGCCGAGGGCTACCGCCTCCAGATCGACGCCGAAACCGGGATCTTGATCCACGCATCTACACCCACCGGGCGCGCGCACGCGCTGCGCACGCTCGCCCAGCTCCGCCTCCAATATCCCGATGTTCTGCCCGCGCTGCGCATCGAGGACGCTCCCGCGCTCCGCACGCGCGGGGTCATGCTCGATGTCTCGCGCTGCCGCGTGCCGACCATGCCCGCGCTGCTCGCCCAGACCGATCTCTTCGCCTCGCTCAAGCTCAACCACCTGCAGCTCTATATCGAGCACGCCTTCGCCTACGCCGGGCACGAACAGGTCTGGGCAGGCGTTGATCCGATCACGCCCGCCGAGCTGCGCCGCCTCGATGCGCACGCCTCCGGTCTCGGGATCGCCCTCGCCGCCAGCCAGAACTGCTTCGGGCACATGGCCCGCTGGCTCTCGCTGCCCGGGTACGCCCGCCTGGCCGAGACCCACGGGGAGTTTGATTTCTACGGCATCCCCCGGCGCGGCCCGTTCAGCCTCTGCCCGACCGACCCCGCCTCGCTCGAACTGGTCACAGACCTCCTCTCCCAGCAAGTCGCGTGCGTCTCGTCGGGTCTGGTCAACATCGGGTGCGACGAGACCGCCGACCTGGGCGCCGGGCGGTCCCGCGCCGCCGTCGAGCAGCGCGGGCGCCCCCGTGTCTACCTTGACTATGTGCGCTCCGTCTGCGACATCGCCCAGTCGCTCGACGCCCGCCCGATGCTCTGGGGCGATGTGATCCTGGGCGAGCCCGCGCTCGCCGCCGAGCTGCCCGAGAGCGCCATCGTCCTGGCCTGGGGCTACGAGCCCGACTCTCCGTTCGATGACTGGGGGCAATCACTTGGCGCATCCGGGCGTGAGTGGCTCGCCTGCCCCGGGACAAGCTCCTGGCGCAGCTTCACCGGGCGCACCCACGAGCGCCGCACAAACCTGGACATCGCCGTCCGGTCCGCTCTGGAGCACAACGCCTCGGGCCTGCTCATCACGGACTGGGGTGATCTGGGCCATCGCCAGCAGGCGCCGATCGCACAGCTCGCGATCGCCGAAGCGGCCGCAGCCTCATGGAACCCGGACGTCCCCGCCGACCCGCGCGCAATCTCGCTGCACGTCTTCGCGGATTCATCGCTCTCGATCGCGACCTGGCTGGGCGAGCTGGGCGACGCCGACCGACCGCTCCGCGCCATCTCCGGCGCCCCAGCGAGCGACGGGTCTGTGCGCGCGCTGCGCAACGCTTCCGCCCTGTTCGAGCACCTGCACCCCAGCGGCGCCGACACAGCGCTCCCCCAGAGCGCGACCCCGTGGCGCGAGACGCTCGCGCGCCTCGATGCTCTCCAGCAAACCCGCCCGTCGGGCCTTGCCCCCCTGCTCACGGACCAGCTTGATCACACCCTCGATGTCGCTCGATTCTCTGCGATGCTGGCGATCGCGGAGCGAGAATTCACCTCGCCCACACCGCCCGAGCTTGCGGATCGCCTGGGCGCCATCATCGAGACCCACCGCCGCCTCTGGGCGCGCGATTCACGCCCGGGCGGGCTCGACGAGTCCACTTCTCACTTTGCCGACCTGACACAACGAGTCCGACGAACGCTCTGAGGTTCAGTCCTCGATCTCGACCACGCCCCCGGTGGATCTCTTGCCCGCAGCCTCGGCCCGCTTCTTCGCCTTGGCCGGGTCCACGACGATCCCCTTGAAGTGCATCGTCACCGGCTCCTCGTCGTCAAGATCGGTCGTGACAATGATCTTGTCCGGGATCGCGCCGCCGCCCGCGACCGCGCTGCCCTTGACCACGATCGTGTGCGCCTGCCCCGGGTCCTCGGGGTTGTCCCACTCGAACGCCAGATCGAGCAACTTGCTTTCCGACTCGATCTTGAGAATCTTGAACGGGACATCCCGCTCGTGCTTGAGCAGCATCTCCTTCTCGAACGAATCGCCCACCGCGATCTTCCCGACGCGGACCATCGGACGCCCGAGCATCAGCTCGCTCGGCACACGGACCAGCACGTTCGCGTCGATCTCCGGGCGCCGGGGGTCATTTGTCTTGAATACAAGCTGCTCGGCGTACCGCCCGGACCGCTTGGCCCCGAGCAGGTCTACCCGGATCGTGTACTTGACCATCTCCAGCCCGTCCTTGTCCACCGGCGTCGATCCGACGATCTCGGCGCCGATGACCTCGGGATTCGTCGACACGATCTCCGTGATCTCGAACCCCTCCTTCTCACCGATCACATACATGACCTTCGAGCCGGTCTCGCCCTTGCTCACCTGCCCGAAGTTTGTCAGAAAGGGCTCGACATACACGATCGCGCGCACATACCCGCGCACCATCAGGATCTTGATCGGACGCACGGGATCATCCGTGTACACCGTCACCTGCTTCGCCTGCTTCCCGTAGCGACGGTGCGGATCAAAGATCACCTTGATAGCGCCCGACTCGCCCGCCTCATACGTCTTCTTCTCCAGCTCGGGTGTCGTACACCCGCAGTGCGCGGTCATCCGCCGGATCGTGATCGCCTGGTCCCCCGTGTTGGTAAACGGGAACATCATCTCGACCGGCTTCTCGTCCGTAATATCGTCGAAGCTGATCTCCGTCTTCTCAAACACGAGCGCCCCGGTCTTGGGCGCCGCCGCCGCAGCAGGCTTGCGATCGGGCATCACCGGCGGCAGCTCCCCGCCCAACAGCCCGCCCACGCCCACCACCGCAAGTCCGAGAACGAATCCCACACGCTCGCTCATCCTGCCCATCGCTTCACCTCCAAGATGCCCTGTCTCAACGCCGACCCAGAACGGATCGGGCAACTCTCTGTACGCATTCAGGGGCTCTTCTGATCGCCCGAAACTGACCTCGTTTGTGGGAGCACGATCACCCGATCATGCACGACCAGCAGCAAATCCTCGCCCGTATCCCCGGTCAGCTCCCCGACGATCGCCGCCGAAGGCTCAAATGCGCGGCTCTGCCCACCCGTGAACAGGTTCGACTCAAAAACCGCCCACTCCGTCGCAAGATGCAGCTTCCGACCCTCCGAGAACGTCAAAATCGAGCACATCGCCTCTCCCGCGTCCAAAACCACGATGTCAATCAGCCCATCGCCGTTGAGATCCCCCGCCTCCAGATCGTGCTCGTACCGATCCTCGGCCTCCGGGCGGTACACCGCGACCTCCTCAAGGCGACGCTCCTTGCCGTGCATCCGGATCAACGCCACCCCGCTGCCCGTCACGCCCAGGACCGACTCGCTCGCGTCGCCCCCGAACGAGCCGGGGATCAGCCTGGCGAATGAGAACCCGGGCACGCGCAGGCGCTCACCGATCTCCGGACGCCCCTGCGAATCGAACCCGACCACCACCATTCGTTCGGAGGAGGCGTCGCCCACGATCACCGACGCCCCCGCGCCGCGCTTGAGCACGCCCAGGGTCGAGAGCTTCGCGTCGTCCCAAGGCACGTTGAGCTGCTCGAGCACGCTCCACCCGCGTTCGCTGTCATAGGTGCACGCGCGCACAAAGTTGGACTCGCACAGCAGCAGCTCCTGGCGCCCGTCGCCGTTGATGTCGAGCATCGCGGTGTTCGCAGGCCCGGCGTTCTGCACCAGCCCGAACTGCGGCATCTGCTCCTTGGCAAGCACCAGCGTCGGTTTCAGCCCGTCCTCGCCCGACTCGCACCGAACCATGACCATCGGCTCCCCGGGCGTGAGCAGGAGCAGCTCGGGCGCCCCGTCGCTGTCCACGTCCGCCGCCAGGATCGACCCCGGCTCGCGCCGCACTCCCTCGAGCTTGATCGTCCCGCCCACCCCGCCGGGCGTGTGCAACTCAAGCACATAATCACGCTTCTTCTTGACCACGATCGCGAGCTGCGCCCGCCCGTCCCAGTCGAACCGCTGCATCGCGACGGGCGTGGCGCCCGCGGTCGCCAGCTCGATCGGGCGCGGGAAGCCCAGGCGCCCGTCCTCGTACGACGAGACCCCGACCACGTTCTCTTCCTCGCTGAGGACAAACACGCGGACCTCGTCCGCCTCGTCCCAGACGCCGGCGCTGATGGCCTTGGGCTCGCGGAACGTGCCGAACGTCTCGCCCTCGCCCAGCCCGGCGCCCCGGTGCTGGAGCATCACGCTGACACGGTTGCCCTTGGCATCGAGCGTGAGAATGTCGGGCAGCCCATCGCGGTTGAGATCCGTGCTGACCACCGCCGAGCTGCTCTGCTCACCACCGGGGAAGGCGCGGACCTCAGCCCGGAGGGTCCGCTCGCCCGCGCCGCTCCCCTCGCCCTCGCCCGTCACCAGGTCGTAGAACGCGATGCGCCGCGTCCCGCGTTCGATGACCCCGATCGACGCCGCCGCTCGCCCGGGGAACCGGATGGGCTCGACCTCGACGAGCGGGCTCATCTCGACGCGCAGCTCCGAGGCGAGCGCCCCGCTCTGCGATCGGAGCCAGAGGCGCAGCGGGGCGTCGTCACCCGGGATCACGCCGAGCACGTCCAGGCGTCCGTCGCCGTCGAAGTCTTCGCTGAAGAACGCGCTGATCTCACCGCTGGAGCCGAGCACGCGCGCCTCGCCCAGGTTCCCGCTCTGGTCCACGGGGTAGACCCTGATCTTGCCGCCCGCGCCCACGAGCAGCTCATCGCCCCCGCCGTCGAGCACGTCCGCGAACAGAATCCCGTTCTGCGACGACATCTCGCGCACGCGCGTCTTGCTGGCGACCTCGAACCGGTCGTGCCCCTGCTGACGCAGCACCACGATCTCACCCGGGCTCGTACCCGCATAAACCAGGTCCGGGTTCCCGTCGGCGTCAATGTCGTACGCCGCGATCGCCTGCACCCGGTTCGACACGCTCACCTCGACCCGGTCGTACCACGGGCTCGGCGCCAGCTCGTTCGCGTCCAGCTCCGCCGCCCGCTCCTCCTCGGTCCGTGGCGCCTCCCGCAGCAGGTGGATCTCGATGCGGCTCTTTCGGTTGTTGACGATCACCAGATCGGGTCGTCCGTCGGAGTTCATATCTGCCCGAATCACCGGCCCAAGGCGGTTGTCCACCACGATGGTCCGGGCCTCGTCGAACCCGAAATAGCCGGCCAGGTCATCGTCCGCCCCGCTCGCGTGAGAAGCCCACAGGGCCAGACCCGCCGCCGCACCGTACACCAGTCGATTCGTCATTCCGCCTCCAAAGCTCCCCCCGCCGCACCGATGGGCGGGGTTGCGGGGAGATGATACCGGGCATGACCCTGGGGACAGAGCCCCAAAGGCTCTATAGTTGGCCCTGCCCGGGAAGACCCGAAGGAGATCCGCAGATGCCACTACGCCCAAGCGTCGCTGTCTGGCTTGCCCCGCTGGCCCTGAATCTGGCCCTGGGCCTGGCCAGTGCCCATGGCGCCGAGCCGCCGACGATTACCCTTGAAAACGGCAACGTCATCAACGCCCCCATCCTCAAAGAGACCCGCGAGGCGATCTGGGTGGACCTGGGCGCCAGCGTGCTCGAGCTGTCCAGGCGCGAGATCGCCTCGATCGAGCGCCCCGCCGCCCAGGGCGAGGGTGAGGCGGGCGCCGAGCCGACCGACGCGCTCTACCGGTCCGACCCGGACCTGCCCGAGCGTGACCCCGAAGCGCTGGCCAAGATCTTTGGTGACGCCGTCATCAAGGTCTCCACCCCCAGCGGCCTCGGCTCCGGGTTCATCATCCACCCCGACGGCTACGCCCTGACCAACGCCCACGTCGTCCAGGGCGAGACCAAAATCCGCGTCACCGTCTGGCAGCAGGAAGACAAGGACATCGCCAAGCGCGTCATCGACGATGTCGAGATCCTCGCGGTCAACCACCACGTTGACCTGGCGCTCATCAAAATCACCGATCCCGACGGGCGCCCGTTCAGGACCGTCTACGTCCACAACTCCGACTCGCTGGCCGCTGGTCAGGACGTCTTCGCCATCGGCAACCCCCTCGGCCTCGAACGCACCCTCTCGCGCGGCGTGATCTCCACCACCCAGCGCGCCTTCGACGGCATGACCTACCTCCAGACCGACACCCAGATCAACCCGGGCAACTCCGGAGGCCCCCTGTTCAACCTCCGAGGCGAGGTCGTGGGCGTGACCAACATGGGCATCCCCATGGGCGAGGGCCTCAACTTCGCCATCCCCGCCGCCTCGATCCGGCGCTTTATCCGCGACCGCGACGCCTTCGCGTACGACAAGGACAACCCGAACTCGGGGCATGTGTATACCAAGGCGCCGACCCGGTCGCGCCTCGGGCGCGCCCCGATCCTCCACGACGCCGACACATCCGACGGCTGACACACACGGACCGACACCCCACTGACCCTTTCTCTCGGAGTCTCGAATGACACCCCGCACCATAATTGCTTCCCTGATTCTGACCTCGACCTGCGCCCTGTCTCTCGGCGCAGGCGACGACACCCGCATCACCGATGTCGTGCCCGGCTCCCCGATCCTGGTCGTGGGTGTGCCGAGCTGGTCCTCGTTCATGGATTCCATGGGCGCCTCGGGCCTGGGCGACTTCTGGCGCGACGACGAGATCCAGACCCTCATCGCCAAAGTCTTCGACGAGCCCAAGCAAGAGTTCGACGACGCCATGGAAGAGATCGGCGTCGATCCCGACGACATCGAGCAGCCCCGGGGCATGATCGCCGGCGCGCTCTACCTCGAAGGCGAGATCGACCTGATGAGCGCGCCCGAGATCGACTTTGTGATCTTCGCCGACTACGCCGACGCCGCCGATGGCATGGTCGAGCTGATCGAGCGCGTCCTCGAACGCGGTGAGGAAGAGGGCGAGATGCTCGTCCGCGAGGACACCTACGGGGACGCCCGCCTCTGGATCATCGAGCCCGCCGAGGACGCCGACGAGGACGATGAGGACGAGTGGGACGACGGCTCTGACTTCCCGTGGGAGAGCATCACGCTCGCCCTGGCCGACGGCGTCTTTGTCCTCTCGAGCGACACCGACCATCTTGAACGCTCGATCGACGCCCTGGGCGGCGACGACATCGACAGCCTCGCCGACAACGACGTCTTCGCCTCCAGCCTCGCCCAGCACCCAGATGCGAGCGAGGCCTGGGGCGTTTTCGTCCCCGGCGCCCTGCTGGACGCCTTCGTCGAGGGCGTGCAGATGTCCGCCCCCCCCGGCGTGGATGCCAACGAGATGCTCGAAATCCTCGGCCTGCGCGACATCCAGAGCTTCAGCGCCGCCATGAGCTTCTCCGAGGGAAGCGTCATGCTGGAACAGACGTTTGCGGCTCTCGTCCCCGAAAAACGCGGCCTCGTCGCCCTCTTCGACACCGAGGGCGGCGCCTTTGCCCCGCCCGCGTTCGTCTCCCCCGACACCGCCAGCGCCTCACGCTTCTCCGTTGATTTCGACGGCATCCTCCAGGTCGTCCGCGACGCCATGGCCCAGCTCCCCGAAGACATGCGCGCCCAGCCCGAGGCGATCTTCGAGGGCATGATCGCCCCCATCGCGGCCCCCGTCCTCTCCTCGATGGGCAACGAAGTCTGGGTTGTCCAGCACTTCAACACCCCCTTCGCCCCCGACAGCCAGCAGAGCGTTGTCATCGCCTCGACCAAGGACGAGGGCGCCATGGGCGACCTGCTCGTCAACATCCCGGGGATGGAAGGGCGTGAGTTCGCCGGCGGCATGATCTACTCCAACGCCATGGCCGCGGACATGGGCGGGGGGGCGCCCTCGATCGGGCTCGCCTCCGGGCGCGTCTTCATCGGCGTGCCCGAGTCGATCGAGAACGCGATGCGCCTCGCCGCCAACCCCGGGGCCGATTCCCTGGGCGCCGAGCCCCGCTTCCGCAAGGGAGCCGCCATGCTCGACGACCGCGCCCTGGGCTACCTCTACACCGACATCGCCCAGACCTACCGCTGGACCAAGTGGACCATCGACAACTTTGAGAAGATCCAGCGCGCCCAGCTCGAAGGGATGGGGTACGAGGGCGAAGAGCTCGAAGAGATGATGGGCTGGATGAGCGATGCGCAGCCCGAGTGGGCCGACGACATGCCCTCCGAAGAGCTCATCTCCAAGTACTTCGGCGACACCTTCGGCCAGATCCAATCCACCGACGACGGCTTCGTCTGGAGGTCCATCTGGCTTCGAGGCTCCGCCGACTGATCTGATGCTGCTGGGGCGCCCGCCCCGACAACAGGAGGCCCCCGATGAAGATGCTCGCACGGGTTGGTGTTGCATTCGCCACGCTTCTGCTCGGCGTTTCAGCTGCACACGCCGAGCCGGGCATGCCCGTCGGCGTGCGCTGGTGGGGCGGCGACACGGTCTCGGTCGAAACGTACTGGAATCTGAGCGTCTCGATCTCGGGCTCGCCCGGCGACGCCCGGGACGCGGACCTGAGCATCGTTCTCAGCGATTTGCCAGAGGATGCCGGCGCCGGGTATTACAGCGCTCTGGGCGGGGAGCTGGACATCTCCCTGGATCGTCCTGTAAACGCCGAGAACGTGACGGCCGAGAACGTGACGATTGAGCCGACTGATCCCGCCGTGATCGCTTCGCCGTACGACCTCGCCGGCAACACCATCCGCGTGCGCTCGTTCGCGGGCGATGCGCTCTGGGTTCTGGTCCAGGGTGATGGGGTTTCGATTCTCTACACCAACGACGAGGGCGCGAGTTCCATCCCGGACGAGATCACAACCGAGATCGCATCGATCGACGTGCTCGTCCTACCCATCGGTGTTAAAGACCCGGGCGCCCTCATCGCCGGCGCCTCGGCACGGATGCTCGTCCCGATCGGCTTCCGCTCGCCCAAGGGGCGCGAGTTCAAGGCGTTCGAGGAGCGCCTCGGATCGGCGGCCGGTCGCCAGGACGCCGCAGGCAACACGACCGCCGTGAGCACAAACCTACAAACCGGCGCCCCCGGGCTCGAGGTTCTCAGGTCCCGCCCCTGGCGGGCCAAGGGCAAGCTCGGCGTCCTGCTCAAAAATATCGACCGCAAGAACCGCAAGAGCCAGAGCGTCTTTGCCCCGCTCTCGCCCAACCAGATGAACCACAAGCCGTCCAACGGCGCCCACGCCCCCCGATGGAACGTCGAGCACATGACCGGGACCGAGCTCGCCTTCTTCACCCGTGTCTACTCGAACCTGGACCCGGACGTCCCCGCAATCCAGCGGTTCCCCGCGCAGCAGCCCCCTGATTACACCCCGGCCCATCCCGAGTGGACCGGAGGCGAGGAGGCCCGGCGCATGGAGCGCGTCCTCGCCCTGCGCAACCGCTTCGCGTACCTGCTCGACAGCGTTGACCTCGACACCCTCCCCCGCGGCGCCCCCGCCTTCACTGGGAGCCTCGAGGGCATGTGCGAGCGCGTCGCGGGGCACTACGACGAGCACACCGCCCATGTCCTCAAGAAGTTCAAGCTGGACGACTGGCCCGAAGACTGACCGCCATAGCGGACCTGTCGATCCGCTATACTTGGGATGAGCCCGTGCGGGCGCACGAACCAAGGAGACAAGCAATGCCCAGCGTCATGCCGCCGTTCAACCTGATGGGATGGATCGAGGAGCACGCCGAAGAGTTCACGCCCCCGGTGATGAACAAGCAGTTCTACAAGGAGGCCGACGACGTGATCGTCTTCGTCTCCATAGGCCCGAACACGCGCAACGATTATCACGTGAACCCCACAGAAGAGCTGTTCTACCAGCTCAAGGGGGACATCGTGGTGCGCATCCGACCGTCCGTGCACGAGGGCGGCGAGGACAAGCC
>JAJRXR010000061.1 GCA_024276195.1 Planctomycetota bacterium
CGCGCTCAGCCGCGCCGACCGACCGGATGAGGCCAGCGAGATCATCGCCTCCTTTCTCAGCCGCTACCCGAAGCACCGTCTCACGCCCGACGCGCTCCACGCCGCCGCGTCGATCGAGTACGCCCGGGCTCGGTATGAAGAAACGCTTGCCCTGACCGCGTTGTACGGGGCGACGTTCGCGAATCATGCGATGGCGCCGGAGGTGCTCATGCTCCGGGCCGAGAGCCGGTACATGCGGGGCGAGCTGGACGAGGCCGAGAGCGCGTACCGCGCGCTGCTTGAATCGGAGATCACGCCAGAGCTGAGAACACGCGCGACCTATCGCCTGGGCCTGACGCTCGACCGCGCGGGCCGGTTCGCCGATGCCGAGCCGTTGCTGGCGCAGGTCGTCGGCGACGCCGACACGGACCCGGCGCACGCCCGGGCTCTGCTCGCGCTGGGCGATGGCACGTTCGAGGCCCAGCGCTGGGCGGAGGCCGAGCGATACTTCGCCCGCGCTGTTGCGCTCAACGCGACCTCAATCCCCATCGACGACGCCCTGCTCAAGCAGGGCCTCTCGATGCAGCGGCAGGGCAAGCACGAGCAAACCCTGCCTGTCTTCCAGCGCCTGCTGACGGACTTCCCGGAGTCTGACCGCGCCACACACGCCCGCTTCGAGCTGGGCCAGGCGTTCGTCGCGTTGCACCGCTGGGAGGAGGGCGAGCCGTGGCTGCTGGCTGTGCTCGACGCGCCAGACAACGAGCGGTTCGCGGCGCACGCGATGAGCCATCTCGGCGCCATCGCTCGGGCCAGGGGGGACCACACCGCAGCGGCGGCATGGTTCGAGAAAGCCGCAGCCATCGGCGGCGACGACCTCGCCGCACGGGCGCTCTATGACCAGGGCGAGGCCCTGCTCGTCGCCGGCGACAGCGATGGCGCCATTGAAAGATTCTCCGACTTCCTGCGCGACCACCCCGAGCACGCGATGCGCGCCCGCGCACAGGCCCGCCTGAGCGTTGCGTTCTCTCGCGCGGGCGAGCACCAGCGCGCCCTCGACCAGCTCGTTGAGATTCCAAGCGAGGCCATGAGCGCCCTGGCGCCCGAGATCCGCCACGCCGCGATGTACGAGCGGGCTTGGTCATTGAGAGAACTCGACCGGGGCGAGGACGCCGCGATCGCATACAGAGAGCTGCTCGCCCAGCCCGTCGATCGCAGCCTGCGGGCGTACGCCCTGCTCGACCTGGGCGGCATCGAGCTCGACGCCGAGCGCTGGAGCGAGGCGTCCGAAGCGCTGGGCGAGCTTGTCGGGATGCTCGAGTCCGATCAGGAAGCGATGCCCAGCGACGTGCGCGCCCAGGGCGTGTATCGCCTCGGCGCCGCCTCGCTCAAGCTCGGCAAGCACGAGCGCGTTGTTGAGTTGCTCGACGGGTTCCACGAGCGCTACCCGGATTCGGATCTGCGCGCGTCGGCGGGCCTGATGGGCGCTGAATCCCTCACCGCTCTCGGGCGCCACGAACGCGCCGCGGCCCACCTCGACCGCGTCGCGACGCAGTTCCCCGATGATCCAGCCGCCCCGACCGCGCTGCTGCGCCTGGGCGACGCCTACGCCGCCCTTCAGCGCTGGGACGATTCCGAGCGGGCCTACACCCGTTTCCTCAAGGCGCACGGGGACGACGAGCTCTGGTTCCAGGCGCGATTCGGCGTCGCCTGGGCCAAAGAAAATCGCGCCGAGCACGAGGCGGCCATCGAAGATTACCGCGCGGTCGTTGAACGCCACCGTGGCCCGACCGCCGCCCGGGCGCAGTTCCAGATCGGCGAGTGTCTGTTCGCGATGGGGCGTCTGGAAGAGGCCGTCACCGAGTTGCTGCGTGTTGACATCCTGTACGCCTACGACGAGTGGAGCGCGGCAGCCCTCTACGAGGCTGGGCGCGTGCTCGAGCGTCTGGAGCGCCCGCACCAGGCCCGGGCGCAGTACGAGCAGGTCATCGAGCGTTTCCCGGACCAGAACTGGGCGGACATGGCGCGGGCGCGCCTGAGCGCGGTGCAGACTGAGCTGCCCCCCGGGGCGCGGTCGCCGTAAGCATTCTTTCCCCGGGCGATCCCGCCGAAGCGCCGATTGGAGACAGCAGTGGATCTCATCCTGACACTGGCATCGCCCGCGGGCGTTGGCGCCGACAGCGCCCAGGCCATCTCGATCTGGGGCTTCATCCTCAAGGGCGGGATCATGATGATCCCGATCGGGATCACCTCGCTCGTCGCGCTCACGGTCATCGTCGAGCGAGCAGTCGTGCTCTCGCGCGGCAACGTCGTACCCCCCGGCTTCCTCAAGGGCTTGAGAAAGATCCTCGACGCGGGCGCGATCGAGAACCGAGACAAGGCCGCGAAGTACTGCGCCAACAACGACAGCCCGCTGGCGCGCGTGATGGCCTCGGGCGTGCGCCGCCTCGGGCGCCCGCTGGAGCTCGTCGAAAAGGACCTGGCCGACACCGGGCAGTGGGAGGTCTTGCAGCTTCGCAAACGCCTGCGCGTGCTCAGCGTGTGCGCCTCGGTCTCGCCTCTGATGGGCCTGACAGGCACGATCTTCGGCATGATCCGCGCCTTCCAGACCGTCGCGATGTCGGGCGAGGCACTGGGCAAGGCCGAGCTGTTGGCCGAGGGCATCTACGAGGCGATGGTGACGACCGCCGCGGGCCTGCTCGTCGCGATCCCCGCGATGATCTGCTACCACTGGCTCAGCGCCCGGATCGAGAGCCTCGCGTCAGAGCTGGACCGGGCGGCGGTGGATTTCGCCGCGACCTACGCCGAGCCGCTCTCCCCCGGGCACGTCCCGCTGAGCCCGGCTCCGCCCGCGCCGCCAGACCTCAACTCCGCCCCATCGCCACCGGTGAAGGCGTAAGGGGGCGCGCATGCTGATCAAAGCGACAACCGAGGACACCGACGGCGGCGCCGCCATCGAGCTGACACCCATCATCGACATGGTCTTCCTCCTGCTCATCTTCTTCCTCGTCGCCACGACCTTCCACCAGACCGAGCGCGAGATCCGCATCGCCCTGCCCGACGCCGAGTCGGGCGGCCCGATCAGTATCTCGCTGGACGAAATCATCATCAACGTCGCCAGCGACGGCTCGATCATCGTCGCCGGACGCGATGTCTCGATCGACGATCTGCGCACGATCGTGTCCGAAAGCGTCGAGCGCAACCCGAGCCAGAAGGTCACCATCCGCGGCGACCGTGCGGCCTCCTACGAGGCCATCGTCCGTGTGCTCGACGTCTGCAAGGGCGCGGGCATCCCCGAGCCCTTCCTCGATACCGTTCCGATCCCGTAGCGCGGAGGCCCGCCTGTGCGTCGCGTTGCGATCTGGATCCTGTTTGCTCTGCTTGTCGCCAGCGCTGTCTATGCGCTCGGCGTCCAGGCCCGGCGCATGGCCGACCGAAACGCGACGCTCTACACCGATGGCTCCTCCATCCAGATCCCCAAAGACGAGGCGCCCGTCCGCTCGATCCTCTGGACACCCCCCGTCCCGCTCCAGGGCGGGCTCAACACGGAGGGCGAGGAGTACCACCCCGCCCTCTCGCCCGATGGCGCTGCGCTCTTCTTCGCACGAGGCCCGCTCGGCGGCGCCGCCGACCTCTATTGGTCCAAACGAACCGCCCAGGGCTGGTCCGAAGCAGAGCCCATCGACGCGGTCAACACCGATTCCTCCGACGAGATCACACCCTGGGTCTCGCCCGATGGGACGACGCTCGTCTTCGCGACCGACCGCCCGCAAGGGCGCGGCGGGTACGACCTCTGGCTCTCCCGCTTCGAGAACGATTCATGGTCATCGCCCGTGCCCCTGCCCGACGCGGTCAACTCGCCCCACAACGACTACGCCCCGAGCCTCTCGCCCGACGGGCTCTGGCTCTGGTTCGCCTCTAACCGTCCGCGCATGAGCGAGGACGATTTCGAGCCCGACCCGCTGGTTCCCCCCCCGAGCGCTGGCGATTATGACCTGTACCGATCCGCTTTCGCGGGCGTCTCGAGCACTCGCCCGACGCGGATCGATGCACTCTCGTCTACGGGTGATGATGTCGCGCCCGCGTGGTCGCCGGCGGGCGATTTTGTCTACTTCGCCTCCAACCGCGAGGGCGGCGCCGGCGGGTTCGATCTGTACCGCTCGCGCATCAGCGATGGCGCCCCGCTCGCTCCGATCCCCCTCGGCCCCCCGATCAACACACCTGCCGACGAGCTCGACCCGGCCCTGGGCATGGGCGGCTTCGAGCTGCTCCTGAGCGCCCCCGTCCGCGCTTCCGCCCAAGACGATCGCCCAGACTTCGACCTGCTCCGCTCCGAATCCCGCGAGGTGTTCACCGTTGTCGATCGGTCGCGTTCCTCGCTGGACTGGGCGAACCTGTGGCGCCTGTTCGGACCCTGGCTGCTCTGGCTGCTTCTGCTCCTGGCGCTCCTGCTCTTGCTGCTCAAGTTCAAGTCGAGCGACGCCGCCGTCAAACGCTGGCGAAAGCTGGGCCTGTTCGCGCGGTGTCTACTGTTGTCCGTGCTGCTCCACGCGCTGCTGCTGGCGCTGCTGGGCGTCTGGCGCGTCTCAACAACCATCGGCGACCTCCTCGATGACGGCGCCTCGCGCGTGCGCCTCACCAGCTCCGCCGGTTCGGTCGCCTCGCAGCTCCGGGGCGGGTTTGACGCGCCCTCCACCCAACCAGCGCATACGACGAGCCATCGCGCTCAGCCCGAGAGCGTCCCGACCGAGGCGGCGCTCGCCCAGGCGAACCCGGGGGCGACGAGTCTTGTCGCCGAGCGATCGCTGTCCGAGGTCAGCGAGTCGAGCCAGGCGCCGCAGATCGTGACAAGCGCCGAGACACCCCCAATGGCGCCGGATGCTCAAGCGGTCAACGCCCCAAGCCCCGGCGCCGGCGACGCGTTGAGCGAACAGGCAGCGCACCAGCTCAGCCCGGCGCACTCAGCCGAGCCGGCCCGGGCCGATGCGTGGTCAACAAGCCAAGGCTCGAGCGCCGCTGCGCTCGAGTCCCCCCCGAGCGAGCTTCAAGCCCAGCGCGCCGCGAGCGACGACCTGGGCGGTGCGCCCCCGCAGGAGCGCGTTGTTGCGGATCACACACCATCCGGACCCAGCCCGGATGTCGAGGCCCGAGCACCGGAGACGATCGCGGGCGAGCGGGTCAACGAACGGACAGCGACCGCCGCGGTCGAGCGCGCATCGGGCTCGTCCGCCCGCGGCTCACCCGAGCCCGCGAGCGAAGCCGCGTTGGCGTTGCAGGCGGGCGCCCCCCCGAGCGATCTGGCGCCGCTGGAAACGCAGCTCGCCCAAGCGCCCGGCGCCTCCGCCATCGAGCCCGCCCCCGCCCGGGCGTCGGACGCGCCACTGGCCGATGCGGGTGAGCTGCGCACGCTGGTCAACGCCGATCGCCCATCGCCGCGCGAAGAAACCGTTCCTCCCGGCGCCGCCGATCGGCTGGTGGTGAGCGACCCGCGCGCAGCACGGATCACCGATGCGGGCGCCGCCCAGGCACTTCCAGGGCGGGTTGACGCGGGCGAGACGGCGCTCGCGCCATCCAAGCTCGACGCGCTCGCTGCGTCCGACGCGCCGCCGGAAGCCCGTGCGATGGTGTCGAGCGCCGACGCGATCGAGCCGGGTGAAACCCACGCGCAAGCCACACCGACCGAAGCGCCCGCGCTCGCCGCGACCGAGGGCGCCGTCGAGCCGCCAACCGCGCAGCCGAAGCCCAGCGCGCGCGCCCAGGGCCTCAGCTTCCCCGCCGACGGGATCGCGCAGCTCGCGCAGGCGCCCCCGGGACGAGTCCAGGCGGAGACAGAAACAATCGCCCTGCCCGCGCCCGTCGGCGCCATAGCCGAGGAACGCATCGAGTCCGACGCCGTCGCGCCCAACGCTGTCGCTGGCCAGGTCGCGGGACCGGCGGACCAGCTCGCGCGCGAGCAATCGACCGAGCAGGGCGCCGCCCCTGCGCTCGTCGCGTCCTCGCCCCCGGTCGAGCGCCCGGGGCTGGCCGAGGCGCCGAGCGATGAAGCGCAGCTCATCGCCACCCGAGCGGCTCCGTCGAGCATCGGCGCAGAGCCCACCCGCGCCGGGGCGCTCGCGCCCAGCGATGCCCCGCGTTCGCCGCCCCTGCCCACGGCAACGATCAGCGCATCGCCCGGCCCAGAGGCGAGCGTCCCGGGCGAAACGCTCGCCTCGCGTGATGCGCCCGAGGGCGCCGACGCCCTCGGGCGCCCGGTCGCCTCCGGCCCCAGCCCGCGCGCCCCGGCGTCCGAGACGACCGCCGAGCAAGAGCCGCTGGCGCTGACCGCGATCAACCCGATCCGCCTCGAACTCGAGCGCACTGCAAACGCGCCACTAGCGGCCTCTGACGCGCCGCCCATCGACCGGCTCTCAACCCCGAGCGCTGCGCCCACGCCGCCGCCAACGCTCGCGCCCCTGGCCATGCTCGAGACAGCGCCCGAGCCCGAAGCGACCGCTGATCGCGTGGGCGCCGTGCCGCTGGTCGAGGTCACGGCGCTCCGATCCCTCGCCCGCCCGGCGCCCGCCGGAGCAATCGCCGAGCAAGCCCTCGCGACGCTCGATCCGCGCCCGAGCGAAGACGCTGTTCCCCGCGCCATGGACCGGGCGCTGCCCGACGCGATCGCGTCCGATCCCCAGCCGCAGGTGACGAGCCCGCTGGCGCCCCTGCCCCGCCTCGCCTCGGCCCCCATGCCCGAGCCCGAGCCGGAGCCCGAGGTCGTCTACCCGCAGCGTGACGAGCAGATCCGGCGCGCGCTCGTCGAGCGCGGCGGCGGGTCGGAACAAACAGAAAAAGCCGTCGCCGAGGCCCTCGCCTGGCTGGCGCGCAACCAGAGCCCCGACGGGCGCTGGAGCTCGCGCGGCTTCGAAGAGTTCGGCGGACGCTCGGGCGACCCGGCCCGCTACGACTTCGACGTCGCCTCCACCGGCCTCGCACTGCTCTGCTTCCTCGGCGCCGACCACACCCCCGACGAGGACGGCCCATACCGCGAGACCGTCGCCAAGGGCCTCGCCTGGCTGCTCTCCGTTGAAGGCCCCCCGGGCGACTTTCGCATGGGCGAATCCATGTACTCCCAGGGCATCGCCACTATCGCCCTGTGCGAGGGCTACGCCATGACAGGCGACGAGCGCCTCCTCCCGCCCATCGAACGCGCTATCGCCTTCATCACCGGCGCCAAAAACCCCAGCATCGGCGGCTGGCGCTACGAGCCGGGCCAGGCCGGCGATACCTCCGTCCTCGGCTGGATGGTCATGGCCATGAAAAGCGCCCAACGCTGCGGCATCGACGTCCCGCAAGACTCCATGGACGCCGCTGGCGCCTGGCTCGAACTCGTCATGGACGACCGCTGGGACGGTCGCTATTCCTACCGCCCCGGCATGGACGCGACGCACTCCATGACCGCCGAGGGCATGTTCGTCCAGCAACTCCTCGGCATCCAACGCCAGGACCAACGCATGTCTGGCTCCGCCCGCTTCGTCCTCCAGGAACTCCCCCGCTGGGACGCCCAGAGCCCGACCTACGCCTGGTACTACGCGACCCTCGCCCTCTTCCAGCACGGCGGCGGCGCCTGGACCCGCTGGAACCGCGCCGTCTCCCGCGAACTCGTCCGCGCCCAACGCAAAGACGGACCCGCCGCCGGAAGCTGGGACCCCACCGACCGCTACGCCCGCATCGGCGGCCGCATCTACCAGACCGCCATCTGCACGCTCAGCCTCGAGGTCTACTACCGATACTTACCGATGTATGTGGATGAGCCGGAAGGGGTTGGGGGGGAGTAAGGCGAGAGCCTCCAGTCGATGGTCCTCGATCAGGTGGGAGATTATGGATAAACCTGATTTGGGATTATCCCTCTCTGGGTTTATACAAGGCGGTGTTCGCCGTTCTGGACAATCGGCTTTGACGAAATCAGTTCATACGCCCAGATACCAACGATTCATCGAAGCGCTTGCGA
>JAJRXR010000062.1 GCA_024276195.1 Planctomycetota bacterium
CGGATGAAGGAGACGGGCTTTAAGCACTCGACCATCGCGGGCCTGAGCTTCGGCGTGACGGACCTGCGCATCCCCGAGAAAAAGCAGGAGCTGCTCGACGCGGCCCAGAAGAAGGTTGACCGGGTCGAGAAGAACTACGACCGAGGCATCATCACCGCCCGCGAGCGGTACAACCAGCTTCTCGACATCTGGGCGCACTGCCGCGAGGAGGTGACGAAGGAGCTGATTGAGACGCTCAAGCTCGACCGGCGTGACGAGATGGGCAACTACGTCTCGATCGAGAAGGGCGAGGGCGAGCACTTCCTCAACCCGGTGTATCTCATGTCCGACTCGGGCGCACGCGGCAACGTCAGCCAGATGCAGCAGCTCGCCGGGATGCGAGGCCTGATGGCCAAGCCCTCGGGCGAGATCATCGAGACGCCTATCCGGGCGAACTTCCGCGAGGGGCTCTCGATCCTCGAGTACTTCTCGTCCACCCACGGCGCCCGCAAGGGGTTGGCCGACACCGCCCTCAAAACCGCCGACTCGGGCTACCTCACACGCAAGCTCTGCGACGTCGCCCAGTCCGTTATTGTCGGCGAGTTCGATTGCGGTTCCAAGCGCGGGATTTTCAAGCGGGCCATCTACAAGGGCGAGCAGGTCGATGTCCGCATCTCCGAGCAGGTTGTCGGGCGTGTCAGCGTCAACAACATCGTCAACCCCGTGACGGACGAGAGCATCGTCAAGACGAACGAGATGATCTCGGCCGAAGCTGCGGAAAAGATTGAGGAGATGGGCATTGAGGCCGTCATGGTCCGGTCCCCGCTCACGAGCGAGAGCCGCTTCGGGTGCTCGGCGCTCGACTACGGCATGGACATGTCCACCGGCAAAATGGTCGAAGACGGCATGGCCATCGGGATCATCGGCGCCCAGTCCATCGGCGAGCCGGGCACCCAGCTCACCATGCGGACCTTCCACACCGGCGGCATCGGCACCCGCACCGTCTCCGAGACCGAGTACCGGGCCCTGGCCGGGGGCACGCTCGAACTCCGTGACTGCAACGAGGTCCCCACCAGGGACGACGACGGCAACGACTGCACCGTCACCCTCAAGCGCAACGGCGAGATCGTCATCCTCGACGACAAGGGACGCGAGCTCGAGCACCAGAAGATCGACTACGGCTCCTTCATCTACTTCAAGTCCGGCGACAAGGTCAAGCGCGGACAGGTCATCCTCAAGTGGGACCCGCACCGCACACCTGTACTGGCTGAGAAGTCCGGCATCGTCCAGTTTGTCGATATCGAGATCGACAAAACGGTGCGTGAAGAGGACGCCGGTCGGGGGCAGAAGGCCCTGGTCGTCATCGAGCACAAGGGCGACCTGCACCCGCAGATCAACGTGACCGACAAGGACGGCAACATCCTCGACTTCCACTATCTCCCCGCCAAGGCCCGGCTTGAGGTCAAGGACGGGCAGGAAGTGGTCGCGGGTCAGATGATCGCCCGCCAGCCGCGGGCCGCTGCGGGCTCGCAGGACATCGTTGGTGGTCTGCCCCGTGTGACGGAGATCTTTGAGGCTCGCAAGCCGAAAGAGCCGTCGGTCATGGCCGAGATCTCGGGCAACGTGGAGATCCACTCGGACAAGCGCAAGGGCAAGGTGACAATCCGCATCGTGTCCGATTCGGGCATCGAGAAGGACCACCACGTCCCCAACGACAAGTCACTGCTCGTGCATACAGGAGATCACATCCAGGCGGGCGACGCCCTGACCGAGGGGCCGCAGGTTCCGCACGATATTCTGCGGATCAAGGGCGAGGAGGCCCTCTGGGCGTACATGCTCGACGAGGTGCAGAACGTGTACCGAGCCCAGGGCGTGGGCATCAATGACAAGCACATCGAGCTGATCCTCTCGTGCATGCTCCGCAAGGTCCGCATCGAGAACGTCGGCGACAGCGACCTGCTGCCGCACGAGGTCATCGACAAGTTCGCCTTCCGCACCAAGAACAACGAGATTGCCCAGATGGTGCGCATCACCGACGCGGGCGGCACGGAGCTGCGCGTGGACGAGTTGGTGCACCGGGATGTGGTCAAGGACGCCAATGCGAAGGCCGAGGGCGAGGGCAAGGAGATCGCCAAGTCCAAGCGGGCCAGGCCCGCGACGGGGCGCACGCTGCTGCTGGGCATCACCAAGGCCTCGCTCCAGAGCGAGTCGTTCCTGTCCGGCGCCTCGTTCCAGGAAACCACCAAGGTGCTCACCGAGGCCTCGCTCCGCGGCGCCGAGGACCACCTCATCGGGCTCAAGGAGAACGTCCTGCTCGGGCACCTCATCCCGGCGGGCACGGGGTTCCGCAAGTACCAGGATATCCGCGTCAAGACGCTCGTTGAGCCGGAAGACCTTGACACGGTCAGCGATGACCAGATGCTCGCCGAAGCCGCTGACGCCGCCGAAGCGCTCGGCGCCGACCCCGGGTCCACCGTCATCGGGGCGCCCAGCGTCGAGATCCGCGATGTGATCGTTGGCGAACAACCCGCCGGCGCCACAAGCTCCGACGCCTAGGCGCCGCGGCGTTCGAACATCCTGCCGACCAGCACGGGCGGGCCTCCACGAGGCCCGCCTGTTTCATTGCGCATCATCTGTACCGAGTTCAGCGGGCCTGCTCGCCCGATTCGTGCTTTGTCCCATCAGCGTTTGCGCCGGCTGACCCGTGCGCAGCGCCAAGCGCAGATACGGGCGGCACACCCCGCACCCTGTTGCACACCGCGTCCGGGCGCCGAGCGCCTCGATCAGTTCGTTCACAGTGAGTTCACGATCGGGGTCGAGGCGGCGGGCCAGGGCGATGAGTTCGCGGAACGTGATGTCGTTGCAGACGCACGCGCAGACGCTCACCGGCGCCACCGCTGCCAGTCGGGGACGTAGTGGGGGCCGTTCTCGAGGCCGACGGACCCGAGGGCGTGCTCGGTGCTGAGCATCCAGGCCGTCTCACCAGCGGTTGATCTGGCCGAGCCGTCGGCCCGGACTGTCACGGTTGAGCCGGGGTCGCCCGAGTTCGGGCGTGCGTGGCGGAAGCTGGTGGTGGGGGAGTAGTTCTTGAACCACCCCCAGGAGGTGAACAGCTCGGGCGGATCGAGCAGCGCGCTGTTGCGCAGCGAACCGAGGATCATCATCGAGTCGCCAACGACGAACAGTTCATTGGGACGGCGCAGGCTCGAGAGACGCGCCCACGGCTGTGACCCGAGTCCGGAATGCCCGGTCGTGGATGGCGCCAGCCCGTAGCCGTTGTAGCCGTAGGTGCTTGTCACCTGGTCGAACTGCGACTGGGTGTCGTACGAGCCCGCCGGCTGGGTGGGGCACTCATAGATCGACCCGTCGTGGAGCGAGCTGGCCAGATATGGCGAGAGCACACCTTTTTCGTGGTCGATCCGGTTCTGGTCCTCATCCTCGCGCCCCCACCAGTAGGTCTGCTCGGTACCGGTCGCCAGGCTGTACGGCGCCGCCCGGTCGCTGAAATCACCGGCGTACATTGTCCACGCGATCCCGATCTGGCGCACGTTCGACAGGCAGCGCACCGTCTTGGCAGACTCCCGCGCCCGCCCGAGCGCCGGCAGCAACATCCCGAGCAGCAGCGCCACGATCGAGATCACAACCAGCAGTTCGATCAGCGTGAACCCACGCCCGGTCTTTCTCGGCGTCCGTGCCAGAATCACTCGCCCTTCTCCGGGGAGGAAACCGGGGTGAACTGGCGCCAGATGGTTTCAAGCTGTGCACTTGGGTCGTCGCGTCTGTCGCGTCCCTGCGCCGGCGCAGGCGCCTGCCCCACGCGCGTCAGGCCTGCGGGGCCGATCGAGAATATGGCGCTGCCGACGATCGCCGGCGTTGATCCGTAGCCCGTTGCGGAGTCGATCACAAACCCGGGATCGGTCGGCAGCTTGTCCAGATCAATCAGACGCATCTCGTTGTACGGCTCAAGCTCAATGCCCAAAGCATCGTCAAGGTTCACGGTCCCGACGTACAGGCGGGCTTTGCCGGGCCCCTTGCGCAGCACCGGCTGATGGCTCCAGCCGCCGATGGCGAGGTACTCGCCCGTGTCGAGCACGCCGTTGAGGTTGGTGTCGTTCCAGGTGTCGATCGCGGAATCCCAGAGCAGTTCGCCGAACGAGCCGTGGTCGCGGAAGAGCTGGACGCTCGGGCGGGAGCCGAAGTCGTTTCCGGCATCGGGGAACAGGCCCGACGAGAGGGCGATGCGTCCGTCGCCCATGGGGATGGGGATCGAGCTTGTCCGGTTGCAGAGTGCTGACCACATGAGCTGACCGGTCGCCGCGTCGATTTTGACCAGGCACGAGGAGAGCTGGCCCCCGAAGAAGTTGAACGTCGAGGCGTAGACAAAGCCGCCCGAGACGCTGACGCCGCCGAAGAACCCCTGGGGGATGACGCCGGGGGCCGAGACGGTCCACAGGGCGGCGGGCGCACTGGTGCTTGTCGCGTCGAACGCCTCGACTGTGCCCGGGCTGACCTGCGAGACTCCGCTCGTCGCGACGTACACGACGCCGCTGCGGTACGCGGGGGTCGCGCCTGCGGTCGGCTGGCTCAGGATCGCGGTCCACACGATTTCGCCGGGCTGGTACGGGTTGAGCCAGGCGTCAAACGGATCGACATTGACGCAGTACAACCGCCCGGGCGGCGCGAGCACGCCATAGTTGGTGATGAACGCGCGGTCCGCCGGGCCGAGGTCCGTCGTCACGACCGGCGAGGCGTTGACCAGCGGCAGGCCAAAGTCAGTGGACCACACCACGCTCCCGTCCTCGCGCCGGAGCGCGTCGAGCGTCGTTTCCTGGGCGTACAGGACCGTGCCGTTGAACAGATCAATCGCGGGCGTTGACCAGGAGTTGAAGATCGGATTTCCGATCGGCGTCGCCCACAGCACGTCGCCCGAGACGCGGTCCACCCCGATCGCGTGGTTGACCGAGTTGATCCGGGCCGACGCAAAGACGCGCTTTTTGTCGGCCACCACCCCGCCCGGCCCGGAGAACTCGAGCGCACTGCCGAGCCCGTCCTCGGTCGCGACCCACGCGATATCTCCCAGCGCAGTCGGCCCCGGATCGGACCCGAGCACGAGCGAGCGTCGGTCGGTCGTCCGCCCGAGGTGTGTCCAGAGCCCGGGCGCCGGCAGGGGGTCGCTCGGGCGCACCGAGCCGGCGCCCGAGGATTCAGTGGTCGCGTTGATCTGCACAGCGCTGGCGTTGAACACCGAGACGGAGAGCGCAATCACACAGGAGGAAAGTTTTTGCTCACACAACCAGAACATACACATACACGCGGCGCCGGCCTCTCAACCGACGCAGCGTCCCTCTCCTACAGCGAGGCGCTCCGCCGGCGTCGGCGGAGCAACAACACACCGGGCGGCGCGAGGAACGCAACGCCGCCCGGGCTTGGAACAGAAACGTCCGCGAACGCGTCGATTTCGAACGCGAGCGCAGACTCATTGAGCACACGGATATAGAGCACCTCTTCAAGGCCCGTTCCGCTCAGGTCGAACCCGATGCCGCCGCCCGACCCGCTGTACAGGTCAACGAGCTGCGTCAGGCTCTTGCCCGCGAGGTCGCCCAGCACAACCGACGGGTCCACCGGGCGGGTGAAATCCGTCTCGATTGTTCCGGGGACCAGATCGAACGCCCCGGAATCCGAGTACCCCATCGTGGGCATCAGATCGAGCATTCTTGTTTCGATCGTCACCCAGTCCAGCCCGTTCTGGCTGACCTGGACGGTGGCGTCGCCGCCGACTCCGAACATGGAGGGGGGGTCTCCGATGACGCCGTTGGGGAATCCAGCGTCGAGGAACCCGGCGTTGCCGAAGATCAGGAAGTCGATCCCGAACGGGTTGCCCGCGTCGTCACGGATGGCCTGATCGAACCGGACTTCAAGGAACCCGCCCGCGCCGATCGAGACAATCTCATCGCTCCCGAACGCGGGGTTGAAGGGGCTGACGATACCCGGGAACGGGCTGAGTTCGCCCGTGAATCGCTCGGGTGAGCCGAGCGCGGTGTCGGCGTCGGTGAATCCAGCGGTGGGGTTCAGTCCCGCGTCATAATCGACAACATCAGCCGCGAAGGGGCTGGCCTCGATCGGGTTGGCAAGGAGTGTTGCGTTCATACAAAACGTACCAATAGCGCACGCACAAACAGCGCTGCATCGAGTCTCCATACAGGTCTCTCTCTCGTCTCTCGAACTAGAGGCGGTGGGCTCTCCAGACCCAGCGCCAGCCCTCATCCCGTATCGCGCGGGATGGCTTCCTCCGGAACAGAACCGGGAACACTCGCTTGGGCTGGTTCCGAGGGGATGCCGGGCAGGAAGCGCACACGGCATGCCGTCGGGCCCGGTTCGCGAGGGCGCCCACGTCAACATCCGAGGCAGGTCTTCCGGCTTCGAGCTCGGCGAGGGCCAACCTTCCCGACGGGTATGTGCAGATTGCACACCCGTCAGTGGCTCACTCGGGAGGGGAAAGCCCCGGCCCCGTGTGACCCGAAATCCCTTGAAAGCAAGGGGTTTCGGGGGCTCGCGTCGTCACCCGTTACGGCGGCGCGTCCGCGGCGGATTCTCACCGCCTTCCCTATTCTCCCGCCCCCGGGCGAAACGAATGTCTCATCCGACCGGGCTTGGGAACCTCTGACATTCCGACATTATCACACCTTCGCCCCCGGTTCAAGGGAAATCCAGCGAGTCGCCCGGATCGCCCTTGAGGGCGGAGAAAAATCGAGCGGCGGCTGCGGTTTATTGGTGCAGCACCGCGCATTGCACACGTCGCGCCGGGCCGGTCGTGTCGCGCACGCTGAACGAATCGCCCCCGCGCATCACCGCCCCGCCGAAGGCCCCGTCCTTGCGCAGGGCGTACATCGCCACGTTGAAGCTCGGGCGTCCACGCTCGTCACGCAGATCCTTGCGTTTGGTCTTTGAGTCGATATGGCGCAGCACCGCCAGGCACGCCTCCGTGGGCGTCATCCCCTGCTCCATGAACCGCACCGCGAGGAAGGAGCCGCACGACTGGATTACGGCCTCGCCCCGCCCGGTCGCGCCGGCGGAGCCCACCTCGTTGTCCACATACATCCCGGCGCCGATGATCGGGCTGTCGCCGACGCGCCCCGGGATCTTGTAGCTCAGCCCGCTTGTTGTTGTCGTCGCGCCGATGTCGCCGCCTTGGTCAACAGCGCCGCAGTGGATGGTGCCGTAGGTGAACGGGATCGGTCCTGCGGCGCCGTGCTGCTGGCCCTTGAGCCTGATGATCTGGTCCGAGTCGAGCCAGTCGTCTTTGGGGCTGGCGTTGCGTTTCCAGTTCAGCCACGCCTGGCGGGCCTTGTCCGTCAGCAGGTTCTCCTCGGGGAATCCGTGGCGGATGGCGAAGCGCTTGGCGCCCTCGCCGACGAGCATGACATGGTCGGTCTCGGTGAGGACCTTGAGCGCGACGGCTGCGGGGTGTTTGATGTTCTCGATCGCGCCGACCGCCCCGGCCTTCTGGCTCGGCCCGTGCATGACCGAGGCGTCGAGCTGGACGACGCCGTCCTCGTTGGGCAGGCCGCCGAAGCCGACGG
The DNA here is from genome assembly GCA_024276195.1 of Planctomycetota bacterium. Taxonomy (GTDB): domain Bacteria; phylum Planctomycetota; class Phycisphaerae; order Phycisphaerales; family UBA1924; genus JAJRXR01. The sequence goes on from JAJRXR010000062.1 coordinate 7,560, forward strand.
ACATGTCGTTCGGGTCCGCCTCGACAATCCCGACGCCCTCGACCACTGCGGCCGCCGGGTCCGTCCCCGCTTGCATCAAGTCCCACGCCCGGTCGCAGGCCCGGAGCCCGTTGCCCGAGGAGATCACGCACGCCCCCCGGTGCTTGTCGCCCTCGTGGGCTTTCCCATGGCTTGGCGCCGGGCGCCCGCTGGCGGCTCTGCCTGTGAGCAGGGCGCCCGCGCCGATGGCGCTGGCTCCCAAGAAACGGCGTCGGTGGATCTGGTTCATGGCGCCAGTCTGACAGATCCGAGCCCGCGTGTCATCCGGGATCTGGCGTGTGCTACCGTGTCGCTATGGATGTGACGAAGCAGTTCCGAGTCAAACCGGGCGAGCGGGTCAGGCTCAGCGACTGGGATCCGGGCGAGACGCTCGGGATGGACCGCGAGGAGTGTGAGCGCCGTTTGGCGGAGAACACCGAGGCCATCGGCAGGCTCCAGCACCGCCTGTACGCCGAGCACAAGCGTTCGGTGCTGGTGGTGCTCCAGGCGATGGACGCGGCGGGGAAGGACTCGACCGTGCGCCACGTCCTGCGCGATGTCAACCCGCAGGGCGTGCTCGTCACGTCGTTCAAGAGGCCGACCTCGAACGAGCTTGCGCATGACTTTCTCTGGCGCATCCACCGGCGAACGCCGCGCCGAGGGCACATCCGCGTCTTCAACCGTTCGCACTACGAGGACGTGCTCGTCGTGCGCGTCGAGTCGCTTGTGCCCAAGGAGGTCTGGTCCAGGCGGTACGACGCGATCAACGACTTTGAGCGGAACCTCTGCGAATCCGGCACGGAGATCGTCAAGATTTACCTGAATATCTCCCCCGAGCGCCAGCGCGAGAAGCTGGTGCGCCGCCTGACCGACCCGGACCGCGCGTGGAAGTTTGAGCCCGCCGACTTTGAGACCCGCAAGAAGTGGGCGCACTACATGGAGGCGTACGAGGACGCGATCAGCCGGTGCTCGACGGACAACGCCCCCTGGTTCATCGTCCCGACCAACCGCAAGTGGTTCCGGTTGTTCACGATCAGCCAGATCCTTCGCGACACGCTCGAGCGCATGGACCCGCAGCTGCCGCCGCTCAAGATCGAGCCCGAGGCGGCGATGCGTCTGCTTGATGGGATCGACTAGGACGCCCGGACCTCGCGCATACACTCCGACCCCCCCCTGCCAGATCCCATTGATGTCCACCACTCAACCAACCCTCGAAGCCGCACGGACGATTCTCAAGGATCGCTTTTGGCTTGAAGCGTTGCGCCCGCTGCAGGGCGAGATCATCGCGCGCACGCTCGCGGGGAGCGATTCGCTGGTGGTCATGCCGACGGGCTCGGGCAAGAGCCTGTGCTTCCAGCTGCCCGCGCTCGCGCTGCCCGGGCGCGACAGCGCCGGCCCGGGCGTGGCGATGGTGTTCAGCCCGCTGATCGCCCTGATGGAAGACCAGGTCGCGGGCCTCAAGCGAAGGGGCATCCGGGCGGAGTACATCAACTCGACGCTGGGCAAGCGTGAACGCGAGAAGCGCTACGCCAGGCTCGCCCGGGGCGCCTATGAGCTGATCTACGCCACGCCCGAGCGGATGCACAAGCCGGAGTTCATCGAGGCGCTCGGCGCCGTTCCGGGCGGCGTCAAGCTCCTGGCGGTGGACGAGGCGCACTGCGTTTCCAAGTGGGGGCACGACCTGCGCCCGGCGTACCAGCAGGTCGGGCGGTTCCGCGAGCAGGTCGGCTCGCCGCCGACGCTCGCGCTGACCGCGACGGCCACCCGGGCCGTCCGCGACGACATCCGCGAAACGCTCGGGTTTGACAGCGCGTCCATGCCGCTGTTCGCGGCGCCGATCGACCGCCCCAACCTCGCCCTGCGCGTCGAGCCCGTCTGGAGCGACGCCGACAAGATCAACGCGGTCTGTGCGCTCGCCAAGAAGCACGCCGGGACCGGCATCGTCTACTTCTCGCTGATCAAAGATCTTGAACGCCTTGAGGGTGAGTTCATCCGGGCGCTGCCCGGGCGCGAGGTGCGTGTGTACCACGGCAGACTCGATCCACGCGAGAAAAAGCGTCTTTCCAGGCGCTTTGTCGAGGCGAGGCCGGACGACGGGCTCGTGTTGCTGGCCACCAACGCCTTTGGCATGGGTGTTGACAAGCCCGACATCCGCTTCATCGCCCACGCCCAGGTTCCCGGCTCCGTCGAGGCGTATCACCAGGAAGTGGGGCGGGCCGGGCGCGATGGGCTCCCGAGCGACTGCGTCCTGCTTTACTCGCAGGACGATCTGGCCATCCAGCACCAGTTCATCGAGTGGCAGAACCCCAGCCCCGACTTTCTTGTTGAGGTCTGGACCGCCTTTGAGCGCGCCCGCAGCGCCGGCGGTGACAACTTCGACTCCGAGGATCTGCGCGAGCAGATCATCGGGCGCGGGCACCGGCACGGGCGCGGCGGGGGCACGATCGAGTACGCCCTGATCACCCTCAGCAAGCTCGGCCTCATCGAGCCCTCGTCCATCCCCGGGCGCTTCAAGCCCACCGAGGCGAGCGACGACCGGATCGCGGACCACGCCATCGACGAGCTGATCGACCCGGCCGAGATCGACGACAAACGGCGGCGCGATCTTGAACGCCTGCTCGATATCGTCAAGCTCACCCAGTGCCCCGACGTACACGGGTTCGTCCGCGATTACTTTGATCTCGAGACTTCGGGCGCGTCGCCCGAGCCGCCGGCGGGTTGAGCACCTAGCATCCCCATCGCCGCCCGATGTCCGGGCCGCAGGAGCAGGCCATGAGCGAGCCCGTGAATGAACTTATCGTCGAGGATCTGACCGAGGGCGAGGGAGCCGAGTGCGCCCCGGGCGCCACCGTCAATGTGCATTACAAGGGCACGCTCATGGACGGGACGGTGTTTGATTCGTCCTATGACCGGGGCCAGCCGATCGACTTCCCGCTTGCCAACCTCATCCCCGGTTGGCAGCAGGGCATCCCCGGCATGAAGGTCGGGGGCAAGCGCAAGCTCACCATCCCGTACTCGCTCGGCTACGGCGAACGCGGAAGCCCGCCCGTCATCCCGCCGCGCGCGGATCTGATTTTCGAGATCGAACTCCTCGGCGTGAGCTAAGCCGGCTCACCGCTGGACATTCAGGGCTTGGTCATCCCCGAGATCATGGTGTCCCACGCGCTCTTGGAGCGGTCCATCGCATCCTCGGGGCCCCACATCTTGACGAACACCATTTCGCCTTCGGTCGTCTCGATGATGGCGCCGCGCACGGTGTAGTACGGGCGTTCTGTCTTCATGCCCATCGGCGGCCCGTCCATGTACGTCCCGTTCATCTCGATAACGTGAACCTTCATCCCCGCGACATCGCGGACCTTTGCCCGAGGTCTGATCGGGTCGCCAACCCCATCGACCATCTGGCGCCCCCAGCGCGTCAGGTTTGCATCAACGCTCCCGCCCGCCGTCGAGAACGCGACGGTGCTCTCGCCCAGTTCGCTCGGGACGCTCAGCTGCGCCGCCCGCATCGTGTTGCCCGGCGTCACCGCCTGCCACCCCTCGGGGATCGACCAGCGCAAGCCCGCAACCTCGACGGCTTCGGCGCCCATGATCTGGTCGGCCAGCCCCTGCGTCGCTGCGTCGCGCTGCTCGATCTTGTCGCGCAGGTCGCGCCCCATCGCGGCGGACCTGCCGTACATGCTCTTGGGCTCCTCGGCCAGATTGTCCAACGCCCCGCTCGAAGACGACGACCCCGACGACGCCCCACCCGAAGATGAAGAACTCGACGTGTCATCGCACGCGACCACACCGAGCAGCGACAGCGCCAGCAGCGCTCCGTAAGCAATGTTCCGGTTCATGCGCAAGTGTAGTGGGGCTCTTGGCGCCGGGGCAATCCTGTTCCGCTCAGCCGGCGGCGAACGAGGCCAGGAACGCGATCACGTCGGAAAAATCGACCACGCCCACCGGCGGCGCCAGGTCCGCAGCCGCATCTCCGCTGGCGAACGCCCCGAGGAACGCGACCACATCAGTAAAGTCCAGCGTCCCGTACGGCTCGGCGAGGTCCGCCGGCGAGGCCTCTTGGCCCAGCAGGCGGAAGGCCATGTCCGTGTCGTTCTGGTCCCAGAAGCTCGACCCCGCAGCGTCCGAATAGAAGATCCGGTCGTTGCCCGACAGCGCGTCGTACGACCACCCCATGTCGTACTGCCCGCTGACGCCGATCCAGTACCGCTGCCCACTTTTCATCCGCATGGGCGGGTCCAGCTCGAACGTCGCGAGCTCTTCGGCCCACAGCGCGTGGACGCCGATGACGAAGCCGCCCGAGAGTTTGATCTGAATATCGCCGGGCAGGAAGGTGCGCTGGGCGATCAAGGCGCCGACCTGTCCGCCCTCGTCGGCGAACAGCGAGACAATGACCTCCGGGTCGCTCTCGATGTTGTACCCCCAGACCTGAACCGAGTGCAGGTCCGTGTCCTGCGTCAGCGTCGCGTCGTCGTAGAGCAGCTCGTTCCAGATCACGCTCGAGTAATACCCGTTGGTGGTATCGCCCTCGCTCGTCATCGACGCCTGCTCGAACACGACCTCGACCTGAGCGCTCGCGTGTGCGCACACCAATGCGACTGATAGACCCAACACCCATGCGCGCATCTCGAACTCCTGTTCTCCGAAGAGATCTGTTCTTGCCCGGTCCGGCGCGCCAGCTTGCGCACCATCCCATTGGCAGTATCTCAGAACTTTGTCTCTGCCAGACCCCCTCTCTTTAGAGGGGGCGCCTGAATTGACCATCAACCCGCCTCAGGGGCCTGAATCGACCCAAATATCGCCCGTAATCAACTCGACCGAGTTGCCCGCGGGGTCGCGGATGTAGATTGACCGGTGCTTTCCCCCGCTTTGGGTCCACTCGACCTCCCGCTCGATCTCGACGGAGTGTGAGGCGAAGCGCTCGCGCCAGGCGGGCAGGTCTGCTTCGCCAACCAGCAGCGCGATATGTCCAGAACCTCGCGTCCCGTGCGAAGGCACGGGTCGGTCTTCAACCTCACTCACGCTCGGATCGAACACGAGCAGGACCTGGCTCGGGGCGA
>JAJRXR010000063.1 GCA_024276195.1 Planctomycetota bacterium
GCAGGTCTCGAGGCGCCCGCCCCAGTGGGTGTGCTTGATGACGATGTCGGAGACGACGATGCGTCGGTGGCAGTGGGGGCAAGAGGCGCTGATCGCCTTGGGCGCGACCTCGAAGCGTTGGGCGCAGCGGTAGCAGCGGACAGGGCGCGTGGGGAGGTTGGGCATCCACGCGGGCTTCTCGCTGGGCTTCTCGCTGGTCTGGGTCATCGCGGTTCATGGGCGGGGAGGAGGGCGATGGGCAATGGGGAGTGGGCAATGGGACAGAGGGGAGGGATTGCGTGGGGCGTTCCTCTCGGGGTGGGTTGGTGCGAGATGGCGCCCGGGGGATCAGGCGGCGGAGGTGGCGGGGTTGTTGGAGTTGGCGGTCTCGTTGCGCCACGGGGGCTTGAAGTCGATCTCGCCGGAGGGCATGGAGGAGCCGGTGTTTTTGGAGAGTTCGGCGGCCTGGGGTCCGACCTGGCACTGGCCGACGAAGCTGGCGCCTTCGGCGACGATGAGGGTGCCGGCGGTGATGTCTCCGGTGACGCGGGCGTTGGGGGAGAGGGTGAGGCGTTCGCGTGCGTGGATGGGGCCTGTGATGGCGCCGTCAACGATGACGCGCTGGGCGTCGATGGCGGCGCGGCAGTCGGCGGTGGGGCCGATCTGGACCTCGCCCTGGGCGATGATTTTGCCCTCGAAGGAGCCGAGGATGCGGGCGGACTTGTCGAAGGTCATCTCGCCGATGATGCGTGTGTCGGGGCCGATGACGGTCATCTCGTTGACGGGCTGGTTCTGCTCGGGCACGGTTGGGCCTCCCTGGGCGCCCGCGGTGAGCGGGTCGTTGCGATGGCGCCACCGGCGAGGGGCCGGGGGCGTGGGTGTGGGCGAGTTTGGTGTCGCCATCCCTGTGTGAACGCGGGCTCCGCCGCTGGTGCGCCTTCCGTGGCCGGGCGTTTGGATCGACCAGACGCGGGGGATCGCTGGAGTTTCGCGTGTGCTCGTGTTCTGAAGACCGGCGGCGCCTCTGCGCGGGCAGCGCAAGGTTGGCCTGCTGGGCGTTGTTGGTGCGCAGAATCAGCGCGGTTTGTAGGATGGCGGCGCCCGGCCTGGGCGTGGGAGGGATCATGCTCGCGATGCTTGATATGACGATGACGTTGGGCGCGATCGGGGTGGGGGGCGGCGTTGGCAGCGGCGGGGCGGAGGTGGTGGCGTTTTTCAGTGTCGCGGGGTTGATGGCGCTGCTGACGCTGGCGACGCTCGAGATTGTGCTCGGGATCGACAACGTGGTGTTCATCGCGATCCTGAGCGAGCGGCTGCCCGAGGAGAAGCAGGCGCGGACGCGGACGATCGGGCTGCTGCTCGCGGCGGCTTTGCGCCTGATCTTGCTGGCGCTGGCGTGGATGATTATGAAGTTGCAGGCGCCGCTGTTTGATCTACCTTGGATCACGCAGGCGGGGGTGGACCCGGAGACGGGTCAGAGCGTGCGCGAGGCGATCGGGATCTCGGGCAAGGATCTGGTGATGCTGCTGGGGGGGCTGTTTCTGATCGCCAAGGCGACGTGGGAGATTCATCATCTGATTGATGAGTCGGGCGGGCACGGGCAGGAGGCGGGGGCGGCGCGCCCTGCGGTTGGCGTGAAGACGGCGGGGGTGGGGATGGTGCTGGCGCAGATCCTGGCGCTGGATGTGGTGTTCAGCCTCGACAGCGTGATTACGGCGGTGGGGATGACGAGCAACTACTGGATCATGGTGACGGCGGTGGTGATCTCGGTGGGGGTGATGGTGATGCTGGCCGGGCCGGTGAGCGCGTTCGTGAAGAAGCACCCGGCGATGAAGACGCTGGCGTTGGCGTTTTTGATTTTGATCGGGGTGCTGCTGGTGGCCGATGGGCTGCACCAGCACCTGGACCGGGGGTACATCTACTTCGCGATGGTGTTTGCGTTGGCGGTGGAGATTGTGAACATCAAGGCCGGGGCGCGGAGAAGGCGGAAGGCGGAGGCGGCGGTGGGGAGCTAGGCATCAGGCATCAGGCAATGGGGGGGAGAGGGAGGAGGAGACAGACCCCCTCCGTCATCGCTGCGCTCGACACCTCCCCCGCAGGGGCGGGGGAGGAGAGGCGGTTGCGCGATCAAGTATCGGCGGCGGGAAGGTTGAGCCAGACGACGCGGTTGTGCTTGGCGTTGAGGTCGGACATGGGGGGCTCGGTTTCAGGATTGTGGTTCGGTGGTAGCCGGGGCGTGGCGCAGCGCCGCCCAGACGCGGGCCTCAGGGTCGCCCGGAGGCAGGGCGCTCATCGGAAAGTGCCCTCGAATGAACGTATCCGCGAGTAGCACGATTCGATCTGATACTGCTACGAGACTTGTAATGTCCGCCGATGGGAAACTCACGATGTGACCACGGTCAACCCAGTCAAAGGTGACGCGGCCATCTCCGATCGCACACCGCCATCGCCCCTCTGTTGATTCGATCAGACCCATAGCGGCGCCCCTGGTCATCGCCTTGCGAGCGACGTGTGCTGGGGAGATGTGCCGGCGCACAAGACTCGTAACGCCGATCATCGTAAGAACAAGAAAGAAGATACCGGAAAGCAGAGAAGTCGGATCGTCTTGAACGATCCCGGACACGATAAGCACCCCGCCGAGTATGAACATCAACAAGTAGATCATGACGGCTCTGATCGTGTCTGACTTGCCAGACTTGGCACGCTTCGCCTCTGTGGCCTGCCATGCGTAGACGTCCAGAGCAGCCTCGCCGTCGCTGGTCCACTCGATCTCCAGCGGCTCTGGGGTCGGCGGGTGTGTGCGGGGGCTTGGACTGTTTCGAGGGGTGTGCGTCATAGATAAGGTTCGCCCGAGTGTATCAGGTTGCCGTCCTTGCTCTACTGAAAGAGGGCTCCCGAGCCGCCCTCTTGGTGATCCCTGGATGGCAAGTGTGTGCTACGCCAACTGCTTCGCCTCGTTGAGCTTCTTGCGGATCACGGTCTGGAGGATGCCGCCGTTCTTGAAGTACTCGATTTCGACGGGGGTGTCCACGCGGCACATGCAGGTGAAGTTGGTGGTTTCGCCGGTGGGTGAGGTTGCGCGGACGGTGACATCGCAGCGGGGTTCGAGGGGGTCGGGGAGGAGGATGTCGAAGGTTTCATCGCCCTTGAGGGCGAGGGAGTCGGCGGTTTGTCCGTCCTTGAAGACGAGGGGGAGGACGCCCATGAAGACGAGATTGGAGCGGTGGATGCGTTCGAAGGATTGGGCGATGACGGCGCGGACGCCGAGGAGCATGGTTCCCTTGGCGGCCCAGTCGCGGGACGAGCCCATGCCGTAGTCCTTGCCGGCGACGACAACGAGGGGGACGCCGGCGGCTTTGTAATCCAGCGCGGTGTCGTAGATGTATTCGACCGGGGCGCTGGAAAGATCAGCGCCCTTGGTGAAGTTGCGTGTCCAGCCGCCCTCGGGTTGTTTGGAATCGTCCTTGGCGATGCGGTTTTTGATGCGGACGTTGGCGAAGGTGCCGCGGGTCATGACGCGGTCGTTGCCGCGGCGAGAACCGAAGGAGTTGAAGGCGCTCTGCGTGACGCCGGCAGCGAGGAGGTACTGGCCTGCGGGGGTTTCGGGCTCGATGCGCCCGGCGGGGGAGATGTGGTCGGTGGTGATGGAGTCGCCCAGCAGGCAGAGGCAGCGGGCGGAGGAGATGGCGGTGAGGGCGGGGGCCTCGTCGGTCATGCCCTCGAAGAAGGGGGGGTTCTGGATGTAGGTTGAGGCGTCCTGCCAGGGGAAGAGTTCGCTCTTGGAGACGGGGACGCTGTTCCAGGTCGTGTTCTCGTCGTAGACGTGGGCGTATTTCTCTTTGAACTGCTCGGTGGTGACGCACTGGGTGACGCACTCGTCGATCTCGGCCTGGGTGGGCCAGATGTCTTTGAGCCAGACGGGGGCGCCGTCTGCGGTGTGGGTGAGCGGCTCGTTGTAGGGGTCGATGTCGATGCGTCCGGCCAGGGCGTAGGCGACGACGAGCGGGGGGCTGGCGAGGAAGTTGCCCTTGATCGCGGGGTGGACGCGTCCCTCGAAGTTTCGGTTGCCCGAGAGGATGGAGGCGACGGCGAGGTCGGCCTCTTTGATGCCTGCCTCGATCTCGGGGGGGAGTGGTCCGGAGTTTCCGATGCAGGTGGTGCACCCGTAGCCGACGAGGTTGAAGCCGAGGGCGTCGAGATCAGCGGTGAGGTTTGCGCGCTCGAAGTAATCGGTGACAACCTTGGAGCCGGGGGCGAGGGAGGTTTTGACCCAGGGCTTGCGGGTGAGGCCCAGGGCGTTGGCCTTGCGCGCGACCAGGCCGGCGGCGATCATGACGTCGGGGTTGGAGGTGTTGGTGCAACTCGTGATGGCGGCGATGACGATGGAGCCGTGATGCAGCTCGCTGGTCATGCCGGGCTCTTCGCCGGCGCGGTGGGCCGAGTGTGCGACGATGGCTTTGGCGTTGGTTTTGGAGGGGTCAACGCCGAGGCCCTGGGGGCCCATGGGGGCGGTGAGCATGTCGTTCCATGCGGATTTGAGATTGGTGAGTTCGATGCGGTCCTGGCGGCGCTTGGGGCCGGCGACGCAGGGCTTGACGGTGGAGAGGTCGAGCTCGAGGACGGCGGCGAACTCGGGGTCGGGGGCTTCGGGGGTCCAGAAGAAGCCGGCGGCTTTGGCCCAGGCCTCGGTGAGTGCGACCTCTTCGTCGGACTTGCCGGTGAAACGGAAGTAGTCGATGGTTTTGGAGTCGATGGGGAAGAAGCCGCAGGTGGCGCCGTACTCGGGGGCCATGTTGGCGATGGTGGCGCGGTCGGGGATGGAGAGTTCGCGCATGCCGTCGCCGAAGAACTCGACGAATTTTTCGACGACGCCGTGGGCGCGGAGGAGCTGTGTGACGGTGAGGACGAGGTCGGTGGCGGTGGCGCCCTCGGGGAGCTGGCCTGTGAGCTTGAAGCCGATGACCTCGGGGGTGAGCATGTAGACGGGTTGGCCGAGCATGACGGCCTCGGCCTCGATGCCGCCGACGCCCCAGGCGAGTACGCCGACACCGTTGATCATGGTGGTGTGGGAGTCGGTGCCGACGAGGGAGTCGGGGTAGACCCATTCGGTGTTGTCACGCTGTTTGGTGAGGCAGCCACGTGCGAGGTATTCGAGGTTGACCTGGTGGACGATGCCGGTGGCGGGGGGGACGGTGCGGAAGTTGTCGAGGGATTCCTGGCCCCACTTGAGGAAGGTGTAGCGTTCGCTGTTGCGTTCGAACTCTTTCTCGGCGTTGATGGTGAGGGCGACGCGGGTGGCGAAGTCGTCAACCTGGACGGAGTGGTCGATGACGAGATCGCACTGGACCTCGGGGTTGATCTGCTCGGGGTCGCCGCCCAGGGCTTTCATGGCGTCGCGCATGGCGGCGAGATCGACCACGCAGGGGACGCCCGTGAAGTCCTGGAGGATGACGCGCCCGGGCATGAAGGGCATCTCGACGGAGCGGACGCTCTTGGCGTTGTAGGCGGCGAGGGCGGAGACGTCGGTTTCGGTGACGATGAAGCCATCGAGGTTGCGGAGCATGGCCTCGAGGAGGACGCGGATGGAGTATGGGAGGGTGTTGATCTTGCCGAGACCCTTCTCTTCGAGGGCCTTGAGTCGGATGTAGGAGTAGGTCTTGCCGCTGGAATCGAGGGTGTCGCGTGCGTTGAAGGGGTCGTGGGTCATGGGAGGGCTCCTCGGCGTGGGTGTGTATTCAAGAGGATGATCGGGGGGATGGTGGCATGAATCAAATCAATGAAGATTGTATGTTGAATAGATAGAGTTGATATATGGGTCTGCCCGGAAGTGGGGGGAGGGGGTGGGAGCGGGGAGGGGGTTCGGGTAGGCTGGGGCCATCGGAAGCGAAGAGCAGGCGAAGGAGAGGCGATGAGCATGTACAGGTTGGTGGTAGCTGCGGTGCTGTGGGCGGCGGGCGGAGCGTGGGCGGATGTGCTTGATGTGCCGGGGGAGTACCCGACGATTCAGGCGGCGATCGACGCTGCTGTGGATGGGGACGAGGTGGTCGTGGCGGCGGGGACGTACCGCGAGCTGATCGACATGTCGGGCAAGGCGATCACGCTGCGATCGACGGACCCGAGCGACCCGAGCGTGGTCGCGGCGACGGTGCTGTCGGGGGATCTGGATGGGGATGGGGTGGGGGAGGGCCGGATTCTTGTTGCACACTCTGAGACTGATCTGCCTCGTGTTATTTCAGGTTTGACATTTCTGAATGGTCGAGGTGAGATATTCCCTGCGACCGCTCTCGAAATGGGTGGGGCGGTCTTGGCGACAGCAGGCGCTTCTTTGCAAATTGATCGCTGTGTATTTCAACTAAATGAGGCCGCCCACGCTGGTGCTGCAATCGCGATCTATGATCGCGTGAGTTTGACAATTTTTCAGTGTGTTATCGCAAACAATGATATTTCTACGCCGTCAGGGCGAGGAGTTGTGTGGGGTGCGCTTGATTGTGAAGTGAGCATTGCTGAATCAGGCTTTCTTGGAAATGCGGGAAGTGCGCTCTATTTTCACTATGCTGTCGTGGACATCATTAATTCCGTGTTCATTGCTAACACCGGTGGGCCATCATCGTCACCGCGCGGTGGGGCAGCCTCATTTGCGGGATGCGATGTCACTGTGAGCGGCTGTATCTTTCAGTCCAACTCGGCGGCCTACGGGGGCGCGATCGAGAGCTCGCCGGCAGGGCTCACTTCGCCGTTGGCTAGCCTGCTCGTCGAGGATTCGAGCTTTCTGGACAATGTCGCGGACAACTGGGGTGGCGCTATTTGTGCGGGGGCGACTCCGGGCGTGTATGTCAACTGCGAGTTCGAGGGCAATCGCGCAGCGCATGGCGGTGCAGTCCAAGCTGGCGGTGGGCCGGGGTCTTACAGGAGTTCCTTCGTCGAGTGCTTGTTCTATCGGAATGTCGCTTCTGGAAACGGTGGTGGCGCTGATCTGGTGTACAGCGATGTATCCGTCTTGGATTGTGCTTTCATCGACAACATTGCGGGCGCGGTCGCGTCTGAGGCGGATGGCGGCGGGCTGAATACGGGTGGCTCTCTGACCTGCAAGAGAACGCTGTTTGAAGGTAACCGCGCGAGCGGAGATGGTGGCGGCTTTAGATCGAGCGGGCCCTCCTTGGTGGAAGACTGCATCTTCCGGCACAACGCGAGCGGCGTGGACGGCGGGGCAACCTACACTAGTGTGGGTGGCCTCTTGGGCGGAACATGGCGCAGATGCGAGTTCGTTGGGAACTACGCGATGCGAGATGGTGGAGGCATGTGGTTCTTTGGGTTTGAGCTAGTAGAACAGTGTCTCTTTGTGGGGAATCACGCTGACGATGATGGCGGCGCGATGGCCTCCCGGAGTGTCTTGTCACCTCGAACAGCGTTCATGGTGGGGACTTCATTTGCCCAGAACTCGGCTGGTGATCAAGGTGCAGTGATGTATGCGGACTCCATCGATCCGACGTTCGTCAACAGCATCTTGGCGGGCGACTCGCCTGACGCGATCAGGCATCGTGGTGGCTCCCAGATCACGGTGTCCAACTCTTTGGTTCAAGGCGGCTTCCCCGGCCCGGGCAACATCGACGCCGACCCGCGGTTTGTTCGCCCGGCGTCCGACGGCGGCGATGGCTGGGGGGATGACCCGGGTACGGCGGGTGTGGATGAGTCGCTCAACGACGATTTCGGCGATCTGCGGCTGATGCCCGGATCGCCCGCGATCGACGCGGGGGACAACACCGCCGTTCCGGCGGACACGTTTGATCTTGATGGCGACGGTGATACGGCCGAGCCAACGCCGTTTGATCTCGGCGGCGACCCGCGGTTCGTCGATGACCCGTCTACGCCTGATACCGGCGTCGGCCCGGGGCCGATCGTGGACATGGGGGCGTACGAGTTTCAGTCGCCCCAGTGCAACGCGGCGGATTTGTCGGCGGCGTTCGGCGTGCTCGACTTCGACGATGTGCTCGCGTTTCTGACGGCCTTCGCAGGCATGGACCCGCTCGCGGATCTTGCGCCGGCGTTCGGCGTGTTCGACTTCGACGACGTGCTCGCCTTCCTCACCGCCTTCGGCGCCGGTTGCCCCTAGAGCGGCGCCATCACCTCGGCGAGCGTCGGGCGTTGGTTCTTTCGCGGAGTGTGGTGAGCAGGGCTCGTTCGAAGGCGGCGGCGGCGTGGGAGGGGATGCGGTCGCGCCGGCGGACGACGGCGAGCTCGCGTGTGAGCTTGGCGTCGGCGCAGCGGAGGCCGGCGCCGAGCTTGGGGTTGGCTTCGAGGGCGAAGCGTGAGACGAAGCCGACGCCGATGTCGGCGCGGACCATCTGGACGATGGACTCGATAGAGCGGAGTTCCATGACGATGTCGAGGGCGACGCCGTGGGAGGCGGCGGCGCTGTCGATGAGCGCTCGGACGGCGCTGCCGGCCTCGAAGGCGACGACGGGCTCTTGGTCGAGGTCGCGCCAGCGGAAGCTGCGCCGCCCTTCGAGCGCGTGCCCGCGGGGGAGGATCAGGCGAAGCTCGTCGCTGATGGTGGCGACGCGCATGAGGTCGGACGAGCCGGGGAGGGTGACGGGCTCGGTGACGATGCCCAGGTCGTGCTCGCCGGCGAGGACGCCGGCGGCGACGGAGGCGGAGCCGCCTTCCTTGATGAGGAAGCGGAGGCCTGGGAGGTCTTTGTGGACGCGGGAGATGACGCGGGGGAGGACGTAGCCGACGGCGGTGGCGCCGCCCCCGACGCGGATGGAGCCGTGTTCGAGTCCGACGAGTTCGCGGACGGCGGTGACGGCGTCGTCGGCCTGGCGGACGGCGGCGCGGGCGTGTTCGAGGAAGGCGCGCCCCGCGTCGGTGGGCTCGACGCCGCGGCCGGTGCGGTGGAGCAGTTCGGCGTCTACTTCGGCCTCGAGCTTTTTGAGCATGGCGCTGAGGGCGGGCTGTGTGACGCCCAGGGCCTCGGCGGCCCGGGTGATGTGCCCGTGCTCGCAGATGGAGATAAACTGGCGAAGCGGGGTGAGCTCCATGGGGCGAGGGTACACGGGGGGCGCAAAAAAGTTTGGATCGGATGGAAGAGAGCGGGGGTGGGTGGTATTGTTGTATATACAATGGCACGTCCGAAGGACCAACCACACCCGGTTGATTGCTCGCAGCGGTGCATCGCGTCGAGCGTGCGTCTGCTGGATCGGGCCGTCACGGGGATTTATGACGAGGCGATGCGTCCGCTGGGGATCCGGGTGACGCAGATGACGATTCTGGTGGTGCTCGAGCGGGTGGGCGCAAAGACGGCGGCGGAGCTGTCGAGGATGTTGTGGCTGGACCGGTCCACGCTGTCTCGATCGGTTGATCGGTTGATCGAGCGCGGGTGGGTAGAGGTGACGGACGCGCCCGATGCGCGGGCGCAGCCGCTGAGGGTGACGCGCGAGGGGCGACGGATGATCGATAAGGCGGCGCCAGCGTGGGCGCGGGCGCAGGAGCAGACGGTAGATCTGCTGGGCGAGAAGGCGGCGGGGCAGATTGTGAGCGCGGGGTTTGGGCTGATGGGGCGGGCGCCGGGGTGAGGTGAGCGGAGCTGAGCAGAGCTGAATAGCGCTGGATCATGGCCCCGTGTGGGGCTGGCGCGGGAGCGTCTTTTCTTTGGTCACGATAGTTGTATATACACTCAGGAGGAGGAGTCATGACACAGGCAACGAGATTTACAACACTTGCGGTGGTGCTGGCGCTGGGGGCGGGGGCTTTTACGCCCGCGTTTGGGCAGGCGGGTGGGCAGGCGTTGGGGCCTGAGCAGGCTGGCGGCATTTTCGCCGACGCTCCGGAGGGGTTCATCCCGCCGCCGCTGCACCCGGGTGGGGTGACGCTGGAGACGAGGCGTCTGGGCGAGGGGGTGTACGCGTTGATGTCGGACAAGCCGCCGACGGACAACTCGGGGTTTATCGTGGGGGAGGATGCGGTGCTGGTGATCGACGCGCACATCAACCCGGAGATGGCGGGGCAGATCATCGAGAGCGTGCGGCGCGTCACGGACAAGCCGATCGCGTATCTCGTGAACACGAACTATCACGGGGACCACACGTTCGGCAACAGCACGTTCCCGAGCTCGACCACGATCATCGCCCACGCCGCGACCGGGGCGCGCATGGCCGATTTCGAGGGCGAGTGGCGGGTCATGCTTGTGACGGTCTCGGGCGATACGGAGGTTCTCGAGGGTGTGACGCTGCGTCTGCCGGACATCACGTTTGATGAGAGGCTGACGATCGACCTGGGCGGGCGGGTTGTGGAGCTGTACCACTTCGGCGCCGGCAACACGCCCGGGGACACGGTGGTGTACGAGCCGCTGACGCGGACGGCGTGGACGGGGAACCTGGTGATAATGGGGTCGGCTCCGCCGATCTTTGAATCTGACGCGGCGACGTACCTGCGCACGATCAGCGCGTTCGCGAGCGAGCTTGATGTGGAGACGATCATCCCCGGGCACGGCGTGCAGCTCGATGGGGCGGCACAGCTGGCGGTGTATCAGGCGTACCTGGGTGATCTGCTGACGAGGGTGCGCCAGCAGGTGCGCGAGGGGCGGTCGTTGGAGCAGGCTCTTGAGGGCGTGCCCCTGGAGGATCGGTGGTTGCCCGAGGAAGGGTCGGCGCTGAGCGGGATCGCGCCGCTGATGCGTGGGTTTCACAGGCTGAATGTGAAGCGGACGTACGAGGCGCTGGCGGGGGATGACGCCCGCTGAGGACGGTTCGGGCGCGTGTTCGCCCACTTCTGAGACGCCGATCGCCCGAGGGGGCGGTCGGCGGGTTTGGCGGCGCTCCGCAGGGGCTCTGGTCCCGCTATTCTCTCGTCGAGATGAACCAGCACACCACACGACGATTTGGCGCGGCCGCGTTTGTTCTGCTTGCTGTGGGCGGAGGTGGCGCGTTCGCGCAGTCCAACGAGTTCCAGCTTGATGATGAGACGGGGTGGGTGCAGACGGCGGCGCCGGAGCCGGGGACGGACGCGTGGACGATGGCCCAGGCCCGGAGGCATCTGGCGGCGGAGAACCCGGAGCGGGCGCTGAAGATTCTCAGCCCGTGGCTGGAGGCGAACAAGCGGACGAGCAACCCGTACCTGGCTGAGGCGTACCTGCTGCGGGGCGATGCGCGGGTGGCCAACGACGATGAGTACGACGCGCTGTTCGATTACGAGACCGTGATCCGAGACTTCTCGGCGAGCGATTCGTTCCCGAAGGCGATCGAGCGCGAGTACGAGATCGGGGTGCGATACATCAACGGGCTGCGGCGCAAGTTTTTGGGGATGCGTGTGGAGGGGGCGCGTGCGACGGGCGAGGAGCTGCTGATTCGTGTGCAGGAGCGGGCGCCGGGGTCGCTGCTGAGCGAGAAGGCGGCGCTGGATCTGGCGGATCATTATTACAGGCGGCGGGAGATGCCGCTGGCGGGCGAGATGTACGACATCTTTATCGAGAACTACCCGGACTCGGAGTACCGGCAGTACGCGGAGCTGCGCCAGATCAAGGCGAACCTGAGCCGGTTCAAGGGGCCAGAGTACGACGCGGCGGGGCTGATCGAGGCGAGGCTGCTGATCGAGGACTTTATCCGGCGGCGCCCGGGCGCGGCGCAGCACGAGGGCATCACGTCGGGGATGCTGGTCCGGATTGATGAGTCCGCGGCGCAGCAGCTGCTGACGACCGCGAAGTGGTATCTGAAACGGAAGGATGAGGCGAGCGCGCGGTTTACGCTGCGGCGGTTGCTCAAACGACACCCGACGAGCGCGGCGGCGCGGGACACGATCGACCTGATGATTGCCCGGGGCTGGATGGACCCGCCCGAGGAGCACACGACCGACCGGCACGGAGAGGCGCTGCGCAAGGCACACGCGGAACCGCGGGGCGAGCCGGCTCTTGAGGCGGAGTCGGCGCCTGAACCGACCCTGGAACCAGAGCTGGAGCCGATCCCGGAGCCAGAGCGGGAACCGGAGGCGTCGTCGCCTGATGTGGTTCCGATCGAGGAGCTGCCGTGAGGCGTGCGGGGCGAGGGGCAGGGGCGGCGGCGGTCGCGGTTGCGATGGGCAGCGTGTTGGCGGGCGGGTGCGCCTCGAACCCGAGCGAGGGGTATGCGTTCGGGTGGACGCATTCGAGCGATGTGCGTTCGATCGCGGTCCCGATGTTCGACAACAACACGTTCTCGACGGGCACGGAGTTTGAGCTGACGGAGGCGATCATCTCGGAGATCCAGCGATCGACGCCGTGGGTGGTGGTGGCGCCAGAGCGGGCGGATACAACGCTCGCGGGTGTGCTGGCGCGCGAGTCGGCGACAACGCTCTCGACGACGCCCGGGGTGGGGCTGGTGCAGGAGAACGCGCTGACGATGACGGTGGACTTTACATGGCGCGACAACCGCTCGGGCGAGGTGCTGGTGTCCCGGAAATCGTTCAGCGCGGTGGGGACGTACATCCCCGCGCGGGGCACGGGCGAGCGGCGCGAGATCGCCCAGCGCCAAGCGATCCGGGAGCTTGCCCGTGACATCGTGGCGGAGCTTCGGGCGGACTGGTAGGGACGCGGATAGGGCAGCGGGCGATGGCGTCGTTCTCGGTCGTCGCCTGTTTAGGGGTGTTCCGGATCCCCGGCGGGGGTGGGCCTCGAAGTCCGCCCGAGGGCTCCCTAGCGTTTCAGGGCGTTGGCGTCCCGAACGATGAAGGTTTGAACCCCACCGGAGGGGCGGCGTACGGACACGGACCGGGCGCCCTCCTCACGCGACCCCCAGCGAGGCGCACAGCGCATGACGCGACCCCGAGATCGGCAGGGAATGACGAACGAGAACCCCGGATTGACCGCTCCGTTGCGAGCGGCGGCTGACGACCCCGGCCCATCGAAGACCCCCAAGGGGGGGGCTGAGGGTGAGAAGAAGCCTGGGGAGAAGGGGGCGGCGGGGGCGGGGCCGAGCCGTGGGCTGTTCGGCTTTCTCATGATTCTGGTGCTGGGCCTGATGCTGGTGATGTTCTTTTCGAGCGCGTCAGGGGGGGAGAAGATCACGATCGCGCAGTTTGAGGCGCACTACGCGAGCGGGGACATCGTGCCGAACACGGTCGAGATCCGCGAGGACGCGGTGTACGCCAAGCTGGTGCAGGACGACGTGTCGAAGAAGCCGGAGACGGTGCGGGTGCCGATCAACACGGCGACGAAGGAGATGATCGCGGGCCGGGTCCAGGTCGTGACGAAGGGGCAGTATCGCTCACGCCCGGCCTCGGGGCTGACGCAGTTCCTGCTGTTCTTCGGGCCGATCTTCCTGTTGATCTTTGTGATCTGGTTCTTGATCTCGCGTGGGCTTCGCAACGCCGGGGGCGGGGCGGGGATGCTGGGGAGCTTTGGCAAGTCCAAGCACCGGATGATGACCAAGGAGATGACGGGAGTCACGTTCAAGGACGTGGCCGGGATCGAGGAGGCCAAGGACGAGGTGACGGAGATCATCGAGTTCCTGAAGAACCCGAAGAAGTTTACGAGGCTCGGCGGGCGCATCCCGCGGGGCGTGCTGCTGACGGGGCCTCCGGGGTGCGGCAAGACGCTGCTGGCGAAGGCGATCGCGGGGGAGGCGGACGTGCCGTTCTTCTCGATCTCGGGGTCGGACTTTGTGGAGATGTTTGTGGGCGTGGGCGCGAGCCGCGTGCGAGATTTGTTCAAGCAGGCGAAGGAGTCGGCGCCGTGCATTATCTTCCTGGATGAGATCGACGCCGTGGGTCGTCGGCGCGGCGGGGGGTTCTCGTCGGGCGGGCACGACGAGCGCGAGCAGACACTCAACGCGATTCTGGTGGAGATGGACGGGTTCGCGGCGGCCGATGGTGTGATCGTCGTCGCGGCGACGAACCGACCCGATGTGCTGGACCCGGCGCTGATTCGCCCGGGTCGGTTCGACCGCCAGATCGGGGTCACGCTGCCGGATGTGAAGGGGCGGCTCGAGATTCTCAAGGTCCACGCGGCGAAGGTGAAGCTGGGGCCGAACGTCAACCTGGAGATGGTCGCGCGGGGGACGCCGATGTTCTCGGGGGCGGATCTGGCGGCGATCATCAACGAGGCGGCGATCGCGGCGACGATGCAGGACAAGGACTTCATCGAGCACGAGGACTTCGAGGAGGCGCGCGACAAGGTGAAGTTCGGGCGTGCGAAGAAGTCGCGCGTGCGAGAGAAGGACGAGAACAAGCTGGTGGCGTACCACGAGGCGGGGCACGCGGTGCTGCAGTCGTTGCTCAAGGACGCGGACCCGCTGCACAAGGTGACGATCATCCCGCGGGGCGACTCGGGCGGGGCGACGTTCAGCCTGCCCGAGAAGGACCGGATGGGGTTCAGCCTGCGTTGGCTCAACGCGACGATGCGTGTGCTGTGCGGGGGTCGGATCGCCGAGCAGAAGGCGATGGAGGATGTCTCGTCCGGCGCCTCGCAGGACATCGCGCAGGTGACGAACCTGGCGCGGACGATGGTGCTCGAGTGGGGGATGAGCGAGAAGCTGGGGTTTGTGCGCTACGCGGGGGCGGACACGCGTGAGATGTACGTTCCCGAGCGGGAGTATTCTGAGCACACCGCCGAGGTGATCGACAACGAGGTGCGGCGCATGGTGGACGAGGCGTACACGGACGCCGAGCGGATGCTTGGCGAGAGCTGGGAGCGCGTGGTGGCGGTGGCCGACGCGCTGCTCAAGCACGAGACGCTGACGGCGGACGATGTCCACGCGCTGATCCGGGGCGAGACGCTGAGCAAGCCGACGGTGTCGGACCTGCTCGCGGCGGACCGTCCGTCGGCGCCCCCGCCTGCGCCCAAGACGGGCAACGGCGAGGAGCCGGACCTGCCGCCGGGGGCGATGGCGAGCCCGGCGTGAGCGGGGCGATACACCGATTCAAGCCCAGAGCGTGAGCGACGGGTTCGCGCCGGGCGACACGCGGGGTGTGATGCGAACCACACATTTGAGTTTCGGGATTCCACCCTGTTTATAACAATGGGCTGGATTGATCTTGACACCCCACCCTCGCCGATGTTCAATACACACAGCCCGCCAGCCCGCCAGCCCGCCAGCCCGCCAGACAGGCGGGCGGCTGGATAGGGTGGATGAGGCTCGCAGACTGGAGTCTCGTCAATGCTCTGCAAGCCGATGTTGATTGCTGTATTCAGTCTGCTTTTGACATGCTTGGCGAGTTCAGTCGCCTGCGCGCAACTCACGAACGATTACCCGCCCGACTATTGCTTCGGGTGCCCAGGCGACGCTGGTCACCCGGACGGGTATGACGGATACCCAGGGGATCACCCGAACAACCCGTACGCCCCCAGTGGCGGCCCCGGCGGGCACGGGTTCGGCAACGGGAACGGTGGGAAGGGTGGAGATGGCATAAGTGGCGGTGGCGGCGGCGTCGGAGGAAACGGGGACGGCAATGGCAACGGGGGAACAGGCGGAAATGGGGGATCCGGAGTAGGTGATGGCGGCGATGGTGGCAACGGCGGGGCTGAGGGAGGCCAGGGTGGGAATGGTGGAGACGGCGGGGACGGAACCGCAACATCTCAAGACGGGGGCGATGGCGGAGACGGCGGCAACGGTCCCGGTGGCGGAGGCGATGGCGGCGACGCGGGCGATGGGTTTGCCAGTAATGACATTTCCCAGGGGGGGTGGGGCAACGGAGGAGACGGGGGCGAAGGCGGAGATGGTCTTGAGTCTGGCGGTGGTGGCGACGGTGGCAAAGGCGGCAAGAGCAGCGCCCTCACCGGGCACGGTGGAGACGGCGGGTGCGGCGGTAATGGGGGACCCGAAGCTGGCGACGGCGGCGATGGCGGCAACGGTGGTCAGGGCGCGACCACGGGCGGCGATGGCGGCTGTGGGGGGAGCGCCAATGGTGGCAACGGGCGAGGTGGCGCAGGCGGTGTTGGCGGCGCGGGTCGCGACAGTCGTGGCGGCGCTGGCGGCAACGGCGGCGATGGAGCCGGAAGCGGCGACGGTGGCGATGGCGGGTGCGGCGGGTCTTCTAAGCACGGCCCCGGGTGGACCGGAGGCGACGGTGGCAACGGTGGTCCGACCAGCGGGGACGGTGGTTGCGGCGGGTGTGGAGGCAACGCCGTAATCCTGGACGGAGGCGACGGAGGCGACGGTGGGAATGCCGGTGGAAGCGGCAATGGCGGGTGCGGCGGCGCCGGGGGCGAGGGAGGCACCGCAGGCGGAGATGGCGGCGATGGTGGCA
Source organism: Planctomycetota bacterium (assembly GCA_024276195.1). Taxonomy (GTDB): domain Bacteria; phylum Planctomycetota; class Phycisphaerae; order Phycisphaerales; family UBA1924; genus JAJRXR01. The sequence goes on from JAJRXR010000063.1 coordinate 16,192, forward strand.
ATACATCGCCCAGCGGAAGCGGTTGCGGAGGCGACGGTGGTGATGGTGGTGACGCGGAGACCGTGCCCAATGTTGGAGACGGTGGTGATGGTGGAGATGGCGGCAACGGTCCCTGCCGCGGCGAGGGCGGACAAGGTGGAGATGGCTATGGCTCAGACGGAAGCAACGGGAAGCGTGGGCTAAAGATTACGATCGTCCCCGGTATTCCTGGCGCAGCCACATGGCTCAGCGACGAGCACATCCTGGCACTGATCGAGGAGGATCCCGATGCGTTGGCGGCCGTGTGGGATGATCTTGACGGGCCTCGCTTGGACTGGTTGGTCGATGAGTACCTGCCTGCCGCTGTGAATGGTGGTGTGACGTACATCCGGGGCGCCGTGCATCCAAACGGGCTCATGACAGATCGGGTGCGGTTCATTGTTGAGTACAAAGAGACGGGGCCATTGCCCATCTTGAACCTGCGTGTTGAGAACGGACCAAGTGCTACGGTTGTTGACGGAGTTCCGATTGCCGGTGAGGCGGGCTGGATGCGTCTGACCGTGACGGCCGTTCGACCTGTGCTCAGTCAGGCGTTCGGCCCGGTCGTGGATATGTTCGAGTACGAGAACCGTGATATCGAAGTCAGAGTATTCAAGATCGTGGATATTGGAAAGAAGGGTGATCTCAATATGAACGGTGTTGTTGAGATTGGCGATCTGAATGTAGTCGCATCGAACATGGGGGAGAGCGGCGCTCTGCAACCCGAGGATGGCGATGCGAACGCAGACGGCGTCGTTGATTCGCTTGATGCGGAGATCGTAATTGACGAAATTCTGAACGAAGACGGGTAAGCAGGCTCGATACGCCGGTAGTTTGTCATTATCGAACCGAGTGTCGTTTCCTGATCCGTCGCGGTAGACGGGCGGTGGGCTTGTCAGTTGTTTGGGTCAACCGGCGCGCCGACAATATCGATCGACTACGCTCATGCCCCGTGACCGATCCCGACGCGAACATCCCCGCGATGGAAGACATCCGCGCGAGCGGGCTTTCCCGCTTTGGCGCGCGGGTGGACCATCTGTACCACGCGCTGGTTCGCCGGCGGTTCGCCAGCGTGGTGCGGTCACTCGGGGCGTATACGCAGCCGGGGTGTGTGGTTCTTGATGTGGGCGCGAACCACGGGCGGTTCGCCAAGCATCTGGCGGCGTTGCACGGGGGCGACTGCACGGTGTATGCGTTCGAGCCGCTCGAGTACAACCGGGCGGTGCTGCGTGTGGCGGTGGGGCGTGCGGGGAACGTGACGATCGTGCCGCTGGCGTTGTCGAACGAGGCGGGGGAGACGGAGCTGTTTATCCCGTACAAGCGGGCGAGCAGGCGGTTCTCGCACGGGAGCGCGCACCTGGGTGATCGGGGATCGGGCGTGGCGTTTGGGACGCGGACGGCTCCGGACGTGTGCCGGGCGTTGATCCAGACGGTGCGCTTGGATGACTGGGCGCAAGAGCAGGGGCTTGAGCGTCTGGACCTGATGAAGATTGATGTCGAGGGGGCGGAGCCGCTGGTGATCGAGGGGGCGATGGAGACGCTTGCGCGGTTCAGGCCTGTGATCTTTGCGGAGTTGATCCCGGGGATGCCCGAGCGTGTGGGGCGGACGGTGGAGGGCGTGATCGGACCGCTGCTGGGGCTGGGGTATGAGATGCGCGCCGGGGACGAGAGCGGGCGCGTGGGCGAGCGGCTGGAGGCGTGGACCGAGGGCGTGCGGGATTATCTGTTTGTGCATCCGGGGCGAGGCTGACGGGGAGTTTGGACCGAGCCGATCGGCGCTGGCAAGTTTCGGTAGGCTGGCGGGATGGAAAGCATCCGCGTAGACACACAGGGCGCCCAGATTTCGTGCCGGCAGTGCGGGTATGACGTTCGGGGCCTGAGCGTCGATGGCGTCTGCCCGGAGTGCGGGTTTCTTGTGGAGCGGTCGTTGGCATCGGACGAGCTGAAAAACAGTTCGCCCGAGTATCTTGCGTCGCTGCATCGGGGCGTGGTCATCATCTTGACCTCGATCATCCTGATGATCCTGTTCATGTTCGTGGCGATCGGCGCGGTGATTGCGATCGCGGTGAGCAGCCGGGGCGGCGCGGTCCCTGCGTGGTTCAACATCGCGAATCAGGTGGTCAATGTGGTGCTCAGTTTGGCGATCGTGTATGGATGGTGGCTGTTCTCGGCGCCGGACCCGGCGTTTACGGGGCGAGAGGACGGATCGACGGCGCGCCGGGTTGTTCGGATCACGTTGTGCATCGCGGTCGGGCTCAGCTTCCTGAGCCTTGCGATCAACTTTCTCCCGTTGAATCAGGCGACGGGGATCGTGTTGATCGGGGTGGGTGTGCTCTCGTTGGTCGTGTTCGGGGTGCGCTACTTTGCGGAGATGTTGTACCTTCGGTGGCTCACGCCGCGGATCCCGAACTGGGACGCGCACAAGCGGGCGAAGCTGCTGCTCTGGCTCGGGCCGTTGCTGTACATTGTCGGGTCGTTGTGCCTGGGGCTCGGCCCGCTGGTGGCGTTGGTTCTGTACTGGAACCTGCTCGACAAGATCCGCAAGGACATCAAGGCGATCCGCCAGGCGGTACCGGGGATGACCGCCTAAGACTTTTTGGATGCGTTGGGCTTGCCGTTGTTCGGCTTGGATCCCGCGCCGAGAGCGGCGGGGGGTTTGGCGGTTGTCACGACCGGGGCGGGTTTTTCGCCGGCGTTGAGTGTGCGGGTGACGCCGTCGAGGGGTTTGAGCTCGGTGAGGGCTTTGGCGGACTTGGCGCCTGTTTCCTCGAACTTTTTGAGGGTCGGGACGAGGCGGGAGTCGATGGATCCGACGAGGTTGTTGTAGCGGTCAACGCTCATGCGGATGGAGTCGCCGAGCTTGCTGGCGTGCTCGAAGGCGGCGCCGGCGCGTTCGTGCAGCTCGACGCCGAGTCGCACCAGCTCGCGGGTTTCGTCGCCGAGCTTTTGCTCGTGCCAGCCGACGGCGACGGCACGCAGGAGGCCGATGAGGGTGCTCGGGCTTGCGAGGATGACGTTGCGCTGGGCGGCGGTTTCGAGGAGCTCGGGGCGGCGCTGCAGGGCCGCGTCGATGAAGTGGTCGCCCGGGATGAACATCACGACAAACTCGGGCGAGCCTTCCCAGGCGGCCCAGTAGGCCTTGTCGCTGAGCTTCTTCGCCTGGTCGCTGACGTTCCTGGCGAAGCGGTCGAGGTGTTCTTCGCGCTTCTTCTCGTCGGTCTCGTTGACGGCTTCCATGTAGGCGTTGATGTTGGTCTTGGCGTCAACGACGATGACGCGGTTGTTGGGGAGCTTGACGATCATGTCGGGGCGGACGAGGTTGCCGGCGCTGTCGCGCTGGCTGGCCTGCTCGGTGAAATCGCAGTAGCTGGTCATGCCGGCGAGTTCGGCGACGCGCTTGAGCTGGATCTCGCCGTACTGCCCGCGGATCTCGGGCTTGGAGAGGGCGCGGGTGAGCTTGGCCGTCTCGTCGCGGAGGGCGGCGCTGGCGCCAGTCACCGAATCGACCTGCGTCATGAGCTTCGTGAAGCTCTCGGCGCCCGACTTCTCGAACTGTTCGAGCTTCACCTTTGTCGCGGCCAGCGTCTCGCCGATGGGCTTGACGAGGTCGGCGTGCTCCTTTTTGGCGGCCTCGAACACGGGCTTGGCCTGCTCAAGGAACTCGGTCCGGGAGCTTTTGAGGGCCTCGGCGCTGAGGGCCTTGAAGGCGTCGCTGAACTTTGCCTCGATCATGGAACGCTCTTCCAGGCGTTCGCTCAGGGAGAGGAGCTTCTGCTCGCCCTCGGCGATCTGGCGGTTGAGGCGGATGCCCTCGGTCCGCAGCTCGTCGTTGAGGGCTCGCTCGCGGACGAGTGACTCGCGGGTCTCGGCGAGTTCGCCCTCGAGGGCGCCGCCCACGCCGTCGCGACGGGCCATGTCGGCAAGGAGCCTGGCCCGGGTGACCAAGGCCCAGACCATGCCCCCGGCAAGGGCCAGACACAGAACAGCGAGAACGATAAGTGCAGCATCCATGCGGGCGATTGTAGCGCCAGCAGGGGGAATCTCGTCCCAACCGACACCCATCCCCAGAGCGTCCCGGGGGCCTGTCGGTTGCGCCGGGTTGGCTTTGGGGGGAGGAGGGGATCGCTGGCCTGCCACATTGACACCCGGGCGGCTCGGGGACGAGGGGCTGGGCAGCGTGAACGCCCAGGGGGAGCGATGGAGGCCCGTTCCTGCGGGCGCCTGTGGGGGGCGGGGGGCAGGATCGGAACTTCAATCAGGCACGCGGCTTGCCATATGCACTGTGCAATGAGAAGTGTTCGATTCCATCCCGATCGCCCGGACCCCGCCCAGGGGGGGCTTGGCGGGCCTGCCGATCGAGGGGAAACCCCGGGCGGGGGGCGCCTGAATCTGCTGTTGTCGTACGCGGGGTGGAGGCCTGAGCCGTGGGTGGATCGTTTGCCGAGGCTTTTGGAGCCGATGGGGATCCGGTCGTTGATGGCCGGGTGCGGGCGGGAGGCCTCGGAGTTGATCCGCCAGAACCCGATCCATATCGCGGTGGTGGACCTTGGGCTGCCTCTGGAGCAGTCGCGTCCGGAGAGCGCGGGGGCGGGGTGTCGGCTGCTTGAGGTGCTGCGTCGTCTTGATAGCCCGCCGCCGACGGTGGTGGTCAAGCGTCCGCAGTCCAGCCGCGAGGAGCAGCGCGAGCTTGCGGCGGCGCTGCGCGCCGGCGCCTTCGCCGTGATCGACCGACCGCACGAGAGCGGGGATCTGGAGCTGCTGCTTGAGGTGCTGCGCCGAGTTTTGGCGCGTCACTACGCGGGGGCGTGGCCCAAGGGGCGACCCGCCTGAACAGAATCATCATCAACAACGCTTCCGCTGATTGAGTTGGCGGGGGCTGAGCAACACCAAACCGCCGGGGCAGACCCGGCTCGCAGAAAGAAGAAGGAGAATCACAGATGGCGACCGCGACCAAGACCCGTAGCAAGACCCAGATCCGCCCGCTGCACGACAAGATCCTTGTGCGCCGTGATGAGGCCGAGGGCGTGACGGATTCGGGGATCTTCCTGCCCGAGTCATCAAAGGACAAGCCCAAGACGGGCATCGTCGAGGGCGTCGGCGATGGGGCGCTCAACACCGACACGGGCGAGCGGATCCCGCTGACCCTTCAGAAGGGCGACCGGATCATCTTCAGCTCGTACTCCGGCTCGGAGGTCAAGCTCGATGGTGATGAGCTGATCATCATGAGCGAGGACGAGGTCCTGGCGATCATCGACTGATACATGTCTTTGGAGGGGAGGGCTTCCAGCCCTCCCGCACCCCAACGCTCGCGTCACACCGGAGGCTCATATGAACGCGAACACGATCAAGGCCGTGCTGGAACAGACGAAAGCTCATTCCGACCGCGTGGCCATCGGCTTCGCGCAGCGTTCGTTCTTTGTCGAGGACATCCAGTCGGTCGAGCACGGGCCGACGGATGCCGACGACACGCTGTTTACGATCGTCGGGTTGGTGTACGACACGGGGCACTCGCGCCAGGCGACGCCCGAGATTATCTATTTCCAGGCGTCGGACGTGATCTCGCTGGCGAGGCCGGCCGTGGTTGAGGGGTAGGCATGAACGCTGACCAGCTCCGACAAGCCTTGCGTGAACTCAACGGCGAGCGCAGCGCGACCTTTGTCATCGACGGGCACGAGCTCACCGTCAACACCGCCATGCTCGTTCCCGATGAGCCGGACCATCTTGTGAAGGTGACGGACGGGCAGAGCATTTTCATCATCGAATCCGAACGTGTCGCGTGGGTCCGCATCGGGCTCAACGGGCAGGTCAAGTAGACACAGCGCAGATGGCCGGATGGCCAGATGCGGAGTTTCGAGCAAACAAACACCCGGGCAACGGCCAACCTCTGGCCCTCTTGCCCTCTGAAGATTTGGAGTTCTTGTCATGGCCGCGAAACAGATCGCATACGACACCGACGCCCGCGAGCGGATTCTCGCCGGGGTTCGCAAGCTTGCAGCCGCCGTCCGGGTGACGCTGGGGCCTTCGGGTCGCGTTGTTGTCCTCGAAAAATCCTTCGGCTCGCCGACGGTCACCAAGGACGGCGTGACGGTCGCCAAGGAGATCACGCTCGACGACCCGTACGAGAACATGGGCGCGCAGATGGTCAAGGAGGTGGCGTCGAAGTCGTCCAAGATGGCCGGCGACGGCACGACGACGGCGACCATCTACGCCGAGTCGATCTACTCCGAGGGGCTGAAGAACATCACCTCCGGCGCCAACCCGAACCAGATCAAACGCGGTATCGACAAGGCCATCGCGGCTCTCGTCGCTGAGCTGGACACCATGTCCAACCCCGTCAAAAGCTCCAAGGAAATCGCCCAGGTTGGCACCTGCAGCGCGAACCAGGACGAGCAGATCGGCGACATCATCGCCCAGGCCATGGACAAGGTCGGCAAGGACGGCGTTATTACCGTCGAAGAGGGCAAGAGCCTCGAGACCGAGATCGAGCTCGTCGAGGGCATGCAGTTTGACAAGGGCTACCTCTCGCCGCACTTTGTGACCGACCCCGGCGCGATGGAGTGCGTGCTCGACAAGCCGTACGTTCTGATCCATGAGAAGAAGCTGAGCAGCGCGAAGGATCTGCTGCCGATCCTCGGCAAGATCGCCGAGTCTGGCGAGCAGCTTCTTATTATCGCCGAGGATATTGATTCTGAGGCGCTCGCGACGCTGGTCGTGAACAGGCTTCGGGGCGTCCTGAAGGTCGCCGCCGTCAAGGCGCCGGGCTTTGGTGATCGTCGCAAGGAGATGCTCCAGGACATCGCCACGCTGACCGGCGCCACGGCGATCATGGACGAGCTTGGGATCGACGTCGAGAAGCTCGAGATCAAGGATCTGGGGCGCGCCAAGAAGGTGACGATCACGAAGGACGACACCACCATCGTTGAGGGCGCGGGAACATCGAAGGACATCAAGGGGCGCATCGACATGATCCGCCACCAGATCGAGGCGGCCAGCTCTGACTATGACAAGGAGAAGCTCGAAGAGCGTCTGGCCAAGCTGGCCGGGGGCGTGGCGCAGGTGAATGTCGGCGCCGCGACCGAGGTTGAGATGAAGGAGAAGAAGGCGCGGGTCGAGGACGCGCTGCACGCGTGCCGCGCTGCTGTGGAAGAGGGCATCCTGCCCGGCGGCGGCGTCGCCATCCTCCGCGCCCGACGCGCCCTCACCAGCCTCAAGAAGAACGCCAAGGGCGATGAGCGCGTTGGGATCGACATCGTCTCGCGTGCCGTGACGGCGCCGATCAAGCAGATCGCCGCCAACTGCGGGCTCGAGGGCGCCGTCATCGCGGCCAAGGTCGAGGAATCAACCGAGACCAACTTCGGCTTCAACGCCCTGACCCAGGAGTACGGCGACCTCGTCAAGATGGGCGTCATCGTCCCGACCAAGGTCGAGCGGGTCGCGCTGCAGAACGCCGCGAGTATTGCGGGTTTGCTGCTGACGACGGAGGCCGCGATCGTGGAGATCAAGGACAAGAAGGCCCCCGCGATGAGCGGTGGGGGGGATGATTTCGATTACTGAGCGCACTCACCCGTACCTCTCAGGGAAACCAGGGAGGGCGGATTAGATGACACAATCTCAAGGTCAGATCATTGGCGATCACGGAGAAGATCTCTTTCGGTGTCTGCTCCCTGAGGGTTGGATCAAGACTAAACGTACTCCTGATCCCCATACAGATTTTTATGTCGAGTGTGTTCGGCACGGCGAGCTGACAGGCAAGAAGTTTGAAGCTCAAGTCAGGACGAAACACGAACTCGGGTCGCGTGAACCCTGCATCCGTGTTGAGATCGCGACTCTGGAGTATGCGAAGCGAAGCCGCGTCCCTGTATTCGGTGTTTGCATAGCAGCCGATCTTCGCGCAGGCTTCTATATCGACCTGACCGCGGCTGCGGAGTCTCTTGCAGAGAGTTCGCCGGTTTGGCGACAGAAGACAACGAGCTTCCGCATTCCGAGAGAAAACACGATCTCAGACGGCGAGTTGCTAGGGCGTGCGCTCGATGTTGCGTGGGTGCACATGGAGGAGCGGCATCCAGGGTCCATTGAGGCAGCCGCAAGACGATCAGCCAAAGAGATCGAAGATCGTGATCATCGAATCAAAGTGAAGACCCTCTACGATGGTGAGCGTGTGAGCCACAGCATTGACTCTCGTGATGGCAGTGCGTTGGAGTTCAAGCTACACATCACGGGCAAGAGCAAGCAAATTCAGGAAGAGTTCGACCGCTTACTGGCTGAGGGAGGAAAGCTCGAAAACAACGGCGATCTGCAGATTTCAGTCTCGGATATGCCCGGCTACCTAGGCGAGACGCTAGATATCCAGGCATTTGAGACCAAGCAAGCAGACGATGGCGCCCTCATTATCGAGCTCAGAGACTCTTCAGACCATATTGTGGGCAGTTGCAACTTCACCGTGAACTGGGTGGGTGGCACGAAGCGACGCGTTGGCAAACTCCTCATTGATGGAACAGAGGTCTACCAAGGAGAGTGCGTACTTGAGACGCTGGCGGACGGGCGCATGCGCAACCACTACGAGTTCACGCTGTCGCTCGCTACTTGGGAGGGGTTGACAGTCCGGAGATTGCCGGGCTTCGCGCAGGTTTGTGCGATGTTCGAGAGGTACGCACAGGCAGACCACATTCGGATGACTGTTGTGCTCGGCGATAGCAGTGCGACAGTCGATGCCGATGTCCAGCGAGACGCTCGACTCGATACGATCGCGCGAGTAATTGAGTTGACGAGAATGCTGCGAGAGATCGCACAGGCAAGGAGCATCGACTTTGTGTGGGGCGGCGATCAGATTGTGGCTGCGGAGGCAGAGATCGACTTGATGCATGAAGTCGTCACGACTGGCCAGGCGATTCTGGGCAGCGGTTCGGTCGGATTGCGCCTCGGGTCCGGGGAGATGGACGAGGCATTCTTGAATCACTGCGCGAGCGAGACCAATCCATTCTGGTTGGCAGTTCCAACTGACGAAACTCCTCTGCTTGGCGTATGTCTGGGACTGGGTCGGCTCACAAAGGAGGCGACCAATTGCACGATAGTCAGCGTTGAAGATCAGGCGGACTCCGGCACCGCTGTGCAAGTCAAGGTCGAAGAATGGCAACTAGTCTGGCCTGGGCACGGTGGTTGAGTGTGCCGGGCGCCGTGGAGACGCCGTCCTCGGCTTCTCCACGATGAAGCGGGCTGGGTACTCCGTAGGTGATTGGTCCGACCTGCTCGCCAACGCCTGGGTCCGTGGCTTCCTCGACTCTATTAGGTCCATCTGGTGCAGGGTAAGTACAATGCTCGACGGTCCGGCCGGGTGTTCCGGCGGACCTTCGAGTGAAGCAGACGAAGGGACAAACGATGAGCGACCCCAAGAGTGATCAGGACAATCACGCGGACCAGATGAACCCGAACAACGACGCGTACTGGGAGAGCAGGGGCGAGGATGAACGTCCCGATGATTGGGGGGAACGCGTCAGCGAAGACAACAACTGATCCGATCGGCGGCACCCGGCCAACACCCTCGCCGACCGCACGTGCAGAAGGCTGGCGCCGTCTGCACGCCACCCAACAATCTCGCTCCCACCTCCACCCCGCGCGCGCCGAATCCTTGCTCTCCCCCCTCCCAACCAGGACCCCGCCCGCCGACGCCGTAGCGTGTGGGCATGACAAGCAAGACCGATTGCATCGACGCGATCACACTCGTCCAGGACTGCCCGCCCCCGCCTGCTCACCACGCCGACGACGAGTCTTCGAGTCGTGGGGTTCCCTCTGATGCCGGGCGCCGTAGAGACGGCGTCCTCGGCTTCTTCGCGATGAAGCGGGCTGGGTACTCCGGCGGTGTGTGATCGTGCAGAAGGCTGGCGGCGGCTGTACGGGCGGTCGGCGGGGGTGCTGTATGAGCGTCGTGGAGAAGCCGCGGCGGCGTCTCCACGGCACCCGGCGCGAAGGACGCGGAGGGGGGCGTGGTGATTTTTTGAGGCAGTCTCTCGCTGCGCGCCTCTGCAAGCCCTCTGGGATCTCTGTGACGCCTTTGAAGAAACCCGTCACTGACGTTCGGGGCTCGTTTCAGGCTCGTTGGGAGGGGGATTAGCCCTCGCGGACGACGAAGCGGACCATGTAGTCGAAGAGGCGTTCGCGCCGGTCGTCGTCGAGGAGGCGGTAGATCTTGGTCATGGCCTCGCGGCGCTGCGCGATGGTGGGGGAGAGGCGCGTCTGGCGGATGTGCTCGATGACAATGGAGCGGATCTGCTCGCGCTGCTCGGTTGTGGGCTCGATGGCGGTGAAGATCGCGTCGAGGGCCTCGCGGTAGCGGCGCAGCGAGGCGTCGTACGCCTCACGGACTTCTGCCTGGAAGAGCTCGAAGGCGAGGCGGTCCTGTGTGGACTGGCGGGCGGCAGGGTCGATGAGGCCCGTGCCGCGGATCCATGCGTCCCAGTACTCGTCGAGCAGGCGGTGCATCTCAGCCATCTGTTCCGGGGTGAGGATCTCGCCCAGGTCGTTGAGCAGGGGGGATCGCGGGCGCCCGGGCTCGAAGCGGTCCCACAGGGCGGCGAGTGTCTCGCGGGCCGCCTTGGTGTCGCCCGAGGCCATCTGGTCGGTGATCTCGCGGACCGTGTCGATCTCATCGACGAGCATCATGGCCAGCTCGAGCGAGCGGGCATCCACGGCGGCCCGGGCGCGGGCGGCGGTTGCTTCGTCAAGCTCGAGCAGCTCGAGCGCGGCGGACTCGGGGCGCCCCTCGACGGGGCTGAAGCCTTGCATCATGGAGTGGTGAACGAGGGTTCTGGTTTTGTATTCGGGGACGCTCGGGCCTCGGAGCGGGTCGGGGGTTGGCTCGGGCTGGCGGGCGGCGGCGATGCTCGAGAGTGAGAGCAGGGCGGTGAGCACGAGTGCGCCGGGCATAGCGAGCGGCAGGGCGAGCAGCGGGACGCGGGCGGGGCGGCGTGTATGTGTCATGGCGCCCAATCGTACCGCGCACGAGCCCCGATTCGGAGCGCCACGCAGTCAGGAACGAACGGAACCGGGCGGATGCTTTCTAGATGGGGCTCGAACACCATCCGAACGCAGCGGGAGTCGTTGCGAACGCCCCGGGCGGCTACAGTCCGGCCCGAACCCCAAAGGGAGGAAATGAACATGTTCAAGTTGATGGCAGGCGCCGCGGTGGCGCTCGTTGGTGTGGCCCTGGTCGCCCAGGCGTCGAGCCAGCCCGCAGACAGCAGCGCGTCGGCGTCCGAAGCCGAGGCCAAGGAGGCGTTCGTGTACGTGCATCTCAAGACGACCAAGGGCGATATCTTTCTCGAGCTCAACACCGAGAAGGCGCCGATTAGCGTCGAGAACTTTGTCGAGTACACCACCGACAAGGCGTACGACGGGACGATCTTTCACCGGGTCATGCCCGGCTTCATGATCCAGGGCGGCGGGTTCGAGCCCGACATGACCCAGCGCAAGACCCGCAAGGGCATCGAGAACGAGTGGAAGAACGGGCTCAAGCACGAGAAGTACTCGGTCGCGATGGCCCGTCAGGGAAGGCGTCCGAACTCGGCGACCACGCAGTGGTTCATCAACGTGGGCGACAACCTCTTTCTGAGCGATCCGCGTGACGGCGCGGGGTACGCGGTCTTTGGCAAGGTCGTCAAGGGCACGGAGGTCGTGGATGCGATCGAGAAGGTCGAGACAAAGGTTCTGGGTGCGCACAAGAACTTGCCCGTCGAGCCGGTGCTCATCAAGACTGTGGTTGTGCTGACCGAGGAGCAGGTCGAGGAGCACGGGCTGGTTTCAGACGACTGAGTCTGTGCGCGCCGGGATGCTGGCGCGCAGGCGCAGCAGCGCTGCGCCCGTCAACGCCCCGACCGCGTTGGAGACAAGATCCCACCCGGTGTTGGTGTAGCCGCCGACGCCGGTCTTTGGCAGGATGAGCGTCGCGACGAACTCGATGATCTCGTTGACGGCGCCAAGCCCCATGCCAATCAATGCAAACCCGAGCGCGAGGCCGGTCGAGATGCGCAGGGGCTTTGCTGGTGAGACGCCTGCGGCGACGCACTCGGCGCTGGCGAGGGTGGCGCTGAAGAAGCCGAAGACGTGGATGACCTGGTCGTAGCGTGGCAGCGACGCGATGGGGCGCCAGGCGTAGAGCACGCCCGGGCCGGAGGTGGTCTGGATGGGGACGACGCCGCCGCACATGTGGGCCAGTCCCCAGAGGGCCAGGGCGATGAGGACGGTCCGCGAGAAGTGGACGCGCCGGTCGAGGACGACGACGCCCGCGATCATCACCAGCATCGCCCCGGCGTAGAGCAGGAACTCCTGGTTCCCCTGGCGCCACGCGACGAGGCTCAGGGGGACGAGGTACGCCGCGACGGCGATGGCGAGGACAATCCGGAATCGGTTCATTCGCAGCTCCTGTGGGGCTCGGGACGCTTGGGCCGGGCAGCGGTGTGTGGTAGAGTATCGGGCGAGACGGGCGCCCCCGCGCGTTGGGGCGCCGATGACGGCCTCGGCGTGCGCCCGGGGCGGGGCCGTGCGGGATGTTCAGCATGCGGGCGAGGACGGAACGATGAAAAGGATCTATGTCGGAAACCTGCCGTTTTCTACGGGCGAAGAAGAGCTGCGCGCCGCGTTCGAGCAGCACGGGCAGGTCGTTGGTGTGAATGTCATCACCGACCGCGAGACCGGGCGCCCGCGCGGGTTTGCGTTTGTTGAGATGGCGGATGACGCCGAGGCGGCCAAGGCCATCGAGGCGCTCAACGGCACGGACATGGACGGACGCTCGCTCACCGTCAACGAGGCCAAACCCCGCGAACCCCGCGGAGGCGGCGGGGGTGGCGGCTACCGGGGCGGTGGCGGCGGTGGATACGGTGGGGGTGGTGGCGGCGGCGGGGGACGCTGGTAAAGCAGTTTCCGCGGTCAACTTCTGAGCTTCTTACAAGGCCCGCAGCCCTGCTGCGGGCCTTTTTTTGTCTGGTTCTAATCAGGTGAGGGGGGAGCGTCGCTCTGGATCTGGCTTCAGATGCTGGTACGCTGGACGCCTGACGGCGGAACCGGGGAGCGATTCTGACGAACACTCTCACGAGCGGCGGAAAGGTTGGGGCCAGATGACATCCAGACGTGGGTTTACCCTCATCGAGTGTGCGGGCGCGGTTCTTCTGGGCGGCGTTGTGCTGTCCATTTTCCAGCCCGTCATGGGCGATGCCCGGCGTGGGGCGCGGATGCAGACGTCGCAGGACAACCTGCGGTTCTGGGGTGTGGCGTCGGGGACGTACACGTCGGACTTTGGGGGGTTGATGCCGGCGTACTCATGGCGGGATGGTGAGTGCTACAACGTCGCGGGGTTCGGTAATGTGATTGAGGGCGGTGATGTCTGCATGCCGCCGGACTCGTCGAGTTCAAACAGCAATAACCGTCAAGCGGTCACCTTTCAGGAGACAGATCTGCTGAGGCGGTTGACGGGGCGAGTGGTCGGCGATGGACGAATCCGTATTCTCGCCTCCATCTTCCCGCAACGCAGACGGACTCATCTCATCATGGCGGATCACATGGGTCTCGGCCCTGTGAACGAGCGGGCTGTTGATCCGCAGGATCGATTGCAGCTTCTCTGGCAGCGTGACCCGATCGCCTTCGAGCAATCCGGCGACTACCCGCAGCCAAGCTGTGACGAGGGCCTGCTCGTGGGCCAGAACTCGGATGACCCGATTGTCCAGCGGTGGGCGTATTCATCGAGCTATCGGGTCGTGCCCGCGTCGTTTTCGCACGATGGGGGGCTTTCTACCACCGTCGGGCCGACGGATAGCACATCGAACCTGTTTACTGTTGGTGTTCTTCCCCTGGGCAATCGCAACGCATCGGAAGTTGCGTTCCCCGCGCAGAAGGTCTTCATGTACGAGTGGCATGACCGGCACTCATCCGACCAGGGACTCTGGTACGCCTACCCACAGGCGAAGCCGAACAAGCTCATGTTCGACGGCTCGGTCAACGCCTTTGCCACCGGCGATGCTGGCGTTGGTGCGGATCCGAACAACCTGAACGATCCTGAGCCTGCCACGTACCGCTACTGCCCGCTGACCACCGAGCCGCCCCCCGTTGGCGACCCCAACGCCCTGTACCCCGTCTCGTTCCGCTGGACCCGCTACGGCTTAGCCGGGATTGATTACACACCATGAACCATGAATCGACCATCATGCGGCGTCGCGGGTTTACCCTCATCGAATGCGCGGCGGCGGTGCTGGTCGGCGGGGCGCTGCTGGCGATCTTCCAGCCCGTCATGGGCGACGCCCGGCGCGGGGCGCGGATGCAGACGTCGCAGGACAACCTGCGGTTCTGGGGTGTGGCCTCGGGGACGTACACGTCGGACTTTGGCGGGCTGATGCCGGCGTACTCGTGGCAGCCCGGTGAGACTCACAACTTTGCTGGGTTCGGCGGATTGAAGGAAGGGGCGCCGATTACCTTGCCGAGCAATCAGGGTGGTATCAGTGCGGTGGGTTTTCAGGAGACCGATCTGCTGAGGCGCCTGACGGGACGAGCGGTTGGGGAACGGAAGATACGATTATATCAGGCGCCGCTCTTTCCGAATCGGCGCCGAACGCATCTGGTTCTCGCGGATCACTTCGGGTTTGGCGCCGCAAACCGGCGAGCCGCAGATCCTCAGGATCGACTCCTGCTTACCTGGCAACGCGACCCGATCGCCTTTGAGGATCGCGGGGTCTACCCGACGCTGAAGGGGACACAGTTTGGCGGAGATGGGCCCACGGACCCGATTGTCCAACGATGGCCGTATTCATCGAGCTATCGAACGATCCCCGCGAGTTATTCAGTTGATGCGCGGATCGGGAGCGCGACGACGATTGGCCCAGTGTCCAACTCATCCAACTTTTTCACTTCCGGCAATCTCCCCATCGGAAACCGCTTCGCGATTGAGGTCGCGTTCCCAGCGCAGAAGGTCTTCATGTTCGAGTGGCACGACCGGCACTCATCCGACCAAGGTCTGTGGTACGCCTACCCGGAGGCCAAGCCGAACAAGCTGATGTTTGATGGATCGGTCAATGATCTGGCGACCGGGGGCGCTGGCCTGGGGTTCAACCCGAACGATCCGGACAACCCGGAGTCGTTCTTCTACAGATACGAGCCGCTCTCGACCGAGCCGCCCCCCGTCGGCGATCCGGACGCTTTCTACCCCGTCTCGTTCCGCTTCACCCGCAATGGTTTAGCCGGGATTGATTACTCGCCGTGACGCCTGCGCTCTGTATACTGCGTCAATGACCAAGCCAGATCCCAATCAGCCGGTCGTGGTGGGGGACTTCGCTACCGAGCTTGAGGCGTCGTTCATTGTGTCGGCGCTGGATGTGGCGGGGGTGCCGGCGTGGGTGACGGGGCAGATCACGGCGGGGTTCCGGGCCGAGGCGCCCGGGCGGGTGCGGGTGCTGGTCCGGGCGTCGGACGCGGAGAAGGCCCGCGAGGCGCTGATCGAGCACGAGAAGGATCTATCCGAGGATGAGCCCGACGAACGGGACGGGTAAGTCCGCCTCGGTCCGGGTCCGAGAACGTGAGGAACGTGCTCAACCCGTGGACAGACGCCGCCTGGGAACCGATGCTCGAGACGGGACACGGAGCCGGTTGTCATGGCGGACCTTCTCAGCATCTCGGGCATGCTCGCGAGCTCGGACGACGGGCTCGCCTCGTGGCGGCGCTTCATGGACGGCTTCGAGGCGCACGTCAGCGGGCAGCAGGCGCTGGTCCCGATGGTCGCGGGCGTGGGGGCGTTGATCGCCCTGATGGGGTTCAATCTCTGGCTGGCTAGGCGCCTCATGGGCGACCGGACGCGCCCGGGGACCAAACGCCGGTAAGGACGGGTCCGTCCGCGAAAGGGCTTTGCGGGGCGGTTCTCGGGCGTCAGCCATCCCCGGCGAGATTCTTGCAACGGAGATTGCAAGAACCCGTACCCCCTTTCCGAAGAAGACGACAGGAGCACGCGGCACGCACATCTGTGTCGGTGTGGTCGGGGGCGGGAAGTGGGCATGGACCAACGCGAGGGACGGATGACACCAGCGACAGGATCAGGAACAGGCTCGATGGGCGCCCGACGGATGCGCCGCGTTGCGCGCCCCTGCGGGCTGTGCGGGAGTCAGGCCGACCGGCTTTTGCGGATCAAGTCCCAGGAGGACGGCCCGTGGTTCATCGCGTGTCCGATCTGCGCCGCCCGCGTGAGCGAGGACAACCCGTACTTCGCGTACGGCGGGCGGATCTCCAGGCGCCCGGCCCGCGCGAGCGCCTGAGGCGCCTCGATCAGTTTCAACAAAAAAAGAAGCCCGGGCGTTGGTGGATCGCCCGGGCTCGTGGCAGAGGCGTGCGGAGGCTCGGTCGCCGGGGCGCCCCCCGGCTGGCGATCCTGACCCGTGGGGTGATCCGTCCTTGGATCACCCGCACCGTCCTTGGTTGGGGCAGATGAGCGTTTGCCAACGCTCAACGCTCCGACGCGCACTCGCTCAAGATGTCCGTCGCAAGAACCCCAAAGGGGCGGGCATCCGTGCCCGTGGGGCGCCTCCTTGCATCGCTTGTCGGACCCCGGGGGGTCCTTGGAATCCGCCCCTCGCGTGTTCAGCGAGAGGTGGGGGAGGGATCTGTCTCAGCCCGCGTGGGCCAAGCGTCCGGGCACGCTCGCCCGGGTGTCGGTCAGGCGGTGTTGGTCGTGCTGGCCTGCTGATCGACCAGGCGACGGAGTTCGTTGAAGTGTTGCTGTCGATCGCGCATCCACAGCTCGCGGCTGCGGATCTCGAGGCGATCGCCCGCGCCGATGACCATGACTTCCTTGGGCATCCCGACCAGCTCCAGATGCCACGCCGAGAGCCTGATGCGGTTGTTGGCGTCTACGTCGAGCTGCTCCGAGTAGCCGTAGATCCGAGTCTGCAAGTCGGCCAGGTTCTGGTTGGGCGTGAGGGAGCTGGTGACGCCCTGGGCGAGGGGGATCGACTCGTACTGGTGCTCGGTGTAGAGCCTGAGCACGGCGTCCTGGGGCTGGGGCCAGGGGACGCAGTACCACGTCGTGCCGTCCGTTTCCGGGTTCCACCGAGACCGAAACTTGGCCGGGATCGCCAGACGCTGCTTGGCGTCGATGATCGCCTCGGCTTGTCCGGTGAATGGCACGCTGATCTCCCCTGGGTGTCATGCGTGGGATTATGGCCCACGATGGCCCACGATGCAACCCGTGTATGGGCGTATCGGGGGATCGGCGCGCGAAATTCGTGCAAACCTCGGTGAAATAGGGGGTTGATCGTGACGATTTGTTTGTGAGAACCACCGGCCCCTTTGGGGACAGGGTGTGGACGAGGCAGCGTATCATCTTGTGGGTGAGCGGTTTGCGTTCTGACTTGGGTTATTTCAAGTACGCTCTCTGGGGGAAAGCTCTCCGGGGGGTGAGGAGATTGCGATGGGGTCTGTTGGCGGGGGCGAGCTCGACCGAGCGTTGCGCTGTCTGCCCTCCGGGTTCTTCGTGATGACGTCGGCCCACGACGGCAAGCGGGCGGGGCTGCGCCTTCGGTCGGTTCAGGCGTGCGCCGATGACCCACTGCTGATCTCGGTGGCCGCCCGCAAGGGGCACAAGATCGACCCGCTGATCCGCGACTCGCGCTCATTCGCGGTCTGCATCATGGCGGGCGACGACAAGCTCATCGAGCGGGCCTTCCCGTTCGAGAAGGGCATCGCCCGGTCCAACAGCCTGTCCAACGGGGCGTACACCGGCGAGGTGATCGAGCACGACCCGTTCGATGCGCTCAGCTACACAACGCTTTCGACGGGGGCTCCGATCCTGGAGCGCGCCATCGCGGTCTTTGATTGCGAGGTTGTCCGGCGGATCGATCTTGAGGCGGACCACGAGCTGTTCGTCGGTCATGTCATCGCGTTCCGGTGCGTTGATGACATCGACACCGTGCTGCCGGCGAGCGCTTAGTCGGCGGCGCCGGGTTCGGCGGTGAACGTGAACAGCTCGTCGTCGATGAGGTCTCGAAAGCGTCTGAGTCGTTCGAGCGATCGGTCGATGCGTTTCTTGCGCAGGCCCCCGCGGTAGAACAGCTTGATGGCGCCGCCCCCGGCGCTCCAGTCCACGCTGGTTTTGTCGAGCAGGAACGCCTGGAGTTCGGGGCTCAGCAGCACGAGGGCGAAGTCAGCGTCTTCACAATCGACCCTGAAGGCGCTGTTGAACCGCACGTTGTCGAGCACGATGCCCGGGCGGCGGCCGAAGCGGTACAGCAGGCGGGCGAGGCCTCGCCTGGCCCGGATCCGCACCTTGGGCCAGTCGGGCGCCGGCATGACGTAGAACGTCTCGACGGCTACTTTCGTGGGGATCATGTAGATCGCGGGGTTCGGGATCATCGCGCTGCGCACATAGATCTCGATGGGCACGTCGTCGATGTACCGCGTCTCAACAAGGCGGTCGGGCATTAGCGCTGCCCCGAGCGCAGCGCCCGGGCGATCTCGGCGCGGATGGCTTGGTCAAAGACCTGCTCGCTGAAGCGTTCGGCGTTGGCGCGGCAGTTCTCGCCCGCGTCCTTCGGGCAGGCGTCCGCCGCTGCGAGCAGGGCCTGGGCGTTGGGCTCGTCAAAGAACGATCCGGTGCGACCTTCGAGCACGGTCTCGAGCGCGCCGCCGGCGCGCCGGGCGACGACGGGACAGCCGCAGGCCTGGGCCTCGAGCGCGACGATGCCGAGGTCTTCGATCTGGGGGAAGACCAGGAGCCTGGCGCGTTGGTAGAGGGTCCGGAGCTGCTCGTCGGGGACGCGTCCGAGGAACTCGACGCTGCCGGCGACGCCGCGGGTTTTTTTGACCTGCTTGCCGACGCGGGCGGCGTGCTTACGCAGGGCCTTGGCCTGGGATCCGCTGCCGACGACCATGAGTCGCTTGCGCCCGATGATCGCGGCTTCGATCGCGAGATCGATGCGCTTGTAGGGCTCGAGCGCGCTGACGACGAGCCAGAAGTCCTGGCGCTCCTCGGTGGCGGGGGTGAAGAACTCGGTGCGGACGGGCGGGTACACGACGCGCGCCTCGCGCTGGTAGACGTTCTGGATCAGCTCGCGCGTGTGGTTCGAGTTGGCGAGGAAGACGTCTACGGTGCGCACGGTTTTGATGTCCCACTCGCGCAGCGCATCGCCCTTGCTGCTCAGCCCGCGTTTGCGCAGGCGGGCGGCGAGGCCGCGCCCGCTGGAATACTCGTCTTGCTGCGACCAGAGGTAGCGGGCGGGGGTGTGGCAATAGCAGATATGGGGTACGCCCGGGGGCGCCGCCAGGGCCTTGATCGCGCACGAGCTGGTCGAGATCAGCAGGCCGATGGGCTCGTGCTCGTGATCGCGGTCGAGCCTGATGCGCAGCGACTCGACGCCCGAGGGGTACATCGCGAGCATCCAGCGCCGGAGCTTGCCGGACATCGGCAGCTTGTTGAGGCGCGACGCGACGCGCGGGAAGGCGTCGATGGCTTCGGTGAGTTTGGCGCCCGAGTTGAAGAGGGTGTAGAGGTTGGCGGGGGTGTGATCGGCGCGGACGATGCGGGCGATGCGGTCGAGGACGAGTTCGCCGCCGCGCATGGCGACGAGCCAGTCGTGGGCGAGGGCGATGCGGGCGCGCCGCGTCCGGGCGTGCTCGCCGGCCTTGCGATCCATGCTGAAGGCGGGCTTGTTCTTGTCAGCGGCGGTGGGGGCGTGGTCTACCATGGGTGATGAGCGATCATTCGTGTGCGCAGCGTTCGAGCAAGAGGATAGCGACACAGGCCAACCGGTTGCGTCTGGACTATCGGGAAGAGGCCGGGCGCCTGGGGGCGCCAGTCCGCCCGATCATCGATGCCCACGCCCATATCAACGGGGAAAGAGCCGCCCAGGTCTGGCGGGAGGTCTGCGATCTGTACGGCGTCGAGCGGGTGTATTCGCAGACCCAGCTCGCCCAGGCGGAGCAGGTGAAAGAGATCCTGGGCGATCGGATCCGGTTTGTCGCGATCCCGGAGTACATGTCCGAGGACCGGAAGCACGCGTTTACACAGGGGTACCTGGACAACGTGATCGAGTGGAACGAGCGGTTCGGGGCGAAGATGGTGAAGTTCTGGGGGGCGCCGCGGTTTCTGGACTTTGCGGAGGAGTCCGGGCTGACACCCAGCGAGGTGGTCGCGTTCGACGCGCCGTGGCGGATGAAGATCGCCGAAGAAGCGGTGTCGCGCGGGATGATGCTGATGGTGCACGTCGCCGATCCGGACACATGGTTCCAGACGATGTACCAGGACAGCGCCCGCTACGGGACGAAGGCGCAGCAGTACGAGTCGTTGGAGCGGTTGCTGGGGGCGTTCGACGTGCCGTGTTTGGGGGCGCACATGGGGGGGTGGCCGGAGGACTTGGGATTTCTGACCGGGCTCCTTGAGCGGAACCCGAAGCTGATCCTGGACACGAGCGCGACGAAGTGGATCGTCCGCGAGCTGAGCAAGCACCCGCGCGAAGAGCTGGTGGCGTTCCTTACTAAGTTTGAGGGGCGAATCTTGTTTGGCTCGGACATCGTGACGAGCGACGACCACATGGAGGCGTCGGACCCGGAGAACAAGAAGTTCGGGAGCCAACTCGCGGGGAATAAGTGCGAGGCGTTTGACCTGTACAGCGGGCGGTACTGGGCGCAGCGGACGTTGTGGGAGACGGACTACAACGCCGAGAGCCCGATCGCCGACCCGGACCTGGCGATGGTGGAACCCGAGAAGTACGACGCGATGAGCGCGCCGAGGCTGGTGGGGCGGGGGCTTTCGGAGGAGATGCTGCGGGTGCTGTATGGGGGGGCGTGTGAGGGGACGCTGGATGCGTGGTATGAGCGGGGGGAGTTTGACCACTGAGGTTGGGTGGCGTGGTCTGAAGCCGAAGGCGCAAGGCCACGACGCGGGGCGCCTGCGAGCGTGGCCTTCGCCCTTCGGGCTCAGACCACGGCACCCGGCTCGTGAAAACGCGATGATGCCTTGGGTGGCTGACCCGATGACGACGGCGCTTCCGCCTTCATATGGTGCCACTGATGGCGGACTGAGCATTGTACATCTCGGCTGACTCGCCTCATTCGCGAGCGTACTGCGTGCGTGCGCACTGGATCGCCTCATCAAGCCGCTGTGCAGATCCATGCTGTCGATCCCGTTCCACCAGCCATGCGAGAAAATGGCCAACGACCTGCTCACGATCAAGCAACTCGAGGACGTCTGGATTTTCCGGTTGACTGGATGGAAACCGATCGCCGACAAAGACGCGCTTCGTCCCCGGGAGCTTGAGGTAATCGCTCTCGAGCTTCGCGCGAGTCGCGCCTTTACTGACCTGATAGATCGCGGTTCCGGCAATGAAGTCCATCCCGCCGTCAGCCGAACTTGTGACCGAGAAGCGTCTTAGCTCAAAGCCCAGCCGGGCGAAGTATGTTGCCATGATCGCGTAAACGCCGATCTCGAACGCCTGCCCCTTATCGCCGTCCGTCTGCACCAGTTCTTGCAGGAGGCCGATTCGGGCGTCCATGTCATCGGGCGGCAATGCCAAGCACTCGTCGAGTCTGGCGATCCACGCATCTTTGTGCGAGCGGAAGGACGCGATCGCGCACCGAATGGCATGAGCCAGCCAATCCCACGATGACGCTTGCATAGAGGAAGCCAACTTGGAGTGGATGCGGTAGCGGCCGGGGGATGCCGTCTCGAAGAGCAGGCGACGCTCCTTGGTGCCCCTCGTTACATAGGTAGACGCGTCTGAGTAGCGGGTGAATCCAAACTCATCGGCTAGCACATTGTATCTCTTCGTGATCTCGCCCCCGCCCAGACCTTCGCACGCCATCCCTGTCTCACAGCACGTCAGATGCTCTTCAATCAGGACCAGACAAGGCAGTGACAGCGTGTGCGTCTTGAGCTTCGGTTTAATGATCGCCCAGATCGCTTCCGCTGCCTTATCCGGAGGCGACGATTTCGACGCGGCGTCGTCAAACATGTCGCAATGGTATCGGCGGGTGGCGTGGTCTGAAGCCGAAGGCGGAAGGCCACGGTCTTGGCTTGGGCGGTTGCGAGCGTGGCCTTCGCCCTTTGGGCTCAGACCACGGCGGGTGGCGTGCAGACGGCGCCAGCCTTCTGCGCGGGGGATGCCGAGGAATCGTGGAGAAGCCGAGGACGGCGTCTCCACGGCACCCAGCGCGGCACGGCTTGCCCTATCGGGCTAAGCCGTGGCACCGGATACGCCTACGGCGCCGCATCCGCGCTCGCCGCGTCTTCCACCGGCGCCGCCGCCAGCGATAGCAGTTCGATGCGGCGGTGCAGTTCGTCGCTGAGTTGGGGGTCTTTTTTGGCGGCGAAGGAGATGGTCATCTCGGCGGGGCCGAGGCGGTCGATGAAGCCGGGGGTGGCGCGTTCGAGGCGGATGTCGGCGCGGGTGATGGAGCCGCCGAAGATCTTGTCGCCGGGTGTGCCGCTGGGGAACATGAAGCCGGCGCCGGAGTAGAGGCCGACCTGGCCATTGGCGATGATGAGGTGGCGGACGGTGGCGGTGATGGCGGTCTGCTGGATGGGGGTCCTGCCGGGCTTGGGGCGGACGAACATGTGGACGTGCATGAGCTGGCCCGAGACGGAGGGATCGCCGGGATTTTCGAGAAGGGCTGTCAGGGCCTCGGCGGAGAGGTCGGTGAGGTAGATATTGGCGGTGTCCTCGTCGGTATTGGTGTAGGCGCGGGTGGGGAAGGTGGGGTTGAGGCGGGCGCCGGTCTCGACGCCGAGGATCTGGGCCTTGCCCGAGGTTCCTTGGAAGCCCATGAGCGAGCAGCCGCCGAGGGCGCCCATGGCGAGGGAAGCGACCAGAACCGGGGCGAGGGGCGCCCTGGCGAGGGAAAAACGCCGATAGAAGGACCAAACAGAGGATGCGGCGAGGCGCTGGGTATGGGGCTGGGCATGGGGTCTCATATGTGAGACAATACAAGGGCAGACGCTCCAGGGCGCGCTGGACGAGCAACCCCGCCCGATCTCGGGAGGGACGGAACTCGTACTGCTGATGGAGCGCATGGCATGATGGGACGGACGACCCGTCTCGGCACACGGGCGCGAGCCCGATGGAGGCGCCGAATGCGACGCGATCGAACTGGACTGGGACTCATCGGGGCAGCGGCGATTCTGGCCTTGGCCATCGCCCCGGCGTCCGGGCAATCGGGTGAGGTGACTTCCGACGACACCTCTGGCGCCAAGCAGGGCACGCCGCGCACGCCCCCGGGGGCTGCGGGCGCCAGTACGCGCCGCCCGGGCTCATCGGCGGCGCCATCGAGCGCCGGGGCGCGCAGCTCGTCGGGCCAGGGCTCGGGGGGCGCAGCGACGCGGACGACCACGATCGCGCGCGCGCAGCCGACAACCACCAACCCGCGTCTGCGCGATCGTTTGTACAACAACGTGCGCCCGCCGGGCGGGACGTACTCGACCCAGCCGCTGACGGAGCAGCAGGATCTCGACAAGCCTCTGCAAGAGCCGGAGGACCTGACGAGAGACATGTTCGAGATTCTCGGAAGCGAGGACTTTGACGGGTTCACGGCGTACGCCGTGAACAATGCGGATCTGTTTCTCGACACCCTGACTGATGCGCAGCGCCGCTTGGTGCGCGTTATCCGGGCCGGGGAGATCGGCAACGAGTATGACCTGATTCTCGTCGATGACGCGATCGGATTCGACATTCAGCTCTCAACGGGTGATCCGTCGTACGGCGCCGGCGCTCCGTACTACGAGCGCAACTTCCCCTATTACACCATCCCGAACTCGTACCAATGGTGGGGGGCGTACTCGCTCGGGTACCCGTCTGCGCATGCCGCGAACTGGGGGTTCTCGTACGGGTATGGGTACGGCGGCTATGGCGGCTATGGCGGGTACGGCGGCTATGGGGGCTATGGGTATGCGAACCGCTACTACGCCTCTCCCTACGGCTACTACTACAACAGCTATGACAACGGCTACCGGCGATACTGGGGGCCGATCGACTCGACCTACTCCGGCGCGTACCAGTCCAGCCAGACCCAGGCTCAGGGCGATGATGCTCAGCCTGCGGTTGAAATGACCACGCTCGAGCTTGCCCGTGTGCTGCTGCGGGCGGGGCGGGTCGAAGAGGCGATCAAGCTCTACCGGGAGCACCTGAAGGAAGACCCGGAGGACACGGTCGCGATGCGGACCCTTGGCGCCGCCCTGATCGAGGCGGGGCAGGTCAGCGAGGGCTTTGCGATGATCCGTCTGGCCTACGGCGCCGATCCGGCGCTGGCGGGCGAGGCGATGGACGCCCGGTTGTTCGAGTCGGCATCGCGCCTGCGCGAGATTGTCCGCAAGGCGGTCCGGGCGGCGAACAAGGAGGAGTCGAGCTCGGGCTGGCTGGCGGTGGTGGTGCTGATGCAGAGCGAGGGTCGGGACCGGGTGGCGCTGAAGAACCTGGTCAAGGCCGAGCGTCAGTATTTGAGCGATGATATTGCGAGGGCGATGAGGCAGAGGCTGGAGTGATCGACGCCGCAAGAGGGGGCGGCGAACGCTCGTGCGTGTCCGTACTCATGCATTGGGCTCTCTGCGGGATCCACTCTTTTCAGGGAACAGAGTCTTGGCCCGACTCTTCCTGCTGATGGCGAACAACCGCCCTGCGCAGCTCCTCAAACTCGGAATCGGAGAGAGCACCGATTACTGGTGAGCCGACCGGGTTCACGACCGCGATGTTCTCGAGCTCGAGCAACCGTATCGCGAGTCGGTCGAGTGTGGGCTCGCTGTAGTCCTCCAACTCGTAAGACATGTTCTGTGATGGCAGATAGGCGAACGCCCCTCCCGACACCCTCGTCACCAGAACAAACACGGTCTTGAACCGCGACAGGCGGGGATCTCCGATGTTGAATGATGGCACATGGCGCCCCACCTGTTCACCTTTCGCTTTCGTGCGATCAGGCGGCGTCTGTGGGCTGCACGATATCGCCGATGCGAATACGAGCAGGCAGCAAGCACCAACAACCATCCGCAAACCGCCATTCGGGTGTGTCATGGCCTAGATCTCCTGAGTTCCAAGCCTTCGCCGAGGCCCATTTCATTGTTGACACACAGAAATCCGCAGAAACTCTCGTAGGGATCCCCGTGCGGGATCAGGGCTTGTCTGCGGTCTTCTGAGGCCTAGGATCCTCTCCAGCCCGTCGGGAGGCGGTGCTGGTATCAATCTGACCCGTTTGAACCACCGAGCCGGGCTGCTTCATAGGCCGGAGTGGGCGATCTGAAGGACGGCAGGCGAGGAGCTTGTCTCACCCTTGAGCGGCCGGTGGGAGGTGGAGGTGTTATGGCCAGGAAGAAAGAGATTACCGAAGTTTTCAAGATCATGGCCCCGGGTGGGCAGGCGACGCCTGCGCCGCCGCTGGGGCCGGTGCTCGGCGCCAAGGGCGTCAACCCCGGGCAGTTCATCCAGCAGTTCAACGCCGCGACGGCTGCGCTCAACGGCAAGGTCGTCGGGTGCATCGTCACGGCGTACTCGGACCGCTCGTTCGAGTTCGAGATCAAGTCGTCGCCCGCGTCGGTGCTGATCAAGGAAGCCGCGGGGATCGAGAAGGGTTCGGGCGAGCCTCAGAACATCGTGGGGAAGGTGACGTTCGACCAGTGCCGCAAGATCGCGGAAGAGAAGATGGCGGACCTGAACGCGGGGTCGATCGACGCGGGGGCTCGCATTATTGCGGGCACGGCGCGTTCGATGGGCGTCGAAGTGGTGGGGAGCTAACCGATGACCAAGCTCAACAAACGCGCCAAGGCGAACGAGGCGGCGATGGTCGAGGGCAGGCTGCCTGCGGGCGACGCCTTCAAGGCGCTCAAGAACTTCAAGGGTCCAAAGTTTGACCAGTCTGTCGAGGTCTGCTTCCACCTGGGTGTGGACGTCAAGCAGGCGGACCAGATGATCCGCGGCTCGGTCAGCCTGCCCAAGGGCATCGGCAAGGCCAAGCGCGTGATCGCGTTCTGCAAGCCCGAGGTCGAGGCGGCGGCCAAAGAAGCCGGCGCCATCGAGGCTGGCGGGGCCGAGCTGGCCCGGAAGATCGAGGGCGGGTGGTCGGACTTTGATGTGGCGATCGCGAGCCCGGACATGATGCGTGAGATTTCGACGCTGGGCCGGACGCTGGGGCCGAAGGGTCTGATGCCGAGCCCGAAGAACGGGACGGTGACGCCCAAGGTCGCCGAGGCCGTGGCGGAGTTCGCCGCGGGCAAGGTGGAGTACCGGACGGACAAGGGCGGGAACATCCACGCGGTCATCGGGAAGATGAGTTTCCCGGAGGATGATCTGGTGGCGAACTACAACCACTTTGCCGAGACGATCGAGCGGGCGCGCCCGTCGAGCGTCAAGGGTGAGTATGTCAAGAAGATCACCGTGTGCGGCACGATGACGCCGGGCGTCCAGGTGGCGTTCGAGTCTGTCGCAAGCGAGTAAAGGAGGATCAGCGATGTCGAAGCCTGTGAAGGAAATGCTGGTCCGCGAGTACCTCGAGAAGCTCGATGGTGTGGAAGAGGCCGCGATCATCTCGCTGCGGGGTGTGAGCGGGA
>JAJRXR010000064.1 GCA_024276195.1 Planctomycetota bacterium
GCGCCCGCCTTCGCTCTTGGCTAGAGAGGGGGAATGCCCTGCTATTCCGCGACCATCGCTTCAATGACGGCGTCAGGGTCGAAGGGTTGGATGTCTTCGGGGGTTTCGCCGACGCCGACGAACTTGACGGGGATGTCCACGCTTTGTCGGATGGCGACGACGATGCCGCCGCGGGCGGTGCCGTCGAGCTTGGCGAGGAAGAGGCCCGTCACGCCGGCGCTCTTGGAGAACTCTTGCGCCTGGCGCAGGGCGTTCTGACCGCTGGTCGCGTCGAGCACGAGCAACACCTCGTGCGGCGCCCCCGGGATCTGCTTCTCGATGACCTTGCGGATTTTTTCGAGCTGGCGCATCAGCGGGTCCTGCGTGTGCAAACGCCCGGCGGTATCGAGGATGAGCACGTCCACGCCCCGGGCCTTGGCTGCGGCGCAGGCGTCGAACGCGACCGCCGCCGGATCGCCGCCCTGCTGGCCCTTGACAACCTCGACGCCCAGTCGCTCGCCCCAGATTTCCAGTTGCCGCACGGCTCCCGCGCGGAAGGTATCGCACGCGCCGAGGAGGACGGTCTTGTTCTCGCCCCGGAGCGCGGCGCAGAGCTTGGAGATGCTGGTGGTTTTGCCGACGCCGTTGACGCCGGTGACGAGGATGACGCTCGGCGCGGTCTCGCTGAGGATCAGCTCGCGGTCGCACTCGGGCCACATGGCCTTGAGGCGGGCCTTGAGGTATTCGAGGACGTCTTCACCTTTGGTGAGCGTGCCGGCTTTGTAGTCGGCGCGGATGGCGTCGATCAGCTCGCGCGTGGCGCTGACGCCCACGTCGGACTGGATGAGGCGGGCTTCGAGCTCGTCGATGAGCGCGTCGTCGAGGGTGCGCCCGAGGAGGATCGAGCGGAGGCCGCCGGCGAAGGTGTCGCGCGTGCGCGAGAGGCCCTTCTTGAGCGAGCCGAGGACGGACTTGAAGATGGCCATGGCATTCTCTCGGTGCCACGCCTGACCCGAAGGGCAGGCGTGTTCTGGGACACGGCTGCCCCTTCGGGTCAGCCGCAGCGCCTCGGGAGCACGGCTGCCCTTCGGGTCAGCCGTGGCACCTTAGCTGGTGGCATCGCTTGTGTCAGGCGGCGCCTCGCCCTGGAGACGCTTGAGCACCTTGCCCAGCAGCGCGTTGACGAACGCGGGCGACTTGTCGGTCGAGAACTGCCTGGCCAGCTCGACCGCCTCGTTGATGATCGCTTTGGGCGGCGCCGCGGCGCTGGTCATCTCGAACCACGCCAGACGCAGAATCGCTCGGTCAACCGCGGCCTGGCGCCCGGTGGGCCAGTCGGGCGCGAGCGCCGTCATCTCGGCGTCGGCATCCGCCCGAGCGCCCCACGCGGACTCGGCCTTGCTGACCGCCGCGTCGAGATCCTTGGACCCGACATTAGAAATACCATCGACGAGCACCAGCCCCTCCTCGGCCAGCGAGTCCAGATCCTCGATCGAAGACCGCAGGCGCTCCGTGTCGGCCTCCGGGCTCGCGTCGAGCTGGTAGAGCGCCAGCAGCGCGAGGCGGCGGATATCGCGGGGCGTGCTCATCGGCTGCTGTCTCCGGCTTTGTGGGGCGGGCTGGCGTCCAGTCGGTAGGTCAGGCCCGGCTCCTCGGCGTCGGCGGCGTCCTCGATCGCGCGGATCGCGCCGATGGCGCCGAGGACTGCGAGCATGGTCTCGCGCCCCTTGTTGCCCTTGTCGCCCCCGCTGCGCGCCTCGGCCTGGGCGGGGGTCTCGCACGTGAGCACACCAAAGCCCACGGGCAGGCCCGCCGCGACGCTCAGGCCCGCGAGCGCCTCGGCGACGGCCCTGTTGATGTGGGCGTCGTGCGTTGTCTCGCCCTTGATGACACACCCGAGGCAGACGACGCCCGCGTACTGGCCCGTCTGGAGCGCCGCCGAGGCGATGGCGGGCAGCTCGAAGGCGCCCGGGGCGTCGATGATCGCCAGCGCCGAGGGCGCGTCATAGTGCTCGAGGTACGCCTCGCGGGCAGCGTCGCGCAGGCGCGACGTGATCCGGTCGTTGTACCGGCTGACGATGATCGCCACGGGGGGCGGCGGGCTGGATGGATCGGCGGCGTCGGGCATGGACCGCGATCGTAGGAGGGCGCCCGCCCGGGGGCGGTAGGATGGCGCCTGATGCGTCGTGTCCTGCAGCAACTCGCCCCGGTGCTCCGCCTGACTCGGGTGACGACGGCGTTCGCCGCGGTCGCCAACGTCTGGTTTCTGATCCTGTGGACCCGTGCCCACACCGTCAACGAGCTGCCCGAGGCGTCGCGGGCGTTCCAGGACAAGCCGCTGTGGATGCTGCTGCTGGCCGGGGCTGGGAGCGCGCTGGGGCTGTTCGCCTATGGAACCAGCCTCAACGATGTGACGGATCTGCACCGCGACCGCGCGATGAAGCTCGACCGCCCGATCGTCGAGGGGCGGATCTCGCCCGAGGCGGTGGTGCTGAGCGTCGCCGGGTCGCTCATCGTCGCGGTGCTCGGGGCGACGGCGTTCGGGACGATGGGCGTGATGCTGACCTTGCTTGTGGCGCTGGCGATCCTGCTGTTCAACGTGCTGGGCAAGTTTGTGCCGGCGATCGGGATGGTGCTGCTCGGGGTGATCTACGCCGGGCACATGCTCACGCCCAACGTCGGGGCGCGGTTCCTCGTGCCGGTGTGGCTCGTGATGACGCACGCGCTGGTGCTCGCGGGGCTGACGCACCGCCTTGCCAGGCGGAGCCCGCCGATCTCGCGGCGCGCGTTCGTGTTCGCGGCCCTCGGGTTGGCGGGCGTGAGCGCGGTGCTGGGCTGGATGATGTGGTCGCGCACGGGCACGCTCTGGCCCGAGTGGGTCTCGCCCACGGCGTGGATCGGGCCGGCGGTGCTTGTCGGGCTGTTCGCGGCTCTGGTCGTCCGGCGCGTCCGGACGCTCGGGGTCGGGCCTCGCGCGGCAGAGAAGGTGTCTCGCTATGGGTCGCTGTGGCTCGCGCTGTACGCCTGCGCCTGGCTGTTCGGCGCGGGGCAGCTCCGGGCGATGGCGATCATGGGCGCCCTGGCCGGCGCCGGGTTCCTCGGGATGACGATCCTGCGCGAGCTGTACGCCCTCGGCGAGCACCCGGTCGGGTACCGGCGGTGAGGGCTCAGAACAGCTCGAGGGCGTAGAAGATCGCCGTGAACATCAGGTCCGCCAGGACGATGGCGACAATGCACTCGACGACGGTATTGGTCGTGGCCTGGCCGACGCCGGCGGCGCCCCCGCTGACCTTGAGCCCGTTGCCGCAGGCGATCACCCCGATGAGCAGGCCGAAAACCCCGCCCTTGACCACGCCCGTGAGAAAGTCAACGAGCTTGGCCTGAGTGGTCATGTTGGCCCAGAATGTCTCGAACGGGATGCCCAGGGCCGTGATCGAGATCAGGATGGCGGCGGCGATGGCGCACGTTGATGAGATCACGCCCAGGGCGGTCATGCTGACCGTGGCCGCGAGGATGCGCGGGACGACGAGGAAGCGCACCGGGTTGAGCGCGTGCGCCTCGAGCGCCTCGATCTCCTCGGAAACAACCATGGTCCCGATCTCCGCAGCGATCGACGCGCCCGCAAACCCGG
Organism: Planctomycetota bacterium; assembly: GCA_024276195.1. GTDB lineage: Bacteria > Planctomycetota > Phycisphaerae > Phycisphaerales > UBA1924 > JAJRXR01. The sequence goes on from JAJRXR010000064.1 coordinate 3,611, forward strand.
TCAGCACGATGGCGCCGATCAGCGGGCCAAGCTCTCGCAGCACCGCGACGGAAATGATATTCGCGACGAGCGCCTTCTGCCCGAACTCGTCGAGCGGGGGCGAGAGCTGGAGCGTCAGGATCAAACCCACCGCGAACGACACAAGCGAGACGATCAGGATCGACTGCACACCCACGCGGCAGATCTGCGTCACAATCGCGGCCCGCCCGAGGCGGACCTTGCGGTTGGTCAGCGCCCGCCAGACCCAGGTGTGGGCCTGCCAGAACAGAAAGATCAGCGTGCCGATGTGTTCGAGGATGTTGAGCGTGCGCATGCCCAGGTACCCGAACGGGGCGAGCAGCAACGCAAGCGGGGAGGCGGTCTGCTTGTCCGCGTGGTTGGTCATGGACACTGACGGCGGATCGGGCCCGCTTCTTGGCGTGGGCTCAGACCGCGATCGCGTCGTCGAGCGAATCCACGATCGTGAAGAACTGGTGGAGGCGTGCGATCTCGAAGATCGCGCGGACCTTGTCATTCATGGTGCACAGGACCATGCTCGTTTTGTTGCCCTTGGCCGTTCGCATGGCTTCGACCAGCGTCGCCAGGCCCGAGCTGTCCATGTACCCGACCTGCTCGAGATCGACCACCAGCTTCATGGGACGCTTCTCGTGGACCGCACGCAGCGCGACACGCAGGTCGGGCGAGCGGCTCATGTCCACGTCGCCGCACGGGCACACGACAACCACACCCTCTGCCAGGTCGTTCCGTACCGCGATGGTTTGTTCGGGAGCCATGAAGTCTTTCAAAGGATAGCCTAGCGACCGCTCGCCTGACGCTTGGACGCGACAACAGATTGCGCCGAGCGAGACGACAGACGCACCGGAGCGGCGCCCGCGTGGGCCAGCTTGACGAGCGTCAGACGCATCCCCTTGCCCTTGCGACGCTCGTACTGAGCCTCGTCCATCACCTCGCGGATGATGTGTACGCCCAGCCCCCCCGGACGGACATCGGCCAGCTCGCGCCCGCGCATCTTCAGCGGCTCGACCTGCTTGGCCTCGTCCTCGATCACGATCTTGATCCCCGCTGGCTTGCCCGACCCGTTCTCGACGGGCCAGATGCTGATCCAGATCGGGCGGTCCGTCCGGCGCTGGTACCCGTGACGGATCACGTTGCACAGCGCCTCGTCCACGGCCAGGGCGATCTTGGAGCAGTCCAGGTCGTCAAAGCCGAGGCGTTTGGCGACGGACCCGACGAGCTCTCTGGCGCCGCAGAGATAGATCGGGTTGCTCAGCAGTTCTACGCGGATGTGGGGTCGATCACTCATCGTTGTATTCTTCGGAATTGGCCCCGGCGATAACGCCGATTCGCCCCCCATGCTCAGGGGATGGCAGTCGTCTGTACGGATGACGCCGCTCGTTCCGCACCGGCCGGGCTCCGCCCGAGGTCGCTCTGGGCTCCGGAGGACGAGGGCGACCCCGCAGACTCCGATTCGGCCCATTCGACCCACCGGTTGATGCTTTCTTGACGCTGCCACTCCGGGTCCGCGTACCGATAACCAAAGGTCAGCCCGTCCGAGATCCGCTCGAGTGCACGAAAGGCAAGCATCCGCTCGGCTGGGTCGTCGCTGTCGAGCATCTCGATCAGCGGCGGAATGCTTGATCGGTCATCGTGGGCCGCAGCGTCCACGATCGCGTCCAGGCGTTTTGCCGGGGCCGGAGAATCGAAGTCCGCTTCGAGCGTGGGAAAGCACCCCGCCGCCGCCAGAAGCGTCAACCCCAGGCCCAGGCCCGCGAGGCGAAAAAATATCCGTCCGAACGGCCCCATTGGGAACAAGTGTATTCCAGCAGAGCCCGCCGAGCGCCATCGCGTCCATGCCCCACCGAACAAGTTTGTGTTCACTAGTTTTTGTGAGCGTGGCGCATACATATATGAGCGCCCAGCGCGTCCGCCGATCTCGGGGGGGCGGTCTACCCTTGCCCTTCCCCCGGGCAGGACGCTCGGGCAAGCGGGGCGAGCCCATGCGACACGACGAGATTGTCCCCGTCCTCGACTTTGGATCCCAGACGGCCCAGCTCATCTGCCGGCGCGTGCGCGAGGCGGGTGTGTTCTCGACGCTGGTGCGCCCGGACATCCCGAAGGACGAACTCGCGGCGATGAAGCCGGCGGGCGTGATCCTCTCGGGCGGGCCTTCGAGCGTCTTCGAGGACGGGGCGCCGACGATGGACCCGGGGATCCTGGACCTGGGCGTGCCGGTGCTGGGCATCTGCTACGGGATGCAGCTCGCGTGCCGGGCGCTGGGCGCGACGGTGACGCCGGGCGAGCACCGGGAGTTCGGGCGCGCTTCGCTGCGGATCGAGCGCACCGACGGGTTGTTTCTGGGGGTGCCACAGAACACGAGCGTCTGGATGTCGCACGGCGACCAGATCACCGATCTCGAAGGGGCGCGCCTGGACGTGCTCGCCTCGACCCCGACGTGCCCGTACGCAGCCGTCAGCACGAGGGCGGATCGCGCCGGCGTGTTCATGGGTGTTCAGTTCCACCCGGAGGTCACGCACACACCCCACGGGGTGGACCTGATCCGCAACTTCCTCTACGAGACCTGCGCCGCCCGGGGCACGTGGCGGATGAGCGACTTCGCCGACCAGGCGTGCGCCGAGATCCGCCGGCAGGTGGGCGACAAGCGGGTGATCTGCGGGCTCTCGGGCGGCGTGGACTCATCCGTGACGGCGGTGCTGCTGCACAAGGCGATCGGGGACCAGCTCACGTGCGTGTTCGTGGACAACGGGCTGTTGCGTAAGAGCGAGCGTCGCCTGGTGGAGGCGACGTTCCGCGATCATTTCCGCATCGACCTGCGCGTGGCCGAGGCGACGGACCGGTTCCTGGGCGAGCTGGCGGGCGTCGAAGACCCGCAGGAGAAGCGCAGGCGCATCGGCGCGTGCTTCATCGACGTGTTCAAGGACTCGAGCGCTGACCTGCCCGACGCGAACTTCCTGGCCCAGGGCACGCTGTACCCGGACGTCATCGAATCCGGGCACGGGCACGCGGGCAACGCCGCGAACATCAAGCTGCACCACAACGTCGGGGGCTTGCCCGAGGATCTCGGGTTCGAGCTTGTCGAGCCGATGCGCGAGCTGTTCAAGGACGAGGTCCGCAAGCTCGGCGAGGTGCTGGGCGTGCCGGATCAGATCGTCTGGCGGCACCCGTTCCCGGGGCCTGGGCTGGCGGTGCGTGTGCTCGGCGAGGTGACACGCCAGAAGCTGGATCTGCTGCGCGACTGCGACGAGATTCTGCTCGAAGAGATCGTCGCCAGCGAGCTGTACCGGCGCACAAGCCAGGTGTTCGCGGTGCTGCTGCCCGTGCGTTCGGTGGGCGTGATGGGCGACGGGCGGACGTACGAGAGTGTCGTGGCGATCCGGGCGGTTGAGACGCAGGACTTCATGACGGCGGACTGGGCGCGGATCCCGTACGATGTGCTGGCGCGCATCTCAAACCGGATCATCAACGAGGTTCGCGGCGTGAACCGGGTCGTGTACGACATTTCGAGCAAACCACCGGCGACAATCGAGTGGGAATAGGTTGTTTTCCACGACCTAACTTCATTACAGATAACGTCTTACGCCTGACCCCGGAACAATCCCCCGGAAATCAAGAACGAAAGCGTTTCCCGATGCATTGGGAGGCATTCCGTGCAGCGGATGTTGGCCTACGCTATCCTCGCTGAGGGTTTACCCCTTGAGCAAATGGTGCTTGGAGGGTGGGCTCAGACCCACCCGCCGGGGGGGCACGCTGTTATTTGTATGTTCTACCGCAAGAAGACATCTGTACCCAAAGACCTGAGAGGAGACGCACAAATGAGAACGCGTCAATTGTTCGCCGCAGCCAGCGCTGCGGTTCTGGCCATGACCGTCGGGTGTTCAAGCACCCAGCAAGAGGAGCACACCGCTCAGCACGAGCCGGCTGCTCAGAACGAGCCGGCGCCTGCGCCCGCTGCGGCTGCCCCGGCTCCGCGCCGCGCCAGCGGCTTTCCGTCAATGCGCGGCGGTGGCTACATCTGGAGCTGGCTCGCGTACCCCACCGGTGACCCGAGCAGCAGCGCTCTGGGCATCGAGAAGGGTGTCCCGAGCGAGGTCCGCCTCAACCAGCCGTTCGATTATCAGATCGTCGTCACCAACCTGACGGACATCAGTCTGCAGGAAGTCGTCGTCCAGGAGACGCTCGGCCCCAACATGCAGTTCAACTCTTCCACGCCCGAGACCAGCCCGCGCAGCAGCGTGCTGACCTGGGCCCTGGGCGAGATGGGCCCGCGCGAGGTCCGCACGATCATCGTCAACGCGACAGCCACGAGCGTGGGCAGCATCGGCTCCTGCGCGACCGGCTCGTACAACACCGAGCTGTGCGCGACCATCCCGGTCGTCCAGCCCGAGCTGCGGATCACCAAGGCCGGTCCGGCCGAGGTCCTCGGGTGTGACACCATCCAGTACGTCTTCGAGATCACCAACACCGGCACCGGATCGATCGACAACGTGGTCGTGAACGATTCGCTGCCCAACGGCCTCAAGACCGCCAACGGCACCACCGACGTCCGCTTCGACGTGGGCACGCTCGCCGCCGGTCAGAGCAAGAAGTTCTCGATGGTTGTCGAGTCTTCCGGCGCTGGTCGCTACGCCAACTCCGCCACGGCCTCGGGCTCCGGCGGCGTCTCGGCCACCTCCAACGAGGTCGTCACCGTCGTCCGCCAGCCCTCGCTCCAGATCGAGAAGACGGGTCCCTCGACCCGCTTCCTCTCGGGCAACGCGGCCCCGGCCACCTACACCATCAAGGTCACCAACTCGGGTGACGGCGTTGCCCGCAACGCGGTCATCGAGGACACCATCCCCGCTGGCGCCACCTTCGTGCGTGCGTCTGACAACGCGGCGGTCTCTGGTGGTTCGGTCCGCTGGGCTCTGGGCGACCTCGCCCCGGGCGCATCCAAGACCGTGACGATCACCATGTCGTCCTCGCGAGCCGGTGAGATCTGCAACACCGCCCGGGCCAGCGCGTACTGCGCCGAGCCCGTGACGGCCCGCGCCTGCACCGAGTTCAAGGGCATCCCGGTCATCCTCCTTGAGGTGGTCGATGCTCCGGACCCGATCCAGGTCGGTGAGACCACCACCTACACCATCACGGCGACCAACCAGGGCTTCGCGCTCGACACCAACGTGCTGATCATCTGCACGATCCCCGCGGATCAGGAGTATGTCAGTTCGGCCGGTGCGACCACGGGCACCCTGCGCGGCAACACGCTGACCTTCGCCCCGCTGCCGCGTCTCGACGCCAAGCAGCGTGCCACCTGGACCGTCACCGTCCGCGCCTCTGGCGAGTCCAGCGTCCGCTTCGGTGTCTCCATGAACTCGGACCAGCTCGAAGGCGAGCCCGTGCGTGAGACCGAGGCCACCAACCAGTACCGTTGATCGACCGCGATTGACGGATACAACGCTCTGACGGGCGGGGTCCTCCAAGGGCCCCGCCCTTTTCTTTTTCACCCCCCGCTTCTCTGAGCGGGCCTTCCACCGACGCCGGCGAGGGGTTGGCGGACGTTTGGGAATAGACTCCGCAGGCGCGAGCCGATGTGCTCGCAGGCCCCCACTCACGCACACCGAGGAGACCAGACCATGAAGACTCGACCGATCGCATTGACTGTCGCCCTGGTTCTGGGTGTGGGTGTCGCGGGCGGGGCGGCCCAGCTGGGCAAGATCAAGAAGCAGGCCGAGCGCATCGCCGACGAGGTTGTCAACACGAGCAAGGACGCCGTCAACAGCGCCGTCGCCCGCGACGACGCGACCTACGGCGTGGACGGAGAGCACTCATCCGTGCTCTTCAAGATCAAGCACGCTGGGACGAGCAACTTCTGGGGGCGGTTCGATGATCTCGACGGCACATGGTCGTTCGACCCGGCCTCTCCCGAGTCCGCCTCGTTCAGCTTCGTGGTCCGCACGAGCAAGATCAACACGGGCAGCCGCAAGCGCGACAAGCACCTCAAGAGCATCGACTTCTTCAACACCAAGCAGTACCCGAGGATGCGATTCGACAGCACCTCGATCACCCGGGGCGAGGGCGGGATGTTCCAGATGGACGGCGAGCTGACGCTCGTGGGTGAGACGCGCCCGATCTCGGCGCAGCTCGAGTACCTGGGGACGGGCAACTACAACGGCCCGATCGCCGCGTTTGAGGCGACGTTCACCGTCTCCCGCTCCGAGTTCGGGATGTCCGGGTTCGAGGGCGGGGTCGGCGACGAGGTAAGCGTCATCATCTCCGTCGAAGGCCCGCGTCAGTAAAGGCGAATCCGGCCCATGGAGAGCGACCTGCTGCGCATTGTGCTCCTCGCGGGGCTCCTGCCCGGGCTCATTGTGGGCGTCGGGCTGGTGCTGGTGTGGGGGTTGCTCCGGGGCGAGAGCGACCCGGAACCCACAGCGCCGCGCCGCACCCGGTGGGCGGCGCCGGTGCTGTTCTTCCTGGGCGCATTCTCGATCGCCGGGGCGACGGGCTCGCTCGACGCCTCGCTGCTGCCGGGCAACATCGGGGGGCGGGCGCTGGCCGGAGCGGCAATCGCCCTGGCTTTCGGGCTCTTCGACGCGCTCGCCCCCGGACGGGCGCTGGCGAGCCTTGCCCGTGTCCTCGGCGGGGCATTGAGCGCCTGGATCATCGTCTCGCCCTTGCACCCGGGCTCGCTGAGCGCGGGCGATGTTGCGCTCTGGTGCGTGCTAGCGGGGCTCCGGTGCGCAGCGTGCGTCTGGCTCATGGAGGCGCCCACGCACCGGCGCGCCTGGCTGGCGCCGACCCAGGCGGTTGTGGTCGTGGGCGCCCTGGCAGCGTTGGTGTATTGGTCCGGGCAGGCGCCGAGCTCGATCCGTGTGGGCGGGTTCGCGGGGATGCTTGTCGCTGCGAGCGTCGCGGCGGCGCTGCTCGGGCGCGTCAGCCTGGCCCGCGGGGGCTGGACCGCGCTGGCGGTGCTGCTGGTCGCCTCGATCGCGATGGCCCGGGCGCTGGGCGAGCTCCCGCCTCTGGCGGTCGGGCTCGTGGTGTGCGCCGTTGCGACCGGCGCTTTCGGGCGCTGGCTGAGCGAACGTCTGCGCCTCGGGCTGGGCGGAGCCGTGCTCGCCCTTGCGCTGACCGGCGCCCCGATCGCGGGCGGAGCATGGGTCGCGTGGAGCGCGTACAACGCGCCCGGCGAACCGCCCGACACCGACGGGGACGATGACGACGGCGTCTACTACACCGACGACGAGTGACCCCGCCCCTCGTGTAGACTCGCGGGCGTGGTGCGTGAACTGACGATCCAGACGCCCGGGCAGGGGCTGCACGAGATCACCGATCTTGTGCGCACGGTCGTTGCGGACGCAGGGGTCGAGGATGGCCTGTGCACGGTGTTTGTGCGCCACACCTCGGCGAGCCTGACGGTCCAGGAGAACGCCGACCCGTCCGCCCGGCGAGACCTCGAGGCGTGGCTCAACCGCCTCGTCCCCGAGGGCGACGCGTTGTATACGCACACGAGCGAAGGCCCGGACGACATGCCGAGCCACATCAAGGCGATTCTCACCCAGGTCTCGCTCTCGATCCCGATCCTCAACGGAACCCCGGCGCTGGGGACATGGCAAGGGATCTACCTCTGGGAGCACCGTCGGAGCCCCCACGCCCGGCGCGTCGCGGTGCATGTCGCCCCATGAGCGGGGCGCGCCCGAGAGCACGCTCGATCGACAACGCCCTCGAACGCGGGCGGCGGGTCTACCTGCGCCATGTCCACCCGGGCGACGCGCCGGAGCTGATCGCCCTCAAGCGCGCCAGCAGAACGCTGCACGAGCAATGGGAGCCCAAGCCCCCGCCCGGCAAGAGCTGGTACGGCCCGGTCGCGTTCAAACGCCAGCTCATCACGACCAACACGCCCAGCTCGCAGCGCCACCTGATCTGCCGGCGCACGGACGAGGCGGTCGTGGGCATGGTCAACCTCACGCAGATTTTCCGAGGCCCGTTCGACAACGCGACGTTGGGGTATTGGACTGGGGCGGCGCACATGCGCCAGGGGTACGCGGGCGAGGGGCTGCGCCTGTGTTTGAAGCGTGCGTTCGGGGCGTTGGGCCTGCACCGGGTCGAGGCGAACGTGATGCCGACGAACCAGGCGTCGCTTGCGCTGGTACGCCGAGCGGGGTTCCGCGAGGAGGGGCTCTCGCCCAGATACCTGCAGATCAACGGGACCTGGGCCGATCACACGCGCTGGGCGATGACGCTCGAGGACTGGCGCGAGCGTTAGCCGGGGTTGACGGGGTCGTGGTCCCGGATGATGAGCTCGCCGTCCTGGATGAACCAGCTCTCGTACTGGCTCTCGTACCACGAGGTTGGGTCCGCAAACGTATTCGCGAAGAACTGGAGCACGAAGCCCCGCCCCGAGTCCACGCTGGCGTACGCCCAGTCATCAACACCCGCGACGGGAACCGGGATCGTCTCAAGCGACTCGCCCAGAATCTCCCCGAGCGATTCGGGGTAGACCCCGCGCGTGTCGCGGTACTGATCGAGGGCGGCGATGATCGAGTCGCCGCGCTGCTGCGAGCGGATGATGTTCGCCTCGGTCCAGCCCGGGTTGATCACGCCCTGGCGGACAAGCATCAGGTACGCCCCGATCCCGAACCCGAGCACGGCGCAGATGGTCGCGACGACAACCCCGATCGAGATCACAACCCAGGGGCGGATGGCGCGATGCTCTGAACGTGCATGCAGCGTTGGTGTCGTCACGCCTCAGCCCCTGGTTGCGTACGCGGGCTCGCGCCCGGGTGTCCACTTGATGTTGCACCCGATGCTGGGGTGTTGGTCCGGCGGGGGGGCGGCGCCGGCGAGGGCCGCGTCGATGGCACGGCGCAGGTCGGCGCCCGTGACAGGGGCATCGGTGCTCGGGCGAGCATCATCGAGCTGGCCCCGGTAGACGAGCGTGCGGGCGCGATCGAAGACGTAGAAGTCCGGCGTGCACGCGGCGCCGAGGGACGCGACGACCGCTTGCGAAGCGTCGTGAACATACGGAAAGGTGTACCCGGCGCTGGCGGCTTCCTCGCCCATCTTGACCGGCGCGTCGGCGGGGTGGGTCGTCGTGTCGTTGGCGCAGATGGCGACGATCGAGGCGCGTCCGCTGTAGTCGCGCCCGATCGAGGCGAGCTGCTCTCGGATGTGGACCACGAAGGGGCAGTGGTTGCAGATGACCATGATGACAAGGGCGTCGCCCGTGAGATCGGCGCTGCGGACGCGGTCGCCGCCGAACGCGGGGTTGGTGTTGGGCAGGTCGAACCCGGGCAGCGCCGAGCCGAGCGAGAGCATGGTCGAAGAGGTCGCGGTCATGAGCTGGACTCCGTGGGCGTCAGCGAACAGTACGCAGCGCATCCCGGCGTCTGGATGGGGCATTCTGGTCTGGGCGCCAACAAAAAACAGCCCCTCATCGAGAGGGGCTGTGTCGTCAAGCGGAACGGGAGGGATTCGAACCCTCGGTACGGGTTTACCCCGTACACCGGATTAGCAATCCGGCCC
>JAJRXR010000065.1 GCA_024276195.1 Planctomycetota bacterium
CAATCCCCCCTCAGTCCGAGAACTTGGCTAATGTACGCCTCGTAGAAGGCCGATCCGCGCGAACACGGAGGTATCGCCGGTGCGTATCCGACGATCAGTCAGTCTCGGGCTTGTGGCGTCGCTGGCAATGCCGTGGTCGGCCGCCCTCGTCGTCTCGGGGCTCTGGGTGCTGATGTCCGGGGGGACGCTGCTGGGGCTCAGCCCGATCCAGCAGGTCGCTGCGGGCCTTGCCGGGGTGGCCGCGGGGTCGCTCGTGTTCACGTTCTGTGTCGCCGATCGGCTCTTTCCCGGCGCCAGCCGGGGGGTCGTCTGGGCCGCGGAGGTCGTCTCGTGCCTGACCATGCTCGCCGGACTCTCCGTCCTGGCACTCGCCTCGGCGCCATGAGCGTCCTGATCGCCGCCCGGTCGCTGTCGCTTGGCGTGCTGGTCGTGCTCTTTGCCGCCCCGGGCGTCCGCGCCGCCGATTCGGGCGACTCCATCGACAAGGCCCGGTCCGTGTCCAACGCCATCGAGCAGATCGCGCTGCTGGATCTGCGGATGCAGCAGAAGCCGCTGCCGCGTGATTACCAGCTCGCCTTCCAGGCTCTGAGCATCGCCGCAGCTCTGGACCCGGACGACCTCGAGCTCCAGCACAAGATCGTCGCGGCCGCGTGGGTGACAACCGACGAGCGCCTGCTCATCCGCGCGACGCGCCGCCTCGTCGAGATGGACCCGAGCGACACCGTCGCCCAGCTCCGCCTCATCAGCGCGATCATCAACCGCCTGCAGACTGGTGAAGAACGCCTCGCGGCCTACGAGCGCTACCTCGGGCCAGCAGGCGAATCCATCGACCCGAGCGTCCGCTCGCGCCTGGCCTTCGACGCAGCCACCCTAGCTCGAGAGCTGGGCGATACGCCCCGCTTCGTCGAGCTATTGAGCATGTCCACACGCCTGGATATGACCAACAAGCTCGCCGCGACCATGGCCATGAGCTTCCACGCTGAGCGCCGGCACGACCCGCTCGAGCGCCTCGAGATGCTCGTCAACCTGCTCTACGCCGACCCGCTGGACTCGAACCTCCACCAGGCGATCGCGCAGCTTCTCGCGTCGGAGGGCGCCTTCACACAGGCGCGCCGGTACTTTTTCAACGCCTCCATGATCCACCAGCACGCGGGCGACTCGAACCTGAGCCTGCTCCAGCAGGGCGTTCTATTCCAGTGGCACGCCGAAGGCCCGGAATCGGTTGTCAAGTCGCTCAATGACATGATCGCGCGTCGCCGCCAGTCGATCGCCGAGAACCGGGCGATGGCCGAGGCGGCGGGCGAGCTGTCCGACGACATGCCCATGCCCGAAGACGATCGCCTCGACCCGGCCATCGACCGGATCCGGGCGCTGGCCGCCGCCGCCGCCGGCGACGTGATCACGCGCGACGCCGCCCTCCGCGACATGAGCGCCGGGACCACCGAGCAGGTGCGCAACCTCACGTCGTACCTGGCGGGCAACGACGAATCGCTCAGGCGCGAGGCGATGATCCAGATGGCGCAGCTCTTCGGCGAGCTGCACTTTACCAGTGTCCTGGCCGACGCCGACATCGACGCTTCCGCCCGCGCGGTCCAGGTCTTCGCCTCGCAGGCGCCGGATCTCAACCGCCTGATCCGCTGGCTCATCCCGTGGATCACGCTGCGCCTGGGCGACGCCGACGCCGCCGAAAGCGTTTCGGAATACCTCGAAACCGGCATCGGACAGCAACTGTTCACGGCGGAGCTGGCGCTGGCGCGCGGGCAGAAGCGTGAAGCCGCCCGGGCCTATCTCGAGGTCATGCAGGCCAGCCCGATCTCCCCGCTCGGCGCCTGGGCCCACTCTCGCCTGACGTCCATCCTCGGGACCGACGACCTGCGCACGAGCGACGGCAAACGCATGGACGCCTTCGCCCGCTCCATCCCCCCCGTCATTGACAAGATGCTCCGCGGCCCGAGCGAGTTCATGAACCTCCGCTTCGAGTCGCTCGCGCGCACCCTCGGCCCGACCGAGCAGGCCCTCGTCCGCATCCGCATCCAGAACATCTCCACGATCCCGCTGAGCGTTGGCCCGAGCAGCCCGATCTCGTCGCGTTTCATCATCCTGCCGCACATCGACACCGAGATCGGAATCTTCGAGGGCCAGCCGCAGCCCGAGGTGATCGAACTCAACCGTCGTCTGCGTCTGATGCCGCTCGAGTCGCTCGAGGTCATCGTGCCCGCCGACAGCCCGTTCACACGCCGCCTGCTCGAGCTCAACGCGGACAAAACGATGCGACAGTCGTGGCGTCTGCTCCAGGGCTTCCGCGCCGCGCGCGAGCGAGGCGCTCTGGCCCGGGGACCGCTGAGCCACAGCGCCGAGACGCAGCCGACAATCATCCGCCTGCCCGTCGCGTCGTCGAGGCTCACCCCCGAGGAGCTGGCCCGCCGCCTGCGCACAGACCCGGACGATGAGCTGGAGAGAACGCTCATCGCCGCGCGGATCCTCCTGCTCCGAAAGCCCAGCGAAGACCAGCCCGCAGCCGTCTTGTCCGACGGCGAGAGCATCTTTGACGACCTCGTGAGCGCCGCGATCGAACGCTACGAGCGTTCCGGGCGCCTGGACCGGACCCTGATGCTCACGATCCTGCCGCATGTGCGCATGCTCGCAGCGATGCGCCCGTTCGACGAGCGCGTGCGCGACCTGCTCAGCGCCGAGATCCGTTCGGGCGACGAGATCGACCCGATCGTCGGCTCGATGGTCCTCTTCACCCGAACCCAGGGCGCCAGCGACCCGCTGCTCGCCGAGGCCCGCGAGTCCGGGGCGCCCGCGATCAGCGACATGGGCACACTGATGTTCCGCCGGTTCACCATGGGCGGCGCCGGCTATGCCCAGGCCACGCGCGATCCGAACACCCTGTCCGGGGCGACCCTCGCGCTGCTCCGCGCCCAGGCCCAGGCCCAGGCCCAGGCCCAGGCCCAGGCCGCCGCCCAAGCCGAGCAGGACGCATCCGAGCCCACCGCCCCAGACGCCCCGGACCCGGGCGGATGACCGCGCCAGAGCCTCCCCCCCCGGGCGATGTTCCGCCGACGCCGCGCTCGCGCACGCGGCGCGCCGCAGGGTTTGTTGTGTCGATCGCGCTGCTCGCGCTCGCCGTGGGGGTTGTCGCGATGCGCCGCGATGAGATCCTCGGATCGCTCGACCACGCCCGCAACGCCCCGCTCTGGATGCTCGCCCTGAGCGTCGCCCTGCCGCCGCTCAACCTCCTGCTCATCGGCTCGTCGCTCTGGTTCATCACGATCCGCTACGGGCGTGTGGGCTACACCGAGATGGTCTCGCTCGTCACCAGCGCCTGGCTGCTCAACTTCCTGCCCATGAAGCCCGGGCTGATGGGACGCATCGCCTACCACAAGCGCGTCAACAACATCCGCGTCCGCGACAGCGCCAGGGCGCTGGCCGAGTCGGTCGCGATGTCCGTCGTCTCGACCGGGCTGCTCCTCGGCGTCGCCTTGCTTCTCCTCGGCGCCAACAGCCCGTGGATGGTCGTCACCGGCGTCGGGGCGCCCGGACTCATCATCCTGCTGCTGAGCGTCTTCTTCGCGGCCCGCTCCGTGAACCTCGGGCGCCTCGGCGCCGCCATGCTGCTGCGCTACCTCGACATCCTCGTCTGGATCGCCCGGTATGCGCTGCTGTTCGAGCTGCTCGGTTCTCCGCTGACGCTGGGCGATACCGTCCTCGTCACCGCCGCCAGCCAGCTTGCGCAGCTCGTCCCGTTCGTCGGCAACGGGCTCGGCGTGCGCGAGTGGGGGGTCGGCATCGCCGGCGCCGCCTCCGGCGCGACCCAGGCCATCTCCCTCACCGCCGACCTGCTCAACCGCGTCTCCGAGCTGGTCCTGGCCGTCCCGATCGCGCTCTGGGCCACCGCCCGCGTCGCTCGTCGCCTCTCGAAACGTTCCGCCCAACCCGCCCCCGAGGCCTCCCAGGCCTGATTCGACCGATTCGATGGCCAAACCGCCCGATCCGACCGATCTCTCTGCTCGTACAACTGTTCGGGGCACGGACCGCCATGATCTCCAAGATCGAACAAGACCACCAGCGCTTCCGCCAGATCATCCGCGGCAAGATCCGCAAGGACCTGCGCCGATTCCTCTCCCGCGATGAGCTCATCGGACGCGAGGGCGACCGCGCCGTCTCCATCCCCGTCCACGACATCGACATCCCCACATTCCGCTACGGCGACAACTCCGCCGGCGTCGGCATGGGCGAGGGTGAAGAGGGCGAGAAAGTCGGCGCCGACCCCGCCTCCGGTGACAACGCGGGAGGCGACGCCCAGGGCAAGCACATCCTCGAGGTGGACATCTCGATGGAGGACCTGGCCGACATCCTCGCCGAGGAGCTCGAGCTCCCACGAATCGAGCCCAAGGGCGAGCACCGACTCGAAACCATCAGCAACAAGTTCACCGGCATCCGACCCACCGGCCCCTCCTCCCTGCGCCACTTCAAACGCTCCTACCGCGAAGCGCTCAAGCGCCAGCTCATGATGGGCGAGTACGACCCGCAGAACCCGGTCATCATCCCCATCCGCGATGATTTCCGCTATCGCAGCTTCGAGGAGATCCGCAAGCCCCAGTCCAACGCCGCGATCGTCTACATGATGGACGTCTCGGGATCGATGGGTGACGACCAGAAAGAGCTCGTCCGCCTCGAAGCGTTCTGGATCGACACTTGGTTGAGGCGCAACTACGAGGGCATCGAGAGCCGGTACATCGTCCACGACGTCCGCGCCGCCGAGGTCGATCGCAAGACCTTCTTCAGCCTCCGCGAGGACGGGGGCACCCGCATCTCCTCGGCCTACCAGTGCTGCAAGGAACTCCTCGACGCCTCCTACGACCCCGCCTCCTGGAACATCTATCTCTTCCACTTCTCCGACGGTGACAACTCCTCCGAGGCCGACAACCGCCTCTCCGTCAAGCTCATCCAGGACCACCTCGCCCCCAGAGCCAACATGTTCGGCTACTGCCAGGTCGCCAGCGCCTACGGCTCGGGCAACTTCATCAACGTCCTGCGCGAGGCCTTCCCCGACGCCCTCCCCGACGACCACGGCCCCCGCCTGATCTGCTCCAAGGTCAACACCAAAGACGACATCTACGAATCCCTCAAAACCTTCTTCCAGCCCGGCCGCTGATACCTCCCTCTCCCTACTGGGGAGAGGGCCGGGGTGAGGGGCTCCGTCATCTCCTCAGCCTTTCCCAACTCCCGGAGGCGAGGGCTTCGAGCCCTCGCGCCAAGCCTCCGCCAACAATCCCGCGCCCATGATCCCCTTCTTCGTCGGATACGCCCTGCTCGTCTGGATCCCCGCAGCCCGCTTCCGCAGGCAGTGGCTCTCGTTCGCCATCGTCCTGCTCGGCGCTCTCGGGCTCATCGGGATCTCGCTTGCCCACTATCAGCTCCGCGAGCTGCGCCCGAGCTGGTTCATCCAGGGGATGCAGGTGCTGCTCTACCCCTACTCCGTGCTCGTCACCGCGGTCGGGTTCTTCATCGCGGTGCTGCCGCGCACGTTCGAGGGCGGATGCCCCTCGTGCGGCTACTCGCTCACGGGTCTGCCCATCAGCCGGAGGCTCTGCCCCGAGTGCGGGGTCGATCTCCGCCCGGACCGGTGCCCCTCGTGCCGACGCCATCTTCGGGGCGAGATGATCTGCACTGGGTGCGGGTATAACGCCCAGACGCGCCGGGGCACGCGCCGCTACCGCGAGTCCGGCGCCGAACGCTCCGACCTGCGCGCCTCGGATGTGCGCTCAGCCCCGGGCGACGCGCCACACGACCCCGCACAGCAGGATCACCCCGGGCAGGCCCGCGATCAGCGCCCAGGCAAGCGTCCGCCGCCCCGAGCCTGACATCGGCTTGATCAGCGAGATCGAGTCCGCCTGTGCGCTCTGCGCGATCAGCTCGTCCTGACCCGCGAGCCAGAGCACGCTCGCCTCGAGCAGTTCCAGGTTCCCCGTCGCCACGATCCGCCCGTCAACCACCCGCGGCGCCCCCGCGACATCGCGCAGCAACCACCCGTTCGACCCCACCGCGACAATCCGCTGCGTCCTGCCGCTCGCCTCGTGAGCCCGCGTGCCCGCCGCCGCCAGCACCCAGCGATCGCTCTCGAGATCACGCGGATCGCCCGGCTCGGGCTGCTCGGGCAACAGCTCGTGCTGGGCGGCGGGGGTCTGCCACACCCGCGACCACTGGCTCTCGCCCCAGATCGAGGGCGTATCCTCGATCGCCAGCAGCGCCGTCGCCCCCTCGCTCAGCTCCAGTGGGATCGCCCAGGGCAGGCGCATCTCCAGCCCGAACACCGCGTCGGCGATCGCGCTGCCCCGGATCGACGCCACCGGGCGCAGCTCGGTCCCCACGCGAACGCCGCGCTCGCCCACCACGCGCCGCAAGAGCGGGCGCCCGGACCGGGCGTGGATGCCGAACAGCTCCAGGGCGCGCGTCGTCGGGTCCACGTCGCCAAAGGTCGGGAAGACCGACGGGTTGATCGAGACGAGCACGCTCTCGCCCGCATCGACGAGGCGGTCGATGCTCTGGCCCAGGATCTGGGCGCGCTGCGAGCCCCCGACCTCGCCCTCGCCGCGCGAGGCGATCATGCTGTTGGTGTTCACAACCAGGAACACCCGGGGGCGATCGCCCGCCGGGTCCAGCGAGATCAGGTCGGGCGGGTCTGGCTCGACGCTCGCAGCCCACTCGACCACATCGATCCCGCGCTGGGCGAGGCGGTCGCTCATGGGCGCGAAGACGCCGTCGAACGACAGGCCGCGCGCCCGCTCGCCGTGCGTGATGACCACGATCGGGCGTACCGGGCTGGCGAGTGATCCGATCGCGCTGGTGACGAGCTCCTCGGTCCGGCGCGCCAGCGTGGCAGCCGCCGAGATCCCCGTGGACTCGAACGCGGCGGTCGTGGTGGGCAGGATCAGGTCCAGGTCCACCGCCGCTGCGCCCTCGCCCGCGGGCGCGATCACCAGCAGCGCCTGGTTCCGCTCGAGCACCTTGGCGATGCGCACGCTGTCGGGGCGTTGCAGGCGCCCGAGCTCGTCGGCGAGGATCGCCAGCTCGTCGCGCCGGTCTCGCGCGCCCCGGGCCAGCGGGCGCGCCAGCGCCCGTGCGCGCGCCGCCAGCGACTCGGCCTCGCTGAACTGCGCGAGCTGGTCCGAGAGCGCGCCCTGCTGCTCGCTCAGAGCCGCCAGCGACAGCCCCAGCGTCGTGCCGATCGCCTGCGCGTCGGGAACCCAGCCCGGGGCGTTCTCCGCCTGCGCCTGCAGCGTCTCGATGAGCGATCTCAGCTCACGCGCCGCGACCCGCGAGACGGCGCTCTGCTGGTCGAAGAACGTCCGGTTGTTCGCCCCGCCGGGCGAATCTTCGTGGATCTCGTCGCGCACCGCGTGCAGGGCCGATGCGAGTTTGTACAGCTCGCCGGCGATGCGTTCGATCTCATCAAACGCGCCGCTGAGCAGGCGTTTGTGCATCGAGATCAGCCCCGCGTCGCGCTCGTAGAGGCGTTCGCTCAGCGCCCCGAGCTGGGCGACCCCGCCCGCGCCGGAGACGTCGATCATGGTCAGACGCACGTTGCCTGAGCGCTCGTCGATCTCTTCGAGGACGTCGATCACGCGGTCGCCGATGGCCCGCGGCGTGCGCGCCAGGTCGAACGCCGCGACGATCTCGTACTCGCCGTGCAGCTGCGACAGGACCCGATCCGTGCGCTCCGAGAGGCGGTGCTGGCCCGTGAGCGAGAGGTCGATGCGTGCGTTGTGGCGCGTCGCGAGCAGGCCCACCAGCAGCATCGCACACCCCGTGGCGAGCACATAGACCACCAGCAAGAGCCCGTTCCATGCGCGCCGGGTCGCGGTGTTCATCAGCGCCACCTCCGCGACGAAAGCGCCGCGCTCGCCAGCAGCGTAAACCACGCGCTGCCCGCGAGGAAGAACGCGACATCGCCCGTGTCGATCACGCCCTTGGTCATGTCCCGCACCCGCGCCTGCACGCCGATGCTCACCAACGCCCGCGCGAGCGGCTCGGGAACCGAGCCCGCCCCCGGCACGACGCTCGAGAGCACCATCATCAACGCCAGGAACATCAGCGTCCCGAGGAACGCGAGCGTCTGGCTGGATGTCAGCGATGAGGCCAGCAGCCCGATCGACAGGTACAGCATCCCGACGAGCCCGAGGGCGATGTACCCCGTGATGATCGGTCCCGGGTCCGGCTTCGGGTCGCCCACGACAACCAGCACGCCCACCAGCGCCAGTGTCGGCGCCAGCATCAGCCCCAGAAACGCGACCCCGCCCAGGTACTTGCCCCACACGACGGCGCTGTCACTCACGGGAGCCGTGCGCAACACCTCGATCGTCCCCGATCGCAGCTCCTCGCTGAGCAGGCGCATCGAGATCGCCGGGGCGACGGGGATGAGCATCCACGATGCGCTGGCGAAGAAGTAGCGCATGGTCGCGGGCTGCCCGGGGATCAGCGTCCCGTTGACAAAGATCACCGCGCTCAAAAACGTGAACAGCGCGATCACCACCCACCCCACGGGCAGGCGGAGCAGCGAGCCCACCTCACGCGACGCGATCGCCAGGGTCGCCCTCACGCCTGCGCCCCCCCGCGAAGCGCCTGCTCGTTCGGCGTCTGCTGCGCCTCATCGACCAGGCTCACGAAGACCTCTTCGAGCGAGCGCCGGCGTCTGGTCAGCTCGCGCACGAACAGCCCGACGTCCGCCGCCGCTCCGCCGAGCGCCTCGCGGAGATCGCCCGAGGCGGGCTCGCCCTCGATCAGCAGGCGGGTCCAGCCCTTGGACGCGTCGTCGGGCTGGCGGTCGTCGAGGGCGATCGAGGCGACGCCGGCGACGGTGCTCAGGCGCGAGACGCCGAACGAGGCCCCGGCGCTGGGATTCGTGCGGAACTCGAGGGTGTAGCGGGCGGGGGCGCCGGGGCCGGAGATGAGCTCATCGGGCGTGCCGTCGCCCCGGATCTGTCCAGCGACCATGACAATGACGCGGTCGCAGGTCCGCTCGATCTCGGGCAGGATGTGCGAGCAGATGAGCATGGTGCGGTCCTGGGCGAGTTCTCGCATGAGAGAGCGGGTCTCGCGGATCTGGCCCGGGTCGAGGCCGTTGGTCGGCTCGTCGAGGATGAGCACGGGTGGGTCGTGGAGCATGGCCGAGGCGAGGCCCACGCGCTGGCGGTAGCCCTTGGAGAGGGCTCCGATGCGTCTGCGGGCCATGGCCCCGACGCGGCAGCGATCGAGCGATTTCTGGGCGGCCCGCCTCAGAGCCCTCCGGTCCAGGCCAAAGAGCTTGCCCCGGTAATCGAGGTACCCCAGGGGGGTCATCTCGGGGTAGAGCGGGGCGGACTCGGGGAGGTACCCGATCTGGCGTCTGGCCCGGATCGACTGGGAGCCCATGTCGGCGCCGGCGATGGAGACGCTGCCCGTGTCCGGGGGCAGAACGCCCGTAATCATGCGGATGGTCGTGGTTTTTCCGGCCCCGTTCGGCCCGAGCAGGCCCGCGACCTGCCCGGTGGGCAGCTCAAGGCTCACACCCCGGACGGCCCGGACCCGCCCAAAGGACTTCGAGATTTCTCGGACGAGGATCATCTTTGGTACACGATACCAGCAGGAACCGAGCCGATACGGAGTGCGGAGAGTCAGAGTTGGAATCGCATTCGCAGAAAGGCGGTTTCCCGCCGTGCCGGAGCTAGACTGAATGAATGCTCATCGAGGGCGTCAGTCAACGATGACCCGTCCCCACCCGAGGCTGGTGCTGGTGGACGGGACCGAGGCGGATGCCGAGCGCATCCGCCGATCGCTCGGGAGCGACTACGTTGTCGAGCTCGCTCCCGGTCCCAAGACAGATCCCGGGGCGGGGTCCGGGGCGCCCGCGGGCTCACCCGAGAATCCCGCCGACGCGTTGGACCGGGTGGATTCCGAGCACGCGCGCACGCTGCTGCGTTGTCTGGGAGAGGGGATCTGCCTGGGCTCGCCCGAGGGTCGGATCCTGTGGGCGAACGATTATTATCGCGCATTCAGTGATGAGTGCCGAACGCGGATCGAATCGGTCTCGCGTGACGCGGCGGGGCACCTGAGCGCGTGCCTGCGGGAGAACCCTCAGGTCTCACCACAATCACTCTCGTGCAAGTTCGACATCACCTGTGCCGAGACCGCCCGGAGCCTGGATGTCTACGTCACCCCGGTGACGAAGTCGGGCTCGGAGGGAGGCGCGGGCGAGCTGACAAGCATCGCCGTCGTAGTCCGTGACGTCACCGAGGCGCGTCAGACGCAGCGGAAGATGGACGCGATCGACAAGGCGGGGTACGAGCTGGTGCGTCTGGACACGGACGAGCTGCGCAAGCTCAACTCGTTCGAGCGTCTGCAGCTCCTGGAAGAGAAGATCGTCCGGTACACGCGCGAGATCCTGCACTTCGACCATTTTGCGATTTTCCTGATCGACGATCGGCGCAAGAAGCTGGAGCTGATCGTCTCGTCGGGGCTGCCGCAGGAGATCCAGGACCTGGACCTGTTCATCGAGTCCGATGGTTCGGGGATTTCCGGGATGGTCGCCAAGACGGGGGTGAGCTACATCTGCCACGACGCGGCGACCGACGAGCGGTACCTGCCCGGGCTGGCGGGGGCGAACAGCTCGCTGACGGTCCCGCTGCGCCTGCAGGACCGCATCATCGGGGTGATGGACATCGAGTCCAAGCGGTCCAACGCCTTCTCCGACGAGGACCGCCAGTTTGTCGAGATCTTCGCGAGGCACATCGCCCTGGCGCTGCACATGCTCGACCTGCTGGTCGCCGAGCGATCGACGACGAACGAGGATGTTTCCGGCCGGTTCGCCGGGGAGCTGAGCGATCCGCTCGAGGACATCGCGTCGGAGGTGAACTGGCTGCGTCAGGCGGCCCACGACCCGGAGACCACCCAGCACATCGCCCAGATCATGGATGATGTCGAGGCGATCCGCTCGCGGATGCGCAACGTCGCCTCCGGGCCGCAGACCATCCTGGGTGTTGACCGCGCCATGCTCCACCGCGAGAAAGACCCGGTCCTCGTGGGCAAGCGCATCCTCATCGCCGACGACGCGCCCAAGATCCGCAAGATCATCGGCGAGATTCTCACCCACCGCGGCGCGAGCGTCGAGGTCTTCGAGTCGGGCCAGGACGCGATCACCTCGCTCGAGGCCATCGCCTCGGGCGAGCAGGCGCCGTACGACCTGATCATCTCCGACATCCAGATGCCCGACCGCAACGGGTACGAGGTGTTCAGCGCCGCCCGCAAGCACACGCCCTGCGCCCGGGTCATCCTCATGACCGGCTTCGGCTACGACCCGCACCACTCCATCGTCCGCGCCAGCCAGGAAGGGCTCCAGAGCGTTCTGTTCAAGCCCTTCGAGATCGAGGCTTTCCTCGAGCAGGTCCGCATAGCGCTCGCCACTGAGCGGGCGAACGACTGAGCGGTATCAGCCCCCCAGCCCCGATTGAATCGCCGATTCAAGCCCAAAGCGTCAGCGCCGGGTTTCTTCGCGAGACCTGCGCACAATGAACCCGGCGCTGACGCTTGGGGCTTGAAGAGTGGCGCGGGTGGCGCGGGGGGGCTGGAAGCCCCCGCCTCCGGGGGAGGGAGCGGGGCTCAGAGGCCGACCATGGCGCCCTGGCGTCTGGCCTGGCTGTAGCGCCGGAGCGAATCGTCGATGATCGCCTCGGCCGCCTCGGCTGGCATGATCTCGTCCACCTCCACCGCCTTGCCCTCGAGCATCTTGTAGTCCTCGAAGAACCGCTTGAGCATCTTGAACGTGTGGCTCGGGAAGTCGCTCGCCTTCTGATAGTCGGCGAACTCCGGGTCGTCGCACAGCACGCCGACGATTTTGTGGTCCGGCTGCCCGTCGTCGATCATGGTCATCACGCCGATGGCCCGCGCGTCGCAGACGCACAGGGGCGGGATCTTCTCGGTGCAGAAGACGAGCACGTCGAGCGGGTCGTCGTCCTCGGCGAGGGTCTGGGGGACGAAGCCGTAGCTGGCGGGGTAGTAAACGGCGCTGTGCAGGACGCGGTCGAGGCGGAGCAGGCCGGTGGACTTGTCGAGCTCGTACTTATTCGAGGAGCCCTTGGGGATCTCGATGATGGCGCGGAAGTGGTGCGGGAGGCTCTTTCCGGGTACGCCGGGGGTGACTTCGTGCCAAGGGTGGATCATGCCCGAGCGTAGGCGCCATCGCTCGCTGGTGAACCCGCAGGATCAAGAGGGCGCAAAGGCGATCAGCCCTGGGTCGCTGGCGCTCCCGGCTCTGAAAGGCGCTACGGACAC
The DNA here is from genome assembly GCA_024276195.1 of Planctomycetota bacterium. Lineage (GTDB taxonomy): Bacteria > Planctomycetota > Phycisphaerae > Phycisphaerales > UBA1924 > JAJRXR01. The sequence goes on from JAJRXR010000065.1 coordinate 12,313, forward strand.
CCGGCGCCGTAGGCGGTGAGGAAGGCGAGCACATCGGCGAAGTCGAACACGCAGGTGGGCGTCGCGAGGTCGGAAGACAGGTCCATCGCGCCGAAGCCGATGAGGAAGGCGAGCACGTCGTCGAAATCGAGCTGCCCGAAGGGCTGGGCCAGGTCCGCCTCGTTGCACGGCGGGAGCACCGGGGCGCTGACGAGGCGGGCGTTGTAGCTGACGCCGCCGATCGCGATGACGAACGCGCCCGAGCGGTCGATGCTCGCGAAGACGCCCAGCCCGTTGCTCAGCAGGTTCCCAAAGACGCGGTAGTCCGTCTCGTCCTGCACGACGTAGGCGGTGGGCATATCGGGCAGCGAGGTCATCGCGGGCGAGAACACGCCCGCGGGGCTGAAGACCGTCAGCGTCACCGTCGCGTCGCCCAGGAACAGACGCACGATGATGTTCCGATCGCCCGCCTGCGAATAGACCAGCTCGCTCCCGTCGATCGGGCCGGTGATCTGCACGGGCGCCGGGTTGGCGGCGGACGGGTTGGTGACGGGATCGACCGCGAAGAGCACGCCGTCGATGCGACCGGCGACGCCCGCGAAGGTGACGGACTGGGCGGTGCTGTCGATGGGCGAGGCGTCGGTGTCGAAGATGACGGTGGCGGTCGCGCCGCCGAGGGTAGTGACGATGTCGCCCGGGACGGCGCTGAGGGCGATCGTCAGCTCAACATGCTCGGCGTCCGCGAGCGCCGCAACACCAGCGAGCACGAACGAGGCAAGGGCGAGACGGACTGACCGCGTGGGCAAAGAAAGACTCGGCATGTGGCTCCTCCCGAAGTTGGGTGACGGTAGCACAGAACCGCCCACCACCGAGCCGGGAGCGCAAGCGACCCAGGTTTCAAGCCCCGAGCGTCAGCGCCGGGTTTCCGCGTCATGGACTCACACGGGAAGAAATCCGTCGCTGGCGCTCGGGGCTTGGTGGGCGACGTGGCGCGAGGGCTGGAAGCCCTCGCCTCCAAGATGCTGGCGACCGCTCCCCTGCCCGCATGCTCACCGTTGGTTGCGCCAACTTATGGGCACCCGGCGCCGAAGGCTGTGAGGAAGACGATGATGTCGGTGAAGTCGAGCACGCCGAACGGCTCGGCCAGGTCGGCGGCGGGGTCCATTGCGCCGAACGCGGTGAGGAAGGCGATCACGTCGGTGAAGTCGAGAGCGCCAAACGGCTCGGCCAAGTCCGCGTCGTTGCACCCGGTCGGGGCTGGCGAGGCGTCGAAGAGGTAGGCCGCGCCCGCGTTGTCCGCCAGCGCGTCGTCCATGCTGGCGCCGATGAGGGCGAGGCCGTTGTCCAGGTCGCCCGACCAGCCGAAGACCTGGCCGGCGTGCCCGTCGGAGGGCGTGATCTTGCACAGCTCGTCGGGGCTGGCGGGGTCGGTCAGGTCGTAGAGGTACGCGCTGCCCCCGCCCGGGAACAGGTCGTCGTCGGTGCGCCCGGTGATAAGCGCGGTGGCGCCCTCGAGGCTGACGTCCCAGCCGATGTCGTCGGTCGCGTTGCCGTCGGTGGTGGTGATTTTGGCGCGCTCGACGGGGTTGAACGGGTCGGTGATGTCAAAGACGTAGGCGCAGCCCGAGTCGTGGCCCAGGTCATCGTCGAAGATGGCGCCGACGAGGGCCAAGCCCCCGTCGATGGCGACGCTGAAGCCGAACATGTCGTCGGCGCCGACCTCCGAGCCGAGCAGCTTGGCGGTCTGGACGGGGTTGGCGGGGTCGGTGATATCGAACAGGTAGGCCGCGCCCGCTCTGGCGCCCTGCGTGGATTCCCAGCGTGCGCCGACGATGGCCATCGTCCCGTCGATGTCCACGCTAAAGCCGAACTGGTCGATGGCCTGTCCGTCGGAGGCGAGCAGCTTTCCAAGCTCGGCGCCGCTGGTGGTGTCGAAGATGTAGACGGCGCCAGAGAGCGCGCCGTTGTCGTCGGCGGCGGGCGCCGCGACGAGGGCGGTGGTCCCGTCGATCGCCATGGCCCTGCCGAAGTCGTCGTTGAACTCCACGTCGCTCGGGATGATCGTCGTGACGAGCGCGGGGCTCATCGGATCGGTCGTATCAAAGAGGTACACGAGCGGGCGGTAGGTCGGGAGGGTGTCGGTGATCGTCCCGACCATGGCCCGGTCGGAGCCCAGGGCGACGCCGACGACTTCTTGCTTGTTGGGCAGTGCGGACGGGAGCGGGAACTCGGCGAGCTGGGACCCGGTCATGGCGTCAAAGAGGAACGCCGAGCCCGGGGCGTCCACAATCGGCACTCCCGAGGCGCCGAAGATCGCCAGGCCCCCGTGCAGATCGCAGGTGTCCGCGAAGAGCCCGTTGACGATGGGGGCGCTGGGCGTGAACTTGGCCAGCTCGGGTGTGGGCTCGCCCCGGGCCAGGGCCAGCGGCAGCACAAGTGTCACGACAATGGCTCGAAACGGCATGGTTCTCTCCCCTCAGGCGACGCCTGGTCTCGAAGTTTAGCGGCGCGCGGGCGTCGCGTTCAAGACCCCCGCCGCCCGAAAGCGCGAGGGTGTACCCTGCCCCCATGCTGACCATCAACTACGCCAACTGTCTGCGAGACCGCGTGGGCGAGCACGGGCTTGACCCGGCTCGCCTCGGCCCGGGCTCGGACGCCGAGAGCGCCGCCAAGAGCATCACCGCCTCGCTCGCCAAGACCCGCGGCAGCGGCTGGGAACGCTGGCGCGAACTCTGGAACAACCCCATGCGTGCCGAACATCTTGGCGCCATCAACACACTCGTCAAAGAACGCGAGGGCAGGTTCGAGAACCTGGTTGTTCTTGGCATCGGCGGCAGCGCGCTGGGCAACATCGCACTCCAGAGCGCGCTCAACGCGCCCACGTGGAACCTGATGGCGCAGGGCAAGGGCGGGGGCAAGCCTGGTCGCTCGGGGGGGCTGGAAGCCCCCCCCTCCACAAGACATGGCTGCCCGAGGTTGTTTGTTATTGACAACGTGGACCCGGCGAACTTCCGCGCGGTCATGGATGTCTGCCCGCCCAAGAAGACGCTGTACAACATCGTGAGCAAGTCGGGCGAGACGGCCGAGACCGCCGCCGGGTTCATGATCGTCCGCGACATGCTCGCGCGTGAGGTCGGCAAGAAAGCCTCGGACCACGTCGTCGCCATCACCGACCCCGAGCAGGGAACCATGCGCGCCATCTGCGACGAGGCGGGCTACGCGACGTTGCCGGTTCCCGAGGGCGTCGGCGGGCGGTTCAGCGCCCTCAGCCCCGTCGGGCTCTTCAGCGCCGCGATGTGCGGGATTGACATCGAAGGCCTGCTCGACGGCGCTGGCGTCATGGACCAACGCTGCTCCGACCCGGACCTCTCCAAAAACCCCGCGGCCATGCTCGCCACGCTCCTGTGCGAACTCGCGGCCCGCAAGGGCAAGCCCAACCACGTGATGATGCCCTACGCGAACTCGCTGTACCTCATGGCGGACTGGTTCCGCCAGCTCTGGGCCGAGAGCCTGGGCAAGAAGTATTCCGTCGATGGCGAGGTGGTGTACGCCGGGTTCACGCCCATCAAAGCCCTCGGCGCCACCGACCAGCACTCGCAGGTCCAGCTCTACCGCGAAGGCCCCAACGACAAGGTCTTCGCGTTCCTTGAGGTCGAGGACTTCGACGCCGACATCACCATCCCCGCGGGCCTCGGCGTCGAGAGCCTGGCGTACCTCGAGGGCGCGTCCATGACCACGCTGCTCAACAGCGAGAAGCGCGCCACCGAGTTCGCCCTCGTCGAGAGCCAACGCCCCAACCTGACGATCAGGTTCCCGCGCATCGACGCGCAGCACATCGGCGAGTTCATCGCGCTCTGGCAGATCGCGACGGCCTACGCCGGGCACATGCTCGGCGTGGACGCGTACAACCAGCCCGCCGTCGAGACGGGCAAGAAAGCGACGTTCGGCCTGATGGGCAAGGAAGGGTTCGAGGAGTGGAAGGGGCGGGTTGAGGAGGGGTTGGGGGGGAGTGGGTTTGTGGTCTGACCATCACCAAAGCCGAGCCGGGAGCGCCAGCGACCCCGGTCTGGCGGATGTAGACGTACGCCGAGAGCGCGGAGGCGTACGCATTGAGAAGCCCCTGGGTCGCTGGCGCTCCCGGCTCGGTTGTATGCCCGCCCGCAGGCTTTATGGGCAGCCCATCCCGAACTGCGTGAGGAACTCGAGCACGTCGGTGAAGTCAAGCACGCCGAAGGGCGGGGCGAGGTCGGCGTCGTTGCACTGGAGGCGGCTGGTCAGGGCGACGAGGCCCGTGTTGCCGGTGGGGCCGAGGTTGACCGCCTGGGCGGTGCGCGGGTTAATCAGGTAGAGGTCGCCCGGGTTCGGAGATTGGACGTTGGGCAGGGCGTAGAGCTGCCCGTCGGGTCCGAACTCGAGCGCGGTCATGCCCGGCGCCGCGACGCCGCCCTCCATGACCGTCCCGATCAGCGTCGCGAACCCGTTTGCTTGGATGGCGTAGAGCTGGGGGTTGGAGCCTCCCGCCGTGATCGCGTAGACAAACACCCCGCCCGGCCACGCGAGCCCGCCGAAGGGGCGGTTGATGCCGGTGTCGCCCTGGACCGTGACCACGCCGGTCGTGAGATTAACGGTGCTCAGGAAGGTGTTGAAAGCGCCGCCGCCGTTCTCGGTCGTGAGCCCGACCCAGAGTTCGCCCTCGATCCACTCCATCGAGGTGATCACGTCGCCCTCGGGCGGGAAGGTGAGCGTGAGGGTGCTCAGAAAGGCGCCCGTGTCCGGGTTGAGGCGATGCAGAAGCGTGTTGTCGCCCGTGTCGGCGACATAGAGGATGCCGTCCTGCCCGTACTCGATCTCGGGGCCGACACCGACCTGGGGCACATTGCCCGTCACGCCGACAAAGCTCGGCGGCGCCGTGCCGACGATCGCCAGCGCATCATCGCCGAGCTGGAACGTGTCCCACGCGAACATCTCCACGCCCGAGGCGAAGAAGGCGGTCCCGCGCTCACCGGCGTCAAACCCGGACCGCTCGTCCGCGGGCGCCGAGCTCTGCGCCTGGACCCCTGCGCTCGCCATCGCCAGCGCGCCAACACACCCGACCATCAGTGAAATCTTCATCATCTCAAATCTCCCCGGCGCGCAAGCGAGACGGCTCCAGAGACGACGCCGCCCGGTCCGGGTGGGATGCACGCCGCTCCCACCCCAACCACCCGATACGCCCGCAGCGTATCTGATTCGTGCCAAAATGCACCTTATTTCGTCCCAGACCGCCCCGCTGCGGGCGCCAAGCCCCATCCTCTCAACAGCGGGGTAGAAAGCCGCCCCGGTCTTCCGGTACGCTTGGCGCGGACGACCTGCGATTCATCCCCACACAGGAGAGAGACATGCGGTACCGAACGATTCTCATGGGCGCCATTGTCGGCGCGATCTGCTCTGGCCCCGCCCTGGCCCAAAGCCTCGCCCTCGCCGACGAGAGCATTGACGTCCAGCGAGGCCTCATCGGCCCCGACGTCACCCTCTCAAGCATCAACCAGATCAACTCCTACGGCCCCGTCGGAACCCGACGCGCCTTCATCGGCGACAGCTTCACCTGCAACATCGGCGACCAGGACCTCCAGTTCGGATTCTCCTGGGACGGCTCGCCCGTGCTCGCCTTCAACCTCTACCGCCTCGCCTCGGGGCGCCTCGAACAGATCGGCATGTCCTGGGGCAAGCACGCCTGCTGCGCCGCCCAGCAGGGCGGGGTCTGCGGCTCGTGCAACGCCGGCTCCGGTCTTGGCCCGGGCTGCCTCGACGTCTACTCCGCCGGCTGGAACGCCAGCCAGTCCAACCTCGGCCCCCGAGGCGCCATCAACGCCTACACGGGCGCCATCCCGGGCATCACAGGCGTCGGAGGCAGCGCCATCGCCGGTCGTCTCCAGGCTGAGATCGCCGACCTGCAAACTGCGGGCGCGCTCTACTTCATGGAGGGCGTCTACGTCGGAGCCGACGACGCCCCGGCTGGCAACGCGATGAACAACGCCTCCTACCGCCGGGTCAACGTCTCCGGCGGCGGCGCATCCATGAACCCCACCGGCCCCATGTTCAGCGAGATCCCCGCCATCCAGGCCTGGCAGGACAACGACGCCTCCGTCGAGATCATCAACGCCGACGTCCCGGGCGAGGGACGCTTCATCGCCGCCGCCAAGGTTTCCGACAACGGCGACGGCACCTTCCGCTACGAGTACGCCGTCTTCAACCTCAACTCTCACCGCTCGGGCGGTTCGTTCTCCATCCCCATCCCCTCGGGCGTAAGCGTCACGGGCGCCGGCTTCAACGACGTTGACTACCACTCGGGCGAGGCCTTCGACAACACCGACTGGACCATCAGCGTCGCCGCCGATTCTGTCACATGGTCCAGCCCCCAGACCTTCGCCGAGAACGCCAACTCCAACGCCCTGCGCTGGGGCACGATGTACAACTACTGGTTCGACGCCTCCGCCGCCCCGGAGCCCGGCTCCGCGACCCTCGGCCTCTTCCGCACCGGTTCGCCCGGCTCGATCGCCATCGACCTGCCCGTCCCGGGGACCGCCGGGTGCAACGAGGCCGACCTCGCCGAGCCCTTCGGCTCCCTCGACTTCTCCGACGTTGCCGCCTTCCTCGTCGCCTTCGGCGCCATGGACCCCGCCGCAGACCTGGCCCCGCCCTTCGGCTCCTTCGACTTCTCCGACGTCACGGCCTTCCTCGCCAGCTTCGGCGCTGGCTGCCCGTAAGCCCCTGAGCGGGCGGATAAAGCTGAGCCGGGAGCGCAAGCGACCCGGGGGCGTGATCGCGACCGTTTCGCGTTGGCGTCCCTAGGTCGCTCGCGCTCCCGGCTCGGTTTTGGTGATGGTCGGCGTTCGCCCACCCCGCGCTCTGCGCCAGCAGGCGCCCATCTTCTCGGACTCATCAAATCGGCGTGAGGCGCAGGCCCCCCCGGCGCGTACACTCACGGACCACCCCTTCCAGAGAGACCGATCCATGCGTACCCGTAGCCTGCTCCTGAGCGTCCTGTGCACCAGCGTCCTGGCGGGCGCCGCCCTGGGCGACGGCCTCCGCGTCGTCGTCTGGAACATCACCAACTACGCCGGCGGTCGCAACGCCGCCTTCGAGACCAGCTTCTATGGCTCGTTCGAGGGGCGTTCGATGTCTCCCGACGTCATCGCTGTGCAGGAGATGCTCTCGCAGACGGGCGTCAACGCACTCGTCTCCATCCTCAACAGCGCCCCGGGCTCGCCGGGTGACTGGGTCGGCGCCACCTTTGTCAACGGCAACGACACCGACAACGCCTTCTTCTACCGCACCAGCCGCGTCACCTTCCTGGGCCAGACCGTCGTCAGCCAGGGCTCGGGCGCGCCAAACCACCCCCGCGATGTCAACCGCTACGACGTCCGCCTCATCGGCTACGACAGCGACGAGGCCGTCGTCGCCATCTATTCAACTCACATGAAGGCTGGCTCGGGCAGTTCCGATCAGGCCAGGCGCCTCGTCGAGGCGCAGGCCATCCGCACCGACGCCGAGAACCTGCCCGCGGGCTGGAGCTTCATCCTCGGCGGCGACTTCAACATCCAGACCTCGACCCAGGCCGCCTACCTCGAGCTCGTCGGCTCGCAGGCCAACAACGACGGACGCTTCTACGACCCCATCTCGA
>JAJRXR010000066.1 GCA_024276195.1 Planctomycetota bacterium
CGGGCGATTCGCTGGCCAAGATCACCCGCGCCCGCGAGCTGGGCGTCCACTGGAAGCTCATCCAGCGCATCAACGGCATCGACCGCCCCGAGCGCATCCGCACCGGGCAGCGCCTCAAGCTCGTGCGCGGCCCCTTCCACGCGGTCGTCCACAAGGGCGAGTACCGCGTGGACATCTACCAAGGCCCGCCCGACGAGCCCGAGCGCTGGGTCTTTATCACCTCGCGCCCGGTCGGGCTGGGGCTGGATGATTCGACGCCGGTCGGGCGGTTTGTGGTGCGCCAGAACGCCAAGCTGGAGAACCCGGCGTGGGTCAACCCGCGCGACCCGAGCGATCGGTACGGACGCAACGACCCGGACAACCCGATCGGCGAGTTCTGGATCGGGCTCGACGGGCTCGGGGATGACGCCGTGTACGTCGGCTACGGCCTGCACGGCACGATCGAGCCCGACTCGGTCGGGCGCCAGGAATCGATGGGGTGCGTGCGCATGTACGACGACGACATCGCGCTGCTGTACGAGCTGCTCGAAGAGGGCGCGAGCATCGTCGAGATCGTGCCGTAAGGATTCAGCCCGTGAGTTCGCGCTCGGGCAGGGGCGGGGTTGGTTCGTCCGTCCGGGCCGCTTGGAAGAGCTTGCAAACAAACTCGCGCCGGCGCGGGATGAGCCCGAGGCTGATGTGCTCCGGGCGGCGATCGGGCGCCCGGGTCTTGTTGTACGGCCACGCCTTGGACCTGACCATCTCGGGCTCGTGCTCGCCTTCGAACGGGCGTTCGGGTTCGAGCGCGGCCGCCCAGACGCCGAGGTGGACGCACAGGCCCACGCGGCGCAGGTCGTAGGTGCGGACCCTGGGCTTGGAGCGTCCCATGAATGGGTACGCGAAGATATCTAGACGCCCGGGCGAGAGGCGGAAGTAGGTTGGCAAGGCGAGTTCGGTAAGGACCAGCGCAGCGGCGACCCCTGCGAAGAGGATGCCCGACAGCCCCATCGAGAGCCCGCTGCTGGCCCACGCGCTGAGCGAGGGGACGGTGAGCATGATCGCGACCGTAATTGCGCCAAAGACCAGGAGCGTGCAGGCCAGCATGGTGAGCGCGTAGGCGCCCCCTCGCTTTGCGCCGAACCAGGCGCGGACGATGATCGGTTCGAACCCGCAGGCGCGAGACTCAAGCTCGGTCTCGTCCGGATCCGGCTCGTCGGAGATGCTCCGAGCGAACCAGGCCTGGCGCCCCTTGATCTCGCGCTGTTTGGGGACCACGAGACGCAAGCGGTACCGGGTGTCGGTGCCCGTCGCGAACGCCGACCCGAGCGAGTGGTCGGGCTTTCTCAGGGGCTGGTACCGGGCGACGAGCAACGTGCCGACCAGCACCCCGACCGGGAGAATCGCGAAACGCCCCCAGCTCGGAAGTGGCGCGAACGAGCCGAGTACGACATAGACAACCGACATCAACCCGACAGCCACCAGAGGCCCCATCACGATGAGCAGAGATCCGGGGCTGAAGATTTTGGCGCCGGCGAACTCACCCCCGGAGCGGTCCGAGATCGACACCAATCGACGGAAATCATGGGCTGGGCTGGAGCCATCATTCATGCGTCCCAACCCTAGCGAATGCGGGAGCGTCAGAGGGCGTTCAGGGGGTGAAATGAACGCCGGTCTGGGGGGCCAAAGCGAGGCGGGCGACCTATGATTCAGGGTCGTCGGGAGGCTCTCTGTGGGGCCTCGGATCGCCCGGGTTCGGGCGACGCCGGCGAGCGCCCTGCGACACATCCGGGCGAGGGTCTGGCTTTCACGACGGGATACCCACGCGCATGAGCGAGAACAACGGGAACGGATCGATCGGGCATGTTGACAGCGAGTACTCCTCGGACCAGATCAAGGTTCTCGAGGGGCTCGAGGCGGTGCGCAAGCGTCCGGGGATGTACATCGGGGGCACCGGGCTCAACGCGCTGCACCACCTGGTGTACGAGGTGGTGGACAACTCGATCGACGAGGCGATGGCCGGGCACGCGACGACGATCACGGTCTCCGTGGCCGCCGACGGGTCGTGCACCGTGACGGACGACGGGCGCGGCATCCCCGTCGAGCCGATCAAGAGCGACGACCCGTCGCTCGACGGGCAGTCGGCCATCGAGATCGTGATGACCAAGCTGCACGCCGGGGGCAAGTTTGGCGAAGAGGGCAGCGCGTACAAGGTCTCGGGCGGGCTGCACGGCGTGGGCGTGAGCTGCGTCAACGCGCTCAGCGAGTATCTCGAGGCCGAGGTGTACCGCGCCGGCGAGGTCTACAAGATCACGTTCGAGCGGGGGGTGGTCGTCCAGCCGGTGCATGTGGTCGGGGCGATCCCGGAGGGCTCGGCCCGCGTGACGGGCACGAGCGTCACGTTCCGCCCGGACCCGGAGATTTTCGACGACACCACGTTCAGCTTCCAGACGCTGGCGACGCGCCTGCGCGAGCTGTCGTACCTGAACCCGGGCGTGACGATCCGCCTGACGGACGAGCGTGTGGGGGCGGACGGCAAGCCTCGCAACGAGACGTTCCACGCGGAGAACGGGCTGCTCGAGTACACGCACCACCTGATGACGGGCAAGACGCCGGTCTCGAGCCCGGTGTACCTGCGCAAGGAGAACGAGGCGGAGTCGCTCGTGTGCGAGGTCGTGATGCAGTATCACGACGGGTACAACGAGCTGCTGCTGACGTTCGCCAACAACATCAACAACGTCGATGGCGGCACGCACGGGCAAGGCTTCAAGGTCGCGCTGACACGCACGCTCAACAGCTACGCCCGCAAGTCGGGGATCATCAAGGAGAAAGACCCGACGCCCACGGGCGACGACCTGCGCGAAGGGCTGATCGCGATTGTCTCGGTCAAGCTGCCCGAGCCGGCGTTCAACAACCAGCCCAAGGAAAAACTCCTCAACCCGGAGGTCGAGGGGTTTGTCTCGTCGGCGGTGGGCGAGGCGCTGGGCAACTGGCTCGAAGAGAACCCGGGCGAGGCCAAGCGGTTGTGCCTCAAGGGGATCATCGCGGCCCAGGCGCGCGAGGCGGCCCGCAAGGCCCGCGAGCTGACGCGGCGCAAGACCGCGCTCGACTCGGGCTCGATGCCGCACAAGCTGCGCGACTGCAAGACCAAGGACGTGGACCGGGCCGAGCTGTTCCTGGTCGAGGGTGATTCCGCCGGCGGCAGCGCGACGCAAGGGCGCAACGTCGAGAACCAAGCCATCCTGCCCCTGCGGGGCAAGCTGCTCAACGTCGAGCGTGCCCGCATCGACAAGGTCCTGGGCTTCGAGGAGATCCGGACGCTGATCGCGGCGCTGCGCTGCGGCATCGGGGCGGACTTTGACCACACCAAGCTGCGCTACGGCAAGGTCATCATCATGACCGACGCCGATGTGGACGGGAGCCACATCCGCACGCTGCTGCTGACGTTCTTCTTCCGCCAGATGCAGGAGCTGGTGCGGCGCGGGAATATCTACATCGCGCAGCCGCCGCTGTACCAGATCATGCGGGGCAAGACGAGCCGGTACGTCGTCAACGAGAGGGAGATGTCCGAGGTGCTGACCGAGCTGGGGCTCGAGGGCTCGACGCTGGTGGTGCGTGATATTGTCGAGGACGACTCGGGCGTGCCCGAGGCCCAGACGGTGCGCCGGATCGAGGGGACGGACCTGAAAAAGGCGATCCGTCTGCTCTCGCGTCTGGAGGAGCTCGTCGAGATCGCCGAGCGGCGCGGCGTCCGGTTCGCCGACCTGCTCTCGTCGCGCTCGAACGACCCGGAGGGCAACGGGCGCCTGCCGACGCACAAGGTCAGCGCTGGCGCCGCGAACATTTACGCGTGGACCGAGCGCGAGGCGATGGAGCTTGTCGAGGCCCGGGGCTGGCGCCTGGACGACGCTGTGATCGAGGAAGAGGTCGAGGAGAACACCGACGACCCGTACGCCTCTCGCAAGACCCTGGACGAGGACGAGACCGAGGCTGTCCAGACCGCGACGATCCGCGAGCTGCACGAGAACCGCGAGCTGGGGCAGATCTTCCACGATCTCGCCGAGATCGGCCTGGACATCGACGACTATGCGTTAGTGCGCGAGGAATCGATCACGGGCGAGGTGATGCCGGCGAAGTACGCGTGGGAGAACGAGAAAAAGTCCAAGAAGAGCGAGGACGAGGACACGAGCGAGGACGTGCGCGTGTTCGAGGCGGCGAACCTGCCGACGATCCTGACGATGCTCCACGAGATCGGGCGGCGCGGGATGGAGGTCAAGCGGTTCAAGGGGCTGGGCGAGATGGACGCCGAGCAGCTCTGGGAGACGACGATGGACCCGTCGGTGCGGACGCTGTACCAGGTGAACTGGGAGCAGGCGGGCGAGGCGGATGCGCTGTTCAGCGTGCTGATGGGCGAGCAGGTCGAGCCCAGGCGGAAGTTCATCGAGGACCACGCGCTCGAGGTCAAGAACCTGGACGTGTAGGCGTTCGATTCTGAAGCGTGCCGCTGACCCGTCCTCGGGTCAGTGCCGATGCAGGGGTGGCGTGCAGGCAGCGCTAGCCTTCTGCACGATTGGCGCTCGATCGTGGAGAAGCCGCAGCGGCGTCTCCACGCCACCCGCCCGCAGGTCGGGTCTGATCTCGGACGCTGGCCGCAGGGTTGTTCGACCTGTGCCGGTCAGGGGGAGGCTCCCGGGATGGCGCCTCCGAACGGGTGGGCTCCAGCGCAATATTGGTCGGTAGAAAGCCGATTCTCTGGGAGCGGAACCGCGCCGAGCGGGACGCCGGAGGACGGCATCGATGAGCGATTCAAACGCGGGCGGCGACGGGGCGATGAACACCATCCGCGCGGGGCGGTACGAGCTCAACCGTCTGCTCGACGCGATGGACGCCAAGAACGCCAAGAACACGGTCGATCGCGAGTTCGTCCGCTGGGGCTACCGCCAGCAATCCGTCACTATCGAGCTGCGCCACCCCGGGGGCACGGTGGTGCGCCTGCCCGTGGCGACACGCAACCTCTCCAACAGCGGGATGGCGGTTCTGCACAGCGCCTTTGTCCACCCGGGCTCGAGCTGCGCCGTCGAGCTCGAGCACCAGACCATGGGCACGGTCGAGGTCGAGGGCGAAGTGACCAGGTGCCAGCACATCGGGGGCACGGTTCACGAGATCGGGATCCGGTTCCACCACCAGATCGACACGCGCGAGTACATGAGCCTGGACCTGCTCTCCGAGGCGTTCTGCCTGGAGAAGGTTTCGCCGGACAAGCTCCAGGGCACGATCGTGTACATCGATGATTGCGAGCTGGACCTCAAGCTCGTTGACAAGCTGCTCGAACCGTCGTTCATGTCTGTGCAATCGACCACGGACCCGGACAAGGGCGTCGAGCTCGCCCAGCGCGGGTGCGACCTGGTGATGTGCGACCTGCACATGGGAGAGACCAGCGGCGTGGACCTGATCGCGCGCCTGCGCGAGGCTGGCGTCCGGGCGCCGGTGCTTATGGTGACGGCGGACACGAGCCAGCACGCCAAGGACCAGCTCCGCTCGGGCGGGGCCGACGCGCTGGTCTCCAAGCCGCTCACGCACGAGAAGCTGTTGCGGGCGATCGCGGAGTTCATGATCGGTGGCTCCGATGCCGGGCCGCTGATGTCCACCCTCCGCCCGGAAGACCCTTCCTCCGGACTCATCGCGGGGTTCATCGAGGACATGAGCGTTCAGATCATCGCGGTTGAGACGACGATCCGTGAGGACAACTCGGAAGGGTGCCGCCAGATTTGCATGAAACTGGCGGCGTCGGCCCCGCCGCTCGGGTTCGATCCGATCGGCGCGATCGCCTCACGCATACTTGAACAACTGGGCAAGGGCGTGGGGCTGAGCTATGTGCTCAGCGACCTCCAGGCGCTGATCAAGACATGCCGGCGGGCGCGGGTGATGGCGCCCGCCAGCACCGATCCAGCGCCCGAGACCGAACCTGACTCCGATACCGAGACCAAGGCCGACGCCGCCTGAGCGGCTTGCATCCGCACGCGCCCTGCCCCACCATGCACGCATGGGTCTTGCCCGGCGCCTCGAAGCCATCCTGGATCAGCGTGTGCTCTCGCTCACCCCGCTCAGCGGCGGGAGCATTGGTGATGTCCGGCGCGCGGATCTGGGCGATGGATCGAGCGTCGCGGTCAAGGCGGCGCCGACGGACCGGGGCACGCTAGATATCGAGGCGTACATGCTCCGCCTGCTCAAAGAGCGGACCAGCGCCCCGATCCCACGGGTGATCCATGACGAGCCCGACCTGCTCGTCATGGAGCACATCCCCAACGACGGCGGCGCCTCCGACGCGGGCCTGACGCGCCTTGGAGACGTGCTCGCTTCGATGCACTCAATCACCAGCGACCGCTTCGGGCTCGAACGCGACACGCTCATCGGCCCCCTGCACCAGCCCAACCCCTGGACAGAATCCTGGCCCGAGTTTTTCGGGCGATGGAGGCTCCAGGCGATGGGCAGGGCGGCGCGAGACGCGGGGCGCCTCGACACGATCGACGTGCGCCGGGTGGACCGCCTCTGCGACCGGCTCGACACCCTCCTCGAACCCGCCCCCACGCCCTCGCTCGTCCACGGCGACCTCTGGTCGGGCAACGTGCTCTGGAACCGGGGCCACCTGGCGGGCCTGATCGACCCGGCGTGCTATTTCGGGGTTGATGAGGTCGATCTGGCGATGATGGACCTGTTCGGCGGGTTCGGCGAAGCGTTCTGGGATCGGTACAACAAGGTCCGGGGCATCCGCGAGGGGTTCTGGGAGCAGCGGATGGCGATCTACCAGCTGTACCCGCTGCTGGTGCATGTCAGGGTGTTCGGGGGCGGGTACCTCGGGCAGGCCCGGGCGGTGCTGGATCGGTATGCGTGAGAGCCCAACGCACGCCGCCCGGCCCCCTGACTGAGTTCGGGGGGACCGGGCGGGCTAAGGGTGGCCAACGGGACTCGAACCCGCGACCTTCGGGATCACAACCCGATGCTCTAACCAACTGAGCTATGACCACCATTTGTGGGCAGCCCCGGTAGGCCCGGGGGCGCCTTGGCAGCTACGGTACGGGGGCGAGCGTTGACCAGTCAACGCCTGGCCCGGTGACATTCAGCAGGCAAGGCCGCCCGGGGGCGGCGTCCGGGGGTCTCGCCCCACGGGCTCGGGTTTATTTGTCCCGTCAGGAGAGCGTAAAGATGCCCACCGCAAGTGCACACCAGATCGATCTCGCGCCCAGCCGGGCGCTGACCAACCTGTCCGCCCCGGAGCTGATCGAGCGGGCGTTGGCGCGGGGCGAGGGCGTCTTCGCCGACAACGGCGCGCTCGTCGTGATGACGGGCGATCGCACGGGTCGGTCGCCGACGGACAAGTGGCTCGAAGACACGCCGGCGATCCACGACAACATCTGGTGGGGCAAGACGAACCAGCCCATCACGCCCGATCAGTTCGACATCGCCCAGCGCATCGCTACCGAATACATGAACTCGCTCGATGAGGTGTTCGTGTTCGACGGCTTCGCGGGCGCCGACGTGAATCACCGCCTGGGTGTGCGCGTTGTGACGCAGCTCGCGTGGCACGCGCTGTTCGCCGAGACGCTGTTCATCAAGCCGGGCAGCGCGTCGGACGCGGGCGACGGGTCGTGGAGCCAGGACTGGACCGTGATCAACGCGGGGTGTCACTCGCTGACCGAGGCGCAGCAGAAGGAGCTGGGCCTGGACAGCCCGATCCTCATCGCCCAGAGCCTCGAGAAGAAAACCGTCGTCATCTTCGGCACCCAGTACGCCGGCGAGATGAAAAAGGGCATCTTCTACGCGATGAACTACGACATGCCCGACCAGGGCGTGTTCCCGATGCACTGCAGCGCCAACATCGCCATCGACGACCCCTCCAACGTCGCCCTGTTCTTCGGCCTCTCGGGCACCGGCAAAACCACGCTCAGCGCCGACCCGCACCGCTCGCTCATCGGCGACGACGAGCACGGCTGGGGGCCGGGCGGCGTGTTCAACTTCGAGGGCGGGTGCTACGCCAAGTGCATCAACCTCACCCGTGAGGGTGAGCCGCAGATCTGGGACGCGATGCGGTTCGGATCGGTGCTCGAGAACGTCGTCATGGACAAGAAAACGCGGAGCGTGGACTTCGCCGACGTCAGCGTCACGCAGAACACGCGCGTCACCTACCCGGTCGATTTCATCCCGGGCGCGACCATCCCGAGCGTCTGCACGCACCCCAAGAGTGTGATCTTCCTGACCGCCGACGCCTTTGGTGTTGTCCCGCCCGTCTCACGCCTCACGCCCGAGCAGGCGATGTACTACTTCATCAACGGGTACACGTCCAAGCTGGCCGGCACCGAGGCGGGCGTGACGGAGCCCATCCCCAACTTCAGCCCGTGCTTCGGCGGCCCCTTCATGCCCCGGAGCCCCGCCGCCTACGCCCAGATGCTCGCTGACCGGATCAAGCAGCACAACTCCAGCGTCTGGCTGCTCAACACCGGCTGGACCGGCGGGCCTTACGGCACGGGCGCCCGCTTCAAGCTGGCCTACACCCGCGCGATGGTGACGGCCATCCTCGACGGCTCGCTCAACAACGGCTCGTTCGAGAGCGAGCCCTTCTTCGGACTCAGCGTCCCGACCAGCGTGCCGGGCGTTCCGAGCGAGGTGCTGCGCCCCGAGAACACCTGGGCGGACAAGGGCGCGTACAAGGCCCAGGCGACCAAGCTGGCGCAGATGTTCCGCAAGAACGACCAGAAGTTCGAGATGGACGACGCGGTCCGGGCGTCTGGGCCGAAGGGGTAGGAGAATGTCGCCGTGGGTGCTTGGGGGATCGGAAATCTAGAGAACGACGACGCCCTTGATTGGCTTGGCGATCTTGATGACGGATATCGCCCTCGCTTCCTGAAGCGTCAGAACCCTCTACAGCCATTCGAGAACCTTATCGCGAGAGTTGAAAGGATTGTGGCTGGCCGAGAGTACTTGGAATCCCCAGATTCCTGTATGTGTCTTGCAGCCGGAGAAGCGATCTGCGCATTCGGTGGCGCCCCGGGCGAGGAAACTGCAGAGCCCCTCCAAAGCTGGCTCGGGCGCGCGAGAAAGACCGATGCGCTCCCGGGGCTCGCATCCCGGTACGCCGCATGTATTGAGTTCATCAGGGATAATCAAGACAACTCAGAACTTCGTCAGCTTTGGGATGAGGCGGATTCACTCGAAGAATGGACGCCGATCGTGAACGGGCTGATTCGACGCCTCAAGTCCATTGCTCAGAACTAATGAGGAGATCCGTGCCTATGTCCCGCACCCCCTCCGTCGGCGCCAACTGGAAGATGAACCTCGACCGCGCCGGGGCCGAAGCGCTCGCGCGCGATGTCTGCGATCGCCTGGGCGATAGCCCGGGGGCTGAGGTCGCGGTGTTTGTTCCATTCCCGTATCTGCTCGAGGTCGGGCGCGTGATCCGCGAAACCGGCTCAGCGGTGCGCCTGGGGGCGCAGGATCTTTCCGAGCACGACAACGGCGCCTTCACCGGCGAGGTCTCCACCGCCATGCTCCTCGACTGCGGTGTCCAGACCGTCCTCGCCGGGCACTCTGAACGCAGGCACGTCATCGGCGAGTCCGACCAGCTCGTCGGCGCCAAAGCCCGCAAAGCACTCGACAGCGGGCTCGATGTCATCCTCTGCGTCGGCGAAACCCTCGAGCAGCGCCAAGCGGGCGAGACCAACGCGATCAATGAGCGACAGATCCGAGCCGGGCTCGAGGGCGTCAGCCCGGGCGACATGGCCCGCGTGACGATCGCCTACGAGCCCGTCTGGGCGATCGGCACGGGCATGACGGCTACGCCCGGCGACGCCCAGAACGCCCACGCCACCATCCGAGCCCTGCTCGCGTCCATGTTCTCCTCGGCACTCGCCCAGGAAACCCGGATCCAGTACGGCGGGTCCGTCAAACCGGGCAACGCGGGCGAGCTGATGGCCCAGCCCGACATCGACGGCGGGCTCATCGGGGGCGCCTCGCTCAACGCCGACGATTTCCGGGCCATCGTCCGGGCCTGCCCATAGACAATGCCCGGGCGGCTTGCCCCCCGGAGGGGCCTACGATTGCCCTCGCGCTGCGGGGCGAACCCGCATTCCTGACCTGCCCGGGTGTGACCCGGAGTTGGACCTGACCCGCCGGAGATTCGACCGATGGTGCTGACCCTGGGCATGGCGTCCTTGACACTGAACCTGCTGGTGGCTCTGTTTCTCGTCGTCTGTGTCGTGCTGATCCTGACGGTGCTGATCCAGCGCCCCCAGGGTGGCGGGCTCAGCGGCGCCTTCGGCGCTGGCGGGGGCGGCAGCGGCTCCGGACAGACCGCCTTCGGCGCCCGCACCGGCGACGCCCTCACCATGGCCACCATCGCGATGTTCATCATCTATCTCGGTGTCGCGGTCGCGCTGAACTTCGCCGTCCGCCCGAGCGATGCGCCCAGAGGCGGACCCGCCCTCATCGCACCCCCCGGATCGGTCGAGGTCGAGGGCGAGGGCGCTCCCGCAACCGAGAACGGCGCGGCGACCGAAAGCACGGGCAACGACGCCGAGACGCCCGCAGACGCCCCCGACGCCAGTTCCGAGACGGACCCCGACGGGGCGCCCTGAGCGGGGCGTCTCTCCTGTAGACTTTGCTCTTGCCCGCGTGCTGCTCGCGGGACGAGGAGATCGCGTGTGATCCGAAGCATGACCGGGTTCGGCGACGCCTCGGCCCAGGAAAATGGCGTCCACTATTTCGTCGAGCTGCGCTCGGTGAACAACAAGTACTGCAAGGTGTCGCTGCGCCTGCCCGAGTCGCTCCAGGGGCTCGAGCCCGCGCTGGATTCGCTGCTGCGCTCGAAGCTCAGCCGCGGGTCGATCACGCTGACGCTCAAGTGCACCGACACGAGCGAGGCCGCAGCGTACAACATCAACCAGAAGGCCCTGCAGCGCTACATCGACCAGCTCCGCTCGGCCCCCTCGGTCGCGTCCGGGCATGTGACGCTCGACGCGGCGGCCCTGCTCGAGCTGCCGGGCGTACTCCAGCCCCCGGCCGACGAGGAGCAGCGTCTGACCAACGCTCGTCGCGCGTGCATGCCGCTGATCGAGGAGTCGCTCACGCACCTGATCGCGATGCGCCAGCGCGAGGGGATCGCGCTCGGCGAGGAGCTCATCACCCGTCACGCGGCGATCGTCGAGCGATTGGAAGAGATCAAGACCCTGGCGCCGCGGGTGGTCGCCGAGTACGAGCGAAGGCTCAAAGAACGGATCGAGGCGCTGCTCAACGAGGCGGGTCGCCGGGCCGAGCCGGGGGATCTGGTGCGTGAGGTCGCGGTGTACGCGGAAAAAACGGACATCGCCGAGGAGATCACACGCCTGGGCGAGCACATGATCCACTTCGCAGAGCTGATCCGGTCCGAAGACGACCGCCCGCTGGGTCGGACGATGGACTTTGTGGCGCAGGAGATGCTGCGCGAGGCGAACACGATCGCCTCGAAGAGCCCGGACGCGCGGATCGGGCGTCTGATCGTCGAGATCAAAGGCGAGATCGACCGGATCAAAGAGCAGGTCCAGAACGCCGAGTAGGGCGCGCGTCTCCGGGGGAATCTGACGCAATGGACGAAGCGCCCCCCACTCCCCCAACCCCGGCTCCAAAGCCCCGCCCGCCCGAGCGCGAGCAGATGACCACGCCCGAGATCGGCGCGGTCCTGGCCCGGTACGAGCTGGGCAAGGTCAGCGCCATCCACGAGCTGCGCGCCGGCGACCCGGGCGCGCCCAAGGCGCTCATCGAGTGCGCACGCGGCTCGCTCCTGCTCAAGCGGCGCTCGCGCGCGTGCGACGATCCGTACCTCGTGGCCTTCCAGCACGGGCTCCAGCTCAGGCTCGAATCCCGGGGCTACCCCGTCGCCCCCCTGCTCGGCACGCGCGACGAGAACAACTCCATGGTCCAGCTCGACGGGCGCGTCTACGAGCTGTTCAAGTACATCAACGCGCACCCCGCCGACAGATCCGAAAGCGTCGCGGGGCTCGCCGGCGGAGCGCTCGCCCGCCTCCACCACCTGAGCAAAGGGCACAGCTCATCTTGGACAGCGCCCGAAGATCGCACCTCGGCGCTCGAGCGCGTTCAGCGGCGCATCGCCCACCTCACCAACGCCCACCCCGCCCTGAGCCCGGCGTGCGAACGCCTCGCGGAGCTGAGCGCGTGGACCCACGGCGCCCTGCTGGATCTCGGGCTCGACCGGAGCCCGTCGCGCGTGATCCACGGCGATTGGCACCCGGGCAACACCCTCGTCCGCGATGGGCGCCTGATGGCGGTCATCGACTTTGACGCCGCCCGGATGGGCGTGCTGGCGAGCGATCTGGCCCAGGGGCTCGTGCAGTTCTCGCTCACGGGCGGCGGGGACGACCCGGACTCGTGGCCCGATGCGCCCGACATGAGCCGCCTGCTGGCGCTGTGGCGCGGGTACACGAGCGAGAGCGATCACGAAGCGCCGAGCGAGGCGGCCCGCCGGGCGATCCCGGCGCTGATGGCTGAAACGCTGGTCATGGAGGCCGCAGCCGGGGTCGGGGCGGACGGGCAGGGCGGGCGCCGCCCGGGGCCTGCATTCCTCGGGGCGATCGCCCGCAAGGGCCAATGGCTCCGAGCCAACGCCGATGAGCTGGCCCTGGGGCTTGAAGCCTGAAGTTCTCTGGCGTGGAGCGATCGCGAGGGCGATAATCCCGGCATGCCCTCACCCACGATCATGCTCGGGCTGGTTCTCGCTCTGGGCGCCCCGGCGATGGGGTCGGCCCCGCCGCACGAGGCGACGCTGGCCCGCCTCGACGCCGATACCTTTGACGCGCGCGAGGAGGGCGAGCAAGAGTTGAGCAAGGCCCAGGGGGTCTCGATCGACGACCTGCTGGCGACGCTCGCTCAAGGCGACCTCGACAGCGAGGCCCACCGGCGCGTCGCGCGGGTCGCGTACAAACGGTTCGTGTCCACGCCCAGGGCGGGGATGGGGGTCGAGTTTGACGTCGAGGTCATCCTGCCCGAGGGCGTGCCGATCAAGAAGCCGGTCGAGAACTTCCCGGCGTTCGAGCTGATCGAGCCGGGGGATGTGATCCTGACCGCCGACGGGATCACGCTGCGCAACAACGAACATCTCGGGGCGATCATCGTCTCGCACGACCCGGGCGATGTGCTCACGATCACGCTCGAGCGCGCGGGCGAGCGGATCACGCTTGATGTCCCGCTCGGGTCGCTCAGCGCGCTCGGGTCGCAGTCACGCGTCACGCGTGATCGCCTCGACCGCGCGTTCGCCCAGCGCTGTGCCCGCGCTGGCGCCGCCGACCGACTCATCGAGGGTTCTGTGGGCGCTGGGCTCACGCTCAACGACTGGGCCGAGGCCGAGCTGGGGCTCGCCGACGGGATCGACCCCAACGCAACGCCAGCATCGAGCCCGAGGCGGGAACCGCTTGTCCGCGGCGGGCGCCCGCGCACCTCGGGCCCCCAGGGTTCGGCTCGCGACCCGAGAACGACCGCGATATCGACGTCCTCGGGGATCAACCGGCGCAACGCACGCATCATGGCGGGGCGTCTGGGCGAGCTGGCGCGTCAGCGCGTGCGTCTGGCGGTTCGCCTCGAGCAGGGAACCGAGCCCGAGGCTTCGCTCGAAAAAATCAGGCTCAAACTGCGAGATATCGACGCGCGGATCGGGGAGATGACCCTCGAGCTCGGCGCGCCGGGCGGGTGAGCGCCTGTCGCTAATCGCCGGTCTTGTCGAGCCCGCCCAGCAGCTCTTCGAGAACACCGATCGCCCGGGCGACGTGCTCCTTGCCCAGCGAGGGCTGGGCGATAGCGATTGCGCGCTGGCACCGCGCGCGCATCTTCTTGATCCCGCGGTTGCCCGTCGCGATCGCGTCGATCATGTTGTCGTGCGTGTCGCCCAGCTTGACCAGGTGCGCCCGCCACCCGGCCTTGGTGAGCTGCTCGTCGTAGGCGGGCTCGCGGTCGGGCTCGGGCAGGCGCATGTCCTTGGTCATGGCCGCGACCACGTCCGCCACCTCGCGCCCGAACAGCTTTTCGATGTCGTCGTAATCGACGGGCGTGTCCTCGATGGTGTCGTGCAGCAGCGCGCCCGCCAGGCACGCGTCGTCATCGCACCCGAACAGATCGCGGATGGTCATCGCGACGCGGAACGGGTGGGCGGCGTAGGGCGTCTTCCCGTCGCGCCGCGTCTGGCCCGCGTGGGCACGGGCGGCGAAGCTCGCGGCCTCCTGCCAGAGACGCCTGTTCATCGCAACAACTCCCGGCGCTCGGTTCACGCCTCGGGCGAGCTCGCCCGGATCGGGCGGGCGCCCTCGCGGTACACCACCTTGGCCCGGGACGGGGTTCCGCCGCACTCGTCAAAGATCATCACGCGGTTGCCCTTGGCCTTGAGCGCCGAGCGGGGCAGGGGCATCGCGTTGATCGGGCCGACCCTTGCGCCTGCGCAGGTGCTGACAAAGTAGCGCCCGAGGTTCTCGCCGTTGAGAAAGACCACGCCCTTGGTCAGGCCGGTCAGGTCGAGCTCGAGCGGGATGTCGGGCTCAAGTATGGCGTCGAAGGTGGCCCGCCACCACGTCGGCCCCGTCGGCTTGGTGTCCTTGGTCGCCTTCTTGAACATCGTCGCGGCGGGCTTCTCCCACTTGGCGAACGCCCACGACGCCTTGAGCGTCAGAGCGTTGGCCCCCTCAAGGAACACCGTCTGCTCGATGGCCTTGGTGAACTCGCTGACCTGCTCCTGGGCGAGATCCGGGTCGATGATGTCGACCATGGGGACGATCTGGAGCGTGTTGGCGCCGCGCTTGGTCGCCTCGTGGTCGAGGACGACCTCTCTGGCGGCGCCCGCCTCCAGGAAGCGGTACGCCTCGTCGTTGAGCACGATCACACACCGCGCCGGCAGCGCTGGCATGTGCATCAGCAGCGGCGTCTTCTTCCGGTGCTGGAATGTCCACGTGATCCGGCTGTGCGAGGTCGTGTCCCCCGACAGCATGTTCATCAGCGGGGTGAAGTGCGTCAGCGGCTCGATCGGGTCGGCGGACTCGACACTCGCCTTGCCCATCTTGAACGGGACCACCTCGTAGAGATGATCGGGCAGGCCCTTGGGCGCCGCCAGATCAACCCCGGACGAGGCCCGTCCCATGTTGTCGGCGAGCACGACAAGAGTTTGCGCCTCTTTCTTGAGCGTGAGGGTGATGGTGGGCTGGGCGTCGGCGCCTCGCCCGAGCACACCGACCCGCTCGCCATCAAGGATGAGCGTGAGGCGGTCGCCCCCGTGGGGGGCGGCGATGGTGGTCTTGCCGCCCGCGCCGCCCTTGAGCTTGAGGCGGTACCACCCGTACCCGTAGGGCGAGCCGAGCACGCCCAGGTCCGCCGGGCCAGAGATCGCGGCGTAGCGCGGGCTCTCGCCCGAGATCTGGTCGCTCGCGGGCGCCGCTTCGAGCGAGGCGAGGCTCGTCTTGCCCGACTTGGGCAGCGCGGGCGCAGGCTCATCGTCCTTGAACGAGATGTTTTTGACCGCGCCGCCCTTCGAGACGCGGACGTACACCTTGTTCTCGCCCTCGACGGGCTGCCCGCCTGAGGTGATGCCCGCGACACCGACGTAGACCGCGTCGTCGGCGAGGAACGTCTGGTCGATGAGCTCTTCCGAGCAGACGACGACGAAGACACCCTCGACCTCTTCGACGATGGGCTTGCGTCCGCGGGGGATATCGACCTCGACGGGGGCGCCGTCGATCGAGAGCGATCCGCGACCGCCCGCGGGTCCGTAGCAGACGAAGACATCGCCGACGACGCCGAAGGCGTTGAGCGAGCAGTAGTCGAGCGTGGCGCGCGCATTGAGGTTGACATCGAACAGGCACCAGGCGACGGACTGGCGCCCGAGATCGACCGGCAGGGTCATGCCGTCGGGCATGAGCAGGCCGATGCGCGACAGCGAAGTGCGATCTGCCTTGTCCTCGACATCCTCAGCGTTGGCGAAGATAAAGGCGATATCGCCCTGGGCGCCCCGGACGGGCGTGATGATCGGGGCGAGCATCGAGGGCTTGGAGCTGCGGGTTGTGCCGCCCGGCGCGTGGGTCGGGTCGAGCACGATCGGCTGCTGGTCCGCGTCAAGATGCGCAAGGACGCGCCCGAACTGCGAGGCGAACGTGGCAATGCGTCGCACGAGGGGGTAGTGCTGGCTGGGGACGCCGTGCGGATCGAGCGGCGAGGCGAGGTCCTGGATCGGCGCGTAGTGGGCGCCTTCGCCCTCGGGCGCCTGCCCGCCCCAGAACGCGGGGGTGATACCCGAAGTAAACGGGTTGAGCACAAACTGCCCCCCGCCGGCGAGAATCTCGGTCAGGCGGCGCTGGACCACGGCGGGCGAGGGCGCGGGCTCGGGCTCGCGACCGAAGACGGGGCGGGTCTTGGCGCCGAAGTCGATGATGAGTCGGGGCTGGTCACGCCTGACGATGTTCAGCTCGCGCAGGGTGCGCAGCATGTCGCTCTGCCCGACCCAGCCGTCGATCTCGCCCTCGACGGCGTGCGACTGCCAGAGGTTGTTGGCGTTGATCTTGGGGACGTTGAGCCCGCTCTCGCGCTGGTAGCGGGCGAGCTCGCCGAGGTATTTGGTGGCCAGCTCGTCGAGGCCGCAGGTCCACTGCGACTCGTTCTGGATGAGCAGCAGCGAGCCCCCCCGCCCGGAGGAGGTCACCTGGCGGGGTCTGATCTGGTCGGCCAAAGCGGTGAGATACCGCCCGCAGGCCTCGAGGAAGGGCTGGTTGGCGGTTCGGAGCTGCATGTCGGGAATCTGGAGGAGCCAGGCGGGGAGCCCGCCGAGATCCCACCCGGAGCCGACGAAGGGGCCTGGGCGGAGGATGCAGTGCATCCCGGCCTGCCCGACGGCTTCGACGAACTTTTTGATGTCGTTCGGACCCGTGAAATCGAACTGCCCGGGGCGGAGCTCGATCGGAGCCCAGAAGATCGGGGTCTCGATGGTGTTGAACCCGGCAATCTTGGCGGCGTGAATCCGGTCCGCCCACTCGTCACGGGCGATCCGCTGATAGTGGATCGAGGCGCCAACGAGCCAGAGGCGTCGCCCGTCGAGCAGAAAGCTCCGACCGTCGTAGGTCACTGAAGGCATAGGTGGTTGTGCTCCGGAGCCCACTGGCGACAAAAAAGCAGCTGGGCAGAATCCGCCCGGCGTCCGCAGGACGCCCCGAACACCGCCGGGCGTGGGACCGAGAGGATAGAACCCTCTCTTGCAATCAGCAACGCACCGAGACTCTCGACGGTACAGTCAGCCCCGAGAACGGCCTCTTTTTATGCGTGATTTTCGATTTCGTCCCGTCCCGAGCCCACAACCCCGCCCCGCGGGGCGCTTGCGCATTCCCTGCGCACTGGCCCTGTTCGGGGTTCTGGCCTCGTCCATGCTCGGGTGCGCCAACCCGCTCGGGCGGGTTGACGCCCACACGGACCGCCTGCTGCGCGAGCGTTCGGAGGAACTGGGCGGGGGAGCCGTGGCGCCCAAGGTCCGCGACCGATCCATCAGCACCGAGCGAAGCTCCGGGCGGTACCGAACCAGCCTGCCCACCGCGAACCCCGGGGCCTCGTCGCTGAGCTTTCGCCCCGCCCTGGCGGACCGGGATGTGGCCGACCGTCTCGAGCGGTACGCCCGCGAGTCGCTGCCCATGCCGGGCGAAGCCTCGGGCCAGGGCGTGCGCACACTGACGCTCTCCGAGACGTTCAGGCTCACCCAGTCCAGCGGGCGTGAGTTCCGCTTCGCCGAGGAAGACTACATCCTCGCGGCGATCCGCCTGCTCATCGAGCGCCACCTCTGGAGCCCCCGCCTGTTCAACGACACCACGGCCCGCCTCTCGGGAAGCGGGACGGACGGACGCTTCGAGCACGCGCTGGACCTGATCAACACCCTGCGCGTCACTAAACGCCTGCCCTACGGCGGCGAGGTCGAGGCGCGCTGGGTCGTCAACGCGACCGAGCAGCTCCGCACGCAGGCCACGGGCAGGTACCGCCAGTCGTCGGAGCTGGCGCTCTCGGGCAACATCCCGCTGCTGCGCGGAGCCGGGCAGGTTGCCCGCGAATCTCGCATCCAGGCCGAGCGCAACCTGATCTATGCGGCGCGGAACTTCGAGCGGTTCCGGCGTTCGCTGCTCGTGGACATCGCGGCGGACTTCTTTGCGCTGATCCAGTCGCGCGACCGGATCGCCAACCAGGTGCGCCAGATCGAGGGGCTCAAGCGTGACAACGAGGCGACCGGGGCGAAGGTGCGGGCCGGGCGCCTGCGCGCGTTCCAGCAGCAGATCACGGCCAGCCGCCTGAGCCAGGCGCAGCAGCAGCTCGCACGCCTGCGCGAGAGCTACATCCTCCAGCTCGACCGGTTCAAGCTGCGCCTGGGCCTGAACATCACCGACGCGATCGACATCGACCCGGCGATCTTTGATGTCCTCGAGCCGGACACGACGCTGCGCGAGGCGATGGAGCTGGCCCTGGAATACCGCCTGGACCTGCAGAACCGGCGCGACCAGCTCGACGACCAGCGCCGGGCTGTCGCCAACGCGCGGAACGATCTTTTGCCGGACCTCAACCTCGACGGGACGGTCTCGATCCCGACGGACCCGCTGGCCCGCGAGGGGGGCGTGCTGATCCAGCCCGAGGAGCTGAACTATTCGGTGGGCGCGACGTTCAGCCTGCCCCTGGACCGGCGGATCGAACGCCTCAACGTCCGTCAGGCGATCGTCGGGCTTGAGCGAGCGCAGCGGGCGTACGACGAGTTCCGCGACAACGTGATCATCGCCGGGCGCCAGGCGGTCCGCAACGTGGACCTGGCGCGGTTCCAGCTGCAGCTCGCCGAAGAGCAGGTTCGGATCAACGAGCTTGGCCTTGAGGAGCTGCTGCTGCGCGATGATTCGGACCCGCAGAGCGTGGTAGACCGGCGCATCGCGCTGCTGACGGCGGAGAACGCGCGCGACCAGGCGATCGCGGACCTGCGCAACGCGATCCTCAACTTTCTGCTGGCGACGGGACAGGCGCGGGTCCGGGCGGACGGGACGTTCGAGCCGCTGCCGGGGATGGTCGAGGGCGAGGACGCAGCGCCGGCGGCGGGCGATGAGCTCGACGACATGATCCCGGTTGGCGCCCCCTGATCTGAGCCGGTTGGAAACCGGCTCCACCCGGAATCAAGCGGCGGACTTGACGAAGAAGTCGTGCATGCGCCACGCCGAACCGACCTGCAGGTGCGATCGCTGCGACGGGTCTTCGCAAAAACCGAGGCGCTCGACCATGCGCTGGCAGACCGTGTTCTCCGGATCAACCCCCGCGTGGACCGCGTGCAGCCCGAGGCCCGCGGGCGGGTCGGACAGCGCGAACCTGAGCATCGCTCTGACGCCCTCGGTCGCGAGCCCCCGGCGGGTGAAATCGCGACCGACCCACCAGACGGCGTCGGCGTGCCAGCTCAGGCCGCGCGTGATCGCGTTGAGGTTGAAGGCGCCGATGATCGAGCCGTCTTCCAGAACGCCGATGCGTCTCCACGCCTCGCCCGTTTCATCGCCGGCGCGCCGGCGCGCGAGCTGACGATCGAAATACGCCTCGTCGCTCTCTCCCGCGCCATTGAGCGGGACCCAAGGCGTCAGGTGTGACCGGCTCTCGCTTACCAGGGTCAAAAACGCCTCGCGGTCCGCCTCGACCAGCGGGCGGAGCGTCAGGCGGGGCGTGCGGACCTCGGACGGGCTGATGACCTCGACGGGGGTCTGCGGCGACAGGCGCCCGAGCAACTCTCTCGATGAGGCTCGCACGGCGGTTCGCAGCGGACTGATTCGCAGGGCTGGGCGTGGCACGGCGTGGCTCCCTTTCCGGATAAGTCCCGGGCGATGCAGGGGGCCAATCGGCTCTGGATAGGCCTCAAGCTCCAAGAACAGGACGCGAGAACCGGGCAAAAGGTTCTCGGACGTTCCTGGGGCGCCGTTCCGAGGGCGCCTCGCCTATTCGACCGTGACGCTCTTGGCCAGGTTCCGGGGCTTGTCCACGTC
The DNA here is from genome assembly GCA_024276195.1 of Planctomycetota bacterium. Lineage (GTDB taxonomy): Bacteria > Planctomycetota > Phycisphaerae > Phycisphaerales > UBA1924 > JAJRXR01. Next base: position 20,022 of record JAJRXR010000066.1, read on the forward strand.
GTGACCGCGCAGGACCGCCGCGTGATACGCCAGAAGCTGGAGCGGCACGACCGTCACCATCGGGCTGAGGCAGTCGGGCACATCGGGGACATAGAGCACGTCCTGGGCGACGGTCTTGATGCGCTCATCGCCCTCGGTCGCGACGGCGATGATGTGCCCGCCGCGGGTTCGGACCTCCTCGATGTTGTTGATGACCTTGTCGTACTGCGGGCCTTTGTTGGCAATAAAGACGACGGGCATGCCCTCGTCGATGAGGGCGATCGGGCCGTGCTTCATCTCGGCCGCGGGCATGCCCTCGGCGTGGATGTAGGAGATCTCTTTGAGCTTGAGCGCGCCCTCGAGGGCGGTCGGATAGTTGTACCCGCGCCCCAGGAACAACCAGTTGTCGCGTTCGACGTACTTCTCCGTGACACGCCGGATGGTGTCGTTGGATTCGAGCACCCGCTCGATCGCGTCGGGGATTTTGGTCAGCTCATCGAGCAGCGTGCGCGCCTGCTCGTCGGACATGAACCGCCTGCGCGCGAGGAAGAGCGAGATGAGCGTGAGCACAGCGACCTGCCCGGTGAAGGCCTTGGTCGAGGCGACGCCGATCTCGGGGCCGACGCGCAGGTAGACGCCCGCGTCGGTGTCGCGCGAGAGGGTCGAGCCGACGACGTTGATCGCGCCGAGCGTGAGCGCGCCGCGGTCCTTGGCCTCGTGCAGCGCGGCGAGGGTGTCGATGGTCTCGCCCGACTGGCTGACGGCGACAACGACGGTGCCGTCCTCGATGATCGGGTTGCGATAGCGGAACTCGCTGGCGTACTCGCACTCTGCGGGGACTTTGGCGAGGTCTTCGAGGAGGTACTCGCCGATCATGGCCGCGTGCAGGGCGGTGCCCTGGGCGATGAGGATGTACCGCCGGGATTTGACGAGCTCTTTGGCGCAGTCCATCAAACCGCCGAGGACAATCTTGCCCTCTTTGAGGTCCACCCGCCCGCGCATGGTCGTGCGCAGCGACGCGGGCTGCTCAAAAATTTCCTTGAGCATGTAGTGCTCGTAGGTTCCAAGCTCGGCCTGCTCGAGGTCAAGCTCGAGCTGCATCATCTTGGGTGTGACGGGCTTGTTGTCGATCGTCGAGGTGCGGAATCCTTCGCGGGTGATCCGCGCGACGTTGTAGTCATCGAGCGCGAAGGCCTGGCTGGTGTGCGCGACGATGGCGGACGGGTCCGACGCGACGATGCACTCGCCAGCGCCCACGCCGACCATCAGAGGTGACCCCTTGCGCGCACAGACAAGCACGTCCGGCTCCTGGGCGCAGATCACGGCGATCGCGTACGCGCCCGTCACCTCGCGCAGCGCCGCCTGGACAGCCGCTTCGAGGTCGCCCTCGTACAGCTCGCCGATGAGCATGGCGAGCACTTCGGTGTCGGTGTCGGTTTTGAAGGTGTGCCCGCGTTCGCTCAGAAGGGCCTTGAGCGAGACGTAGTTCTCGATGATGCCGTTGTGGACGAGGGCGATGCCGGACTTGTCGTCCTGGTGGGGGTGGGCGTTGAGCTCGGTGACGCCGCCGTGGGTGGCCCAGCGGGTGTGGGCCAGGCCCAGCGTGCCGTCGAACCCGGGCAGGCCCTTGAGCTTGGTCTCGAGGTTGACCACGCGCCCGACGGCGCGGGCGACATTGAGCGAGCCGTTGAGCACGGCCAGCCCGGCCGAGTCATACCCGCGATACTCCAGGCGTTTGAGCCCTTCGAGCAGGAGGGGCTGGGCGGGTTTGGAGCCGATGTACGCGACAATGCCACACATATGATCGGCCCCTGTTCAGTCGCCCGAAAGCCCCGGGCGGGGGAGGTGGAATCCGGGCAGAGAACAACGCTACGTCGGCGGTCTTCGGGACGCCGCTGAAATCCGAGCGACGCGACGCCGTTGAACTGCTGTGATCCCGTACGCGCCACCCCCCGCCCGCGTTCGACCCGCCCCGCGCCAAACCCGGAGAATCCGCATGACCAGCACTACCCCCACGACCCGTCCAGCCCTCGTGATGCTCATCACCGGCGCCCTGTGCGCCGGCGCCGGGGCGGGCGCCCAGCCAGAGCCCGACCCGCTGGCCGGGCCTCGGGTCAGCGAGCAGGCCCAGGCGCCGACGCTGGTACACCGCGGGTACGACGGACGTCTGATGGCGCTCGACGCCCCGCCCGAGGTCGCGGCCCTGGACCTGCTCGACCTCTCCGAAGAAGACTGGGCGCGTGTCGAGGCGGTGCTCGGCGAGCGGGCGAGTGCGATCGACAAGGTTGTCATTGAGAATGTTCGGACGCTCGTCGAGCTGCAAGCCGCCACCAGCACGGGCGATACTCAGGCCCAGCGCAGGCTCCTGGGGACCATCGTCGATGAGCTGCGCGATCTACGGCGCAGCGGGCGCCTGGTTGATCAGATCGCCCGGGCGGTCCCCGAGGACAAGGCGGATGCGTACCGGCGCCTCGTCCGGGAGCGTCACATGGCGCGGTTTGAGGAGCTGAAGATCGAGAGCGAGAAGGATGGGAGCGAGGACCCGGACACCGCCGCGTTCCGGCGCCTGATCGTCGAGGCCCTGGGCCAGGAGATCAAGGGCTCGTACGAGCGTGTCGTGACGCAAAGAATCCAAGACTTTTCGGCGTTGCTCTCGCGTCTGGATCTGGACGAGCAGACCGAGGGCGTGATCCGGCGCATGGTCGAAGACTTCGGGCAGGAAACGGCCCTGAACCCCACACCCGGGCAGCGGCGCGAGCTGTTCGGGCGGATCTACCGGGCTTTGCCGACGGAGGCGCAGGGGCGCCTGCTGGCGGTGCTCCGCGAGGGCGATGGCGGGTGAGCCCGTTTCACCGGTGGGGGGTGGGGCAGGCGTCCCGCCTGCCGGGCTCACATGCCAAGAGATCGAGACAGACAGATCAAGACAGGCGCCTGCCCCACTGATAGTGAGGTTGGGTGAAGAGAAACCCGTCGCTGACCGCTCAGGGCTTGAAGAAAGAAACCCGTCGCTGACGCTCAGGGCTTGAAGGAAACGACCCACAGGGAAGAACCCCGCTGGTCGAGAGCTTCGCGGCGGGCTATTCTGACCGAGTTTGCGCTACTCCGGCGCAAGCGGTCGGAGACCGACCCATGCCGCGGCGCGACGACATCCACACGATCCTGATCATCGGCTCCGGACCCATCGCCATCGGGCAGGGGTGCGAGTTTGACTACTCCGGCGCCCAGGCGTGCAAGGCGCTGCGGGGCGATGGGTTCCGGGTTGTCCTGATCAACTCCAACCCGGCGACGATCATGACCGACCCGGCCTTCGCCGACCGGACCTACATCGAACCGATCACGCCCGAGACGGTCCGCAAGATTCTCCAGAAAGAGAAGGACAACGGCACGCCCGTGGACGCCGTGCTCCCGACGCTGGGCGGGCAGACGGGGCTCAACTGCGCCTGCGAGCTGTACGACATGGGCGTGTTCGAGGCGTTCGGGGTCGAGATGATCGGCGCCTCGCGCGAGGCCATCCACCGGGCCGAGGACAGGCAGGCGTTCAACGAAGTCTGCGAGCGCGTGGGCCTGCCCACGCCCGACTCGGCGGTTGTCACGACACTCAAAGAGGCCGAGGCGTTTGTCGAGCAGGTCGGCCTGCCCGCGATCATCCGACCCGCCTTCACCCTCGGCGGCTGGGGCGGGGGCATCGCGTACAACCGCGATGAGCTCAGCGAGCTTGTCACACGCGGCGTCGGCGCCTCGATGATCGGGCAGGTCCAGGTGGACCGCTCACTGCTGGGCTGGAAAGAGTTCGAGCTCGAGGTCGTCCGCGACAAGAACGACAACTGCGTCATCGTCTGCGGCATCGAGAACATCGACCCCATGGGCGTGCACACGGGCGACTCCGTCACCGTCGCGCCCATCCTCACGCTCACCGACAAGGAATACCAGGTCCTGCGCGACGCCTCGCTGGCGATCATGCGCGAGGTCGGGGTCGAGACGGGCGGGTCGAACGTGCAGTTCGCCGTCAACCCGAACCCGGAGCCGGGACCGGACGGGAGTCAACCGTTCGAGTTTGTCGTCGTCGAGATGAACCCGCGGGTGAGCCGCAGCTCAGCGCTGGCGTCCAAGGCGACGGGGTTCCCGATCGCCAAGATCGCGGCTAAGCTGGCGGTCGGGTACACGCTCGACGAGCTGCGCAACGACATCACGGGCACGACGAGCGCGTGCTTCGAGCCGAGCATCGATTACGTCGTGACAAAGATGCCGCGCTGGACGTTCGAGAAGTTCCCCGAGGCCGACGAGACGCTGACGACGCAGATGAAGTCCGTCGGCGAGGCCATGGCCATCGGGCGGACCTTCAAGGAGAGCTTCCAGAAGGTCATCCGCTCGATGGAAGTGAAAAGGTTCGGGCTTGGGCTCGACCGCAACGACAAGTGGCTCGCGGCGATGCGCGCGGTCGAATCCGGGCAGGCCGTGCTGGACCTGAACCCGAGCGAGGACGCGCCGCAGCGGACCGCCGACGGGCGCCCGATCGAGTGGCCCATCGCCGAATCAAAGCTGTCGCGCAAGCTCAGCGTCCCGAGCCAGGGACGCCTGTACTTCGTCCGCTACGCGCTGAAAATGGGCTGGAGCATCGAGCGCGTCCACGAGCTGACGCGGATCGACCCGTTCTTCCTCGATCAGATCGCCCAGCTCGTCGAGTTCGAGGATGTGCTGTGCGCGAGCGATTCGCTCGAGAGCACGCCCCGAGACGTTCTTGAGCAGGCGAAAACGCTCGGCTATTCCGACGCGCAGCTGGCAAACCTGTACCTCGGCGAGATCACAAGCGAGAGCGTCCTGAAGGTGCGCAAGCACCGCAAGGCGCTGGGGATCGAGGCGGTCTACAAGCTCGTGGACACCTGCGCGGCGGAGTTCGAGGCGATCACGCCGTACTTTTATTCGACGTATGAAAGCGGGCATGAGCGCATCAATGACAAGGGCGAGACCGAGACCATCCCGCCCGAGTGCGAGCTGACAGAACGCCTGGGTAGATCGGCTCTCCGAGCCGATGCGAACTCCGACACCAACCACCGTCACGCGGCGGGCGATCATGACGAAAGGCGCGGCGCGAACGAAGACGGATCGGCTCGGAGAGCCGATCTACCCAAAGTCGTCATCCTCGGCGGCGGTCCCAACCGCATCGGCCAAGGCATCGAGTTTGATTACTGCTGCGTCCACGCGGCCTACGCGGCCAAGGACATGGGATTTGAGTCCGTGATGATCAACTCCAACCCGGAGACGGTCAGCACGGATTACGACACGAGCGACCTGCTGTTCTTCGAGCCGCTAACGCTTGAGGACACGCTGAATGTTATTGAATCTCTCAACGGAGGGGGGGGACTGGTTCATGGCGTCATCGTCCAGTTCGGCGGGCAGACGCCGCTCAATCTTGCGCACGGGCTGGCGCTGGCCGGGGCGCCGCTGATCGGGACGCCGCTGGATTCGATCGATCTGGCCGAGGACCGGGACCGGTTCGACGCGCTGCTCGACCGCCTTGAACTCAAGAAACCAGAATCGGGGATCGCGCGGTCGCACGAGGACGCCGTGGCCATCGCGGGTCGCATCGGATACCCCGTGCTGGTCCGCCCGAGCTACGTCCTCGGCGGGCGGGGGATGGAGATCTGCCAGGACGAGGCGGCGCTGCGCCACTACATGGCGACAGCCGTGGATGTTTCTGAGCTTGACGACGCGCCGATCCTCATCGACAAGTTCCTCGACGGGGCGACCGAGGTCGATGTTGATGTGGTCGCGGATTACGGCGCCTCTCCCCATCCTCGTGGCACGGGCGTCCCGCCCGTATCTCCATCCGCTCAACTTGAAGACGACCAAGACCCTCACGGGCGAGACGCCCGTGCCACGGAAGACACCGGGCGCAGCATCATCTGCGGCGTCATGCAGCACATCGAGCACGCGGGCATTCACTCGGGCGACTCGGCCTGCTGCATCCCGCCGTGGTCGATGACGCACCGGGTCGAGACCGAGATCCGTGAGATCGCGCGAACCTTGGCCAAGGCGCTGCGGGTCAACGGGCTGATGAACATGCAGCTCGCGGTCAAAGACGACATCCCGTACATCCTGGAGGTCAACCCGCGCGCCAGCCGGACGGTGCCGTTCGTGGGCAAGGCCAAGGGCGTGAGCTGGGCCTCGATCGCGGCCAAGGTGATGATGGGCGCCACGCTCGACGAGCTCGGAGCCAAGGAGATGCGCGACACCGGGCGGTTCGCCGTCAAGGAGAGCGTCTTCCCGTTCAAGAAGTTCCCGGGCGTGGACTTCGTGCTCGGCCCCGAGATGCGCTCGACGGGCGAGGTGATGGGGATCGATATCTCGATGCCGGTGGCGTATCTCAAGGCGGTCCTCGGGGCGGGCGTTGAGCTGCCCGAGGAGGGCGGGCTGTTCGTCTCGGTGCGTGACGCCGACAAGAGCGAGATCATCGAGCCCGTGCGCTCGCTCATCGCCATGGGGTTCGAGTGCTCCTCGACGGGCGGGACCTCGGCCCTGCTCGAACAGCACGGCATGCGCCCGCGAATCCTCCAAAAAATCCAGGCCGGCGCCCGCCCCAACGTGCTTGACCTGATGAGCGACGGCGCCATCCAGCTCATCATCAACACCCCCACCAGCACCGGCTGGCAGACCGACGAGGGGCGCATCCGCGCCACCGCCGTCCGCCTGGGCATCCCGATGATCACGACCGTCGGCGCCGTCCACGCCTGCGTCCGCGCGATCCAGGCCCTCCGCGCGGGTGAATGGGGTGTCACGGCACTCCAGGATCTGGACGCGGGCGTCGTGACAAGCTGATCCCTTGCAAACACCCCGCCCCGCAGGCGCCCAGGTGCGAAGAGCTCTCCCGCCAGCATCGTGCGGGCTTGGATCACTCCGAGAGCAGGGGCATGTCCCGCTCTTCGAGCGTGAAGGTGTGCGAGATCAGATCGGTGAGGACGGTGACGCGGACGCTGGCGACCTCTCTGGAGCCGATGTTCACACCCTTGATGAACACCAGGCCCATCGTCGAGTCCCGTGTGACGATCTCCTTGCGGTCGGTGGTCGCTGTGATCACGTCGCCGTTGGTGTCGATGATCTCAAGGGTGTGGAACACGGGCGCAGGACCATCGTTCTTGGGGATGCGGTAGTCGAGCGTGAGGTAGAGGGCGCCGTCGGACGAGACGGCGTAGCGAGAGATGCCGGCGACGAAGTTCGGCGCGAACTCTTCCATCGCGGGCGTGACTTTGGGCGGAAAGTCGTGGCGTTCGATGTCGGCCGCCATCTCGACATCGACCTCCATCGCGATGCGCCCGATGCCGTTGGCGCCCAGTGTGAACGACGCGAGGCTCACGCTGAAGTTCTGGTTGATGCTCGATCCGGTCGGAGCGGTAAACGCCGTCATGCTGCGCATCTGCGGGTTGATGTGGACCTTGGCGCGTGATGTCATGTCTCGCCCGTTGAGATCGGTCAGCTCGAGCAAACGGGGCGTGCCCTTGAGGCGGAAGATGCGTTTGCCGGTGAAGTCGGCGAGCATACCGCTGATGGTGAGGTTCCGGTTCACGCGGGCGCCCGGGGCGCCCCAGCTCGACGCGGAGTAGTTCACGCTCGCCGAGACGTTGTTGATCTGGCAGACCAGCCCCTCCCATTCGTGAACGCTGAAGCGGTCATAGATCGCGAGGCGTTTCTGATTGGCTGGCGGCGTACTGAGCGATCTTGATGTGGGCGAGGCGCCGCCGAGCAGCGCCAGAGCCGCGGCTCCAGAGAGAGAGAGGGCGAGCAGGGTCGTGCGGGCGTTCGTGCGGGTGCACTTGAGGTTCATGGCGTTCTCCGTGGTTGATCTTCATCAAATCTACCGTACGGATCGGCCCGCCGCCCGCTCGGATTCACCGCCCGTGACACCCGCGTTGCGCGGGTGTGACATTCGCGTGACGAACGGCGCAGAAATCAGAAATTCGACGCCGTGAACGCCGTCGCAGTTTTTTCGCGTTCCCAGGTGTGCGATGGCCCGGCCTTGGCCTCGTAGAAGCGCCAGAGCTCGAACCAGTAGCTGCGGAACTTGTGCTCGCCGAAGGCCTCGAAGTGGGCGCCGACCCTTTTCATGATCTGGGCGTCGGTCCCGGTCATGCCCAGGATGGTCTTGCCGTGCCGGACAGACTCAGTATCGAGCGCGATCCGTGAGTACCGCCCGAGCAGTTGCATGATGTTGGCGGCGCTGTACGGCCCGATCCCCGGCAGCGTGACAAGAAACGTGAACACCTCCTCGTCGCTGTTGGCAAGGTCTGTCAGCCACGCCTCGTCGATCTCGCCCTTGACGAACAGCTTGGCCAGCTCGACCATCCGCACGTCGCGGTACCCCACCCGGCAGCGCCCGCGCAGCGTCCCCGGGCGCGTCCGCGCCATCCTTTCGGCGGTCGGGAACGCATGAGCCCCAGCGCAGCGCTGCCCGAGCGTCTGGCACAGGCGCTTGTTCATGTTCACGGTGCTGGGCCAGGCGACGTTGCAGCTCGTGACTGTCTTGATCACGTCCTCAAACAGCGTTGCCGAGCGGAACAGCCTCGCCCGACCGGAGCGCCGCCATCGCGGATCGACGCGGTGAAACGCCCGGATTGACGCCCGGTCCTCGTCCAGGCGGAGCATGCGCGAAATCTGGGCGCGGGCGTCGCGCTGCTCATCCCGGGCCAGTGTTCGATCAAACCGGACCCGCAGCGACCCGCCCTTGCCACCCGTCTGGTCGATGACGCACATGGCCCCGCCGGATTCGAGCGCCAACGCTCGCTGGAGACGCTGGGATTCAACGTCCCAGTAGTTGGGCGCGAGCACGAAGTAGCCGTACGAGCAGACATCGCGCGCCAGGACAAAGTCCTCGGGCGTCCGGATGGTCAGGCGAGAGCCCATGCCCTACACCGAGAGCAGTTCGGAATACGGGAACTCGAACGACGCGAGATTGAGGCACAAGCGATCGCCAATCAGGGCGAACCGGCTGTAGTGCTCGTCAGCCTGGGTCGCGATCTCGCCCGGCGTAAGCCCCGCCTCGCCCAGCAGCTCCGAATCGTCGCGCGCCAGCAGCTCGATGCCCGGGCGGTCGAGCTCGAAGTGGAACTGGAACGCGAACGTGCGCAGCCCCGCCTTGAAGCACTGGACCGCGCAGGCGTCGGAGCTGGCCAGCAGCTGCGCCCCCGGGGGCGCCGCAGCGACCTGCCAGGCGTGCGAGACGTACTGATGGCTCTCCCACGGCACGCCCGCGAGCATGGTCTCGGTCTGCCCGGGGGGAAGGATGCGGACCTTGTGGAAGCCAACCTCGGGTGTGTCCATGCGCTCGACGTCGCCGCCGAGGGCCTTGGCGATGAGGTGGGCGCCGAGGCAGATGCCGACGACGGGCAGGCCCGCGTCGTGGGCCTTGGCGATGAGGTCGATCTCGCGCGGGATCCAGGGGAGGTTGCTCTCGATGTTCTGGGAGCCGCCGAGGACGATGAGCCCGTGCAGGTCGTCGAGATCGGGCGGGACGGGGGAGCCGCCCTCGCTCTCGGGGATGTCCGTGCGCCGGACGTCGAGCCTGAAGGCGTGGTCGCGGAGGGTCATGCCGAGGCGACCCGGGGTCTTCTCGGCGCCGTGCTGGAGGACAACAATTCGTGCCATAGCCCCCATGATACGCCGCAGCCGAGCCTTGGTGGCGGGGTACGATCTATCTGTACCAAGACCCGAATCCGAATCTGGAGCACCACCCATGCGATCGAGACGCTTTGTAGTTCTGTGCCTTCTGGGCGTGATGGGCGGCGTGAGCCAGGCCCAGGAGGGCGGGGCGAGCACGAGCACCGGGCTCAGCGCCACCCGCGAATCGGTCGTAAAAATCTTCACGACCTTCCGGGCGCCAGACTTTGAATCACCCTGGACCAAGCAGCCCCCCTCAGAAATCTCGGGCACGGGCTTCGTGATCGAGGGCGACCTGATCCTGACCAACGCGCACGTGGTCGAGCAGGCGAGCCAGATCTTTGTCCAGCCTCCCAACAGCGCCGACAAGATCCGGGCGGTCGTCGTCGGCATCTCGCAGGGCATCGATCTGGCGGTCATCCAGCTTCGCAAAGAGAAAGACCGCGACGAGTTCCACAGCAAGCACCCCCCGCTCGACCTGCGCCAGACCCTGCCCGAGATCGGCAGCACCGTCCAGGCGATCGGCTACCCCATGGGCGGCGAACAGCTCTCCATCACCGAGGGCGTTGTCTCACGCATCGAGTACACCAGCTACTACCTCAACAACACCGGCCTGCGCATCCAGGTTGACGCGGCCCTCAACCCGGGCAACTCGGGCGGACCCGTCGTCATGGACGGCGAGGTCATCGGCGTTGTCTTCTCCGGCATGAACGCCGCCGAGAACATCGGGTACGTCATTCCCGTCGAAGAAGTGACCGAGTTCCTCGACGACGTCACCGACGGCACATACGAGGGGCGCCCGCGCCTCTGGGCCAGATACTTCCAGACCTGCGAGAACCCCGCCCTGCGCGACTACCTCGGGCTCGAATCCACCGAGACCGGGCTCATCTACCGGGGTGGTGACAAGCACCTCGACCTCGAACCCTGGGATCTGCTCGACGCCATCGGCGAGCACGACATCGACAACGCCGGGCTCGTCACGCTCGATGGCGACCTCCGCCTGAGCTGGGGCTATCTCATCCCCCGCCTCGCCTCCGAGGGCACGATCGACGTCCGCGTCATCCGCAAGGGCGAGCCGGTCGATCTGACCCTGCCCGTCACGCCCGGACGCGACAACCTGGTGCCGTTCATCGGCAACGACTACCCGGAATACTTCATCCTGGGGCCAATGGTCTTCATGCCCGTCCGGGCCGAGCTGCTGTATGAACTCTACACCGGGTACCTCGCCCTCCAGGGCAACCCCAGCGTGCTCCGGGCCGAGGAGCTGCGCACGACCGAGGGCGAAGAAATCGTCCTGATCTGCTCGGATTTCCTGCCCCACCCGATCACCAAGGGGTACGAGATCGCGTACCGACCGGCGATCAAAACCGTCAACGGCGAGACCATCACCTCGCTCGAACAGATGGTCGCGCTCATCCGCGACTCGGACGAGGACTACCTCGTCTTCGACTTCCACGACAAGACCCAGGAGACGCTCGTGTTCAACCGCGAAGAGCTTTTTGAGTCCACCGAGGAGATCCTCGAAGACAACTCCATCCGCAGGCAGGGGTCGAAGCGGTTTATGGATATCTGGGAGGAATAGGTTCTCCACAGATCGGTGGGACAGGCTGACTGGCTGTGATCCGCCGAGCGAAGCTAAGCCTTGAACATCGCGATCGCCGCGTCGTGCCCGCCCAGGTAGTCCTGGCGGAAGCGTACGAGCGGTGTGCGCCGCATCGCCCAGTCGAGCAGCGCGAGCGTGTCGAAGCGTTTCGCCGGGCCGGTGTCCTCGTTGCGCCGGCGGGCGTCCGCGTGCCGATCGGAGAGGAAGTTGAACGCGATCGCACCGCCCCCGGTGGGTGAGTTCTTGATCGCGTCCCAGGCGCGCTCCAGGACCGCGACCGCGTCCGCCTGCGCCAGCGTGTTGAGAGAGCCGCTGAACAAAAACACCTGCGCCCCGCCATCTTTCGCCAGCTTCTCGAACACCGACTCATCGGCGACAAAGTCCAGCTCGCAGAACTCGCAGCGCTCCAGGCCCTCGCTCTTGGCCCTCGCCCGGCTCGCCTCGCACAGCTCACGCACGCCCTCGACCCCGATGTACCGGGCGTACCCGACACGCTGGTCTCTCAAATACAGCCCCAGGTCCGCGCGCCCGCACCCCATGTCCGCCAGCGCCGTGCCCTCAAGATCCAGCATGGACACGAGCGCCTCGAACCGGACCAGTTGAGTCTCCGGCCGGTTCCACAGCAGCGCCTCGAACCGCGCCCCGTGCGCGTCCACGGCCTGCTGGTACGGGCGCAGGTACGCCGGTCCCTCGTCGCTCATGCGGACCTCTCTCTATCAGTGCAGGCGCATCATCGCCGCGAACTCGTCGTAGCGCTCGCCGATCTGCGCGTTCGTCAGCGTGCTGAGGCGTTCGAGGCTGAAGGTCTCGATGGTGAAGCTGGCGATGATGGTGCCGTGGGCCAGGGAGCGCCGGATAGTGTCGAACGAGCCCGGGTCTTCACCCCCAGCGGTCGCTGCGATGTGCCCCATCATGCCGCCGGCGAAGGTGTCGCCCGCGCCGGTGGGGTCGATGACCTGCTCGGCCGGGTACGCGGGCAGGGCCGCGACACCGTCGCGGTGGACCAGGATGCACCCGTGCTCGCCCTTCTTGATGACGACGAACCGCGGCCCATGCTCGAGCAGGTGGCGCCCGGCCGTCACCGGGTTCTTCTTGCCCGTGTACAGCTCCGCCTCGTCGTAGTTGAGCACCAGCCCATCGACCTTGCGCAGCAGCGCCGTCAGGTCGTCCTTGGCGATGTTGATCCACAGGTCCATCGTGTCGGCCACGCTCAGCGTTGCGCCCGGAACCTGCGCGAGCATGTCCATCTGCACCTGCGGGTGGCTGTTGGCCAGGAAGATGTACTTCGAATCCTTGAACGCCTCGGGCACCTTGGGCGGCGCCTCCTCGAGCACGTTCAGATCCGTCGAGAGCGTCTCACGGTGGTCCATGTTGTCCAGGTACTTGCCCGACCACCGGAACGTCTTGGACCCCGCCCGGACCTCCAGCCCGCTCGCGTCGATGTTCGGGAACGAGGCGAGGACATCGCGGTGATCCGCCGGGAAATCATCGCCGACCGCAGCCACAAGGCGGACCGCCCCGTAGTGGCTCGCGGCCGCGGCAAAGTAGGCGCACGACCCGCCGAGCACCCCCTCGCGGTGCTGCCCGTCGGGCGTGTAGATGGTGTCGATCCCAATGGTGCCGGTGACGATCAAGCTCATGCGAGACTCTAGGCGGAACCCGGCCCCAGCGTGGTTCTAGGCCTCGTCGTCAGCGGGCATTGCCAACGCCCACACTCGTTGGAGCGGCAACTCCGCACGCATCGATTCGGGCAGTAGATCATAATGCTCGAATATCTGATCCAGCAAATCATCACGATCCCAAAGCCGGACCTTGAAGAACATACGGGCCTTCTCTTTGAGGATCGAGCTCTTGAACCCGCCCCAACAAACGAGCAGGCCTCGATCGGCCCCGACATTTGCCATCGTCCCGATCAGCTGATCGAGAGTGGGTCGATCGAGCGGCGACTCTTGACTCTTGACCTGAACACAAATCCGCGGGGCGCCGAATCCGAGGTTGCTCGGCGATGCGAGGAGATCTATCCCATGGTCCGGTCCTTCCGGTGAACGAAAGACCGTGTACCCCTGAGCTTCGAGTACCGCCTCAACAAGTCTTGCGAGCGGATGCCCCTTATACTTCGCAAGAATGTGAGTCGCTATCTGCTCACGTCCCATCGTGACAAGATCGAAACCAGCATCCTCATCTGTTTCAACTGGTTCTGGCTCGACGGCTGCGCTCGGCGCCAATGGCTTTGGTGAACTCGGCGCCTTCCAGTCGCTCCTCGCCATCTCTTTCACACGCCGCTCCGCGTCGTTCCTCTTGATCTGGCAGATCGTTGAGAACGCCCCGAGCGACGCGAGGATGTCACCATCAAAGCGAGAACGTGGGATCTCAAGATGAAGCCAACGAACCGTTCTGCTGTGGTAGTACGGATCCTCAGCGTTCGGGTCGTACTCGTATCCACCTGTGATCTCTCCGATGTGGATTACGGGTCCTTGTTTGCTCGGCAAGGCCACCCAATCTCCCGGCGCCATCCGATGCGCAAATGACCAGACCTGCCCAGTGTTCTGCGAGATCCTCCCCTTCGGAGCTTCTGGGTAATGGGCACGAAGAATATCAGCGACATCCTCTTTCGATCCGACTCCAGAGAGATCCTGCTTCAATCCGTTCCATGTGAGGAAGATCCGGTTCTCTTCGAGAAAATGATCTTCGTATTGCCCACGCGAACCAGCGCGATTCAGCCACAGTGTCATCTTTTTTCCCCCTTGTCCGCCGCCCTTGCCCACGAGTCCTTCAGCGTCACCGTCCGGTTGAAAACCAACCGCTCCGGCGTCGAGTCCGGATCGACGCAGAAATAACCCACGCGCTCGAACTGGAACCGATCGCCCGGCGCCGCCCCCGCCAGCTCGCGCTCAAGCATCGCGCCCGTGACCACGCTCAGCGAGTCCGGGTTCAGGTCGCCCAGGTGATCCCCCGTCGCCTTGCCGGGCTGCTCGCTCGTGTACAACCGATCAAACAAACGCACCTCCGCCCCGATGCAGTCATCGGCGCACACCCAGTGCAGCGTGCCCTTGACCTTGCGCACCTTGCCCTCGCCATCCGGCGGGGGCGACTCGCCGCCCCTGGTCGTCGGGTCGTAGGTACACAGCAGCTCGACAATCTCGCCCGCGTCGTTCTTCACGACCTCGTTGCACCGCACCCAATACCCGTAGCGCAGGCGGACCTCTTTTCCGATCGCCAGGCGGAACCACTTCTTGTTGGGCGCCTGCTCGATGAAATCCGCCCGCTCAATAACCAGGTTCTTGCCGAACGGGACGGCGCGTGTGCCGCCAGCTTCGTCCTCGGGGTTGTTGATCGCGTCGAGCTCTTCGATGCGCCCCGGCTCGCCCAGCTCGTCCCAGTTGGTGATGGTCAGCTTCAGCGGGTCGAGCACCGCCATGCGCCGCTGGGCGGTCTTGTTCAGATGGTCCCGCACGCTGTTCTCGATCCGCACATAGTCCACCTTCGCGTTGAACTTCGTCACGCCGCCCTCGGCGCACATCGCGCGGATCGACTCGGGCGTATACCCGCGCCGGCGCAGGCCCGAGATGCTCGGCATCCGCGGGTCGTCCCACCCGCTGACGTGGTTCTCATCGACAAGCTGCTTGAGCTTGCGCTTGGACGTGACCACATACGTCGGCGCAAACCGTGCGAACTCCGTCTGCTGCGGGTGATGCACGCCATCGAGCTGGTCGAGCAGCCAGTCATACAACGGCCTGTGGTTCTCGAACTCGAGCGTACACAGCGAGTGCGTAATCCCCTCGTACGAGTCCTCGAGCCCGTGCGCCCAGTCGTACATCGGGTAGATCTTCCACGCCTCGCCCGTCCGGTGGTGCGGCGCGTGCAGCACCCGGTACAGCACCGGGTCACGCAGGTTGAAGTTGGGCGAGGCCATGTCGATCTTGGCGCGAAGAACCTTGCTGCCGTCCGGGAACTCGCCCAGGCGCATCCGCTCGAACAGCTCCAGGTTCTCATCGACCGGGCGATCCCGGAACGGGCTCGGAGTCCCCGGTTCGGTCGCGGTCCCCCGCGTGGCCCGGATCTGCTCGGGCGTCTGGTCATCGACGAACGCGAGTCCCTTGCCGATCAGCTCGCGGGCGTGGTCGTACATCTTCTGGAAATAGTCAGAGGCGAACCGCACGCCCGCCATCGGGTCGTCATCGCGGGCGCCGTCCCAGCGGTAGCCGAGCCAGCGGATGTCCTCGATGATCGAGCGGACAAACTCGTCCTCCTCGGCCGCCGGGTTCGTGTCGTCGAACCGCAGGTTGCACGAGCCGCCAAACTCCTCAGCGATACTAAACGACAACCAGATCGCCTTCGCGTGCCCGATGTGCAGATACCCATTCGGCTCCGGCGGGAACCGCGTCCTGACGACCGACCCATCGCCGGGCGCCCCCCACCGCCCGGAGGCGATGTCCTGATCGACAAGCTGCTGGATGAAGTGGCGGGTTGGCGCCTCGGTTTCGTTCATGCTCTGCAACTCCGGGAATCAGAGACGCTAGGCGTCGGTCATCGGTTCTGCTCTGATGGTGTATTCTCCGGGTGTTACACCGATGATCTCAAGCTCAAGCTGAAAGCTCTGAACTCGATCATCTTCTCGTATTGGTTCTGTAGACTCAAACCAAAGAACTGGCCTCCCTTCCTCGTGGAAGAGCCAGGTCTTCACATCCAGAGCCGGTCCATCTTCGCCGCCCGCCGTAGTCTCACGGCTGGTCGCCTCTAAATGCTCGCCGGTCGTCTCATCGAGAACCCAGATGTTCAGCCCCGTGAGGCGATGAGTGTGGAAATCTGAGTACACCCGCCAGCTCTGGAGCTTTCGATCAATATACCGAGGTGTCACCACACGGACTCGGCACGGAACACCAATGGTATGAAGACCTGTGACCCTCCATTCGGGGCCTGAGAGTGGGTACTGATCAACGATCTTGCCCACATAAGGGCGACTGAATGCGCCAATCTGCTTCCAATCATTCAACGCGCTTCGCATCATTGAGATGAGAACGACCAACCCAATCGCCAGCCACCCAACAACAAACCACGAAGGCGGAAAAAGGCGCATTGCGCTTGAGTTCTGAAAAGGTAGCCCTGCTGCGATCGCAAGAAATGGGAAAGCAAAGAATAAAGCAGCCGCTAACAAACCCAGTACACTTTGCATGCGCATCAGCGAGCGAGGCTTAAGGTGAATCGTGTACTCTCGAAGATCACTCGATTGCATCGCTTACCCGGCATCATCTTCAATCCGAGGGTGATGCCAAATTGAATCCCTGGCACCGCTCAACTCGCGCCGCATACCGCTCTCGCCCCACCAGCGCCAAACTCAACCCCAGCGGCGGGCTCACCGCCGCCCCGGTCAACGCCACACGGATCGGCTGGGCCACACGCCCGATCTTGACGCCCTTGCTCTCAGCGAAGCCCTCGATCGCCGCGTCGATCGCCTCGGGCTTGAAGCTCTCCAGCCCCGACAGCACGCCCGCGACCTCGCCGAGCAGCTCCAGCCCCGTGGGCTCCCCCTCGACCGCCTTGGTCAGGTTCTTTTTGACCGCCTTGCTGTCGTACTCGATCGCGTCGTCATCGACAAACAGGAAGCCCAGGACCGTGCGCACATTGCGCAGCGTCTTGCATCGCTGACGCGCGGCTGCGCATCCCCAGGCGAGCTTCTCGCCCGAGAGCGCCGCGAGCGTCTCGCTGTCGTGCTCCGCGGCCCACGCCTTCCAGCACGACTCGAACGCCGCGTCGTCCCTCGCCTGGATCGTGTCGGCGTTGAACGCGAGCAGCTTGGCCCGGTCAAACTTCGAGGGCGTCTTGCCCAGAGCGGGTAGATCAAAGTTGTCGGCGAGGAAGCTCGCGTCGAACCGCTCCAGATCCTTGCCGTCCTCGCCCTTGCGCTTCGGGTTCCACCCGAGCAGGGCGAGGAAGTTGACGAGCACCTCGGGCAAGTAGCCCGCCGCCCGGAAGTCGGAAACGTCGATCTCGGGCAGGTCGATCTCGAGCGCCCGGGCCAGCAGCGTCAGGTCGCCCGTGTCGAGCTGGCTGGACTTGTCCTTCAGCCACTTTGCAAAGGCGCCATCATCCAGACCGGGCACGGGCGACGACCCGATCTTCGCCTCTTTGCACGCCGCCCGGGCCGCCTTGGCCTTGTCCCGCTTGGACATCTTCGACCCGTCCGCATTGAAAATCAGCGGCAGGTGCGCGTACACAGGCGTCCGGAACCCCAGCGCCTTTTGCAGCGCCACATGCCGAGGCGTGTTGTTGAGATGCTCCTGCCCGCGCAGGACGTGCGTGACGCCCATCAGCTCATCATCAACCACCACCGCTAGGTGGTACGTCGGGAAGCCGTCCTTTTTGCGCAGCACGAAGTCGTCAACATGCTCGGGCTCGAAGGTCACCTCGCCGAGCACCTCGTCAGTCACGACGATCGCCTCGTGGGGCATGCGGAAGCGGATGACGTGCGCCTCGGTCTTGGCGCGCTCAAGAGCCGCGTCGCGGTCGAAGCCGGGGTCGCGGGTGTACCGGAAGGTCTCCTTGCGCGCGCGCGCCCCGTCGCGCAAGGCCGCGAGTTGCTCGGGCGTGTCGAACGCGGGGTAGGCCAGATCGTGGTCGATCAAACGCTGGAGGTGTTGGTCGTACAGATCGAGGCGCTGCGCCTGAAAGAACGGGCCGACGCAGCGCGGGTCCCCGGGTAGATCGGCTCTCCGAGCCGATCGGTTCGCCTCGGCCTCATTCGCCACATCCTTAAAAGACGGATCGGCTCGGAGAGCCGATCTACCCAGAGCCGATCTACCCGGGCCTTCGTCCCAGTCGATGCCGAGCCAAGTGAGGTCTTCGAGGATGGCGCCGACAGCGGACTTGCTGGATCGGGCCTGGTCGGTGTCCTCGATGCGAACAATGAACGACCCGCCCCGGTTGCGGGCGTAGGCCCAGCAGAACAGCGCCGTCCGGGCGCCGCCGACATGGAGAAACCCCGTCGGCGAGGGCGCGAAGCGGGTGATGACGCATGGATGTGCGGGGTCGTCGGGCATGGCGACAAGGGTAGCCGCGCGCCCGGGTCGGGCGGGTCAGGCGTCCTTGACCATGCGACCGGTCAGGGTGAGCAGAGCGCCCTTGTGCTTGAAGATGCGTCGTTTGGCTCGCAGCGCGTGGTAGGCGAGCTTGAGCGGGCCTCGCATGTACCCGTGCGGCCCCTCGGCCTCCAGGTACGCCACGCCCACCTCCGAGAGCCCGGCACGGGCGCCCTGGGCCCGGAGCTTTTTCGCCGAGTTGCACTTGTACTGGACCGGGTAGTGGTACGACTCCTCGCTGCCCCGCTTGAGCAGGTGCAGCGCCAGCTCGTCGATCTTCAGCGTGTGCAGCGTCGAAGCGGTGATCGTGAAGTAGTGCCCGGCGTTGGGCGTCATAAACAGGTACACCCCGCCCGGCTTGAGACACCGGGCCGCCGCCCGCAAGAACGCGTCCGGGTCCGCCACATGTTCCATGACCATGAAGCTGTACGCGATGTCGATGGAGTTCTCGGGCAGGTCCGCCGTCTCCATCAGCGCGTGCTGAAAGTTATCGAACAGGCCCTCGCGAGGGGTGACCTCGTCATCGGGCTCCAGACCCCAGAACTCGTCGGCGTGGGCGCCCATCGCCTCGGTGTAGCCCAGCTCTCGCCCGATCCCGCGCCCGCACCCGATATCAAGCACACGCACCGCCCCGCTCGCCCCGCCCCGGACACGCTCGATCTCTTTGATCACGAGGCGGGCAAAGACACGCCGACGATCGGTCGTCTGCAAGAAGTTGTACCGGCGTTCGAGTTCGTCGAAGCTCAGGTCGTCGTGCGGGCGGCGCGGACGGATCAGCTCTTCGAGCTCGGGCGTCATCGCGCGGGTCGGCGTCCGTTCGGGCGCAAGCACCTCCACCGGGCGCACGGTCGTTGTGTTGTCCGGCGCGCTGGGAACCCCTCCCGCAGAACGCGTTGTTGACGGATCTGATGTCATACCCCGACCATACGACGCGCCGCACAGGGCGGCAACGAAAGTGCCGATTGTGCCGGTTGTGCGGGCAAGCCCCCCCCAGAGCGGCTTCCCAGCAGAGACTTTATTGGATCTGTCGCTCAAAACAGGGTCCGCAAAGCCCCGCTGCGGGCTCGTTCAAGGCCCCTCCGGCGCGGTAGACTCAGGCAGAGTCAAAACCGGCGTCCGCTCGGCAGGGAGGTTCGAGCGTCCGCCTGAATACATCCACGCCGGACGGACCCGACGCTGCGCACGCCCCCGATGGGCGGACGCCCGCGTCTGCTCGACCGGCGCCATCGGAAGGAGACACGCCCATGGCTGTACGCGACCCCGACACCATCAGGAACGTGGCCCTGCTCGGGCAGACCGGCTCGGGCAAGACCACCCTCTGCGAGCGACTGCTGCTGACCACGGGCACGATCCAACGCATGGGCTCCGTTCTCGACGGCACGACGACCTCCGACTGGTCCGACGAAGAGAAACACCACCAGCACTCGCTCAAACCCGAGGTTCTTCACTTCGAGCACGAGGGGCACTTCGTCAACTGCATCGACACGCCGGGCCTGTCGGACTTCGCCGGGCACTCGATCGCCTGCCTCCCCGCGGTCGAGACGGCGTGCATCGTTGTTGACGCCACCAAGGGCATCGAGCCCATGACGCGCCGGATGATGCGTGTCGCCAAGGAACGCAACCTCCCGCGCGCCATCATCATCAACAAAATTGACGACGACCAGGCCGACCCCGAAGGCATCGTCGAGGCCCTCCGCGCCGAGTTCGGCTCTGTCTGCCTCCCGATCAACATCCCGACCTCAGACCGCTCGGACGTGGTCGATGTGTTCTCCGACGATCACTCGGGCGAGACGCTCTTCAGCTCGCCCGACGAGGCGCACACTCAGATCATCGAGCAGGTCGTTGAGGTCAACGAGGAGCTGATGAGCGAGTACCTCGAAAAGGGTGACGCCGGCGCGCTCAACAAGCACGCCGTGCACGAGGCGTTCGAGCAGGCCCTGCGCGAGGGACACCTGATCCCGATCTGCTTCACGAGCGCCCAGACGGGCGCCGGCGCCGAGGCCCTGCTGCACGTCATCGCGTCGCTGCTGCCCAGCCCGCTCGAGGGCAACCCGCGCACGTTCCTCAAGCGTGACCCGACCGGCGAAGACGACGGCGAGATCCACGAGTCCGAGTTCCACCCGGAGCCAGACCCGTCCAAGCCGCTCATCGCCCACTGCTTCAAGGTGACCACCGACCCGTTCGTGGGCAAGCTCGGCGTCTTCCGCGTCCACCAGGGCACGATCAAGTCCAAGGGCGAGGTCCGCATCGCCGGCGCCAAAAAGGGCGTCCGCGTCGGATCGCTCCTGCGCACCCAGGGCAAGTCCCAGGAAGACGTCGTCGAGCTCGGGGCGGGCGACATCGGCTCCGTCGCCAAGGTTGACGAGATCCACTACGACGGGGTGCTCCACGACGGCAAAACCGGCGAGGGCATCCACCTGCGCCCCCTGGCGCTGCCCAAGCCCATGTACGGGCTGGCCATCGAGCTCAAGAACCACGCCGACGAGGGCAAGTTCAGCACCGTCATCGGCAAACTCCAGGACGAGGACCCGTGCTTCGTCGTCGAACGCATCGCCGCGACCAAACAAACAGTCATGCGAGGCCTCGGCGAGCTGCACCTGCGCGTCATCCTCGAAAAACTCAGCGACCAGTACAAAATGGAACTGCTCACCGAGACACCCAAGGTCGCCTACAAGGAAACCATCTCGAGCAAGGGCGACGGACACCACCGACACAAAAAACAAACCGGCGGCTCCGGGCAGTTCGGCGAGGTCTACCTCCGCGTCGAGCCCCTCCCCGATTCCCACGAGTCCGGCTTCGAGTTCGTCAACGCCACCGTCGGCGGCTCCATCCCTCGCCAGTTCATGCCCGCGATCGAGAAGGGCATCCGCTCGATCCTGTCCAACGGCGCTGTCGCCGGCTACCCCATGACCGGTGTCAAGGTCGAGGTCTACGACGGGAAGTTCCACGCCGTGGACTCGAAGGAAATCGCCTTCATCACCGCGGGCAAGCGTGCGTTTATCAGTGCGATCGAGAAGGCCCGCCCGGTGCTGCGCGAGCCGTTCGTGGTGCTGGAGGTGACGGTCCCGCAGAGCTCGATGGGCGATATCGCGGGCGATCTGTCCACCAAACGCGGGCGTGTGCAGGACACGAAGATGCTCGCGGGTGACATGTGCACCGTGATCGCGCAGGCGCCGCTGTCAGAACTGCAGAACTATTCCAACGAGCTGAAAAGCATGACGCAGGGCGCCGGCTCGTACACGATGGAGTATTCCCACGACGAGAACACGCCCCCGCACATCCAGAAAGAGGTCATCGAGGCCTTCGGCGGGCACAAGCACGACGACTAACGCAGCATCCGCCCGCCCGCCGCTTGCGGGCGGGGCGGGAGTGTGGTTGAATCAGACGATCGTCGACGCCGGGAGACTCGGACGCCGACGCGGAGACAGGCCATGGCCGACCGACGACCGTTCCCGTTCGTGGTGATCGTCACCCTCCTGCTCATCGCGGGGGGCGTGCTGTTCGTCTCCGTGCAGCGTCTCTCGGCGGAACTCGCCCCGGGCGCGGGTCTCTCATCGCTCACCGCGATCCACGACGCCGCCGCCGCGGGCGACGCCGCGGCGCTGCGCGCCGAGCTCAGCGCCGGCGCCGACCCGGACACACCCACGGGCTCGACCAACCGCTACCTCGACGGGCTCACACCGATCATGCTCGCGCTCGAGCACGACTCGCTGGCGTCTGTCAAGGTGCTGATCGAGGGCGGGGCGGACGTCAACGCGCGATCGACGGTGGGCCAGACCCCGCTGATTCTTGCCGCCGGCTGGGCCGGGGCGGAGTCGGTCCAGGCGCTGGTGGACGCCGGGGCGAGGCTCGACGCGCGCAACAGCGACGGCTGGACCGCCACCATCATGGCCGCGGGTCGCGGCAAGCTCGAAACACTCCAGGAACTGATCAACGCCGGCGCCAACGTTGACGCACGCAACAAGCACGGGCAGACCGCCCTCATGCTCGCGAGCTACTCGGGCTCGCCCGAGAAGCTCCGCTCGATCCTCGACGCCGGCGCCAACCTCGATATCCGCGACAACAACGGGCTGACGGCCCTCTCGGTGCTCAGCGCCGCCACCTCCGCCGACGCCGACGCGATGCGACTGCTCCTCGTCGCCGGGGCCAACCCGAACGCGTCCGATAACGACGGCGTCACGGTGCTCATGAAGGCAGCCGAGCTGGGCGATCTCGAAAAAGTTCAGGCCCTGCTCGAGGTTGGCGCGCAGACCCATCTCCGCGATACTGAGGGGCGAAACGCGCCGGACTGGGCCAGGTCGCGCGACGACGAGATCGGCGAACGCATCGCCACGATTATCGAAACTCACGCCGACTGACCGATACGCTCTTTACGGGGCGGAGCCCCTCCCACTCGCACGGAGGCTATCTGCACAATGAGTTCCATCCCGCCGACGCTCCCGTTTGATGTCGCCAAGACCTACGGCGTGCGCGCGCCCATGACCATCCGCCCGCTCGCCCGGGCGCCCGCCGCTGCCGCGGCTCAGAGCCCAGCACAAACCCAGCCGCTGGCGCGGATTGACCGCGCCGACAAGGCCGACCTGTCGCGCGTCTCCTCGGGCATCGGGCGCCTGCTCGGCGCCCGCGTCGAGGCCCCCGCCTTCGAGGGTGTCAGCCCCCCGCCAGCTCAAACCCCGCAGGCCCCGCCAGCAACCGACGCCATGGCGTTCTACCACCATCCAGCCGATCGCAACGCGGCGGCCACGGGCGTGGACCTCGGACGCTCGCTCGACATCTCCGGGTGAGCCCCAAGCCCGACATCCCGCCGCCGAGCGAGCTGGCGCGCCGCTGGGCGCTCGACCCCGATGTCGTCTTCCTCAACCACGGATCCTTCGGCGCCTGCCCGCGGGTCGTCCTCGATGCCCAGACCGCCCTGCGCGCACGGATGGAGCGCGAGCCTGTCACGTTCTTTGTCCGCGACCTGTTCGAGCTGACCGACGCTGCCCGCAGCGCCCTGGCGCCCGTCGTCGGCGCCCGCCCCCAGGACCTTGTCTTCGTCCCCAACGCGACGACGGGCGTCGCCAACGTCCTCAACTCGATCGACCTTGCCCCGGGCGATGAGGTCCTGTTCGCGAGCGTCGAGTACCCGGCCTGCCGCGCGATTGTTCGCGCCGCGTGCGCGCGCACGGGCGCGGTCCCCGTCGAGATCCGCACCCCCTGGCCCGTGCGCACCGAGGACGACATCGTCGAGTCGATCCTCGCGAGCGCAACGGACAAAACCCGCCTGTGCCTGCTCTCGCACATCACCAGCGCCACGGCCCTGGTCCTGCCCGCCGGGCGGATCATCGACGAACTCCGCGAGCGCGGGATCGAGACCCTCCTCGACGCCGCCCACGCGCCGGGCATGCTCGAGCTGGACCTGAGCGCCCTCGCCCCGGCGTACGCGACGGGCAACTGCCACAAGTGGCTCTGCGCCCCCAAAGGGTGCGCCTACCTCTGGGTGCGTGATGACAAGCAGGCCTCGATCCGCCCCGTTGTCCACTCGATCTACGCCCAGAGCCTGGAGCTCACACCCTGGCAAGGGCCAACCGGACGCACCCGATTCCAGACCGATTTCGATTACGTCGGCACCAACGACTACACCCCGCGCCTGGCCCTGCCAGACGCGATTCGGTTCATGCAAACCGTGCTCCCGGGCGGCTTGCCCGAGGTGCGCTCTCGGAACAATGCGCTGCTCGCCCAGGCCCGCGGCCTGCTGTGCCAGCGCCTCGGCGCCGCCCCCACGGCCCCGCCCGCCATGAACGCCTCGATGGGCGTCGTCACCCTCCCCGAGCCCACGCCCGAGAGCGCCCGGCGCCTGAGCCAGCGACAGAGTCTTTTCGGCGACCCGCTCCAGGACGCGCTGCTCGAACGCCACGCGATCCAGGTCCCGGTCTGGACCGCGCCCAGCGGCGCCCGGATGGTCCGCCTGAGCGCCCAGCTCTACAACACCCTCGCGCAGTACGAACACCTCGCGGGCGCTCTGTGCGAAGAGCTGGGGCTCAAACCCGCCTGACTGCCCACGCCCGGTCCACAAGTGCCCGCGACCCCGACACACGAGCGCCCCCAGCGGGTACAGTTGAGACCAATGAAGACCACACCGACACGGACGTCGATGACCCTGCCCGCCGGCGCCCTCCCGCCCGCGGACGCGCCAGCACTGCTCTCGTCCAGCGAGATCACAGAAAGAGCGGCGTGGCCCATCGAGCCCGGGCTGACGATGCTCAACCACGGGTCGTACGGCATCTGCCCCGTCGCGATCCGCGACGCCCAGCGCCGCCTGCGCGAGCGGATGGACGCGGACCCCGTCCGGTTCTTCAAGGCGGACATGGAAGCCCTGGCCGACCGGGCCCGCGACCGCGTCAGCCGCCTGGTCAACGCGGACCCGGGGTGTCTGGCGCTCGTGCCCAACGCGACGCTGGCGATGGCGAGCGTGCTGCACTCGATCGACCTCCAGCCCGGAGACGAGGTGCTCGTGACAAACCACGAGTACAACGCGACGCTCAACGAGCTCGGGCGTTTGTGCGCGCGTTCCGGCGCACGGATCGTCACGGCGGAGCTGCCGCTGCTGGATGTCTCGCCCGAGCTGGTTATCGAGCGGATCCGCGAGAAGCTCAGCGAGCGCACAACGCTGGTCATCGTCAGCCACGTCGCCAGCGCCTCGGCGTTGGTTTTGCCCATCCACGAGATCGTGCGCACGGTGCGCGAACGTGGGATCGACATCCTCGTGGATGGCGCCCACGCGCCCGGGCAGGTCCCGGTCGATCTCGGGGCGCTGCGCCCGACGTACTACGCGGCGAGTGCGCACAAGTGGCTGTGTACGCCCAAGGGAACTGGTTTTTTCTACGCGGAGGCGGACAAGCACGGGTCGATCCAGCCGCTGGCGCTGTCGTGCCGGGTTCACGATCTGCGCGACGATCGGGCGCCCTTCCTGTGCGATTTCGACTATGTGGGGACCAATGACTACACGGGCAACCTCATCATGCCCGAGGCGATCGAGCACCTCGCGGCCCAGCTCCCCGGGGGGATTGATGAGCTGATGCGCCGCAACCGTGCGCTTGTGATCGAGGGTTCGCGCCTTGTCGCCGAGCGGACCGGGGCTGTCCTGGCGGCGCCGGAATCAATGATCGGGTCGATGTGCGGGCTGATCCTGCCCGACGACCCCGCGCCCGGGCGCCCGACGCGCTACGACGACCCGATCTGGGACGCGCTGCTCGAGCGCCATCGCATCCAGGTTCCGGTCTGGCCCCTGGCGGGCGTGGCCCGGCGCATCATGCGGGTGAGCGCTCACCTGTACAACACGCTGGCGGACTATGAGAAGCTCGCCGAGGCGCTGGGCGAGGAGCTCGAACGTGAGCGGGCGCTGGCGAGCAAGCGATCGGCCTGAGGAGCAGCGCGTATGCCCGCCGACCCCGTGCTTACCGAGCGAGTCCGATCGCTGATGAAACGGCGCAAGGGTCTGCGCGAGCAGAAAATGTTCGGCGGCGTCGCGTTCATGATCAGCGGCAACATGGCCTGCGGCGTCGCCAACGACGACCTCTGCCTCCGCCTGGGCAAAGAGGGCACCGACAAGGCCCTCAAAGCCCGCGGCGTCCGCCCGATGAACTTCACGGGCAAGGTCATCTCCACGATGGTCTTCGTCAGCGCGGACGTGCTCAAGTCCGACGACACGCTCCGCGCCTGGGTGGACAAGGGCGTGAAGTTTGCGCGCACGCTCCCAGCGAAGGAATGAGCCTCATTCACCCAGCCCATACGCCGGGCGGATGCGCCGGGCGAGATGGCGCAGGAGCGGCTCGGGCGAGAGCGGGGCGCCGGTGACCCGTTCGCACAGGTCCGAGGCTCTGTACTGGCGCCCGTGCGCATGAATGTTGGTCCGCAGCCAGGTCAGCAGCGGCGCGAACTCGCCTCGCTCGAAGCCGGACTCCAGATCGGGGATGTCGCGCAGAATCGCCTCCCAGAACTGCGAGGCGTACAGGTTGCCCAGCGTGTACGTCGGGAAGTAGCCCATCAGCCCGAACGCCCAGTGGACGTCCTGCAGACACCCCTTGGCGTCGCTGGGCACGTCGAGCCCGAGCATGGATTTCATCCGCTCGTTCCAGGCCCCGGGCACGTCGCTGACGGACAGATCGCCCGCGATGAGCGCCCGCTCGAGCTCGAAGCGGAGCATGACGTGCAGGTTGTAGGTGCCCTCGTCCGCCTCGACGCGGATGAGGCTGGGCGTGGATGTGTTGACCGCCTTGACCATGTCGTCGGGGGTGTATGCGCTCAGCGCGTTGTCGAAGCATTCGTTGGCGATGGGCAAGGCCCAGACCCAGAAGCTGCGGCTGCGCCCGACGAGGTTCTCCCACATGCGCGACTGGCTCTCGTGGATGCCCAGCGAGATGCTGTCGCTCAATGGAGTCCCGAAGAGGGCGTCGGTCTTGGGCAGGCCTTGCTCGTAGAGCCCGTGCCCGCCCTCGTGCATGGTGCCGTAGAGGGCGTCGGTGAAGCGTTCGTCGCGGTAGCGCGTGGTAAGGCGGGTGTCGCCCGGGGCGAGCCCGGAGCAGAACGGGTGGGTGGTGACATCCAGGCGCCCGGTGCTCAGGTCAAAGCCGAGGGCTTTGAGGACGCGCAGGCCGAAGGCGTGCTGCTGGGCGGCGGGGATCTTGGTGTCCAGGGGCGCGGTTGACGGGGGGGCGCCGTTGGTGTTGATGTCGGAGATGAACGCGCTCAGACGCTGGCGCAGGGGGGCGAAGACGCTCTCGATCTCACTGGCGGTGGCGCCCGGCTCGTACTCATCAAGCAAGGCGTCGTACAGCTCACCATCGCCCGCGTGCAGGCACTCGCCCTTGCGCCGTGTCAGCGAGACCATCTTCTCGAGCCAGGGCTGGAAGGCCTTGAAATCGCTGTCGCCCCGGGCGAGCTTCCAGGCTTCTTGCGCCTGCGAGCCGACGCGGGCGAGCTCTTCGACGAGTTCCGCCGGGAGCCTGGTTTTCAGGTCGTAATCGCGGCGCATCTCGCGGACATTGGCGGCGAGGCGGTCATCGCTCATGAGCGATGCGTCGGACTCGCAGGCGCCGATCAGCTCGCCCAGGCGCGGGTAGGTGTTGCGCTCGTGCCCGAGGCGGGCGAGCAGGCCCATCTGCTCGGAGCGGGCCATGGCCGCTCCCTTGGGCATGTACGTTTCCTGGTCCCACGACACAAGCCCGGCGATCGACCCCAGCGTCGCGGCCTCTCGCCTCAGCACGCCCAGATCGGTGTAGCAACTCGGAAGGGTGGCGGTCGTCGGCATCGCGGGGCTCCTGGAACTCGGGATAGAACAGTAGCCGAGCCCCGAATCCGACGCCAGCGCTACCGCCCGAGCGCCTCTTGCAAGGCCAGCAGGGCATAGGCCGTGATGAGGATCTCGTTGTCTTCCATCCACCGGCTGGACCGGACCGTGAAGCTCCCGTCCTCGTGCTGGAGCGAGGCGAGCGTGTTGATGATGTCGGCCCGCCAGTCGTGGTCGCGCTCGACGTACAGGACCGCGCGGGCGTCGAGGGTGATGTTGGACTTGCTAACCTCGGCGCCGCTGGCCTGCGCGTCGGTGCTTGAGCGCATCTCGGGGCGGTCGATGCGGTATCGACGCCCGTCTGTAAGCGTTCCTTCGTACGTCCCAATGACTCGTTGCGCTACGCCTCCGACGCTGACGCCGGATTCGGCGGTCGACACCGGCGTGATCTCGAACTCGAAGAAGGGTCGGTCGAGCACGAAGCGCTCGCCCGAATCAGCAAC
The DNA here is from genome assembly GCA_024276195.1 of Planctomycetota bacterium. Classification (GTDB taxonomy): domain Bacteria; phylum Planctomycetota; class Phycisphaerae; order Phycisphaerales; family UBA1924; genus JAJRXR01. Next base: position 48,099 of record JAJRXR010000066.1, read on the forward strand.
GGCGGTCGCGAGCTGGACCGTGTACGCCTCATCGCGGAGGGCCGAGACGCCTGGCTCCGCAGGGAACCGGACGTCGTACCGATCCATCTGGACCGAGGCGTCCCCGCCCCAGGCGCTCATCGCCCGGGCCATGGTGAGGTAGTAGTAGTACAGCCCGTCGTCGCCCAGGCCCGGGTTCTCGTCGAGAGTGTAGTGCTCGCTGATCCAGCGGTGGGCCGCGACGACGCGCGGGTCGGTGCGATCCAGATCGGCGAAGATCAGGCTCTTGAACCCGGCGTAGGTCATCGAGCCGTACGCGCGCAGGCGGCTGACGCGCGTCCCATCATCAAGCGTTTCCTCAAACTCCCCCGCCTGGCTCTGCCCGACGAGCCCGTCGATCGACTCGCGGTTGGGCACCGTCGCGTAGATGAACCCGCCCTGGGACGAGCCGTCGGCGTAGGGCATGTCGTTGGTCGCGTCGAGCATCTGTGTGCGCGAGAGGAAGACGAGCGCTCGCTTGATCGCGGGATCGTCCGCAGCGACGCCCGTGTCGTGCATGGCCTGGAGGAAGAAGCTCAGGTTGGACAGGTCCGGGCGTCCGTGCTTGCCGTAGCCGACGCCGCCGTAGTACGGGTGGTCGCGCCCGACGGGCTCGTTGAAATCTGGCGCCTCGGCGTCCCACTCGCCGCCCTCGTGGTACTGGAGCCCGAGCAGGAAGCTGCGTCCGCGCGCCATGGCGCTGGTCGCCTCGGGCGTCTGGGCGGCGGCCAGGGCGGAGAGGCAGATGGAGGTGTTGTAGTTGGGGAGGATGACGTCGTAGATCCCGCCGTCGGGCTGCTGCATGGAGAGCATGTACTCGATGGCGCGTGAGACGTGCGCATCGCGGGCGTCGATGCGCGGGTCTTTGAGCATGGCGTTGACCACCAGGCCCGTGATCGCGGGCAGGTTGGGACCGTCCAGGTTGTGGGCCCAGGCCCCGGTGGGCTGGTCCTGCGCATCGCGGAGATATTCAATCGCGCGGGCGGCAACCTCGCGCCCCGTCTGGCGGGTCGCGTCGTCGAGGGCGTCGCCCGCGGGCGCCAGGGCGCCGAGCGTGACGATGGCGGCTGCGAGCGTTGTGGGGATCATGCGTTGCCTCCGCAGGGGTATTCCGGGACAGGGGGGCGCCGGTTGCCGCTCGGGTGGGGTTCGGGTCGGGGAGGGACGATGGGGGGCGCCCCCGGCTCGGGAAGCCCCGGGGAAAGAGCGATCCGCCCGTCGGGGCGAAAAAGAGCGCATACTCATGCTCCGAAGGGCAGAACCGGGGACATTACGCCCGCCCCGCCTTGAGTTCCTGGCGGTGTGGTCCGATCATGCGAGAGAAGAAGGTACGCGCACGGATGGCGGACGCCGCAGAACAGCCTGGGGGCGAGCACGATCTCGAGTCACATCTCGAGTCATTGCTCGGAGAGATTGAAGCTACCCAGCACGAGGTAGAGGCGCGATCGCCCGGCGCCGATCCAGAGCCCCAAACAGAGACCGCTGAATCGAGTGACGTGATCCAGACGGACGTTGCTGATCCTGCGGACGAGACGGGCAACGCCGAAGATGCGACGCTCGAAGCGCTCTCCGAGATCGAGGCGGACCTGGGCGACCTCATGGAGGCGATCTGTGAGCTGAGCGACCCCGACATCGCGCACGAGCCGCTGGTCGAGGCCGAACTGCCCGAAGACAGCGAGGAGCCCGATGCCAGTGCCGATGAGGCGCAGGCGGAGCCCGAGGTCCCAGAGGATCTGGCGAGCAGCATCGCCGACGAGATTCTGAGCGAGCCCGACGCGCCCATGAGCAAACCCGAGAGCGAGCCCGAGAGCGCTGCGCCGGCGGACGCGGACGATGGGTTCGGGCTGGGGATTGACGACATCGCCGGGAGCATCGAGCAGTTGCTCGGCGGCGAGCCCGAAGCCGAAGCCGAAGCCGAAGCGAAGCCGGACGCGGACGCACAGGCGCCCGAGGTTGCGGGCGAGGGCGAGGCCGAAGCGCCCGAGGTCGTGGACGCTTCATCGGGCGATTCGCTCGACGACATGCTGGCCGCAGCGAGCGAGGAGCTTCTCGATGATGAAGTCTCAAACCCGGCGCCCGTCAGCACGCCCGAACCCGAGGCGCCCGCTGCGCCCCAAGACGACGACGAGCCCGAGGCGAACGCCGACATCGGCGCCGAGCTGATCGACGCGGTCGAGCAGCTTGGCGACTCGTTGGCGGGCGAGGCGCAGGCGCCGGCTGAAGAATCGGGCGTTGAGTCCGACGAGGCGAGCGCGGGGATGGTCGAGATCCCGGGCGCAGCGCCGAGCGCCGATACCAATGCCGATGAGCCCGAGGCGGAGCCCGCACCAGCAGAAGAGGCAAGCAAAACGCCCGAACCCGAGCCCGAGCCAGCCCCGGCGACGACCGAAGAGCTGATCGCCCCTGCCGGCGAGCTGGCGCCCCCCACCGGGAGGCTCGCGCCGCTCATCATCGCCTGGCGGCGGACGAAACGCACGCTCGGGCCGGTCGCGAGCATCGCGGAGCAGCGCATTGTCCCGGCGCTGGCCGACGCGGCCCTGGCGATCGGCAAGCCCCTGCGTGAGAAGCCCAAGTCGGTGCGCGACACCGTCGGGTGGATCGCACTCTACACGGCGTTCCTGGCGCTGTGCCTCTGGATCTTCGCGCTCGGGTTCCGCTCGCCGGCGCCCCCGGACGTGGGCGACACGGGCGTGCGCATCGTCAACCCGGACGGTGCGGCGAGCGCGTCGGTCCCGTAAAGAAAGCCGAGAACCCCCGTGGCGACTCAGTTCGGGTCCGGCGACGGAGCGAAGACCGGCGCGGCTTTCTGCGCCAGGGTGTTGCGCCAGTCGGTGTTGAGCCGCTCGAACGAGACGCCGAAGACGCTGTGCGAGGCCTCGTCGAGCGAGACGCCGCGGGTCATCATGGTGATCCACTCGTTGCGGGCGGGGTCGCCGAAGCGTTCGGTGATATACCCGATCATGTGCCGCCCCTGGATGTAGACCCAGATCCCGTACGCCTCGGCCTCGCCGCGAAAGTCCGCGAGCTGTTCCCAGCGTTTGAGTTCGCCATCGCGCGCCCACATGTTGACCAGGCGATCAGCGCGGTCGGAGCCCGAGGTCACCCCGTCCGCCGCGTGCTCGGCCACGCCCTCGAGCACCCACCACGCCACGTCCGTCGCCCGGTCGCCCAGGATGAACGTCACCGCGTGCGCGTACTCGTGCGCCAGCAGCCGCTTGAGCCCGTGCGGCCTGAGCGACTCGCCCGCGAGCAGCTTGATCGCCTCGCCCGGCTCGTTCCACCCGCCGAGAGGTTCCGTGTACGACAGATAGATCGACGCCTGCAGGTGCTCCATCGACTGGTAGATCTTGATCTGCTGCTCGCGCGCGTTCTCGACCCCGAACATGGTGTCCACCGACGCGCGCACCGCGGGCATCAGCTCGACGATCTGGAGCGCAACGGGGAGCTGCTCATCGACCGCCATCGCGCGGTTGGGCGCGCCCTCGCGATCATCGTGGACAATGTTCCAGTGCTCGCCCGCGTAGAACCACGCCCCGTCCACCCCGTCCTCCGCCCCCGTCCCTGTCATGGGCTCAAAGCGGGCGACAAAGCGCACCTCACGCCACGGGCGGCGTTCGCTCATCCGCCAGCGCATCGACAGCTCGCCCGTCGCCCAGCCGAACTCGCTCACCTCGAGCTCCTCCGGCTGGACAAGGCGGAGTTTGAACCCGACGACGGGGTGCTCGCGCAGGTCCGCCGCCCAGGCGCGCTGCTCGTACAGGAAGACCGGGTCATGGGGCGAGACATGCGAGAGATACCCGCCGATGTCGCTGTCTTCGACCGCGGTTGTCATGTCGGCGAGGAGCTGGGTGATTGAGCGGAGGGCGACTGAAGCGTCATCCTGACAACTCGCCCGCGCAGAGAGCACGAACGTCAAAAACATGACCAGCCGGAACATCACACTGAAATGGCTCGATCTAGTCGGCATCAGCAAGTCTCTCTGCGAGTTTCGTTGCGCGATCGCGCACCCGTTCAACCACTTGAAATGAGCGAATAAACCTTGGCGCCAGGAATATCGCTGTTTCTCCATACACGCCCGATTGGGCTTCCATCTCGATCAACTGCAGATTGACAGCACAATCGGGCTGATCCCAAACGGCGAGAACCTCATCGTACATAGCCTGAATCGATTCTGTTTGCTCAATCAGCGTGCCCGTCAGATGGAGGCTCAGCTCGAGTTTCAGATCTGGCTCGGTATCCCACGAGAACCCATTGCTTTTGAATGGAAGTAAAACTATCGAGATCGAGGTCTGGGACCGCTCCATCCGAATCGCCTGCCGCATTCCTAAATCCCAGGTGCTCGCCCATCGCAACTCTGGCTCAATGCTGGCGAGGTCCGCCTTGGTCACGAGCCCACTGTCGAGCAACCGCTCCGCCCAGCCAATCGCATGCTCGATGATCGCGCCAGCGATAAAACTGCTGATCAACTGCCGATCGCTGCTGATGTGATTGGCGATGGCGAACATGGCGACAATCCGTTCGACCGCATCGGCGCTGTCTCCGTCGATTGCCTTCAGGTACGCATCCGTTCCCAAGAGTCTCACGGACTTGCGCATCCACCCCACGTGCATCGAACGCGCGTAGAAACCCTCTTCATACGCGAACCCAAAGTCACACTCGGTGTAGCGTGAAACGCGGATCACACCCGCGATAAATTCCTGAAATGATGTGTCTTCGAGTACTGATCTTTGCGATGGGCTGAGTTCGCCGCTCAAGTTATCCAGGTCCAACTCCACGTCATCAGCCGCCTGAACAGCCTCCGGATCTGCCCATTGCCAGACTTGCCAATACCGCAGCGCCGCGTTCTGCCCGCCCGGGTCTTGCTGCCGCTCCGCAAAGAGCGCGAGCACTTCATTCCGGAGCCATAGGTTTGGTGAGTTCCGGAGGAGCGCGTACATGCCGAAGGCTGTTCCCAGCGCAAAGAAGAGCGCTGCGACACCGGCATACTTCAGCGCAAAGAACAGCACCCGGCGAAGTGTCCAGCGTCGTTTTTGCTCTTCCATCATCAAAACTCCGCCTGCCGCGGCGCCCTCGGGAACGGGATCACGTCGCGGATGTTCTTCATGCCGGTGCAGAACTGGATCAGGCGCTCGAACCCGAGCCCGAACCCGGCGTGGGGGACAGTCCCGTAGCGGCGCAGGTCGCGGTACCACCAGTATTCGTGCGGGTCCAGGCCCATCTCTTTGATGCGGGCGTCGAGGACGTCGAGTCGTTCTTCGCGCTGGGAGCCGCCGATGAGCTCGCCGATGCCGGGGACCAGCGTGTCCATCGCGGCCACGGTCTGGCCCGGGGCGGAGTCTGTTCCCTCGTCGTTGAGGCGCATGTAGAACGCCTTGATTGATTTCGGGTAGTTGATCACATGGATCGGTCGCTTGAAGTGCTCCTCGGTCAAAAAGCGTTCATGCTCGGACTGCATGTCCGCGCCCCACGAGACCGGGTACTCCCATTTCTTGCCGGATTTTTCGAGGATGTCGATCGCCTCGGTGTACGTCACCGTCTTGAACGGCGCCTCGATGATGGACCGAAGCCTTTCGACGATGCCCGGCTCGATCCGCAGATCAAAGAACGCCATGTCGTCCGCCCGGCGTTCGAGCAGATCGGCAAACAGGTACTTGAGCATGTCCTCGGCCAGCTTGGCGCTATCCGCCAGATCCGCGAACGCGATCTCTGGCTCGACCATCCAGAACTCGGCCAGGTGCCTGCTCGTGTTGCTGTTCTCCGCCCGGAACGTCGGCCCGAACGTGTAGACCTTGCTCAGCGCCTGGCAGTACGTCTCGACGTTGAGCTGCCCCGACACGGTCAGGAACGTCGCGCGACCGAAGAAATCTTTGTCGTAATCGACCCCGCCCTCCCCCGGTGGCACGGGCGTCCCGCCCGTGGTCTCTTTCCTCGGCACGTTCTCCATGTCCAGCGTCGTCACCCGGAACATCTGCCCCGCGCCCTCGGCGTCGGACGTCGAGATGATCGGCGTGTGGATCCAGTTGAACCCGCGCTCATCAAAGAACCTGTGTATCCCCGCCGCCAGCGTGTGGCGCACCCGCGCCACGGCGCCGAACGTGTTGGTCCGCACGCGCAGGTGGGCCTGCTCGCGCAGGTACTCCATCGTGTGACGCTTCTGGGGGACGGGGTAGGTGTCCGGGTCCTCGACCCAGCCGATGACCCGGACCTCGCTGGCCTGGAGCTCGACGCTCTGGCCCTTGCCCTTGGACTCGACGAGCACGCCGGTCGCCTCGATGGAGCACCCGGTTGTCAGGCGGGCGACCTCGGACTCGTAGTTGGGCAGGTCGTTCTTGGCGACGACCTGGATCGCGTCGAAGCAGGTCCCGTCGTGGAGCTGGATGAAGCTCAGCCCGCCGCCAGCCTTGGAGTCGCGCCGCGTGCGCACCCAGCCCTTGAGGGTGATCTCGGCGCCGGGCTCGCTGGCCAGGGCCTCTTTGACAGTTGTCCACACCGTTGATTCGGGCATCGGTCGGGCTCCTCGCTCAAGGGGCGATGGTAGCCGGGACTCGGGAATCGGCGGGGGCTCGGCGCTATTGGACGAGGGACAGGCGAGGGACGAGCGAGCCGGGCGCGTACCATCGGCCCACCCCCAAAGCGGCGGGCGAACGACATGGACACCCCCCCCGAGAACCCGACCCCCCTGGGCATGACCCGCGACGGGTTCGCCAATGCCTGCGCCCAGCGGGGCCTCTCCGCCCAGAACGCCCGCCTCGCCTACGCCCGCTTCTTCCGTCAGCGCGACGCCTCGCTCCTGCCCGCGTTCGCCCGGGTCGAGATCGCCCCGGTCGTCAAACAACTCGACGAGCCCTGCGACGAGGGGATCACGACCAAGTTTGTCCAGCGCCTCGACCGCCCCGAGACGGGGCGGCTCGCGGAGCAAGGCCTGCCCCACCTTGATATCGAGAGCGTGATTATCCCGATGATCGGGCGAACCGGGCGCAAGGGGCACACGCTGTGCGTCTCGAGCCAGATCGGGTGCGCGATGGGGTGCGGGTTCTGCGAGACGGCCCAGATGGGCCTCGTCCGGTCGCTCAGCGCCGCCGAGATCGTCGGGCAGTGGTGGGCGGCCCGAGAGTTGCTGCTTTGTGAATCCGGTGGGACAGGCGTCTCGCCTGTCTGTATCCCTGTTGCAGGCGCGCAGATGACAGGCGGGACGCCTGCCCCACCAGATCAGAACCCACCGGCGCCGATCGACAACATCGTCTTCATGGGCATGGGCGAGCCACTGGACAACCTCGACGAGGTGCTCAAGGCGATCGCGTGCCTGGCGGACCACTCCGGCCCGTGCGTGCCGATGAGCTCGATCACGGTCTCGACGGTCGGGCGGGTCGATGGGCTACGCAGGCTCGTCGAGGTGGTCCAGCGGGAGGGGTGGAAGCGACTCGGCATCGCGATCTCGGTCAACGCGCCCAACGACGAGGTGCGCAACGAGATCATGCCGCTGAACAAAAAATGGGGGATGGAGGAGCTGCGGGAGGTGATCGAGGATCTGGTGCGGGTGCGGGCGAGCCGGAAGGTGTTGTTCGAGTATGTTCTGATCCCGGGCGTGAACGATTCGGACGAGCACGCGCGCGAGCTGGGCGCGTGGCTCAGGCCGTTCATCCGGACCGAGACCCAGGGGCACATCGGTTTGCTCAACGTCATCCCGTACAACCCGAGGCGGGACTCGCCCTGGCCCGCGCCCAGCGAGGGCGATGTGTCGCGGTTCATCGGGGCGATGAGCGCCCAGGGAGTGTACGTCAAACGCCGGCGGACCAAGGGGCGGACGCAGATGGCCGCGTGCGGGCAGCTCGGGACCGCCGAGATCCGCAGGCGAAACTTCACGCCGATGACCACCAATGGTTCTTCAAGCTAACGTGGCTCTTCAAGCGAACTCATGAGCAGACTCTCCCGAAAGCGCCGACGCGGACTGCTCTGGCTTGGCGCCGGCGTGTATCTCGTGCTGCTCATCGCGTCGCACGCGAACGAGCGCCGCTGGACGCTGCCCGTCGCGTCGCCTCCCAGATCAACGGTCCAGATCCCGACGATGGGGCGCGATGGCCCGACCCGGTCGAACCCCAGATCGTCGGGCGTGATGCGGATGGAGCTCGACCACTGGGATCCGTCGGCGTCTTCGCCTGAGCGCCTGCCGGTCATCATGCTGCACGGCTCACCCGGGCACGGCGCCGACTTCGCCTTCGGACGAAGCGAGGACGACCCGACGCTCGTCGAGATCTTCACCAGCAACGGGCGCCATGTGTACGCCCCGAATCTCCCGGGCTTTGCGGGCAGCATCGACACCTGGGACACAAGCAGCCCGCTGGATGTCCTTCGCTTGCGGACCGTCCCGAGCTATTCCGGGCGCGCCCATGCCCACGCTATCCTGGCGATGATGGACAAGCTGGGGATTGCGCGTGCGCACGTCGTGGGGTGGTCCAACGGCGGGTACGCCGCGATCCACGCGGCGGACATCGCGCCCGAGCGCATTGCCAGCATCACCATGATGGCCTCCGTCGGCGCGCAAGAGACCGAGGGCTCGGGGAGCTACGTCTTCGAGCACGCCAAGTACGCCCTGGGCCTGCTCGCCATCGGCGGCGCGGGCGAGCTGATCCCCCACTTCGGGCTCTTCGCCAGCCGCTCCGAACGCATCGGCTGGCTCTGGAACTTCTGGGACACCGACCAACGCCCGGCGGCGCAGATCATGGCCCGCCTGACCACCCCGACGCTGATCCTGCACGGGCGCAACGACTTTCTCACCGCCGACTGGAACGCCGAGCGCCATCACGAGCTGATGCCCACGAGCCGGCTGGTCATGCTCGACGCGAGCCACTTCATCCCGTTCATGCAGACCGAGGAAGCGGGCGATGTCTTCCTCGCGCACTTCGCTCGCCACGACACCCCGGGCGTCGAGGCGCTGACCGGGTACGACAACCGGGCGCCGCGCCCAGAGCGAGCGGGGCTCGGGAAGGTCTGGGAGAGGCTCATCATCGGGCTGCGGGGTGTCCACTGGCTGGTCTGGATTCTCGTGCTCACGCCGCTGGCCTGGGCCATGCCCCGGGTCGCGACCGTGATCCTGGCGCTGCTCGTCGCGGCCATGACACTCGACTTCGGCGTCGCGACCGGCGCGCTCTGGAGCGGCGCAGCGATCCACCTGCTGCGCGACCGTGCCCGGCGCAAACGCCCGCTCGCCTGGCTCGGGGGCGTCGTCACCGCGCCGCTGCTCTCGCTGACGCTCGTCTGGCTGCTCGCGCACGGAAACATCATCACACCCGACGACGGGCTGCTCGGGCTCGCGTTCCGCGCGCAGGGCCTGGGCATTGTCGCCTCGATCGCTCTGGGCGTGCTTGCGCTCGCACTCGCCCGACTGCTCCTCACGCCTGCGGGCTGGCGCACGCTCAGGCTCCTTCCGGGCCAGATCCGCAGGCTCGAGTTCTGGCCCGCGTGGGCGCTGTACGCCGCGATCGCGCCGCGCCTGGCCCGCCTTGCCCACGCGCACGGCGCCATGACCTGCACCTGCGTCAACCCCGGCATCCCCAACGGCGGCGGGATCATCGGCGAATCCAAGCGCGACATCCTCGACGCCCTCGAACTCGCCGGCGCCCCGATCCTCCCGTTCATCGCGATCGAGCCCGGGGGCGACCCGCAGAGCCGAACCGGGCGCCTGCTCGACGCGATCGAGCGCGACCCTGAGCTTGGCGGTCTGCCGATCGTCCTCAAGCCCGATGTCGGGCAGCGCGGCGCCGGCGTCCGCCTGGCTCGCACTCCCGGCGACATCCAACGCTTCTTCGAGACCTGCCCAGAACTCGCCATCGCCCAGCGGTACTGCCCCGGTCCGGTCGAGGTCGGCGTGCTGTGGGTTCGACAGCGCGAGCACGTCGCCCGCGAAGCCGACGAGCACACGCTGTGCGGGCGGGTCTTCTCGATCACGCGCAAGGCCCGCAGCGAGATCACGGGCGACGGGCGAAGCTCGATCGCGCGTCTGGTCTCGCGGAGCCCGCGCCTGCGCTACAAACGCGACATCCTGCTCTCAACAACCGACGACCCGAAGCGTGTGCCCGACCCGGGCCAGCGAGTCAGCCTTGGGCAGCTCGGGAATCACGCGCTGGGCGCCGTGTTCACCGACGGCGCCGACCTGGTCACGCCCGAGCTCGAGCGAGCCATCGACGACGCCGCCCGCAGGTTCAGGGGCGCCAACGGTGGTCAGCTCGACATCGGGCGCTTCGACATCCGGTGCGAGAGCGAGGACGCGCTCCGCTTGGCCCAAGGCCTGGCCATCATCGAACTCAACGGCTCGACGGGTGAATCGACCAACATCTACGACCCGGGGCGCCCGCAGGCGTGGGCGCTGGGTGTGCTGGGCGATCAGTGGGAGGCGATGTACGCCCTCGGGTCCGAGCGCCGGCGCCTGGGCGTCAAGCCGATGCGCCCGCTCGCGCTCGTCCGACTGCTCGTCCGAACACGCAGCGCTTAGGCGGCCAACGAACCCAGATACTCGTCGAGGCGGTGCGAATCGTCGCCCGGGGCCGGGGTGATCGCCAGCGCGGTCGATATGGACCGGGCGCTCTCGGCGCCGGGCGTGAAGTGGTGCGCCGCCAGGCGCGACCCGTTCTCGCCGAGCAAGTACGCCACTCCGACGCTCCGCTCGACCCGCTCGATCTCGACCTTGCTGGCGCCCAGGGTGAACCGGGACGCTGCGGGCGGGCAGCTCGCCTCCAGCGCCGCCTCGCTGACCAGCTCGTCGTCATGCGCATCAACCAGACGCTGATGGACCATGTCCATCAGCTCGCTCACGCCCGGGCTTCGCTCGGCGACGCTGTCGAACAGCTCGATCGTGATCTTGTACTCCATCATCGCGCGCGTGCACACCTCGTCGAGCTCGTGCTTGCGCAGCCCCAGACGCGCCCGCGCCTCGTGCTCGAACGCTTCAGCCCCCACGCCCTCGCTCAGCCCCACCAGCCCCACGCAGTACGCGATCCGCTGCATCCGCTGCACGGGCGTTGCGGGCGGGGTCGCTGGCGGGGGGGTGTGGTGCCAGGCGAGCGGCTTGCTCAGCAGCTCGGGCAGCTTCCAGCGCTTGCACAACGCAACGCCCACGTCCACATGCGTCATCGGCAGCGACTCGAACTCCATCTGGAAGCGCCGCTCGGGCTCAATATCTGGAACGCTCAGCTTCGCGTAGCTCTCCTTGAGCAACCGGCTCATCACGGGCACGCCCGCGTCGAGCAGCAGCCCGACGAGAAACGCCTCGGGCACGCCCGCCCCGCCGGTCTGACGCGCCAGCTCCGACGCGATGCACCCGCGCAGCACGCTCTCGCCCCAGATCCGCCGCGACAGCTCCTCGTGCTCTGGGTCGGTCGCGCTGCGGCTGAGGTAAAACCCCAGCGCCATCGAACGCAGACGCTCCTGGCCCAGCAGCATGCACGCGCGGTCCATGCTCGTGATCTCTTTGACCTGCGCGAACGCGGCGGAGTTGGCCAGCTTGAGCAGGCGCCCGCAGATCGCCGCGTCGGTGCGGATCGCCTTGGCAAAGTCCACCGGCCCCGCGTCCGGGTCCTGCACCAGCTCGACCAGGCGGGCCGCGACCGCCGGCTGCGACTCGATCCCCACCAGATCCAGCTTCCGGTTGATCCGGTCGTACAGCCCCTGAAGATCGGCGGCCTTGAGCGTCTTGCGTGCGTTCATCTCGTTGGCCCCTTGCGCGGGTTCCCGGGGTGGTCCCGATGCTTTGTCGGCACGACTCGCCCCCCGACCCAGAGGCGCCCGCAGTTCCTCCGGAACGCGCGCCCACAGCGACCCACCCCCCCCACCATCCGGCACAACCCTCACAGACCCATCTCACATCGAGCACGCCTTCGGGCTCAGGGCTGGAGGCGCGTCGCGCTCCAGGCGCCGGTCTCGGGCGCGTCGCCCTCGCCCAGCGATCGCGTCCAGACCGCGCGATCGTGGATTCGCCCCGTGCCACCCGACCACAGCTCGGCCCGGTCAACCCAGATCCGGTACCCAAACCAGTGCGCCGGGCGCGGGATGTTGACCTCGCCCCCGTCGAGCAGCGCGCCCAGATCAAGATCCAGCTTGATGACCGCTTGTGTCACTTTCTCGAGCATGGCCGCGCGCGATCCGATCGGCGCCGACTGGTCACTCGCCCACGCGCCCAGGCGGCTCGTCCAGTGGCGCGACGCGAAGTACGCGTCCGACTCAGAATCGGGAGACCTGACCACGCGCCCCTCGATCCGCGCCTGGCGCCCGGGCTCGTCCCAATGGAAGACCGCCGCGACGCGCGGGTTGGCTTCCATTTCTTCGCCCTTGCGGCTGCGCGAGTTGGTGTAAAAAATCAGATACCCCGGGTCAACCTCGATCGCCTTGCACAGCAGGACCCGGGCCGAGGGGCGCCCGTCGGGGGTCGCGGTGCACAGCGTCATCGCGTTGGGATTGGGCGTCCGGGCGGCCTCGGTCGCCTCGTCGAGCCAGGCCCGGAGCAGGGGCATCGGATCACCGGGCAGCGTCTCGGGCAGGCCCCCGCCCTCGGAAAACATGTCGGTGAGGTCGCTCTGGGTCATGGGGGAGGATAGTTCGCGCCAGCCCTGCGGACGGCTGGCGTGGGCTGATGGTGTGGATCGCTGGTGTGGACGAGGGCGTGATAAGCTGTCGCGTCGCGCCGAAGGCAGCGCATGGATGCGAAGGTGAGCCTGTGACCTCATTCCCAACCAGCTCTCAGCCCGGCTCATCGTTCGAGGGCAAGCCGGGTCGCCAGTCGGGCGCCAGATCCAGCCGCCCGATCGGCGGCGCCGACGCCGGGCTCAAGCTCTTCGACCGCGAGCCGCCCGCCTCCGTCCACGCGGAGCGGTCGCTGCTGGGCTCAATGCTGCTCGATCCGCAGGTGATCCCGGACGTGCTGCCGCACGTTCACAAGGGCGAGGCGTTCTTCCTTGAGGGGCACTCGGCGATCTTCACCGCGCTCGTCGAGATCTACGACAAACGCCAGTCGGGCGACCTGGTGCAGCTGGCCGAGGCGCTGCGCTCGCGCGGCGTGCTCGACAGCGTGGGCGGGACGCGGTACCTCGTGCAACTGGCCGAGGCGGTGCCCAGCGCCGCCAACGCGCCGCACTACGCCCGGATCGTCGCGGACCGGGCGCGCCTTCGCAAGCTCATCAACGCCGCCGGCGAGATCCTGTACGACGCCTACCACGCCGATGATTCGTCGCCCGAGGGCGGCAAGGGCGTGGTGGACATCGCCGAGCAGCGGATCTTCGAGATCGCCGAGGAAGAACAGACCGGCGAGGCCGAGGCGCTGTACGACCTGGTCGAGGCTGAGATCAAACGTCTGGAGCTGGCCGACGGCACAGCCGTCAACGGCGTCGCCACGGGCTTTGACGATCTCGACAAACTCCTCGGAGGTCTGCAGAAGGGCGAGCTGCTCATCCTCGCCGCCCGCCCCTCGATGGGCAAGACGGCCATCGCCCTGAACCTCGCCGAACAGGCCGCGTTCGGCGGCGTCACCCCCTGGTGTCCGCCCGCCTCAAAGCGCGTCCCGATCGGCTTCTTCTCGCTGGAAATGTCTTCCGACGCGATCACGCAGCGCCTCATCAGCGCCCGCTCGGGCGTGGACGCGCACAAGATCCGCACGGGCGCGATCTCGCCGAGCGAGCTTGAGGACGTGACGCGGGCGTGCCAGGAGCTGTCCGAGGCGCCGTTCTATATCGACGACTCGCCCGCGCTGAGCATCCTGGCGCTGCGCGCCCGGGCCAGGCGCATGAAGCGCAAGCACAACATCGAGGCGATCGTGATCGACTACCTCCAGCTCCTGACCGCGCCCGGGTCGGCGCGCGAGAGCAGGCAGGTCGAGGTCAGCGCCATCTCCCGCGGCATCAAGGCCCTCGCCCGCGAGCTCGAGATCCCGATCGTCTGCCTGGCGCAGCTCAACCGCGGCGCCGAGCAGCGCGAACGCAACCGCCCGCGCATGTCCGACCTGCGCGAGTCCGGCTCGATCGAGCAGGACGCCGACGTGGTCATGCTCCTCCACCGCGAGGCGTACTACCACAAAGACGATGAGGAATGGCTCAACGACCCGGACAACGCCGACAAGATCAAACTCACCGAACTCATCATCGCCAAGCAGCGCAACGGCCCGACTGGCGTCGTCAAGCTCACCTGGGACGACAAGACCACGCGCTTCAAAAACTACGACTGGCGCCACGCCGGCGATGAGTTCGGTGGCGGGTACTCCAGCCCGTCCCACGCCGCCGCCTCGTACGCCGCTCCGCCAGCGCCCGCCCTGACCCCGTCAGCGCCCCCAACCGCTGCCGCTGCGCCCCCCGCCGCCTCGACCTTCGCCCCGGGCAAAAAAACAGGCCCCGTCGCCGACTTCCGCGATGGCTCGGGCAACGACGCCCGCTTCGACGACGACGAGCTGCCGCCGTTCTGACGAGCGAGCGTGTCAGAGCCCGGCGCCCGCGAGGCGTCGGTTGGTGTTGTTCCGCTCGACCATCAGCGGGATCAGGAACAGATCGACAATCTGGCCGACGAGCAGCAGGCCTCCGGTGAAGAGCCAGAGCAGTCCGGTGATCCACTTGCCGTTGTAAAAACGGTGGACGCCGCACAGCCCGACGAAGCTCAGCAGCCAGAGCAGATATGAAACCCCCATAGATCGCATCGGCGTCCTCCCAGAGCGGGACCATCCCCGCCAGAAAGGTTATTCGTGATCCGGGGGGCGCAGTTTCGCGCATAAAAATCGCCCGCCCCGAGGTCCGGGGCGGGCGAATAGATGCGCTGCGCCGATCGAGCCTTGGCCTTACGGCTCGATCTGATCCGCGACCACCTGGGCGTCGGCGCTGTTGACGCTCCCGTCCATGTTCGCGTCGCCCTGCTCGGGTTCGAGCGAGCCGGTGTCACCAAGGTTGTTGACCACAACGCTCAGATCCTCGGACGTCACGACACCGTTCATGTTGAGGTCGCCCTTCTTGCCGAGGTCATCGACCGCGAAGAGGCGGACGTCGAGATCGCGGTTCTGGTAGGTGAACTGATCGACGCCGTTGCCGTACGCGGGCGACAGCACCGGGCGCACACCCGTCAGCGTCAGGCGGAACCAGCCCGCCTCACCAACGATCGCCTCGGCGTCGCTGAGCGAACCGCTCGGTCCGCCCGCGCCCAGCGCGATCTGCAAGAGCGGCTGGGCGCCGACGACCTGATACTCGATCGTGAAGCGGATGCGCTCGGCCCCGAGATGATCCGGATGGAGCACACCCCCGACGACTTCAATGTCGCCAGCGTTGACCGCCTCGGTCCAGGTGTTGATGCGCCAGTCGATGGCGGGGCCTGGGATGTCGATCCAGAACGCGCTGACGATCGCGGGGTCGGCGCCGTTGGGATCGTTGACGCTCAGCTGGGCGTCGTCGTCAAGCCATGTGCCCCAGCCGATCATGCCCTGGAGCTTGGAGACGCGCATGCCGGGGAAGCCCATGACGCCGCCGTCGCACCCGAGTCCGGCCGAGCCGCCCTGGGCGGTGCCGTCGCCGCCATCGCCGCCGTCGCCGCCGTTGCCAGTGCTGCCGCACCCGCCGACGCCGCCGTTGCCCCCGACCATGCCGGGTCCGCCGTTGCCGCCGTCGCCGCCGACGCCATCGGGTTCGCCGGAGCCGCCTTCGCCGCCGTCGCCGCCGGTGCCCTGGGTACCGGCTCCGCCATCGCCGGCGTCGCCACCGTTGATGGAGCCGTCGCCGCCGTCGCCGCCATCGCCGCCGTTGAGTTCGCCGTTGCCCCCGGCTCCGCCAGCCCCGCCATCGAGGGCGCCGTTGCCACCGTCGCCGCCGTCACCGCCGTTGGCGCCATCGCCGCCCGCGCCGCCGTCGCCGCCCCGGTCATCGCTGCCCCCGCCGACGCCCCCGGCGCCGCCGGTCCCGTTGGCGCCGCCATCGCCGCCCGCTCCACCGTTGCCGCCGTCGTCGGCGCCGTAGCCACCCGGTCCGCCGGCCCCGCCGTCGCCATCACCGGGCGCGTCGCCCCCGGCGCCGCCATTGCCTCCGCTGCCGCCCTCTGGGCCGCTGTGCCCACCGGGGCCGCCGGTCCCGCCGTTGAACCCGTCACCGCCCTTGCCCCCGCTCCCGCTCCCGAAGCCGTGCCCGCCCGGGCCGCCGCTGGGCGCGTACGGGTTGTCGGGATGGTCTCCCGGGTACCCGTGGTACCCGTTGGGGCTGTACTGGTCGCCATCCTGCCCGAACGGATACCCCGGTGGGTAATCATCGGCTGGCTGGGCCAGAGCGCTGACGCTGCTCACGGCGACCAACAACACGACACACACAATCCTCGGCAGCTGAAGCATGAACATCTGATCTCCCTCACATCTTGAATGTGAGGTCGATCCTAATTCCAGCCGCCGCAGATACCAACGCTTTTTTTCGTCACCCCCAGGATTGGAAGGCTAGCGTGTGACACTGGGCGAAATAGCATACATGTGTGTTCCCAGACCCTGAACACACGCCGAGCGCACGGATCATCTGGCGGGGATGCACATCGAATCGCCCCCGGAATCTCCGAAGCAGGTCGAGACACCCCGGGCCGCCTGGATCAGCGGGTGGTCCACGGGGACGAGGCGCTGCTTGTCGGCCGCCGCCGTGATCTCCACGTCCGTCAGCTCGCCCCCCTGCATCACGACCAGCCTGTTCCGCTTGCCCATGCGCAGCAGCTTCATCGCGTGGTGCCCGAACAGCGTCGCCAGCACTCGATCCCCGGCGCACGGCGTCCCCCCGCGCTGCACATGCCCGAGCACGACATACCGCGACTCGATCTCAGTCCGGTCCTCGATCTGGTTCGACAGCCACTTGCCGATGCCCCCCAGGCGGATCGGGTCCGGGCTGGTCGGGTCGATGCGTTCGATGATCTGCTCGCCGCCCCTGGGCACAGCCCCCTCGGAGCAGCAGATGATGCTGAAGCGCTTGCCGCGCTGCGAGCGGGCGATGCACGTCTGGCAGACCATGTCCAGGTCGAACGGGATCTCGGGGATCAGGATGACATCTGACCCGGACGCGACGCCCGCGTGCAGCGCGATCCAGCCCGCGTTGCGCCCCATGACCTCGACAACCATGACGCGGTGGTGGCTGGCCGCGGTGGTGTGGACTCGGTCGAGCGCCTCGGTCGCAACGCCCACGGCGGTCTGGAACCCGAAGGTGATATCCGAACCCCACAGGTCGTTGTCGATCGTCTTGGGCACGCCGATGCAGTTGATCCCGCGATCGGCGAACGGCTTGGCGGCCGACATCGTCCCGTCCCCCCCGATGCACACGATCGCCTCGAGCCCGTGGATCTCGATGTGCGTCATGCACACGTCGGTCAGATCCTTGAAAATCGGCTTGCCCTCGCTATCCACCCCGACGGGGTAGGCCTGCGGGTTGGCCTTGTTCGACGAGCCCAGGATCGTCCCGCCCTGGATCAGGATGTTGGAGACAAGGTCGTTCGTGAGCGGGCGGACGCGGTCTTCAATGAGCCCGAGGAAGCCGTCCTCGATGCCGAAGACCTCGATCCCGAAATAGATCGCGTCCTTGACCACCGCGCGGATCACGGCGTTGAGACCGGGGCAATCTCCCCCGCCCGTAAGAACCCCGATCCGCTTGACGCCGCTCGTCGGCACTCGATCTGTCGCTCTGCTCATAGACCCATGCTACAGGCGCTCCACGCCTCACACCCGGTTCCCGGTTTTTGCGCGACCCGTGCAATGCCCGTCGCGGGCGTCCGTTGACCTCTCAGAGGCGTTTCGGCGCCACACACTCAGGAGGTATCCGATGTTCAAACTCATCACCGCCGTTTCAGTCGCACTGGCCAGCGCTTCGCTCGCCCAGCCAGGCGCACAGACCCAAAAACAGACCCAACACCAGCCCGATGGCGCCCGCCAGGGCCAGCACCGGGGCGAATCCGGTCAAGACCACCGAGAAGGACGGCGCGAGGGGATGCGTGACCGGATGCGCCAGCGCATGCACGATCGGTTCGACGCCGACAGCGACGGGCGCCTCTCCGAGAGCGAGCGAGCCGCCGCCCTCGCCTTCCGCCAGGACCGCATGGGCGAACGCCGCGCCCGCGTGCTCGACCGAATCCAGAGCAAATCGCTCGCGGACCTGCCCGAGCCCGTCGCGCTGGCTCTGAGCGAGTTTGACCTTGACGACAACCTGCGCATCGACGACGACGAGCGCCTGCTGCTCGAGATCGAGCTCGACGCCCGCGTCGAGGCCAAGAAGGCCGAGATGCTCGCCAGGCACGACACCGACAACGACGGCGTGCTCAGCCAAGACGAACGGCGCGCCGCCCGAGACGCCAAACGCGCCCAGCGCCAGCACCATCGCGCCGAGATGCTCACCAAGTACGACGCCAACGCTGACGGCGCCCTCGACAAATCCGAACGCGAAACCCTCCGCGCCGAGCAAGGCCCGCCCCCGGGCGACCCGCTGCTCCGCCTGTTCCGCCCCCGCCCCGGACCCGGCGCCCACGGCGGACCCGACAGCAACCGAGGACCAATGGGCGACCGCCCCCGAGGCCCGCGCCATCGTCAGGACTGACCGGTTGGACTGACATCATCATCACACGCCACCAGCGGATAGGGCGGGGCGCTCGCGATCGCGGGTCCCGCCCTGTCTTTTTTGTTCCCCCTCTCGCCGCGAGGCGGAATCCGCACGATCGAGCGCCAACCTCCCCACTGTCCGAAACACACCGTCCCCCGGGCGGTACCATCAACCCCGGATGTCCACGGAAGGCGCCAACCCACCCCCGACCCGCCCCGGCGATGCTCGCAAGGGCGCCGCCGACGCCACGCTGTACCTCCACCCCCAGACCCTCGCCCGCCTCGGCTCGTTCGAACTCCGCGCCAAGATGATCGTCGAGGGCGTCATGAGCGGCATGCACCGCTCCCCCTACCAGGGCGTGTCCGTCGAGTTCGCCCAGCACCGCCAGTACGTCTCGGGCGACGACCTCCGCCACCTCGACTGGAAGGTCTACGCCCGCACCGACCGCCTGCAAGTGAAACAATACCAGCAGGAGACCAACCTCGACCTCGTCATCCTCGTCGATTCCTCCGGCTCAATGAACTACGGCTCGCGCTCCTTCGAGGACGCCTCGGGATCGGGGCGCAAGCTCTCGCTCGACGGACGCCCCAACTGGACCAAGTTCGACCACGCCACCGCGATGGCCGCCGCCCTGGCGTACATCACCCTCCACCAGAGCGACCGGGCCGGGCTGGTCGTGTTCGCCGACGAGATCAGGGCGATGGTCGGGCGCTCCGGGCAGCGCTCCAACTGGCGCAAGATCGTCGAGGCGCTCTCCACCCAGCCCGTCACCGCCCCCACCGACTTCGGGCGTGTCATCGACCAGACGCTCGCCAAAGTCACGAACAAGTGCCTCTTCGCGATCATCTCCGACTTCTTTGAAGACCCGGAGACGATCAAGGCGGCCCTGGCGCGCGTCAAGCACCGCGGGCACGACGCCATCGCGTTCCAGACGCTCGACCGGGCCGAGACAAACTTCGACTTCACCGACTCGGCGCCGTTCGAGGGCCTCGAGGGCGAGGGCAAGCTCCGCCTGGACCCGCGCTCGATCCGCAAGGCGTACCTCGAAACGTTCAACGCCCACTTGGAGAAGGTCGAGAAGATTTGCCGCGGGTTCGGGTTCGATTACCAGCTCGTCAGCACGCACGACTGGCTCGGCCCGCCCCTGGCCTCGTTCGTGGCCAAGCGCAACGCGATGATCAAGCGGAGGAAATCGGGGTGAGTGGTCAGATGGTCAGTGGTCAGACGGAAGGAATGATCGCACGCCGAGAGTTGTGGAGGGTGTCCTCTGCTTTGACCATCTCACCACCTCGCCATCTCACCACCTCACCCACCCCATGACCTTCCTCCACCCGCTCATCCTCGCTGCCGGCCTCGGGCTCATCGCGATCCCGATCCTGATCCACCTGCTCATGCGCAGGCGGCGCAAGCCCGTGCCGTGGGGCGCGATGCGGTTCCTGCTCGAGGCCTACAAAACCCAGCGCCGCCGGATGACGCTCGAACAGATGCTCCTGCTCCTGGTCCGGTGCCTGCTCGTGGCGCTGCTGGGCATGGCGATCGCCCGCCCCATGATCGGCGCTGGCGCCGGGCTCGGGTCAAACGCGCGCACGCTTGTGGTCCTGCTCGACAACTCCATCACCAGCGACCTGACCGATGAAGGAGGCCAGACCGCGCTCGAGCGCCACAAGGCCCTGGTCGCGGGCGCGCTCGAACGCCTCGACCCCGCCCGCGGCGACCGGGCCTCGATCATCACCCTCGGCGCGCCCGCCCGGGGCGTGGCCCTGCCCCCCACCGCCGATATCGCCGGCGTGGTGCGCGCGCTCGCGTCGATCGAAGGAACCGACAGCGCCCCTGATTTTCTGGGAGCCAGCGAAACACTCGCCTCCGTCCTCGAAGCTCAGGACGACAACGCCCCGCCCGTGAGCGTGCTCATCGCCTCCGAGTTCCGCGCGGGCCAGGGCGTCGGTCGCTCCGCCCTGCCATCGCTGGGCGATTCGGTCGAGGCGCTGCTCGTCACGCCCCCGCCAGCGCCCGCGAGCGGGAACATCGCGATCGAAGCGCTCGAGCCCATGCGCACGCTCGTCGTCGCCTCGGGCGCTTCGGGGGGCCTGGGAACCGGGCAGGCCCGCGTCACGCTGCGCCGCTCGGGCAGCGCGATCGGGCGAAGCGAGATCACGAGCGTGCGCCTGGTCTCGGACCTGAACCCGAGCCTGGTGCTGGGCGAGGGGCGCCTGAGCTGGAGCCCGGGCCAGTCCGAGGGAGAGGCGTTGGTGTCGCTCGACGCCGAGGCGCTCTCGCGGGCGGGCGCCGATGGCGCACTCGTCCTCCGGGCCGAGATCGACCCGGACGAGCTGTCCAGAGACAACACCCGACGGCGCGCCATCGAGGTGCGTGATTCCATCCGCGTCGGCATCGCCGCGCCCGGGCGCTACGCCGCCGGCGGCGGCGTCGAACGCTACACCCCCAGCGACTGGCTCCGCCTGGCCCTGAGCCCGGGCGAGCAATCAAGCCTCGGGGGCATCCAGCTCGAACAGATCGAGCCGGGCGTGATCGACGCCTCGCGCCTGTCCCGCCTCGACGCCCTCGCCCTGCCCCGCCCGGACCTGATCGACAACGACGCCTGGGATCGCATCAGCGCCTTCGCCCGCGCCGGCGGGCTCGTCATCGCCATGCCCCCCAACCACACCGGCGCCCAGCTCTGGACCGACCGCTTCACCAGCTCGCTCGGGCTGCGCCTGAGCATCGAACGCGAACCCCGCGCCTACACCGCTCCGATGGGCCTGCGCCCGGGCGACAGCGGGGCGTCGCCTCTGCTCTCGATGATCGGCGGCGAGCTCGAGTTCCTCGCCCAGCCCGTCCGCGTGCGCCGCCTGCTGCCCATCGCGATCGACCCCCAGGGCGGCGCGAGCGCCATCCTCAGCGTCGAGGACGGCGCCCCGCTCGTCGTCGCCTCCGCCCCCTCGGGAGACGAGGGCGGACGCGGGCTGGTCGTGCTCTTTGCTGTCGCCTTCGACCCGGAATGGACCGACCTGCCCACCAAGCCGCTGCTCGTCCCGCTGATGCAAGAGATTGTCCGTCAGGGCGCCGGCCGCGCCCGAGGCTCGTTCGGCGGGCCCGCGGGCGCCCGCGTGAGCGCGCCCCCGTCCAGCGTTGAACTGGCGCCCATCGGCGCAAGCGGCGCCTCCATCCCGCTCGATGAGAACGGGCTCACGCGCGAGCCGATCCGAACCAGCGGCGCCTGGCGCGCCATCGACCAGCGCGGCGCCGCCCGCGCCGTCGTCGTCGTCAACCCCGACACCCGCGCCACCCTGGCCGACCCCGAAGACGCCCCCCGGGTCGAACGCTGGCTCGCGACGCTCGCGCCCGAGATCGAGGTGCAATGGATCGACCCGAGCGCCAGCGCAACGCTCGACGCGAACACCACGTCCATCGCCCAGGCCCTCGCCGCGCCGCGCCGCGGGCGTGAGTACGCCTGGATCATCTTCAGCGCCGCCCTCGGGCTCGGGCTGGTCGAGCTTGTGCTCGCGCGCATCTGCTCCCACGCCGACCTGCGCGACGCGTCCGCCCCGCCCCAGCTCAGGAGCGGCGCATGAACGAGCTGTTCAACTCGCTGCTGGGCCTCGATGAGCTGGGCTTCGGGGCGCAGGATGTCGCCTTCGAGCTGGCCCGCCCACTGGCGCCGTGGATGTGGGCTCTCGCCGCCCTGCTCGCGGCTCTGGCCTCGTGGTGGTGCTACCGGAGGCTCATCGGACCGCGCCTGGCGCGCGGGGGGCTCGCGTTTGTGCGCACACTCGTGCTCCTGCTCGTGGTGGTGCTCATCGCCGGGCCTCGCCTCGTGCGCGAGCGGACCCGGGTCGAGGCGGACTGGGTCGTGGTGCTTGCCGATCGTTCGGCTTCGATGGTCATGCCCGACGCCCCGGGCGGGATCACCCGCGACGCGCAGCTGGCGCGCGCGCTGCGAGACTCGTCGGACGCCTGGGCCTCGATCGCCCGGTCCAAACGCGTGCTCTGGCTCGGGTTCGACGCGGGGGCGTACGAGCTTCCGGTGGCGCCTGGACCGACTGCAAGCTCGACTGCTGGCCCGACGCCCGAGCTGGGCGAGCCCGACGGGCGACGGACTGCTTTGGGCGCCTCGATCGAGCAGGCCCTGCGCCGGATCGCCGCCCGCCCGACCTCGGGCATCGTCATCCTCTCGGACGGGCGCTCGAGCGACACGCTCGACCGCGCCTCGCTCCGGCGCCTCCTGAGCGACCAGATCCCGGTCTTTACTGTCCCGCTCGGCTCGCCCGAGCCCGCGCCCGACCTCGCCGTCACGGGCGTCGATGCGCCCGAGCTCGCCTTCGTGCGCGACTCGACGCCCGTCGTCGTCGAGCTCGAACGCCTGGGGCGGGGGCTCGTCGATCCCGCCTCGCTCGTGCAACTTGTCGATGAGGGCACGGGCGAGGTCCTGGCCGAACGCCCGATCGGGGACGCGCTCGACGAGAACGCCTCGGCCCGCGTCACCCTCACGCCCAAGGGCGAAACCCCGGGCGCCCGGCGCTGGATCGCCCGCGTCGTCCCCCGGGGCGACGACCTGATCAGCGGCAACAACGAGATGAGCCTGGGCATCGAGCTCGTCGATCGCCCGCTGCGCGTGCTCTACCTCGACGGGTACCCGCGCTGGGAGAACCGGTACGTTAAAAATCTGCTGCTGCGCGAGAGCTCGATCCGCTCGTCGAGCCTGCTGCTCGCGGCCAACCGGCGCTACACGCAGGAGGGCGATGTCACAATCACGCGCCTGCCGATGAGCCCGGGCGAGTGGGAAGAATATGACGTCATTATTCTGGGCGATCTGCGATCGGACCTGCTGGGCCGGTCGCAGCTCGAGGCGCTGCGCGAGCACATCGCGGTGCGCGGCGCCGGGCTGCTCTGGATCGGTGGTGAGGGCGCCACGCCCGAGACCTGGTTCGAAACCCCCCTTGGCGATCTGCTGCCCATGCGCTCGGGCGGCGCCCTCGAAAGCGGGCGCCTGGACGCCTGGGACGAGGATGTCACGCTCGTGCGCACGCCCGAGGGCGCTCGCCTGGGCGTGCTCGAGCTGGGCGACGTGCCGGGCGTCTGGCCCGCGCGCCTGAGCGACCCGCGCACCGGGTGGTCGCGCCTGCGCTGGATGCAGCGGATCGACCCGTCGCGCATCAAGCCCGCGGCCAGCGTCCTCGCTGCAGGCGTGCCCGTCAGCGCGTTCACCCCGGAGCTGCTCGACGACCAGGGCGCGCTGGCGCTCGGCGCCGGCTCGCCCGCGCTGCTGTCGATGCGCTACGGCGCCGGACGAATCGTCTACGTCGCGACCGACGAGATCTGGCGCTGGCGATACGGGCGGGGCGAGGATCTGCCCGAGCGGTTCTGGCTGCCGCTGGTGCGCATGCTCGGGCGCGAGGGCCTGGCGCGATCGGGTCGGTCCGCCCTGCTTCGCGTCACACCCAAGCGCGGGCAGGTCGGGCGCTCGGCCCGCCTGAGCCTCGAACTGCTCGACCAATCACTCGTTGATGCGGCGCCCGCGAGTGTGCGCATCGAGATCACCCGCAACGACGCGAGCGTCGGCTCGCGCCCGGTCGAGCTGCGCCTCGCGCCCGAGGGCGCGCTGGGCGAAGATGGCGACTCGCCCCGCTCGTTCGGGTCGTCGTGGGCGACGAACGAGGCGGGGACGTACACCGTTCGTGTGACCGAGCCGCTGCTGGCGCCGCTGGGCCTGAGCGCGACGCTCGAGGTCTGGCCTTCGGACGACGAACGACGACGCCCGGAGACGGACCACGCCTCGCTCGCGGCCCTCTCCGAGCAGACCGGCGGGCGGGTCGTGCCCGCCTCAGAGCTGGCCCAGCTCGAAGAGCTGCTGCCCAACCGAGAGCTGGTCATGACCGGCCCGCGCGAGGTCCGCCCGCTGTGGGACCGCCCGATCGTCCTGGCGCTGCTGATCCTGCTCCTGACGGTCGAATGGGTCGGTCGGCGCCTGATCCGACTGGCATAAGACCGGCGCATGGGTGATTGTTCAATCCGGCGCCCCCGGACGCCCGAACCTACTCCAGACCTCCCCGGTACACCCCGGGCAGACGCCCGCCTCTCGACCTCCCCCACAAACTGGCCCCATGAGCACCATCAACGCCCCATCCCAGACCCCACACCAGGCCCCACACCAGGCCGCCCCCGGATCAACGCTCGACCCGCGCGTCCGCCCGCTGCGCGAGGCGCTCGCCCGGGTTCGCGCCCGGGCCAGGGGGCTGCTGCTGGCCCGGGGCGGGGCGTGGGTGCTCGCCTCGGCCCTGGCGTGTGTGCTGGCGCTCATCGCGCTCGATTTCATGCTGCGCCTGCCCGCGGGCCT
Organism: Planctomycetota bacterium; assembly: GCA_024276195.1. GTDB lineage: Bacteria > Planctomycetota > Phycisphaerae > Phycisphaerales > UBA1924 > JAJRXR01. The sequence goes on from JAJRXR010000066.1 coordinate 73,011, forward strand.
GCGATGGATCGCGCTCCTGGGCGGTCTGGCGGCTCTGGGTGTCGCGCTCGTGCGCATCATCGGCGGCGCCTGGCGCTTCACGCCCAGCCTGACCTCCCTGGCCCTGCGCCTCGAACGACTCGACCCGGGCGCTTCGGGGCAGATCGCCTCGGGCCTGGAACTCGCGGGCGACCCCCTCCCCGCCGAGCCCGCGGCCCGCGCGATGCGCGAGCGGGCGCTCGACGAAGCCGACGCCGCGTTTGATCCCGCCAGCGCGCGCCGCCTCGTGGACCCGCGCCAGACGCTCCGGGCAGCGGGCGCGCTCGCGGCTGTGGGCGCGATTGCTCTCTCGCTGGCGCTGGTCAACCCCATGCTGGCGCGCACGGGCGCGGCCCGGGTGCTGGCGCCGTGGACGGGCGCGGAGTGGCCCAGCCGGTACGTCGTCGAAAACGCGACGCTCGCCGAGGTTCACCCGAGCGACACGGCCCTGCCCCTGCGCGCCATCATCACCAAAACCAGCCGAGCGCCCGGGCGAACCCTCGTCAGCGCCAGCTACCGCCTGATCGACAGCGAAGGGTTCAGCGTTTCGAGCGAGACGAGGCGTGTGGTGCTCGCCGGGCAGCGGCGCAGCGTGCGCGTTGATGACGATGAGGGCGAGCTGTACGAGCGCCTGATCGAGGTCATGCCCGCGCCGCGCCCGGGCGAGGCGTCGCGCAGCGTGACGCTCGAATACTGGTTCGAGACCGACGACGACCGGACACGCGCCCGGCGCGTGCGTCTGGTCGATCCGCCCGTGCTCACGGGCGCCGAGGCGGTCGTCACGCCCCCGGAGTACGCCAGCGCCGCCGGGGGCGGCTCGCTGGCGAGCGGCAGGATCGAGCTCGAAGCGGGCAGCGAAGGGGCGCCCCCGGTCGGGCCTGTGCTCAGCGGCTCGCACGTCGAGCTGACGATGCGCTTCAGCAAGCCCGTCGCGCTCGACACGGACCAACGCCGGGCGTGGATCGAGACGATCGAGCGTTCGGCCCGCGATATCTCAATCACGACGCGCGAGGGCGAGCTGACGCTGACGATGACGCTTGACGAGTCTGTCCGCGTTGCGCCGCCGGTGGTTGATGAGCACGCCCTGGCGCCGCGCGACGAGATCGCGTTCGTCTTTGAGGCGACGCCCGACCGGGCGCCGAGCGTGAGCGTGACCGAGCCGGCGCGGGACGAATCGGTCCTGGCAACGGCGGTGATCCCGGCCTCGGGCGAGGGTCGCGACGACCTGGGCCTGCGCTGGGTCGCGCTCGAGCAGACCATCGCGCGTTCGCCCGCCGGCTCGACGGGGGCGCCGCCCGAGGCGGACGGGGCCGCCCAGATTATCGCGCGCGTCGAGCTCGACGCGGGCAGCGTCAGCGCCCAGGCCCGGGCGACGCTCGACCTGAGCACACTGGGCGTGGTCCCGGGCGATGAGGTACGGATCATCGCGCTCGCCCAGGACACACAACGAGCAAACGGCGTCGAGCGTGAGCCCTCGCGCTCGGGCGTGCGCACGCTGCGCATCATCAGCGAGGGCGAGCTGATCGAGCAGATCCGCGGCGAGCTCGGCGGCGTCCGGCGGGCCGCCATGCGCCTCGACGAAACCCAGCACGCCCTCGAGCAGGCCCTCGACCAGAACGGCCCCTCGCCCGACCTCCAGCAACAGCAGGACGCGATGACGCAGCGCCTCATCGAGCAGCGATCTCTGATCGAGCGCCTCCGCCAGCGCCAGCGGCGCAACGCGCTGGGCGACCAGGCGCTGGCCGGGCTTCTTGACGAGGCGCAGGGGATGCTCTCGCGGGGCGGGCAGCGCTCGTCCGAGGCGGCCCAGCGCGTGGGTGAGGCGATGGACGAGCCCGACGCGCAGGAAGCCGACCGCCTCCAAGAGCAGGGCAGCGAAGCCCAGGACGACGTGCGCGAAGAGCTCGGATCGCTGATCGCGCTGCTCGACCGGGGCGAGGACGGCTGGCTCGTCCGGCGCACCGTCGAGCGCCTTTTGCAAGAGCAGCGCCGCATCCGCGAGGAAACCGCCCGGGCCGGGCAAGAGACGCTCGGGCGCGAGCTTGACGAGCTGACGGCGCGCGAGCGGAGCGATCTGGAGCGGATCGCCGAGCGCCAGCGTGACGCGGCCGAGCTCGCCCGGGAAACACTCGACGAGCTCAGCGAACGCGGGCGCCAGATGTCCCAGGTGGACCCGGCCCAGGGCGAGGCGATGAGCGAGGCCGCCCGCCAAGGACGCGAGGGGGGGCTGCAAGAATCGCTCGAGCAGGCCTCCGAGCAGATCGCGGAGAACCAGACGGGCGGGGCGACCCAGAACCAGGACGAGGCGATCGAGGCGCTCGAGCAGATGCTCGAAGAGCTCGACAACGCCGGCAAGAACAAGGACAGCGCCCTGCGCC
>JAJRXR010000067.1 GCA_024276195.1 Planctomycetota bacterium
ATCATGAACCGGCGTCTCTCTTCTCTCCCGTTCCGAGCGCCGGTGGCGGAGCCAGAAACTTCGGACGGGTCAGGAACGTGCATTCCTGGCTCGCCGGGCTATCCGGGCGGGTGAGATCTCAGCCCAGAGCCTACCGAAATCTCACCAGCCCCACCATCGCCAACGCCCTATTTGCCTGTCAAATTCGTGTCAAGGCGCCCTCAAGCGTCCCCATCAAACCCGTCCAACACCCGTATACGCGAACCCGCCTAGCCTGTCCTATGCAAGTCACCGTTAACGGCGATCCCCTCGACCTCCCGCCCCAGACCACCATCGCCCAGCTCCTCGAATCCCTCGGGCGTGCCCGAGAACTCTGCGCCGTCGAGGTCAACGAGGCCCTCGCCCCCAAACGCGAGCGCGACGCCATCACGCTCTGCGAGGGCGATCGCGTCGAGATTGTCACGCTCGTCGGCGGCGGCTGATCTCGCCCGGGTCGCCCCCGCCTGCGCGTAGACTCACCCATGACCACCGAGATCAAACCCCTCAAGCACACCAACCCGCTCGCCGCGCCGCTCACGCTTGCAGGGCGGGTCTTCACGTCGCGCCTGCTCGTCGGCACCGGCAAGTACACCTCGATGGAGCAGATGCGCGCCGCCCTGGACGCCTCGGGCTGTGAGGTTGTCACCGTCGCCGTCCGGCGCGAGCGCCTGTTCAACGAGCAGGGCCAGAGCCTGCTCGAGTTCATCGACACGGACCGCTACACCATCCTGCCCAACACCGCCGGGTGCTTCACCGCCGCCGACGCCGTCCGCGTCGCCCGCCTCGGGCGTGATCTGCTCGAGCAGATGAACCACCCCGGCGCCGGCTGGGTCAAGCTCGAAGTCTTGGGCGATACCAAGACGCTCCTGCCCGACCCCGTCGGCACGCTCGAAGCCACACGCGAGCTCGTCAAGGATGGCTTCGACGTGCTCTGCTATTCCTCTGACGACCCCATCAGCGCCCTGCGCATCAAAGAAGCCGGCGCCGCCGCCGTCATGCCCGCCGGCAGCCCCATCGGCTCGGGCCAGGGCGTGCTCAACCGCAACAACATCGTCCTCTGCCTCGAACTGCTCAAGCAGGGCGACCCAAACTACCCCGTGATCGTCGATGCCGGCGTCGGCGCGGCGAGCGATGTCGCCGTCGCCATGGAGCTCGGCGCCGACGCCGTCCTCCTCAACACCGCCATCGCCCACGCGAAGGACCCCGTCCTCATGGCCCGCGCCATGCGCCTGGCGCTCGAATCCGGGCGAGCCGGCTACCTCGCCGGGCGGATCGACAAAAAGCTCTACGCCACCGCCAGCAGCCCGATGGAGGGCGCCATCTCCTACATACCCGGGGAGTGAGCGGTGCGTGACCGCCTGCTGGCGATGCTCGGGCGGACCCGCATCCGCGACGCCCGCGGGCGCTCGCGCTCCTGCCGCAAGATCGTCGGCGCCTCGGACATCCGCGGGACCTACCGCCCCAGCGGCGTCTCCAGCATCACGCACGACGACCCGGCCCTCGCCCAGATCCGTGAGGGCGTGCTGTATTCCCCTCAGCTCCGGCGAGCATCCGCCCTGACCAACCTCGGCTCCGTCGCCTTCGCCGTCGCCATCGTTCTCCCCTTCACGCTGGGCCTGCTCGTCCACCCGCGCTGGTTCTGGCTCTGGGGCGTGCTGCTCTCACTGCTGACCTTCTTCATCGTCCTCTGGCTCATCCCGAGGCTCGAACGCCTGTACGAGCGGGCGCACGTCAACGCCGCCGAGTCGCTCGGTCGGTGCGCCTGGTGCTTCTATCCCCTCGCTCAGATCCCGCCCGAGCCCGACGGGCGCGTCATCTGCCCTGAGTGCGGCGGCGCCTGGCGTTCATTGTCGGAAGATGGGCCGTCGCCTGACGCCTGACCGGATAGAAGCAGTTTCGCAGCAACATCAGCGCCGCCTCGTCCGAACAGAAACTCATGGGCTGCTACATCCGAGATGGGTCTCCGGTCTGCATCGAGTGTGGTTTCGAACTTCGCGGGCTGCCCTCACGATCCCGGTGCCCCGAGTGCGGCATTCCGTACTCAACAGCTCTCGGCGCGAGGGAAGCTGGGCCTGGGCCACGCCGCGCGTTCTTGATCGTCCGAAACCGAATCTCGGTCTGGGTCGCCACTCACCTGCCAACCCCCAAAGCCATCTGGGTACTTCTGGCCGTTCTCATGTGGTCCGGCGTCATCCTGTACATCGGCTGGTACGCCCGTGGGTTTATCACCACGCGCTTACTGGGTGGATGAAGCGGCCACACGTTCAGGCGCCCTCGAAATCTATCACGAGTACGGCGCCTGGAATCCGGCGCCGCCCCCGCCCAATGAGTAGTCTCAGCGTTCTACAAAGGGGACCCACATGAGCGACCATTCAGTGCTCCGCACCAGCGAGTTCGACTCGAGCGTCAAAAAATACTACCTCGTCCGGCCGATCATCGTGCTGACGCTCACCATCATCGGGATCCCGTTTATCCCTCTCGTTCTGCTCATCACGTTCTTCTTTCTCGACAAGTACCTCGCCAGCCTCGAATGCACGCTCACCGAGCGCAC
>JAJRXR010000068.1 GCA_024276195.1 Planctomycetota bacterium
AGCGCCTCGCGCCGGACCCCCAGGACCTCATCGAGGAAGGCGACGTTGACCCCCACACTCCAGCGGACGCCGTCGGGCTCGATCGCCGCCCGCAAGTCCGCGTGCGGCCCGTCCTGCGGGTGGGCCAGGGCGCCGGCGCCGCTCAGGCCCAGCACCGCGCCGATCAACACAGACATCCATCTCATCGCTTGGGTGCTCACGAGGCGATTCTAAAGCCCACCGAGCCTCCGGGATGCAACTCGGACCAAAACCTTGGGTATCCTCTCCCTATCTGGCCCGGAGCGATGTCTGCGCGGGCGCCAATGCCTCTGACAACTGGCACTCACACGGGATGAACCCATGAACTCGACCACGACGCTCCGCGCCCTGCTCCTCGCCCTCGCCTCCGGCTCGCTCGCCTCACCGACACTCGCCTCCGACGAGGACCCGGGTGTTTCCACTGGCGCCCCCATCCGCGACGCCCTCACTGACGTCTCGAGCGATGTCCGCGAGTACAACGACCACATCGTCACCCTCGCCAACCCGTACATGATGGGTCGTGTCCCCGGCTCAGAAGGCATGGAACGCGCCAAGGACTACGTCGAGCACCACTTCCGCCAGGCCGGCCTCTCCCCCGCCTTCCCCTCCAACATCGACGGCAACCCCACCGACTTCTCCTCCTTCCGCGACCCGTTCAGCCTGGGCGGGACCTGGAACGCCACCACCCAGATCCTCCGCGTCAAGGGCGCCCCCGCGTTCACCGCCGGCATCGACGAAGACTTCGTCCTCACCGGGCTCGGCGGCGAGGGGAGCATGACCGCCCCCGCCGTGCTCGTCGGCTACTCCATCGACAACGGACCCGACGACTACTCCAGCTACGCCAAGGGCGACAGCCTCGAGGGCAAAATCGCCCTGATGTTCCGCTTCGAGCCCATGGACGACGAGGGCGCCAGCCTCTGGATCGAAAGCGGCTGGACCAACAAGGCCTCGTTCAACAACAAGCTCCGCGCCGCGACCGAGCGCGGCGCCGTGGGCGTCGTCATCATCAACACCCCCGGCGCAAACGACGACCGCATCAAGGAACTCTCCCGATTCCCCAACGGGGGCGGGGGCGCCGAAATCCCCGTCATGATGATGACCCCCAAAGCCGCCGAGAAACTCATCCAAGCCTCTGATTCCCAGACCCGCTCCCTCATGGAGCTCCGCCAGCACTTCGATACCGGCGGAGCTGTCATCGACCTCGGCGCCGATGTCACCATCGAGGCCGAATCCGAGCGCCAAGAACTCACCGCCGAGAACGTCGGAGGCGTCATCCCCGGCTCGGGCGGGCTCGAAAACGAGTGGATCATCATCGGCGGGCACCTCGACCACATCGGCATGGGCTACTTCGGCTCGCGCTCGGGCGCGGGCGAGCTCCACCCCGGCGCAGACGACAACGCCTCGTCCGCCGCGGGCCTGATCATCCTCGCCCGCAAGCTCGCCGAGACCATCGCCCAGCAAGACCCCGAAACCCCGCGCCGCTCGATCATGATCTGCGCCTTCTCGGGCGAAGAATCCGGGCTCAACGGCTCGCGCCACTACGTCAACGACCCCATCGTCCCCATCGAAGACCACGCCCTCATGATCAACTGGGACATGATCGGGCGCATCCTCGACGAGCGCCTCATCGTCGCCGGCGCCAACACCGGCGAAGGTCTCGAAGACTTCCTCAAGCCCTTCTTCGATGAATCAGGCCTCGACATCCAGACACCCGGCCAGATGAACGGCGCCTCGGACCACACCTCCTTCTACCAGAAAGACGTCCCCGTGCTCTTCTCCATCATCGCCGACTTCCACGAGGACTACCACACCCCGGGCGACGTCTCCTGGAAAATCAATCGCGTCGGCGCCGTCAAGATGGTCAACATGTACCACGACATCGTTATCGCCGCCGCCGCCCGCCCCGATCGCTTTGCCTTCGTCGAGTCCGACCAGCCCCGTCGCTCACGCGGCCCCGGCTCGATCAAGGTCCGCGTCGGCATCATGCCCGGGAGCTACTCCGACGACGACCCGGGCGTCGCCATCGGCGGCGTCTCCGACGACAGCCCCGCCTCCAAGGCTGGCCTCATCAAGGGCGACCGCCTCGTCCGCTGGGACGGGCAGAAAATCGGCACGATTGCCGACTGGATGACCCTCCTCGCCAAACACGAGCCGGGCGATCAGGTCAAAATCGGCGTCAAACGCGACGGCGAAGAGATCACCCTCGATCTCACCCTCGAAGGCCGCTGACCCAACAGGGACAGGCTCCGCCTGACCCCAACCCATCAATCACCCACTCAAGGGCCTGCGCTCCGTCGCAGGTCCTTTTTATTCCCAATCCACGGCCACCCCGAACATTTTACAAACTAAAATCACGCCCTCCCCAAGTTTTCAGCAACCTCAAGGAAGACTGTGCCGAAAACATGAGTGTCTGTATACTGATGTGTCGCCCGCGAGGCGACCTGCCCCGACCCGACCCGCCGCCTGTCGCGGCCCCCGCCTTCCGGGATCGGCGCCCACCCCGCCCGGTGCAACGCCGGGCATGCACAGGAGTCACCGCACCATGAGCCGAATCACCACACGAGCACCACGACGTCTCAGCGCACGCACGCTGGCGATCATCGCCATCGCCATCGCCCTCCCGCTGACCGCCTCCTCGGCTCTGGCCCAGCACAGCCAAACCTCGCGCAAGGTCGTGGTCAACCCCAAGCGTGAAACCCTCATGCGCCTCTCCAAACCCATGACCATCGACCTCGAGCAGCAACGCCTCGAAGACGTCATCCAGTTTATCTCCGACTTCTCCGGCGCCTCCCTCGACGCGCTCTGGATCGACGACAACAACGCCACCGGCATGGACCCGGACCTCGAGATCACCATCAAGATCCAGGAGGGCACTGTGCTCGACCTGATCGAGCGTGTCCTCGACAAGTCCGCCGACGACGCGGGCGATCCCGAGAGCTTCACCTGGCAGCTCACCAGCAACGGCGCCTTCCAGATGGGCCCCAAAGACCGCCTCAACCGCAGCAAAACCACCGTCATCTATGACATCCACGATCTCATCATCGAGATCCCCGATTACGACGACGCCCCCAACTTCAACCTCCAGTCCGTCCTCCAGGCCAGCCGTGGCGGCGGCGGCGGCGGGCAGAGCCCCTTCACCGGGCAATCCGCCGACCGCGACTACACCGACAAGGCCGATTTGGGCGGCAACATCATCGTGCTGATCACCACCCTTGTCGAGCCCGACGAGTGGGTCACCAACGGGGGCGACGGCGCCTCGGTCAGCTACTTCCAGGAAAACCTCATCGTCCGCGCACCGGACTACATCCACCGCCAGCTCAGCGGCTACTCCTTCTGGCCCCGCAACCTGACCCAGGCCGGGTACACCGACGGGCGACGCCACGTTGATGTCCTGCCCGACCCCGCCGCGCGTCAAGGCCCGTAAGCCAAGCTCCCATCTTCGCATCCCTCTCGCACGCCGCCCGCCCCGTCGGGCGGCGTGTTTGTTTTTCGAGGGCGCCCCCAAGAGGCGCCCGAGTAGAATCGCCCGCCCATGCCCCGACGCCCCGCCCAGCCATCGCGCCGATCGCCTCCCGACCCGACCAAGGCGCGGGCGCTGCGGGCGTACGAATCGGGCGACCTGCGCAGCGCCCTGGCCCTGGCGACGCAGGCCCTGCGATCGCGCCCGCGCGACGCGGAGCTGCTCCACCTCCAGGGCGGGGCGTTGGCCAAGCTCGGCGACCCGAGCGCCGCGCTGTCAAAGCTCCTCCTGGCCGACAAGGCCAGCCCGATGGACCCGGGCATCCTCCTCTCGGTCGCCCAGACCCAGCGCACGCTCCAGCGGTTTGACGATATGAACACCACGATCGAGCGCGTGCTGTACCTGGCGCCGCGCCTGCCCCAGGCGCTGAGCCTCAAGGCCCAATCCCTGCGCGAGCAGGGGCGCACCGACGAGGCGATGCGCGTGCTGGCGCCAGCGCTCGAGCGTGACGCGCGCGACCCGATCCTGCTCATGGCCCACGCCGAGCTGTGCGCCGCGACCAAGGACGCCGACGCAGGGATCGAATCCTGCGAGCGTGCCCTGGCCCTGGGCGAGCTGCGCCCCAGCGTCCGCCGGTTTGCGCTGTTCACCCTCGGGCGCCTGCTCGACCAGGCCGAGCGCTACGACGACGCCTTCGAGGCGTACCGCAAGGGCAACGCGATGCTCGAGCCCGGGCGTGTGACGCGGGCCGCGCCCGTCACCGAGCTCTGGACCGCCGAGCTTCTGTCCTCGATCGCGCCCGCGCCCGTCGCCGACGAGACCCCCCTGCTCATCGTCGGAATGCCCCGCTCGGGCACCACCCTCATCGAGCAGATCCTCGCGTCCCACCCCCGCGTCGAGACCGCCGGCGAGTCCCACACCCTGCCCGACCTCGCCCGCGCTATCACCCCGGACCAGCTCAACTCCGCTGTCATCACCTCGCTGGGCAAGCGGTACCTCCATGCCCTTAGCAGCGTCGCGACCAGCGAGACCGCCCGCATGCTCGACAAGATGCCCGGCAACTACCTGCACCTGGGTCTGCTCTGCCGCGCCTGCCCGGGCGCCCGGGTCATCCACGCCCAGCGCGACCCGCGCGACATCTGCCTCTCGTGCTTCTTCCAGAACTTCGGTCACTCGCACTCGTACTCGCGCGACCTGGCCCTGTGCGCCCAGCAGTACGTCGAGCACACCAGGATCATGGACCACTGGCGCTCGGTGCTGGAGCTGCCCATCGAGCCCCTCTCGTACGCCGAGCTGGTGAGCGACCCGGAGCCGGTCGTGCGCCGCCTGCTCGATTTCGCCGGGCTCGGGTTCGACGACGCCTGCCTGCGCCACCACGAATCCGGGCGAACCGTCACCACGCGCTCGAGCGATCAGGTCCGCGAACCGGTGTACCGATCCAGCCTGGCGCGCTGGAAGCGGTACGAACACCACATCGACCCGATGCTCGAAGTTTTCCGCGCCGCCGGCATCGAGCTGCCCGACACCTAAAGCCATGCCCCCGCGCAAACCACAGCCCAGGCCAGGTCAAAGCCCGAAGGGCGCCCTCGACGAGGCGCGCCGGCGCATCGCCAGCGCCGACTTTCGCGCCGCCGCCCAGCTCGCCCGCGCCGCCCTGGCAACCCGCCCGCGTGACCCGGACCTGCTCGCCGTGCTGGGCGTCGCCCTCACCCGCGCCGGACGAGCCGGCGAAGCCCTGCCCCACCTGCTCGACTCGCTCCAGCATCGCCCGGTCCACCCCGCGACGCTGATGGACTTGGCCAACGCCCACCGCCACCTGGACGACCTCGACAGCGCCTTCGAGGCCATCGACCGCGCCCTGATGTACCAGCCAAGCTACGCCCCCGCCCTCCAGGGCAAGGCGATGCTGCTGATGACGCTCGGCAGGCACGACGAGGCGTGGGAACTCGTCCGCCCGCACGCGACCAAGGCCTCGCCCGAGCCCGGGCTTGTGCTCGCGTACAGCGCCTTGTGCCGGAGCAGGGGCAAGCCCGAGGACGCCGAGCGGGCACTTTCTTCGCTGCTGGCCCGAGGCGGGCTCCCCCCGACCCCCAAGCGCCAGGCCATGTTCGAGCTCGGGCACGCGCTCGACGCGCTCGGGCGCTACGACGATGCGTTCGAGTCGTTCACCCGAGGCAACGCCCTCTCGCCCGGGGCGCAAGAGGCCAGCTTGGATTCGATCTTTGGCGCGTGGAGCGCCCAGGCGCTCGCCGCAGCTCCGATCAGCCCGAGCGAATCGGACCTACCCGTGCTGGTCGTCGGGATGCCGCGCTCGGGCACCAGCCTGTGCGAGCAGGTGGTGTGCTGCCACCCGGGCGCCGAGGGCGTGGGCGAGTCGCGCCTGCTTGCCCAGCTCATGACCCAACTCAGAACCCAGACGCCGATCGGCTCGCTCACCGCGGCCCGCGCCCAGCAGACGGGGCGGGCCTACCTCGACATGCTCGCCGAGGCCAAGACCCGGACGACCACGCGCGTGCTCGACAAAATGCCCGGCAACGACGTCGCCATCGGGTTCGCCAGCCGGATCATCCCGGGCGTCCGGGTCGTCTGGAGGCGGCGCGACCCGCGCGACGCCTGCCTCTCGTGCTATTTCCAGGACTTCGGCGCCAACCTGACGTTCACGCAAGACCTCGCCGCGTGCGCACGACGCCAGATCGCCGGCGACCGCCTCATGCGCCACTGGCAAGAGCATCTCGACACGCCGATCCTCGAAGACCGGTACGAGCGGTTCATCGAAGACCCCGAGGCGTCGATCCGCCGCCTGCTCGGGTTCCTGGGGCTGGAGTATGACGAGCGCTGCCTGGCGTTCCACGAGAGCAAACGCCGGATGGACACGGCGAGCATGTCCCAGGTCCGACGCCCCGTGTTCACGACCTCCGTCGCCCGCTGGCGGCGCTACGAGCGCCACCTCGGGCCTGTCCTGGACGCGCTGGCCAAGGCCGGGATCCAGCCCGGGGACTAGACTCCCGCCCCATGGCAGAACAGTTTGCAACCGGCGGCCTCGGGCTCAACGCGACTGACGTGACGCGCCGTCGCGCCGTCCAGATGATCATGATGGGCGAGTTCAACACCGCCATGAACCTCGCGACCGAGTCGCTCAAGTCTCGCCCGCGCGACGCGCAGATGCTCTGGGTCCAGGGCGAGGCCCTCGTCGGGCTCGGGCGCCTGACCGAGGGCGCCATCAAGCTCCGCCAGACCCTGGGCGTCCACCCCACGCACGACGGCGCCCTGTGCGCCCTGGCCGAAATCCACCGGATGTTCGGCGAGACCGACAAGGCCCTCGAACTCGCCGCCAAAGCCCGGACCTGCTCGACCACCACCCGCCCGTACACCCTCACCAGCACGATCCTGGCCGACCAGGGCGAGTACCGCCAGGCCGCCGACCTGCTCGAACCCATGATCAAAGAGCCGAACGCGGACATGCGAGTGATCGTCGCCTACGCCGATCTGTGCATCGCGCTCAAACAGCCCGAGGTCGGCATCGATCTGCTCCGCGAATCGCTCAAGCAAGGCGAGCTGCACACCGGCGTCCGCTCGGGCGCCCTGTTCATCCTCGGGCGCCTGCTCGACCGCACGGGCGACTACGACAGCGCCTTCGACGCCTTCAAGCGCGCCAACGACATGCGTTCGTGCCGCGAGGAGCAGATCGCCGACAAGATCTTCGAGCGCTGGTCCGCCGAGGCCATCGCCAAGGCCCCGCGCGCCCGCCCCAAAACCGACCGGTGCGTGCTGGTCGTAGGGATGCCACGCTCGGGCACCACGCTGACCGAGCGTGTCATCAGCGCCCACCCCAAGGCCTCGGGCGTGGGCGAGTCGCCCCTGCTGATGAACCAGCGCCGCCTCACGTCCGCCGCAGAGCTGACGCAGGGCGGGGTGGACACGATCTGCAAAAACTACCTCGATATGCTCTCGCGCGAGGGCTCCAAATCCGCGCTGCGCGTCGTGGACAAGATGCCCGACAACTACCAGAACCTGGGCCTGGCGGCCTGCGTTCTCCCGCAGTCCCGCGTCATCTGGTGCCAGCGCGACCCGCGCGATGTCTGCCTCTCGTGCTACTTCCAGAACTTCGGCCTCCGCCACGAATACTCCTGCGACCTGGAGCTCATCGCCCAACGCTACGTCCTGCACAACAAGCTGATGGAGCACTGGATCGAATCCACGGACCTGCCCGTCCACGTCCTCAGGTACGAATCGCTCGTGTCTGACCTAGAGGCGCAGGTCCGGGCGCTGCTCAAGTTCCTGGGCCTGCCCTACGACGAGCGCTGCCTGTCGCCCCACCGCTCCAAGGGGCACGTCTCGACCGCGAGCCGCGACCAGGTCCGCCAGCCGATCTACTCCACGTCCGTCGCACGCTGGAAGCGCTACGAGAATCACATCGCCCCGATGGTCAAGATCCTGGAAGAGGGCGGGGCGCTCTGACATGTGCGCTGTGCCCGCCGATCCCAACGCGCTGGCCCAGCAGGCGACGCGGGCGTTCGAGCGGGGCGACTTCCCGGGCGCCGAAACGCTCTGCCGCAAGCTCCTGCCCTTGGTCAAGAACGACCCGGGCGTCTCGCACCTGCTCGGGGTGTGCCTGACGCGCCAGGGCAAGCTCGAAGAAGGCCAGCGGCGCCTCCGCGAGTCGCTCAAGCGCAACCCGCGCAACCCCGTCGCCCGGTGCGACCTCGCGTTCAACCTCCGCCTCGACGACAAGCCCGACGAGGCGTTCGAGGCGCTCGATCGCGTCCTGCGTGTTGATCCCACCTCGGGCCAGGCGCTGCACCTCAAGGCGATGCTCTGCAACGATCTGGGCAAGCCCGGCGAAGGGCTCGCCTTCATCGAGCCCGTCGCCACCGCCCCCGACGCGCCCCCAGCGACCATCATCGCCTACGCCATGCTCTCTCAGGGCCAGAGCGCCCAGGTCAAGGGCGCCGCCATGCTCGAAGCGCTCCTCGCCCGCCCGGGCCTCGCCCCCGCGGCCCGGCGCGCCGCGCTCTACCAGCTCGCCGCCCTGCGCGACCGTCTCAAGGACCACCCCGGCGCGTTCGACGCGGTCACGCAGGCGAGCGCCCTGGTCCAGCCCGGCGCCGTCACGCCAGCCCAGCCGATCATCGACACCTGGAGCGCCGCAGCCCTCGCCGCCGTGCCCCGCGCCGAGCCCGACGCCTCGTGCTGCGTGCTGGTCGTGGGCATGCCCCGCTCGGGCACGACGCTGACCGAGCAGATCATCGCGGCCCACCCCAGGGCCGAGGGCGTCGGCGAGCGATCCGACATCGGACACCTCGCCCGCGCCAACCCGATCGACGCGCTCGATCAGAACACGCTCAACCGCGTCGGAGCCGAATACATCGCCAGCATCCGCGCGCGCGCAGGCGACCAGCCCGAGCGCATCGTCGATAAAATGCCCGGCAACGCCCTACACCTGGGCTTTGTCAGCCGCATCCTGCCCGGCGCCCGTGCCGTCTGGTGCCGGCGCGACCCGCGCGACATCGTTCTGTCCTGCCACTTCCAGGACTTTGGCGATGTCCACCGCTACACCGCCGACCTCGAACAGTGCGCCCAGACCGTCGTCGAGCACACCAGGCTCATGCGCCACTGGCAGCAGACGCTCGACCTGCCGATCCACGAGATGGTCTACGAGAATCTCGTCTCCGACCCCGAGGGTCAGACCCGCGCCCTGTGCGAGTTCCTGGGCCTCGACTACGACCCCGCCTGCCTCGAGTTCCACAGCGCCGGGCGCTTCGTCCGCACACTCAGCCACGCCCAGGTGCGCAGGCCGATCTACAAGTCCAGCTCCGCCCGCTGGAAAGCCTACGAACAACAGCTCGCGCCCGCGATCGAGATCCTGCGAGATGCCGGGCTCATCGACGACTGAACCGAGCAAGGATGGCGCGACTCACCCCTCCGCCGCCTCGCTCACGCTCACACACGTGCACGTCAGGTTCCGGTCGCCGTACGGGTTGTCCACCCGCGCGACGCTGGGCCAGCACTTGCGCTGGCGCAGGTCAGGCGTCGGGAACGCCGCGCTCTGGCGCGTGTACCCGTGCGTCCACTCGTCGTCGCTGACCATCTCGATCGTGTGCGGCGAGTTCTTCAGCGGGTTGTCCTCGCGATCCATCCGCCCATCCTCGATCGCCCGGATCTCCTCGCGGATCAGCAGCATCGCCCCGCAGAACCGGTCCAACTCGCTCAGCGGCTCCGACTCCGTCGGCTCGACCATCAGCGTCCCCGGCACGGGCCAGCTCATCGTCGGCGCGTGGAACCCGTAGTCCATCAGCCGCTTGGCGATGTCGTCGATCCGGATGTCTGCGCTCTTCTCAAACCCGCGGCAATCCAGAATAAACTCGTGCGCCACCCGCCCCGCGTCGTTCGTGCAAAAAATCTCGTACGCGCCCGACAGCCGCATCGCCATGTAGTTCGCGCTCAGCAGAGCGACCTCGCTCGCCCGGCGCAGACCCGCCGAGCCCATCAGCGCGATGTACAGATAGCTGATCGGCAGGATCGCCGGGCTCCCGTAGGGCGCCGCCGAGATGGCGCCGATCGCGTGCTCCCCCGCGCTGCCCGGCGCGACCACCGGGTGCGTCGGCAGGAACGGCGCCAGATGCTTCATCACCCCGATCGGCCCCATGCCCGGTCCCCCGCCCCCGTGCGGGATGCAGAACGTCTTGTGCAGGTTCAGGTGGCTCACGTCCGCGCCGTAATCCCCCGGGCGGCACAGCCCGACCTGCGCGTTCATGTTCGCCCCGTCGAGGTACACCTGCCCGCCGTGCTCGTGGACCAGCGCACAGATCTCGCGGATCGTCGGCTCAAAGATCCCCGCCGTCGAGGGGTACGTCACCATAATCGCCGCCAGCTCGTTGCTGTGTTTCTGGGCCTTGAGCCGCAGGTCATCAAAGTCGATCCGCCCGGAGTTGGTCTTGACCCCGACAACGCGCATGCCCGCGATGACCGCCGACGCCGGGTTGGTGCCGTGGGCCGATTCCGGGATCAGGCACACATCGCGCCCCGTGTCGCCGCGCGACGCGTGGTACGCCCGGATCACCATCAGCCCGGCGTACTCGCCCTGCGACCCCGCGTTGGGCATCAGACTCACCGCGTCGTACCCCGTGATGTCCGCCAGCCACGTCTCGAGCTGATCGAACATCGCCTGCGAGCCCCGCCACTGCTCGCGCGGCGCGAACGGGTGAATATTGGCGAACTCGGGCCACGTCACGGGCAGCATCTCGCTCGTCGCGTTGAGCTTCATCGTGCACGAGCCCAGCGGGATCATCGCGTGCGCCAAGCTCAGATCTCGAGACTGCAGCTCGGTGATGTACCGCAGCATCGCGGTCTCGCTGTGGTGCGAGCTGAAAACCTCGTGCGTCATGAACGGGCTCGTCCGCGCGTGCGCCCCGTCGTACCCGCCCGGGCTCGTCGCGGCCAGCTCGCTGACCTCAAACGCGACGTCCGTCCCGCCGTTGAACGCCGCAAGAATGTCGCGGATCAGGCGGATGTCGCTCGTCTCGTCGAGCGTGACGCCGATCGTCCCGTCCTCGTAGCGCCGAAGATTGATCCGCCGGTCCGCCGCCAGCGAGAGCACCCGCTCCGGGTCGCCCGAAACGCGCACCCGCAGCGTGTCAAAGAACGGGCGGAGCGAACTCCCCGCGCTCAGGTCCGCCCCGAGCTTCTCCAGCCCGCCCGCCAGCGCCCCCGTGAGCGCGTGGACCCGGTGGGCGATGGCGCGCAGCCCGTCCGCCCCGTGGTACACGCCGTACATCGACGCCATGATCGCCAGAAGCACCTGGGCCGTGCAGATGTTGCTCGTCGCCCGGTCGCGCTTGATGTGCTGCTCACGTGTCTGGATCGCCAGGCGCAGCGCCGGCGCGCCCCGCGCGTCGCGCGACACGCCCACGATCCGCCCGGGCATCTTGCGCGCGTGCTTCTCGTGCGTCGCGATGAACGCCGCGTGCGGTCCGCCCAGACCCATCGGCACCCCAAACCGCTGCGCGCTGCCCACGCAGATGTCCGCCCCCCACTCGCCCGGCGGGCGCAGCAGCGTCAACGCCAGCGGGTCCGCCGCCGCGACCACCACCGCCCCCCCCTCGTGCGCCTCCTTCGCGAAGCACTCGTAGCACTCGACCCGCCCGTCCGTCGTCGGGTACTGCACCAGCACCCCGCAGAACCGGCTCGCGTCGATGCCGCTCGGCTCGCCCACCTCGATCTCGATCCCCATCGACTCCGCCCGCGTCCGCACCACCGCGATCGTCTGCGGGTGGCACCCCTGCGCCACAAAGAACGCCCGCGGCTGCGTCCGCGCGATCTGCACGCACATGCTCATCGCCTCGGCGCACGCCGTCCCCTCGTAGAGCAGGCTCGCCCCCGCCAGGGGCAACCCGGTCAGGTCCGCGATCATCGTCTGAAAGTTCAGCAGCGCCTCCAGGCGCCCCTGCGATATCTCACTCTGGTACGGCGTGTACTGCGTGTACCACCCCGGGTTCTCAAGTACATTCCGCATCACCACCGGGGGCGTCACCGTCCCTACATACCCCATCCCCACACACGACCGCCACACCTCGTTCCGCCCCGCCAGCGCCCGGAACTCGCGCACCAGCTCGTGCTCGCTCCGCTCGGGACCGACGCGCAGCGCCCCGTCCATCCGGATCGAGTCCGGGATCACGTCGCGCACAAACGCGTCCATCGAGTCGTAGCCCAGCTCCGTGAGCATCCGGGTCTGCTCGTCCTCGCTCGGGCCGATGTGCCGGCGCACGAACGTGTCCGTCGCCGCCAGCAGGCTCTCCGCCGGCGCCCGCGGCGTCGCGTTCGGCTCGGGCTGGCATGTTGAACAATCGGTCATCTCATCTCGGGCGCCCGTCTGGGCGCGGTCCAGCTTTGGCATGCGCGGTCCCGTGCTCGTCGTCTGCGTTCATCCCCGAGACGCCCCGGGACAGCACTGTAGGATCCAGAGCCCGTAGACTCCCGCGTCCGCCGCACTCCTTTCCTCACGGACCGCCAACGGATGACCATCGCCCGCCTGAACCTACTCCTGGCGCTCGCCCTGATCGGTCTGCTCACGTCGCCGCCCGCTTGCGCCCAACCCACCCCAGCCCCGTTCCCCGCCAGCGAGGCCTCCGAGGCGAGCTACTTCGCCGACCTGAGCGTCCTGGCCGACCCGGACATGCGCGGGCGCGAGCCGGGCGACGAGGGCGTCGAGGCCGCCGCCCGCTTCATCATCGACCGCTTCGAGTCGCTCGACCTCGAGCCCGCCTTCCCCTCGGTCGCCCGCTCAGGCCGGGGCCTGGAGATCCTCACCCCCCGCGCGACCTACCGCCAGCCGATGGAGCTGCGCACCAACATGACGGTCCTCGACAGCGCCCTGCGCATCGCGGGCAAGGCCCTGACCGAGGGCGACGACTACACCGTCCTCGGGCATTCTTCCTCGGGCGACTTCACAGGCCCGGTCGTCTTCGCCGGCTACTCCATCGCCTCCGGCGCCAACGGCTACCTCGGCTACCCCCCCGGCGCCAACATGCGCGACAAGGCCGCCCTCATCTTCCGCTACGAGCCCATGGACGAACTCGGGCGCAGCCTCTGGGCCGACAAGGACTGGAGCCCGCACTCCGTGCTGACGCGCAAGATCTCCGCCGCCGTGCGCCGCGGCGCCGCGGCCGTCATCATCGTCTCCCCCCCAGGCGCCGACGATGAAAACGCCACCACCCTCGACACAACCCAGAACACCCCCGACACCGAGGGCATGTTCCAGGTCCCCGTCGTCATGATTACCGAGGCGACCGCCGAGCTGATCCTCAACGCCTCGACCGACGGACGCTCACTCGCGGACCTGCGCCTGCTGGCCGACCAGGACGCGGCCCTGATCGACCTGCCCGGCGCCTCGCTCGAACTCAGCGTCGAAGTGGACCGCTCACCCCTGACAACCGACAACCTCGGCGCCGTCCTGCGCGGGCGCGGCGCCCTGGCCGATGAGTACGTCGTCATCAGCGCCCACTACGACCACATCGGACTCGGGCGCTGGGCCTCGCTCGCGCCCGAGCGCGCCGGCCAAGTCCACCCCGGCGCCAACGACAACGCCTCGGGCGTCGCCGGCCTGCTGCTGTGCGCCGAAATCCTCACCGAGCGCTACGCCGCCCTGCCCGAAGATGCCCAGGCCCGCTCGATCCTCTTCCTCCCCTTCACCGCCGAGGAATCTGGTCTCGACGGCTCCAAGCACTACGTCCAGCGCCCCATCGTCCCCCTGACCGCCCACACCATCCTGCTCAACCTCGAGATGATCGGGCGCCTGCGCGACGGGCTCATGCACGTCATCGGCACGGGCTCGGCCAAAGACCTTCAGCCGCTCATCGACCAACGCCTGACCGAGTCGGGCCTGGGCGTCGAGCGCATCGCCGGCCTCGCCGGCGGCGCCTCCGACCACGCCTCCTTCGACGCCGTCGAGGTCCCCTACCTCACCTTCCACGCCGGCAACCACGAGGAATACCACACCCCCGACGACACGATCGAGACCATCAACGTCCCCGGCGCCGTGCGCATCACCGAACTCATGACCGCCATCGCCTACGACATCGCCCTCAACCCCAAGGGCCTGAACTTTACTGACCCCGAGCCCGACGACCGACCCGACCGCCCCACAACCGGCCCGCGCATCCGCACAGGCATCGTCCCCTCGCCCCGCTCCGATGAAGGCGTGCTCGTCCGCAATGTATTTGAAGGCACCAGCGCCGCCGACGCGGGCATCGAGCCCGACGACATCATCATCCAGTGGAACGGCGTCAAAACTCCCGACGTCCAGACCTGGGCGCCCCTGCTCCTCGAACACGAGCCCGGCGACGAGATCGAGGTCATCATCATCCGCGACGGCGAGACCATCGAACTGCTGATGATCCTGCGAGCGCCCTAGCCGAACCAGCGCAGACGCACGGGTGCCGTGGAGACGCTGCTTCAGCTTCTCCACGCGGACGCGAGCGTTTCTCTGGGACGACGTGGAGAAGCCGCGACGGCGTCTCCACGCCACCCGCCGCTTCGGCTTCTCCACGATCAGTCGCGAAGCGTGCAGAAAACGGGTGGCATGGTCTGAGCCCAACGGGCGAAGGCCACGTCGTACGCCGCTCTTGGCGCGTCCGCCCGCTCACGCTAGTCTCTCTGGGTCTCGTGCCAATGAAGTTCTGGCTCACGGTAGCGTGATTCACATACCCAAACGGGGGGCAAAGATGCACAGACTCATGACCATCGCCGCCGTGGTGCTGTCCGCCGTGCTCGGTGCCACAGCATCGGGCCAGATCCTCAATCAAGATCTAAAGCTCCTTCCCGACGATGGCGCCGCAGGTGACCGGTTCGGCTGGTCCGTCGCCATCGCCGATGGCGTCGTCGCCGTTGGAGCTATCTGGGACGACGACAACGGGTCAAACTCCGGCTCGGCCTACCTCTTCGACGCCTCCACCGGCGCCCAGCTCGCCAAGCTCCTGCCCGACGATGGCGCCGCAGGTGACCGGTTCGGCGGGTCCATCACCATCGGTGATGGCATCGTCGCTGTTGGGGCTCCACGCGACGACAACGAGTTTAGCTCCGGCTCGGCCTACCTCTTCGACGCCTCCACCGGCGTCCAGATCGCCAAGCTCCTCCCCGACGATGGCGCCGCTGGTGATAACTTGGGCTGGTCCATCGCCATCGCCGATGGCCTTGTCGCCGTTGGGGCTGTTTTTGACGACGACAACGGGTCTGACTCCGGCTCAGTCTACCTCTTCAACGCCTCCACCGGCGCCCAGATCGCCAAGCTCCTCCCCGACGATGGCGCCGCAGGTGACTGGTTCGGCCTTTCCATCGCCATGGCCGGTGGCCTCGTCGCCGTTGGGGCTCGCCTTGACGCCGACAACGGGTCCAGTTCCGGCTCGGCCTACCTCTTCCACGCCTCCACCGGCGACCAGATCGCCAAGCTCCTCCCTGACGATGGCGCCGCTGGTGACAACTTCGGCACTTCCATCGCCATCGCCGATGGCGTCGTCACCGTCGGTGATGGTGTCGTCGCCGTCAGAGCTCACCTTGACGACAACAACGAATCCGACTTCGGCTCGGCCTACCTCTTCGACGCCTCCACCGGCGCCCAGCTCGCCAAGCTCCTCCCCAACGACGGCGCCGCAGATGACAAGTTCGGATTTTCCATCGCCATCGGTGATGGTGTCGTCGCCGTTGGGGCTCATCTTGACGACGACAACGGGTCCGGCTCGGGCTCGGCCTACCTTTTCTTCGACACCAACCCCTGCTCGCCCGCCGACCTCGCGATTCCGTTCAACGTATTGAATTTCGACGACGTTCTCTCCTTCCTCGTCGCCTTCGGCTCGATGGACCCAGCCGCAGACATCGCCCCCGCGTTCGGCGTCTTTGACTTCGACGACGTCCTCGCCTTCCTCACCGCCTTCGGCGCCGGCTGCCCGTAAGCCCGGCACTCTGCGGCGCCCGGAAGCGCGCGAATCACGAGCCCGAAGCGCCAGCGAGGGTCTTGATCCCTCCCGCCTTCGTCCCCTCCCTCGCTTGTGCTTTGGGCTCGCGCTGGGAGAGACGCCGGCCGTTCATCCGAATCATCCGAACCAGCGCAGGCGCCAGCTCCCGCGCTCGAAGACCATGTCCATAAACGTCCAAGCCAGCCCCCGGTGCAGCAGCGTGGGCGCCTCCAGGCGGAACACGTTGTCCCCCTGCGCCTTCATAAACACGCCCGGCGTGAACTCACCCATCGGGATCGTGTTGAACAGCTTGCGGATCGCCCGCTCGTGCGTCTGCAAGTACTTGAACCCCTCCAGCGGGTCGATGCCCCGCTGCGCGAACTCGCGCTTGGACATCTCGCTGAGCACCTGATCGACAAACAGCTCGCCCTCGTCGCTGTCGATCGTCGTAAAGATGTGCGCCATGAGCTGGCGCCCCGTCCTGGACACGAGCGTGACGCTGCCGTCCTCGTGCTCGATCCGCAGGCGCACCTCCGACTCGTCCACGATCTCGCCCATCCCCCTCGCCCGGTTCCCGCCCGCCGGGCGGATGCGCTCGCCCACCTGCGCCCCGGGCAGCGACCCGAGCATGGGCGTCCCCCGGATCTCGCGCCGCGTCTCACACCCGAGCGCCAGCCCGAGCCCAACCCCCGCGCACACAACGCCCGCGGCCCGCATCCACCCGTGTGACAACTCAGCTCTCATCACTGCGCCCTTCGCACCGTCGCCCCGACCGGTTCACCCGCACCCGCACCCGGGCTTGGCGCACCCGCCCTCGGCGCAGGGCTCGGGCTCGGGTCGAGGCCCGAGCAGGCGCTCGGTCTTGAGGTTCACAAACCGCAGATGATGCTCCAGGTGCCATGTGTTGAACGCGAGCATCTCCCGGACCGTCAATCGCCCGAACTCCGGGTGCAGGCACGCCCGCTCCCACGCCTCGCCCGGGACAATCGCCAGCGTGGACGCGGTCCACTGGCGCATGGTGTAGACCGCCGCGATGAACGCGCCGGTCGCCGGTCGGATCGCCTCGCCCCCGTGCAGCCCGATCCCGCCGCCGTAGATCCCCGAATCGACAAACGTCGCCTCGTCCCACGTCGCCGGGACCGGGTTCTCCTCAGTCAGCGCCCGCCTGATGCGCCAGGTCTGGACCAGCTCCGTATCAGCCACGTGCCCGAGCACCACGCGGATCGGCCACTTGCCCACGCCCGCATCATCGAGAAACGCCCGGTCGAGCAGCTCGTCGTCCATCTCGAACACGCGCGGGTCGAGCGTCTCGATCCCGTCGCGAAAGCGCATCAGCAGCGCCTCGGGCGCCATTGCCAGCAGCTCGTCCCGGTGCGGGGCGTACATCGCCTGGATGTCCTGAACACTCTGGGCCATCGTCGTCTCCCTCGCGGGCGCTGCGCCCGCGCCACACGATAGTGCCCCTCGGGCGCCCGCACCGCCCCACCGCTACCCTCGCCCCATGAGCCCAGACGAACGCCCAGACGAACGCCCCGCCCGCGATCCCGCCGAGCGCCAGCTCGCCCTGCGCGTCGTCACCATGCCCCGCGACACCAACCCCTACGGCACCATCTTCGGCGGCGTCATCCTCTCGCTCATCGACCAGGCCGGCTTCGTCCAGGCCCTCAACCACGGCGATTTCACCTGGGTCACCGCCTCCATCGAGCGCGTCGATTTCCGCGCCGCCGTCAACCTCGGCGACATCATCAACGTCTACACCCGCACCATCCGCACCGGCAGGACCAGCGTGACGATCCAGGCCGAGGTCGAGACCGAACGGTGCCAGCTCAACGCCCCCCTGAGCGTCACCAGCGCCACCCTGACCATGGTCGCCCTGAACGATTCCGGAAAGCCCACCCCCTTCGCAAGCGCCTGATCCGGTATCCTCCTCCCGGGGTCTGTTCCCCGGGGGGTCTCTCCATGGCGTTTGGAAAGCTGTTCGGTAAAAACAACCCAGATAACACCGCACCCGCCGCGTCAGACGACGCCGCGCCCGAGTGCGCCTCGGGCGAGGCGCTGCTCGACTCCGTCCACGCCAGCGCCGAGGGTTTCTCTGGCTACACGATCGCCAAGGTCAAGTGCGAGCGCATCGCCGAGCGTGAAGGCCCGATCCTTCTGGGCGAGCTCACCCGCGCCGCCAAGGCACGCGCCTCCCGGATCGCGATCGACCTCTCCGACGTCATGATGATCTCCTCGGCCGGCATCGGCTCGCTCGTCCAGCTCCACCGCGCCTGCGCCGAGCACAAGGGCAAGATGATCCTCTTCGGCCTCACCGACGAGATGATGTCCATGCTCAAGATCGCGCGCCTCGACCGTCTCTTCACCATCACCCCCTCGCGCGCCGACGCCGCCGGGGCCTTGGGGTGAGCGGGGCGCCGCCCTCCCTCCCCCGCTTCGATCCCTCCGCCCCCGCCCGCCTCGGCGCGTTCGCCTCCGGCTCCGGACGCACCCTCGAGAACCTGCTCGAGCGCATCGAGTCCGACAACATCCCCGCGCGGATCGAGCTCGTCCTCGCCTCCCGCCAGTGCCGCGCCGCCGACATCGCCCGCGACGCCCACATCCCCCTCGTCATCCACCCCGGGCGCCTGACCGAACCCCAGCTCGAAACGCTCGTCCGCGAGCACAACCTCGACCTCATCGCCCTCTGCGGCTACCTCCACCTCCTGCCCGTTCCCCCCGCCCTCCGCAGCCGCATCCTCAATATCCACCCCGCCCTCCTGCCCGACTTCGGCGGCCCGGGCATGCACGGACTCCGCGTCCACCGGGCCGTTCTCGACGCCGGGAGGACCGAATCCGGGTGCACCGTCCACCTCTGCGACGACCGCTACGACACCGGGCCTGTGATTCTCCGGCGCCGATGCCCCGTTCTGCCCGATGACACCCCAGAGACCCTCGCTGCCAGGGTCTTCGAGCTCGAACGCAACGCCTACCCCGAAGCGCTCGTACAACTACTCACCGGCCAGGCCCCGCCCACCCCAGGCGCACGCCCCGCCCCCTGAGCCCGCCCGACCCGGCTGCGCTCCCCCCTCTGCCGCCCAGGCGTGGAGACCCCGATGCCCCGAA
Source organism: Planctomycetota bacterium (assembly GCA_024276195.1). Lineage (GTDB taxonomy): Bacteria > Planctomycetota > Phycisphaerae > Phycisphaerales > UBA1924 > JAJRXR01. Next base: position 19,027 of record JAJRXR010000068.1, read on the forward strand.
CCATCTCCCAAGCTCGCTTCGCGCAGGCACTCGTCGCGCACATTCTCGTCGCGGCCCTCGCCCCCGCCCTGCTCGCAACCGCGCCCGTCCCCGCCCAGCCCATCGAGGGCGAGATGGACGTAGAGCCCCTCCTCATCGACAAAATCTACGTCAGCGAGCCCACCCCCGACCCCGCCCCGCCTCAGCTCCAGCGAACCTCCCCCCAGGACAAGGCCAAGGCCCGCGCCCTGGAGCGCGCCGCGATCAAGGCCATCAACGCGGGCGAGCTCGAGCGCGCCGACGCCCTGCTCGAGCAGCAACGCCTCCTCGAACCCCGCTCGCACATCGTCTACTACAACCTCGCGTGTGTGCGCTCGATGATGGGGTTCTCGGGCGAGGCCGCGGACCTGCTGGGCATGTCCGTCGAACGCGGCTTCGACGACATCCACCAGCTCGTCCGCGACCCGCACCTGAGCGCCATGCGCGATGAAGACCTCTACACCCAGCTCATCGACCACTGGCCCGCCATCCTCGAAGCCCGGCGCGACGCCAACCTCGCCAACGTCCGGACCTGGCTCGACGGACGCTACGAAGAGCTCCGCGACGACGGGCTCCGCATCGAGCTTGTCAGTGCCCACGACCAGACCTCCACCCGCCAGTCCCTCGACGAACTCAGAGACCTCAGCGACTGGGGCCAGCAGCACATCTTCGGCGACATCCTCTCCAACGAGTACGCCCCCTACGACCCCTGGGTCATCGTCGTCCTCCCGAACAAAGCCGACTTTATCAAGTGGTCCGTCGGCGTCCTGGGCGCCTCCGCCCAGCAGGGCTTCTCCCGCGTCGGCGGCGCCTACGTCCACGACAACAAGCACCTCGTCGCCCAGGATCTCGGCGCCACCCTCCGCCACGAGTTCTTCCACGTCATCCACTGGCGCGACATGACCCGGCGCAACCAGTCCCACCCCATCTGGATCCAGGAGGGCCTCTGCTCGCTCGTCGAGGACTACGACATCATCGAACAGTCGATCACGCCCGCCGCCTCCTGGCGCACCAACATCGTCAAACGCCAGCTCCGGGCCGGGCGCCTCGAACCCATCACCAAGCTCGCCTCCTACTCCCAGGCGACGTTCTCGTCCAAGCGCCCACTCGCCCGCTACGCCCACGCGCGCACCGTCTTCCTCTACCTCGCCCAGATGAACAAGCTCCGCGCCTGGTACGAACGCTACACCGAAACCTACGACCAGGATCCCTCCGGCATCAGCGCCCTCGAGCACGCCCTTGGCAAACCCATCAACACCATCGAGAAGGACTACCGCGCCTGGGTCAAGCAGCTCCCCATGGTCCCCGAGACCGGCTCGGACCTGAGCGCCACCCTCGGCGTCGAAATCGAATCCGGCGAAGGCGACGGCCCCATCATCGTCAGCATCACACCCGAAGCCCGCCGGCGCACCAACCTCCGCCTCTTCGACCGCATCACCAGCATCGCCGCCCAGCCCACCCGCGACCTCAACGAGCTCATCCGCCGCCTGGGCGCCTACGGACCCGGCTCAACCATCGAGCTGGGTGTCCGACGCGGAAGAATCCACGAAACCGTTCAGGCCACGCTCAAAAAGCGGTAGACTCTCGCTGACAGGGGCGGAACCGCGAGTCCAAGCTCTCCGAACCTGTCTGATACACCGGGGCAGGATTGCGACCCGGGCCTTGTGCCCCGAAGGAGGTCTCGCATGGCCCGTCCGCCCGCTCTCCATACCGCCGCCGCCGGGATCACGCTCTCGCTCGCCGTCACGGGCGCGATCGCGACGCCCCCTGTGCTCATCGAGATCCAGACCGGCGACGAAACCTTCAACGCAGAGGCCGTTCGCGGGTTCGACATCTCCCCGGTCTTCGGCGACCAGCGCGCATTCGGGATCACCGAGTCTGGCTCTGTCTGGGCAAGTGTCGATCTTCAGGGCGCAGGCGATCCCGAGCCCGTGCAGAGCGTCGTCTTTACCGTCACCGTCGATTCCTTCCTCCGAACAGCCGCGACCGACTACGACAGCATGCTCGGCAATGGTCAGACGCTCATCCGATTCACGCCGCGCTGCCTCGGCGCCAATGGCAAGCTGTACAGCGAAGCCCTGATCCTTGACGAGAACTCCGTTGACGAGGACTCCACTGTGAACTCTGTCGTCATCCTCGACGCGATCGGGATTCCAGCTCGCGTGTTTGACGCGAGCGACCTGCTCACTGGTTCCCAGAGCTTCGGTTCGACGACGAGAGTTTCCCTAACCCGCGTCACGCCCGATGGCGGGTTTCTTGTACAGCACGACTCCCGCAGCTTCTGGTGGGATTACGCGATCCCATTCATCGCCGGAGACTTTTCGACAACACTCCCGGTCACTAACGCCTCTTTCAGCAGCCCGTTCGGCTACATATACAATTACTTCCCTGAGAGCGCGTTCTACAACTCACAATCCGGCCTCACGCTGGGCGCAAGCACAGGTGGACCCCGCGCCCTCAGGCTCACTCCGCCATTTACCGAAGGCGCCGAGCAGATTCTCTTCACAAGCGACACCCCTTTCCCCGCTGTCTTCGGCGGGACAATCGTCGTCGAGGAGATGAACGTTGACTTCGAGTTCTCCAACGCTGATTCGTACGCAATCTTCTCGAGCGTCGATCAGACCGAAGGCCTTCTCATCGGCAACTTCATCGCCGGCTTCGAGTTCCACCCTCTGGGAGATCTCACCTCAAACGAGGTCCCCGAGATACTCGCGCTGGCGCCCGACGCCTCTGCCGTCTACGCCGCCCAGGTCCTCGAAGAATACCGCGCGGTTGACAACATATGGCTCTCCCGCCCCGGCTTCCCCCTGCGCCTGCTCGCAACACTCGGCTCCCCCCTCCCGGGCCTGCCCGACGATCTTCTCGTCACCCGCGCCCACTGGTTCAAGGTCTCCAACGCCGGCGCCGTCCTCATGGCCCTCCGCTTCTCACCCGACGGCGACGCCGCCGCCGCCGCCGCCGCCTTCGACGCGATCGTCGCGCGATACCCGGACGGCCTCTTCGAGATACTCGCCCAGGAAGGCCAGCCCATCCCGGGCGACGCCGCTGCCATGGGCATCGTCACCTCCATCGACACCACCTCCGTCGGCGCCCCCAGCGAGCACACCCTCTCCGACGCCGGCAAGGGCGTCTTCGCCGTGCGGTTTGAATCGGGCGACGAGGCCATCCTCTCCGTCGAACTCGGCTTCGGCGGGTGCTCCCCGGCCGACCTCACCTCCGACAGCTTCCTCGACAACGACGATGTCCTCGCCTTCCTCCTCCTCTTCGCCGACCAGAGCCCCCAGGCCGACTTCGACGCAGACTCCGACATCGACTTCGATGATGTGCTCGCCTTTCTCCAGGCCTTCACGCTCGGGTGCCCATAGACCCCGCCTCGGGCCAGCCCCCGCCCATCCCACCGCCCGCCGCCTCAACCCGTTCTTTTCTTCCCACCCAGGAACCCGCCCCGCCGCTTGTCCGTATGCCTTGTTGTACCTAGTATGCGAGACCAACCCACGCGGAGGCCCCTGACCATGAAACTCGAACGCGAACTCATGCGCGGCGCCGGACCCACGGCCGTCCTCCAGCTCCTCTCACGGCGCGAAATGTACGGCTACGAACTCGTCGAAGCCCTCTCCAAACGCTCCGAAGGTGTCCTGAGCATGGGCCAGTCCACCCTCTACCCCATGCTCTACAACCTCGAAGCCAAGGGCCTCGTCGAGGCCGAGTGGCGCACCGCCGGCTCCGGACGCGAACGCAAGTACTACCACCTCACCGCCCGGGGCAGCAAGAAACTCGCCAAGGACCGCGAGGCCTGGACCGCCCTCGGCAGCGCCATGATCGCCCTCGGCGTCGTGAAAGGGGCTGTCGCGTGAACACCCAGAACCCACTGCCCAGCGCCTGGCGCTGGTCGCTGCGCTACTCACCGATCATGCGTGTCATCCGCGGGATCGACGAGCGCGTCCGCCGCCGTCGTCTTGGCGCCCAGACCATCGCCGCCTCGGGCCTGCCCGCCCCGCTCCAGAAGCGCATCGCGGCCATCGTCGGGCGCACGCGCCTCCACGCCTCCGAGCAGCGAGACATCGCCCGCGAGCTCATCTCACACTGCTTTGAGGCCATCGAATCCGCCAAGGACGAGCCCGAGATCCTCGCCTCCCTGGGCGACCCCAAAACCATCGCCCCCCTCCTGCGCCGAGCCGCCAAACGCAAGCGCCCGCTGATCTACCAGCTCCGGCGCCGGGCGGCCCAGGCGCTGCTCATCACCTTTGGCCTCTCGATCCTCTTCTATGGGCTCATCGCGATCCGCTTCTACGCCGGCTCGCCCACGATCAAGACCGACTACATGGCCAAGATCAACGCCCCGATACTGGCGGCGCCAGAATCCGACAAGGCCTGGCCCGTCTACCAGCAAGCCCTCATCGAGTGGTACCAGATCGAAGCCCGCCTCGTGGCCAACACACTGGTCGATCCCGACGAGCAGAACCAGCTCTTCGTCCACCCAGGCCCGCACAACCTGCACGAGATCCCCGCCGGGCACCCGGACCGGGAGATGACGATCGAGGCGATGAAGGCCTACCGCCCCACGCTCGATCGAGTCATCGACGCGACACGCCGCCCCATGATCGGCATGCTCCTCTCCGACCAGACCCGCGAGATCCAGATCGAGGGCACGGACCGCACACTCACCGTGACGTCCGCGCCATCGTCCCGTTCGGGGCCGCTGTTTCAGACGCTCCTGCCCCATCTCGGGCAACTCCGCTTCCTCTCCAAGATGCTGGCGTTCGACAGCAACATCGCGATCGAAGAGGGCGACGCGGACCGCGCCGCCGCCGACATCGCCGCCCTGCTCCGCCTCTCGAACCAGGTCAAGAGTGAGCCGTTCTATATCTCGCAGCTCGTCTCGAGCACGATCTACAACTTCGCTCAGAGCCAGATCCACCGCCTGTACGTCCTGTCGCCCGGGCTGCTCGAACGCGAGCACGTCATCGAGCTCTCGCATCTGCTCGCCGACGCGCGCCCACAGTCTCTCGATATGACCAGCGAACGCGACGGGTTTCTCGACACCCTCCAACGCACCTTCACCGACGACGGCAGCGGGGACGGACGCATGACACCCGAGGGCGCCCGCTTCATCGGCGAGTTCCATCGCCCCCTGCTCGACTTGGGCGAGATCCCGGAGCTGGGCATGGATTCCTGGCTCACGCAGACATCGACCAAGGCGGCCGAGCCGCTCGCCAGTGTTCTCATCGCCAGCCGCGCAGAACAACGGAGGGTCTACGACGAACTGCTCGCGGCGACAGCCGCCGCGATCGCACAGGGACCGCAAGGCCTCCCCGCCATGTGGGACTGGGACACACGCATGGAGCGCCTCCAGACCAGCCCCGTCACCAACTGGAGCCCGGTCAGCATCCTCACGCCATCGTTCATAAAGGGCGTCTCAACCGTGTTCGGATCGCAAGCCCGGACGGACGCCACCGGCGTCCTCCTCGCCGCCGACGCCTACCGCCTCGACCACGGCGCCTGGCCCGAGTCGCTCGATCTGCTCGTCCCCCGATACCTCCCCGCGATCCCCGACGACCCCTTCGAGCCCGGAGCGTCGATCCTTTATAAAACCACACCCAGCGGCCCCACCATCTGGTTCCGCGGCGCCGACGGCGACAACGACAACGCCCGCAGAGTTGGCGCCTCGACCGATGAATACAAGGCGAGATCATTCACCCGGCGATACAGCCAGGGCTTCACGGATATCCCCGACGCCGACTGGGTCGTCTTCCCGCCCGACCTCGACTGACCTCTCTCCACCGAGACCGTCAGGACCACACTCCTGTCGGTCTCATTCCGCAGCGCCCGTTATCCTGCCCCCCGCCAAGGAGGGCGCCCATGCGACCGTACCTCGACCTGCTCGACCACGTCCTCACCCGCGGCGTCCGCAAGGACGACCGCACCGGAACCGGAACCCTCTCCGTCTTCGGCGCCCAGTCCCGCTACTCCCTCGACCCCAGCGTCCCCAACGCCGACGCCTCGCCCGGCGGCTTCCCACTCGTCACCACCAAAAAGCTCCACACCCGCTCGATCTTCCACGAACTCCTCTGGTTCCTGAAGGGTGACACCAACGCCCGCTCCCTCAACGACGTCGGCGTCTCCATCTGGGACGCCTGGGCCGACCCCGAAACCGGCGACCTCGGCCCCATCTACGGCGCCCAGTGGCGCTCCTGGCCATCGCCCTCGGGCCAGTCCGTCGATCAGATCGCTCAGCTCGTCGCCGCCCTCCGCTCCAACCCGGACTCTCGCCGCCACATCGTCTGCGCCTGGAACGTCGCCCAGATCGACCAGATGGCCCTGCCCCCGTGCCACTGCCTCTTCCAGTTCTACGTCCATCCCTGCGGCGACGGTCCCCCCCGCCTCTCGTGCCAGCTCTACCAGCGCTCGGCCGACCTCTTCCTGGGTGTCCCCTTCAACATCGCCAGCTACGCCCTGCTCACCATGATGCTCGCCCAGGTCTGCGGCTATCGCCCCGGCGAGCTCATCCACACCCTCGGCGACGCCCACCTCTACCTCAACCACCTCGACCAGGCCCGCGAGCAGCTCACCCGCTCGCCCCGCCCCCTGCCCACCCTCCGCCTCAACCCGGACGTCCGCAAACTCGACGACTTCAGGTTCGAGGACATCGAGATCCTCGGGTACGACCCCCACCCGCACATCCGGGCAGCCGTCGCTGTCTAGTTCCTACTTTGAGGGTGGGGCAGGCGTCTCGCCTGTCTCGATGTGCTGATTGAGGCGGGATATCAAGCTGGGGGCCTGACACGAATCGGCTCGGAGAGCCGATCTACCCATGGGACACAATCGGCTCGGAGAGCCGATCTACACAGGAGCCAATCTCCACCTAGGCTCACCCGTGCTCGTTCCCAAGCCCCCCCGCCCAATCCTGGTCCTTGTCGCCGCGGCCAGCGAGAACAACGTCATCGGCCTCGACGGCTCCCTCCCATGGTCGCTCCCGCGCGATCTCGCCCACTTTAAACGCATCACCCTCGGGCACAGCGTCATCATGGGACGCAAGACCTTCGACGAGATCGGCAAACCCCTCCCCGGGCGCCTGAACATCGTCATCACCCGCCAGCCCGACTGGGCCAGCCCCGGAGTCGAGACCGCCCAGACCCTCGAGGGCGCCATCGAGCTCGCCGAACTGGCATCCCCGGGCGACACCCACATGGTCATCGGCGGCGGCCAGATCTACCGCCTCGCCCTCCCCCTCGCCCACCGCATCGAGCTCACCCGGGTCCATACCCGCGCCCAGGGCGACACCACCTTCCCCGATCTGGACGAACGCTGGCGCCTGATCGACCGGATCGACCATGAGCCGGACGAATCCAACGCCCACGCACTCAGCTTTCTGAGCTATCTCAAGCAAGATTGAGCGACCTCAGATCCGGGCTCGCGTGCGGATCGGGCGAGAATCCGGTCGCAGAGACCGAGAACCTGGGCAATCTGGGCAAAGTTAGAGCCCCAGATGGGGCTCAATCGGGGCATCTTCGTGAAAAAACCCAAGTTTGAGCGCCCCTTTTCCTGGCAGGACCACCAGATCGGCTGCACCTTTCGCGTGGGTCAGAACGAGTTGTTTCGTTCAGCATGAATCAAGTAGGACATCACCAAATCCACGTGAGGAGATCACAATGAAGAGCGCGATCACCATTGCCGCCGTCGCCGGCCTCGCCACCATCGTTTCCGCCCAGAACATCGGCACTGTCACCGTCACCTCGTCCGCCGCCACCATCGGCATCGGCGAGATGGCCACCATCAGCGTCATCCTCAGCGACAACATCGACGGCAACTCCGTCTTTGCGTTCGACCTGAACGTCACCGGCGCTGGCGACGCTGGCGTCACCCTGAGCGACCTCGCCTCCGACGCCGGCGTCTTCGGCTTCAACGGCGCCATCGCCGGCAACTCCGTCACCGGCCTCGGGGGCGCTTCCGACATCCTCGGTCCCACCCTTGACCCGTCCCTCGACGGCGTCGCCGTCTACACCTTCAAGGTTACCGGCACCTCCGAGGGCACCATCACCTTCTCCGCCGCCGATGGCGCTGGCCCCAACCCCGCCATGCAGTTTGGCATCGAGGGTGGCATCGTCATCCTCCCGGGCGACTACGACAGCATTGATTTCGGCAACGGCGCCACGGTCCGCGTCACCCCGGCCCCGTCCGGTATGGCGCTGCTCGGCCTCGGCGGCCTCGTCGCCGCCCGCCGTCGCCGCTAATCCTCTCCTGACCCCTTCTTTGCGGGGTCGGACCTCAACGAGGAAACAGGTGAGCCCCCGTCCACGCCAGTGGACGGGGGTTTCTCCGTTTTTGGCCTCCCGTGGCCTCCGGGGAGATGCATGAATCAAAATCGAGCAATAATTGCGTGCCCCCCCCCTTTGGACAGCCTCTTTATTTGACCCAAACTACCCAATATCAACGCCTTAGCCACCTCCCGCCCATGCTCCGAACAAGAAAATCGCTCGTTTTCACTGGCAATCCCTCTTGCATACGTTTGGACAGGCCGGTACGATCATCGCGGGTCAGGAACGAAGACGTTCGTTCATCGCAAGAGAGAGTTATTTTTGGGCTCCATGCCCGCTTGAGGAGAAACAGATATGAAGAGTGCGATTGCTATCGCCGCTGTTGCCGGTCTCGTGACCATCGCTTCGGCCCAGAACGTTGGTACGGTCACCCTGACCTCCAGCGCCACCACCGTCAACTCTGGTGACGTGTTCACCATCGGTGTTGTGCTTTCCGACAACATCTCCGGGAACTCC
>JAJRXR010000069.1 GCA_024276195.1 Planctomycetota bacterium
AGGCTACATTTCACTCCGTCCGGCGTTTTCACCGGGCGTTTCACATCCTGGGGCGGTAGCTCAATTGGTTAGAGTTCCGGACTGTCTATCCGGTGGTTGCGGGTTCGAGTCCCGTCCGCCTCGTTTCCCAGGCCCTTGCATTGCAAGGGCCTGTGTTCTTTTTCGCGGCGCTGCGCCGTTCTCGCCGGCTCAGGGTGAGAGGCGGGGCAAGACGCCCTCGAACGTGAGGATGTCACCACCGACATCGCGTTGGAGCGCTTCGGCGCTGGCGCGGCTTTCGAACGCGGCGGCGTGTGAGGCCATCGGCGTCGGGAGGTCTGGCGACACGAGGTAGACCGCGTCCTCGGCGGGCAGCCAGGTTCTGGTCGCATGATCGTGGACCCAGCGGCGCAGGACTGTCAGACCGGGGTTGGCGCTCTGGTGGTTGGCCAGGCAGTTGAGATCATCGAAGAGCAACGGTTTCGGGAGCCCGCGATCGTCTTCGATGATGGTGGCGCAGGCGAAGCGTTCGTCGCTGATAATCATGCCGCACTGGGCGCACATGTCGTCGTCGAGATGCACGGTGGGCGGGGTGTCGGGCGATTGCTGGCGGCAGGCGCTGGTGCTGATGGCGACAAGCGCGAGGGTTGCGGCGGCGGGGAGGCGGTTCATGCCGGGGACTTTCTGGTGAAGATGACCGAGGCGAGGGTCAGGCTCAGGGCTCCCCAGGCTGTGAGGACACCCAGGAGCATCCAGGGTAGGGCGGAGCCGTAGTGGCGAGAGGCGTACGCGCCGGCGGGGCCGAGCACGTCGAGCGAGGCGTTGAGCCCGTTGACGACGGACATTTTGTAGGCCTGGATGGGGTTGAGCATGGCGAGGGTGAAGAGCTCCTGGACGCGGAGCTTGAAGACGATCGTGCCGGCCATGAGGCCGAGGTCGCTGAGGAAGACAAAGGCGAGCCAGGTGAAGACGGCGACGCCGGTTGCGACGCTGGCCTTGCGCGTGCAGACGGAGATCAGCAGGCCGACGGAGAGCATGACGACGGTGAGCAGGCAGGTCATCGCGACGAGCATGAGGAACGAGCCGACGCCGGTCCCGCCGGCTTTCCAGGCGAGCACCGCGGCGCTGAGTGAGAAGCCGATGCAGACCGAGGCGCACAGGGCGATCGATAGGCCCAGGAACTTGCCGAGCAGGATCTCGCGCGGGGAGACGGGTTGGGCGAGGAGGTAGAGGAGTGTGCCGCGCTCGCGTTCGCCGGCGATTGATGTGGCGCCCGCGGTCATGGCCATCAGGGGGACGATGAGCATGACGAGGTTGAGCAGGCCCGCGGCGGTGCGTCCGAACCCGGCAAAGCCCATCGAGCCCGACCCGGCAAGAGCCATGAACGAGGTCGCCATGGCCAGCACCGCGAACCCGATGGTGTAGAGCGGGAACCAGCGGCTTGTCACCGCGTCGCGCAGCTCGCGGCGCGCAAACGCGAGCGTCGCCCGCGAGAACCCGGGGCAGGCGGGGACGAGCGCGGCAGCGGGGGGCGCTGGTGCTGTTGCGGTAAGTGTGCTCATGGCTCGCTCTCTTGGGTCGTGATGTCGTCGAGGATCTCAAAGTCGCGGACCTGGATTTTGCCCTCTGCGAGCTGGCGGATCGGGACTGCTTTCTGGTCGCGGGGGACGCTGACGCAGAGGCCGTGCCCGTTGAGGTTGACGCTGTGCCCGCGCTCGCGGAGCAGCGCGGCCGCGGCGTCTTCGGCCCCGCTGAAAAGGTGCAGGCGCAGCGTGCGGACGGCGGAGGCGCTCGACCAGAGATCCTCGGGCGTGGTGTCCCTGACGAGGCGCCCACTGTCCATCACCAGCACGCGATCGGCCAGGGCGATGACCTCGTCGGGGCGGTGGGAGGCGAAGAGGATTGTTTTGCCCTGGTCTTTGAGCCCGGAGAGCGAATCGACGACCTCGGCGCGACCGGCTGCGTCGAGGTTTGACGTGGGCTCATCGAGGACGATAACGGGCGGGTCCGAGAGCATGGCGACGGCGAGAGCGAGGCGCTGCTTCATGCCGCCCGAGAGGTCGCGGACGCGCTTGCGTTCGTGCCCGGAGAGGCCGACCTGCTCGAGGAGAACGCCGCACCGGCCCGGGTCTGCGCGGCGCAGGTCGGAGAAGAAGCGCATGGCGGAGCCGACGCGGGTGTCGTCGTGGAAGGCGAGCTCCTGGGGGACATAGCCGATGTGGGCGCGGGCGCGTTTGCCGGCGCGCCGGGTGTCTGCGCCGCTGACACTGATCGAGCCTTTGAAGCGGATGACGCCTAGGAGGCATCGGATGAGGGTGGTTTTGCCGGCGCCGTTGCTACCCCAGAGGGCGACGGCCTGGCCCGGAGCAAGCTCGAACGAGACATCATCGACGGCGGCGATGCGCCCGAATCGCTTGGTGACGGCGCGTGCAACGATCATGTGCGGCTCCTCCGCGGGGCGCGGGGTGGGGAAGGCAGGCCCGGGCTCCGCCCGAGCAGGGTGAGCACGCCTGCGGCGCCGGCGAGCAGGCCAGCGGCGGAGAGGGCCATGCCCAGGGGGCTGGTGCTGCTGGACGTTGCGAGCGTGACCTCGGGGGGCGTCATCAGGGGGGCGGGGTCTATGAACTTGGGATCGGGGCGCATCTCGGGCAGGGCTCGAGCCGTGAACTCGATCGCCTGCTGGGCGGGGCTGTGGACGAGCAGGCGGAGGTTTGGCTCGCGTGCGAGGAGGGATTCGAAGAGGCTCGAGGCGCGGTATTCGAGGTCGCCGATGCCGTTGTTGTCGTGATCGAAGCCGGCGTAGTCGGACCAGAAGTTGCCGCGTCCATCTTTGGAGAAGTGGTTGAGCGTGAGGTCGCCGCGCCCGTGGACGCCGACCTGCTCTTCGTTTTCGATGAAGCCGTTGCCGGTGAAGATGTTGTCGTGTGTGTTAGGGGTGATGAGGGCGCCGACCTCGTTGTAGGCGATGAAGTTGTTCTCGATGGCGCCGGTCGAATCGACGGAGGAGGGGCTGTTGTCGATGTAGAGCCCGACGCGGTTGGCGAGCAGGGCATTGGATCGGACGACGATGTTGTCGCAGTCTTTGAGGCCGATGGCGTAGCCGCTGGAGCCGCGGTTGTTGACGATGGTGTTGGAGGTGAGGGTGATGTTGTTGCTGTACATGAGGTAGATGCCGACGGAGTTTCCGCGGAGGGTGTTTTCGGAGAGGGTGGTGTTGTGGCTGTACATGAAGTGGAGGCCGTAGCGGCTGAGCTCGACGGTGTTGCGTCGGACGGAGAGGTCTTCGGAGTACCAGAAGACCATGTCGCGGGCGGCGGAGACGTGGTTGTCTTCAACGATGCACCCGTGGCTCCACCAGAGGCGGATGGCGTCGCCGCGTCTGCCGGGTTTGAGGTCTTTGCCGCTGATGGTGTTGCGTTGGATGATTGAGTTGGAGGCGCCCTTGAGGTCGATGCCGAAGAGGACGTCTTCGAGCACGCAGTCTTCGATGGTGGCGTCCGGGGCGAGGACGCGGATGCCCGCGGGTTCGCGGTCAACGCGGTCGCCCGAGGCGCGGATGGTGAAGCCGCGGAAGGTGACGCCCGGGGCGAGGATCTCGACGACGGTCCCCTGGGAGCCAGCGTCGATGATGACGGATCCTTGCCCATCGAGGGCGACGGTTTTAGTGATGCGCAGCGAGCCGTAATAGATCCCGGGGGGGACGGCGATGGCGGCGCCTGGCTGTGCGTTGTCGATGAGCGTGCTGATCGCGTCTGTGGTCTGGATCGGATCTGGGGTTCCGATGCCGACGCGGGCGAGCATGATGAGCGTCAGGATGGCGATCACGGCGCGGGCCATGTTTGCTTTACTCCCCGTTGTTCGCGGCGACGAGCGGGCGGTAAGCCCTGCGGTGGAAGAACAGCGCCACGATGATGACGACAGAGGCGAGGGCGGAGAGGAGGAGCCCGATCCCGGGCGTGGCGATGGTTTTGAACTGGCCGACCATGCCGGTGCCGAGGATGGGGGGGACGAAGGGTTCGATGGAGTTGGAGAGCGGGGCGTCGGGGTCGAGATTTTGGCCGAAGTGGCTCATCCAGAGGTGGAGGTCGAGCAGGAAGATCGCGGGGAAGAAGACGGCGGGGAGGACGAGGAGGACTGCCCAGCGGCTGTGGATCCATGCGGCGAACTCGAGCATGATGACGAGGAGGATGAGGATATAGACGCCGACGCTGCGCTCGAACTGGGCGGCTTCTTCGAGGGGTCGCATCCCGATGTAGTGGTTGAGGCTGTCGATCTCGGCGACATCGCCCGAGAGCTGGTTGACGTGGGCGGTGAGCTGGAGGTTGTCGGGGTACTGCGGCGCGACCAGCACCATGTGCCAGTAGGGTAGGAAGAGCGAGACGAGGATCAGCACGCGGGCGATGAGCAGAAGGAAGCTCGGGGCTCGGTATCGGAGCTCGTGCTGGGTGAGATCTTCGGTGCTGACGCGGGGGCCGATGATCCGTCCGATGAGAGACTGTGACATCGCGTGATCCTTGCTTGGCGCCTGGGCGGGCAGGCGTGGTCCATGTCGCCAAAGCTGGCCCCGCGTCTTTCGGCGCGGGGCAGCGTGGTTATTCAGTAGGCTCGACCATGAGGTAGCCGACCATTTCGAGGTGCAGCGCCGAGCAGAACTCGGAGCAGTAGAAGGGGAAGACGCCGGGCACATCGGCGATGAACTCGAACTTGGCGGTCTCGCCGGGTTCGAGGCTGAGGTTGATGTTGTACTGCGGGATGGCGAGGCCGTGGGTGGCGTCAACGGCGCGCTCGATGTTGGTGATGCGCCAGACGACCTTGTCGCCCTGCTTGATGTTGATGTGCTCAGGGTTGAAGTGGCTCCGGATGGCGGTCATGTAGATCTCGACCGTGCCATCGTCCTTGCGCTCGACTCGCTCCATTTTGCGCCGTGGCGCCCAGGGATCGACGGCCTGGGTCTGCGGGTCCCACCCGATCTCGGGGTAGACGGACCAGGGGTTGAGCTTGTCGGCCTTGATGATCTGCGCGTAGTGCGGCTCGCCGACGCCGATGGGCATGTCGTAGATCACGGGCATGTCGGCGCCCTGGTTCGAGATGTCCAGGAGCTGGAAGTTCTGCGGGAGCAGGGGTCCGGTCGGGAAGAAACGGTCTACGGACCACTTGTTGAAGGAGATGAGGTACTTGCCGTCGGGGCTGACGGTGTCGCCCTCGGCGACGCCGATGTGCCCGACGTTGTACTGGACAGGGGTCTTGTGGACGAGGGTCCAGTCGGGCTCGGGCGTGCCCTTTCCGTAGGATCCGCCGAGGGTCCAGCGGGCGACGGCCGAGTCGAGGAAGAGCGAGGTGTAGGCGTAGCCGTCCGGCCCGAACTGGGTGTGCAGGGGGCCAAGGCCGACCTCGACCTGGGCCTCGACGACGGAGTCGAAGTCGAGCACGGAGATGCCGAACTCGTCCTTGCCGGAGAAGGTTTTGTTGGCGATGGCGTCCATGATTTTCTGGAACGAGTAGATCGTGACGTGGGGGTCGAGCTTGCCGGAGACGACGATGAAGTCGCCCTTGGGCGCGACGTCCACGCCGTGGGGGCTGCGGGGCTCGGGTGTGAGATAGAGCAGGCCCTCGGCGATCGCGGTTTCGAGGGTGATGACGGGGAAGCCCTGGATGATCTCGACCTTGCCGCTCTGGTAGATTTTCTCGGCCTTGCGCCAGTCGATGATGTGGAGATAGTCCGTGGCGTTCATGCTGGCGCCGGCCTCGAACGGCGGGTTCTTGTTCTCGATCCCTCCGGTCGCCAGCTCGGTGTTGATCGAGTTGACAAACATGTAGCCGTCGCTGACGCCCTTGCCAGCGTCGGCGATGTCCTGCCAGTACGGCGGGAGCTCGATCGCGAACGATCGGTCCTTGTCGATCCGACCCTTCTTGCGGTCGAACTTCCACATCGTGATCGAGCCCTTGTATTTTTCTTTGTAGTCGCTGATGGGGGCGTACTCGGCTCCCCAGGGGACGGCGTACTGCCCGCCCTCGATGACGTACTCGGTGTTGGGCGTGACGAAGGTGCCGCCGTGGTCGCTGACGGTCAGCGGGTTCTTGATGATCTGCTTGGTCTCGAAGTCGCGGAGGTCGATCACGGCGACGCGGGCGTTGATCTTGTCGTTGATGAAGAGCCACTGCCCGTCGTAGTCGCCCTTGGTCTCGGAGAGAGCGGGGTGGTGGGTGTCGCCCCAGAGGTTGGCCTTGTCGTTGACGTAGCCCTGCTCGAGGATCTCGTTACCCACGCCGTAGCCCCAACCCTGCCAGGGCTCGGGCGTGAAGACGGCGATGCTGCGCAGAAGACGCATCGAGGGGACTCCAATGACGAAGACCTGCCCGCTGTGCCCGCCGGAGGAGAAGATGATGTACTCGTCTTTCATCCCGCTGGGTGTTAAGGTTTTGGCGGCGGCGAGGAGGTCGGCGGTGCTCAGGCCGCGCTCCTTAGCGATCCGCTGGACATCGCTGATTGATTGGGCCGAGGCCGCGGTCGAGGCGCTCCCGATACACGCGACAAGAGCGAGTGCGCTCAGGCCAATCCCGATTCGTTTCTGCTTTCTCATGACTCCGATCCTTCCGTAAGGAGCGCGGGAGCGCTCACGATAAAGTCACCCGTCAGCCTGGAGCGAACGGATGTACTGGATGATTTTGAGCAGGTCCTCGTCGGAGAGGGCCGGGTTGCCGCCCTTGGGGGGCATGTCAATACCGGTGGTGTTGGCCGCGTCCCAGATCGGGCGCCCGGTCTTGACGAAGGTCATCATTTCTTTGTCGGTCTTGGAGGCGACAAACTCGCTTCCGGCCAGCGGCCTGCCGAGTCCATCCATGCCCTCGCCGGTCCTGCCGTGGCACGCCGAGCAGGAGGCGATGAACTCGACCTTGCCGACCGCGATCTCCGGGGCGCCCTCGCCGGTCGGGTGCGGGGCGATGATCCAGGGGTCCATCGAGACGGTGGGGGCGTTCGGATCCTGGAGCGTTTTGATAAAGCTGACTACGGCATGAATCTTCGTGTCGTCGAGATCGGGATTCCCGGCTCGCGGGAGCATGGCCACGCCCGTTGTGTTGGCGGGGTCGTCGGGCGTCCGCCCGTTGACGATGAGGTTGAACAGCTCATCGTCGGTGGCGCCCTGGACAAAGGCGCTGTTGCGGATGGGCTTGCCGAGCCCGTGCACGCCGTCGGCGTTGGAACCATGACACACGACGCACGTCTGCAAGAACGTGGCCTTGCCCAGCTCGATCGGGCCAGACGGGGCGCTGGCGTGCGAGGTGAGGGCGTTGGCAGCGTCTGCCTCACTCGCTGAGGTCGCCCGGAAGACCAGCCCGATGATCACGGGCAGGGTCACGATCACCATGAGCCCGAGCCCCAGCGAGCGGAGCAAGTTCGGATCGGACGCCGGGGGCGTGGTGTGCTTTGGCGTGGGTGCGTTTGAGGTCATTGATGCTCTCCAGAGTGTGCGTGAAAGAGGAGATCAAGAGTACCACGCGGCCCATTTATAGTGTAGTGCATGAACAAATCCACTATGTGAAGAAAAAAACACGCTCTGGTGGGCACTGAACATGTCATGGTGAGGGCTTATCCGATTGAGAGCGGCGCCCAGGCGCTTGCCCTTTGACTGTGGGTGATTGGGCCGCTTGGACGGCGCATAGGCCTGCGGCCGCGTTCTCATCGGCAAGGAGATCCGCGATCGAAGTGGTCGCGAACGCCTGGCGAACACCGGCGATCTGTTCGTCGAGCAGGCGGTGCAGCGAGCAGAGGCTGGTGTGCCCCTTGATGCCCAGTGGGCACCGTTCGATGCGAGAAATATCGCTTTCTGTTGCGAGAAGCACGTCCAGGACGCTGATGGCGGTGGGGACCTTCGAGAGTGAGAACCCACCGCCGGCGCCTCGCTGGGCGTGGAGGATGCCCGCCCGGGCCAGCGTGCGCAGGATTTTTTGGAGATACCCGACGGGGGCGTTGACGGCCTGGGCGATCTCCTGGGCCGCCGTTGGCCCGTCTTGGCGCTGTGCGATGTGGACGACCGCTCGCAGCGCATATTCAGAGGTCTGGGAGATCAGGGCGTTGGGGGTTGGTGGGGGGGAATGTGGAGGCACAAATATACTATCGGCATATCCACAATGGATGTCAAGCGTCCCGGGTTGGCATTGCGCGAGAATCTCTGGACGGGTCCGGGGCGGACGATCTTTCGCACGTGGGTTCGGGTCTGATGGGGCGCGCTTAGTATCGCCCCCCGCATCGGGTGAGATGCTCGCATGTGGGCAGTGAGCTTCTTTCGAACTATGGAACGCGACCCGGGTTCTCGGTCGGGCGCCGCCCGCTCCAGAGCGCGGGTTGGCGCCTCCGAGCCGGTCTGAGCCCAGGGGTTTGTATGTCAGAGATCACGATCCGGATGCCTCAGTTTCTGCGCGTGCGTCCTCGGATCTTCGATCTGCGTTCGGCCCTGAGCGGGTCGCCCCGGGCCGAGGTCCTGTCGGGGTTGACGGTGGCGCTCGCGTTGGTGCCCGAGGCGGTGGCGTTCGCGTTTCTCGCGGGTGTGCCGCCGTTGGTGGGGCTGTACGCGGCGTTCATCATCTGCCTGATCAGCTCGGTGCTCGGGGGGCGCCCGGGGATGATCTCGGGGGCGACGGGGGCGATGGGTGTAGTGATCGTTGCGCTCGTCGCCAACTATGGCATCGGCTATCTGTTCTATGCGGTGGTGCTGTGCGGGATCATCCAGCTTGTGGTCGGGCTGCTGCGTCTTGGGCGGTTCATCCGGATCGTGCCGCACCCGGTGATGCTGGGGTTTGTCAACGGGCTGGCGCTGGTGATTCTGCTGGCGCAGGTGGGGAGCTTCAAAACTCTGGGCGATGACGGGGCGATGGCGTTCCTCACGGGGGCGCGCCTGTGGACGATGCTTGGGCTTGTCGGTGCGACGATGGGGATTATCGCGTTTCTGCCGCGTTTGACGCGGGTTGTGCCCTCATCGCTGGCGGCGATTCTGGTTGTTTCGCTCGGGGCGTACGCGATCAACGCGGCGACGGGCGCGGAAGATGGGTCCGACGACGGTCGGCGGACCGTGCTCACCGTCCGCGACATGCTCGAGGACAGCACGCGGGCGGCGGCGGTCAGCACCGCCCAGCGGGCGAAAGATGACGCCGCCCTTGAGGCCGCGACGGCCTCGCTCGCGCCCGGGATCAGCGCCGTGCCGGCGTCTGCTGGGGCGATCGCGCCGCTGACACGGGAGGAGACGGCCAGCGCGATCGCGTCGGTTGATGCGGCGCAGGTCGGGATCAAGGGGGGGCTGCCGCGTCCGGTCTGGATGGAGTATTCGCTGCCCACGTTGAGCCTGGAGACGCTCCGGATCATCTTCCCGTTTGCAATAGTTCTCGCGGGCGTGGGGCTGATCGAGTCGCTGATGACGCTCAAGCTCATTGATGAGCTGACGGAGACGCGCGGGCGCAGCAACCGCGAGTGCAAGGGTCAGGGCATCGCCAACATCGTGTGCGGGCTGTTCGGCGGGATGGGCGGGTGCGCGATGATCGGTCAGTCACTGATCAACGTCAAGTCCGGGGGGCGCGGGCGGTTGTCGGGCATCACGGCGGCGGTCGCGCTGCTCGCCTTTATCCTGTTCCTTGCGCCCTACATCGAGGCGGTTCCGATGGCGGCGCTCGTCGGGGTGATGTTCATGGTCGTCATCGGCACGTTCGAGTGGACCACGCTCCAGACCTGGCGGCGCATCCCGATCCCCGAGATCCTGATCATGCTGATCGTCGCGGCGTACACCGTGCTGATGCACGATCTCGCTTCGGCGGTGATCCTTGGGGTCGCGCTCTCGGCCCTGGTTTTCTCGTGGAACAAGAGCAAGCACCTGGTCGCCGATATCCAGTTCAACGAGCACGGGAGCAAGATCTACCAGCTCCACGGCGTGGTTTTCTTCGGGAGCGTCGCGAGCTTCCGAGATATTTTCACACCGCACGAGGACCCGCAGGACGTGGTGATCGACTTCTACTTCAGCCGCGTGTACGACCAGTCGGCGCTCGAGGCGATCAACTCGCTGGCCGAGCGGTACCAGAAGCTGGGCAAGAGGCTGCACCTGCGCCATCTGAGCGATGATTGCCGGCGTCTGCTCGATCGCGCGGGCGATCTTGTCGAGGTCAACATCAGCGAGGACCCGCACTACCACGTCGCGATGGAACTCCGGTCGCAGTAGAAGAACGCGCGGCGAGCGCGATCAGCCCGAGCCTTCGCCGAGGCCAAGGGCGTCGAGCGCTTCGAGGAGCTTGGGGACGTAGACGTACCCGGGTCCGCCCTGCATGGTCACGACGACGCCGGCGAGCTCGAGCAGCTGCTCGCGTGTGGCACCCGCTTTGACGGCTTTTTCGGCGTGCGAATAGATGCACGCCTCGCAGCGGACGCTCATTCCGATAGCAAGGGCAATGAGTTCCTTCTCGCGGACGGAGAGGGCGCCCTCGCCCATGAGCTTCTGGAACATGGAGCCGAACCCGCGAGCGATGTCGGGTGCTGCGGTTTTCATGGCGCCTACGCGGTCGGGCCAGGTGCTGTAGTGCTTGGCGGCATCGGTGCTCATCGCAGTTCTCCGGTGGCGCCAGTACGGCGCGGTTTGAATGACAGAAAATAGATACTCAGGCGTGCTTGGTCGAGCAAGAGGCGCCCGGCGCGGAGCGGTTCCAGGGCATTCGGGAGAGGATCATCGCCATGCCGCACCAGCCCGTGGCGCCGGCGAAGATGAGTCCCGCGCCCACGAACGCGCTCAGCCAGAGCAGCCAGGGCGAGACGTACATGCCCAGGATGATCCCGAGCAGGACCAGCGAGCCGGCGGTCATCTGGACCTGGCGCATGACGTCGATCCGCGGCGCCGAGGCGCTGCGCTCGGTGGCGCGCCCGCTCGCCTTCCACGCCTCGATCCCGCCCTGGAGGTGGTAGGTCTCGCTGCCCTCCTGGGCGAAGCGTTCGCAGGCGTCGGCGGATCGTTTGCCGGAGCGGCAGTGGAACACGACCCGCTTGTCGGCGCAGGCCTGGCGGACCTTGTCCGGATCGAAGGTGCTCAGGGGGAAGTGGCGCGACTGGGCGATCCGTTCGGCCTCGTGCTCGAAGCCCTCTCGCACGTCTACGAGCACGGCCTCGCCAGAGGCGATCCATGACTCGAGCTGCTCGGGCGAGACATCGATCGGCTTGCACACGGTTTCAGTGGTCATGCCCAACTCTATGCCCGGTCTCCACCCGGCTGGTGGGTTCGCGGCGCCACAGGCGGGTATGTTTTCGGGAGGCGGGTGATAGGGAGATCGCCCTGATTTTGTGCGCCCCGGCGGAGTGTGCGCGGGCGGACGAGCGCGCCCCTAGGCGGCGGCCTTGGTCGCTTTGAGCTTGCCCGAGGCGAACTGCACGATCTGGTCGGCGATCTTGTCGAGGGAGGTGATGTGGCACGCCCCGCCCCGCTCGATCGCCACCTTGGGCATCCCAAAGACGACGCAGCTCGCCTCGTCCTGGGCGACGGTGACGCTGCCGGCGTCGCGCATGGTCTTGAGCCCGGTGGAACCATCATCACCCATGCCCGTGAGGATGATCCCCATCGAGTTCACTCCAGCGATCTCCGCGACGGACTCGAAGAGGACCTCGACCGAGGGTCGGTGCCTGCAGACGCGCGGCCCCTGCGAGACCTGCACGCAGTACCGCGCCCCGTCCTTGACCAGGCGCAGGTGCTTGTCGCCCGGAGCGAGAATTGCCCGTCCGGGGATGACCGAGTCGCCGTCGCGGGCTTCGATGACTTCCATCTCGGACAAGTCGTTGAGGCGGGCGGCGAACGAGCTGGTGAACCCCGCGGGCATGTGCTGTGCCATCACGATCCCGGGGGATGTCCCGGGCAGCGGGGTGAGCACGCGCGTGAGCGCGTCGGTGCCGCCGGTGGACGAGCCGATTGCGACGATCTTGTTTGTCGTCTGGTGCGAGGCGCCGAGCGAGAGCTTGGTGGTCTGCTTGGAGGCGTTCATCGCGGCGACCGCGGCCCGCTTGGTGATGTCGATGCTCTTGGCGTTGCGGATGATCCGGGCCAGTTCTGTCGTAAGGTTGCCGACGGAGTAGGCCTCGCCGGGCTTGGCGAGCACGTCGATCGCGCCCGCGTCGAGGCAGGCCAGGGCGGTGGCGCAGCCTTTTTGTGTCAGCGAGCTGACGATGATCGTGGGGATCGGGTGGTACTTCATCAGCTTGCGCAGGAAGGTGAGCCCGTCCATCCGGGGCATCTCGATGTCGAGCGTGATGATGTCGGGCTTGAGCTCGGCGATCATGTCGCGCCCGACGTACGGATCAGGGGCGGCGCCGAGCACCTTGATCCCTGGCTGCTTGGAGAGCTGATCGGTCAGCGCCTTCCGCACGATCGCGGAATCATCGATAATCAGTACGCCTACGTCCTGGGTCATATCGTCGAGATCCTCTCGAATCTGGTGGTGTTGCTCAGGCCGCCTTGGACTCGGCGGCGCTCGAGGCGCCGCGGCACGTCACGCGGAGGCATTCGCCATCGCAATCGAAGGTGGCGGTGATCCCGGCATCGCCCGAGTCGGTCTCGACGAGCTCGGGGAGGCCGAGTGAGAAGGTTGACTCCTGCCCGCCGATATCGTTGAGCACGGACCCGCCGAGGATATTGGACAGCTCGCGGATGGCGTCGAGGCCTTCGGTTTCGATATCGATGTCTTCGGCCTCGACGCCGAGCAGGCTGGAGGCGAGCTCGCTGAGGAAGCCATCGCTGGCCGAGACGGTCATAGTTCCGGTTGTGGGGCCGGTGAAGCGGATGCGGGCGTGGCGCGTGGGCTCAGCGGTCTCGCCCGGGTCGCACGGATCGACGAGGACAAAGGCGGTGCGCTCGAGCGCCTCGATGGTGATGCGGTTGAGCGTCTCTGGAGTGAGTTCGGTCATGAGGAGACTCCCATCGTGTCGGTGATGATGCGGCACAGATCCTCGGGCTCGAAGGGTTTGCGCAGAGAATCGGAGATCCCGAGGGCCGTGATTCGGTCCAGACGCTCTCGGTTGGTTTCGGTGCTGACAATGACCACGCGGACATCGCGGAGCTCTTCGCGTTTGCGGAGCTCGATGGCGAACTGCTCGCCGTCCATCACGGGCATGTTCAGATCGAGCAGGACGAGATCGACCCAGACGGTTTCGAGAATGTCGAGGGCCTCTTGCCCGTTGCCGGCCTCGTGGATTCGGTTCTCGTCAACACCGGCGAGCTTGACGACCTTTTTGATCGCGGCCCGGAGGATCGGAGAGTCGTCAACGATCAGTACGTTGCAGTGCATTATGCCGCCCCTTGCTCGGAGTGCCCGGAAATCGCCTCTTCTAGGTCGCGGAATCGTGTCATGGTTTCGACAATCTCGTGCTCGGCCGAGGCGCGGTCGATCTTCAAAGACTCCCGGACGTGCGGGGCGAGCTGGTACTGCAGCCCGTCGTCGCCGATGCACAGGCCCGACCAGAGCGTGATGAAGTCCGCCGCGTGGACGACGTCGATCAGCGGGTCGGCGCCTGTTTCACCGGGCTCGGGCGGGCGGTGGTGGTGATGGATGGCGGCGCAGATTCGGTCGGGCAGGTTCCAGCGCTTGGCCAGGGCGGCGCCCAGCTCGGCGTGGTCCACGCCCAGACGCAGGCGTTCCTGCTCGGTGAACCCGCGTTCTGGAGTTTCGTCGGGGTCGATGTCGCGGAAGGCGTCGGCGCCGAGGGCGACGTCCACCGCGAGCTTGCCGATGTCGCGCAGCAACCCGGCGACATACGCGACGCCCGGCTCGCAGACCTTGCGCGATTCGGCGATGAGTTCCGCAGCGAGGGCGCCGCCGACGGATCCGCGCCAGAGGTCCTGGCGGCGCAGGCCGTAGGCCTCGCCAGCGCCATCGAACAGCTCGGAGGATTTGTGCTCAAGCACGATCCGGCGGAGCGTCTTGGAGCCGAGGCGGACGATCCCCTCGCGGAGGTCGAAGACGCGCCCGGGCACGCCGTAGGCGGCGGAGTTGGCGGTGCGCAGGACCGAGGCGCTGATCGCCTCATCGGTCATGATGAGGTCTTCGAGTTCCTTCGAGTTGTACTCGCCCGAGCTGAGCATGGACGCGACGCGGGCGATGACGACCGGCGCCGGGGAGAGCTTGACGCACTTGTCAATGAGTGTTTCTACGCTGCCCACAGGGTTTTCTCCTTCCCACGGTTCCGGATGCTGACTGTTCCGTCGCTCAGTGGCATGACGAGTGTGCGGCTGATATTGCCGCCGGTTTCATCCGCCGAGAGCAGGATGTTGTTCTTCCAGAACAGCTTGCGGAGCATGGTCCTGTTCCGAGAGCCAACGCGGAAGTGTCCGTCGTCGTTGAGGATCTCGGCTCCGCCTGCGGCGCAGACGATCATGCGTTCTTTCTGGGCGCCCAGCTCATAGGCGGAGCGGAAGAGCAGGGGGATGCCGGTGTCGGCGAACATCGCGGGGCGTTTGGCGGCTTTGTCGGGGTTGACCTTGGAGAGCGGGAGCATGAAGTGGAGCATGCCCCCGATCTTTGCGATGGGGTCGTAGATGGTGACGCCGATGCACGAGCCGAGTGCGTACGTCACGAGCGTGGCGTTCGGGTCGTTCGTGATGGCGATGTCAGCGACGCCGATGGTGATCCCGCCCTTGGCGTCGGCCTGACTCGGTTTGAGCGCAGTCTGGGTCATGCTCATTCGTCCCCCTTGACATACACACTCGGAATCTCGGAGCGGAGCCCGACGTCCATCCCCGAGAGCGTCTCGGCGCTGCCGATCACAAAGACCCCGTCCGGCGTGAGCAGGTCACGCATCCGTGTGACGAGCCTGGTGCGGATGTCGAGGTCGAAGTAGATCATCACATTCCGCAGGAAGATGATGTCGAACGGCCCTTTCATGGGCCAGCGGTCCATCAGGTTCATCTGCTGGACGCTCACCATCGAGCGGATATCCGCCCGGACCTGGTACTGGGCGTCCTCGGCGGCGCCGATTTTCTCGAAGTAGTTGCGGACAATGTTCGTCGGCTGCCCTTCGAGCATTTTCGCGGGATAGACGCCGGCGCGGGCCAGGTCGATCGACTTCTTCGAGAGGTCCGTCGCGAGGATGCGCACGTCCCACCTGGAGGCGTCTTTGAGTGTTTCGAGCATGTGGATTGCGAGGGTGTAGGGCTCTGCGCCGGAGGAGCAGGCCGCGGACCAGACCCGCAGACGCCGGTTCTTTCGCGATTCGACCATGCGCGGGTAGACGACGTTCTGCAGGTGCTTGAAGTGGTTCATCTCGCGGAAGAACGACGTTGTGTTTGTGGAGAGAAGATCAAAAAAGAGGAGCAGGTCGTCCTCGGTGGGCTTCCCGTGCAGGTGCTTGAGGTAGGCGTCGATGGACTCGTAGTCCGACCGGAGCACGAACTTGCTCAGGCGGTTCTGGACGAGCACGGACTTGCCCTCGGTCAGGTTCAGGCCCCACTTGGCCCGGGCGACCTCGGCGATGTCTTTGAACTGCTTTGAAGTGAGAGTCGCGGCCAAGGATGTTTCTCCGAGGAGTGGAAGACGCCGCCAGCCCTTCCGGGCCGGCGGCGTGGGTGTGCGGTCTTAGAACGATTCGAGCGAGTCATCCTCGAACGGGATGAGGCTCTCGGCGTTGGCGCTTGAGGGGGCAGAGGCCTGGGCCGCTCTCGGGGCGGTTGCCTCGGGGGCGGGGCGCTGCAGCGCGGGCGAACCTGCGGAGGACTTGCCCGTGAACTGGTTGACCAGATCGCGGAGCGAGCTGACCTGCGCCGCGGTCTGCTCGGCGTTGGACGCGAGCTCTTCCGAGTTGCCGGCGTTCTGCTGGGTGACCCGGTCGAGGTCGCTGACGCCCTGGTTGATCTGGCCGATGCCCTCGGCCTGCTCGGACGATGCTGCGGAGATTTCTCCGATGAGCGAGCTGACCTTCTGGGTGTTGCCGACGATTTCTTCGAGGGCCTCGCCGACGCGCTGGGCGATGTTCACGCCATTATCAGCCCGCTTGGAGGATTCCTCGATCATCGCCGAGGTGTTCTTCGCGGCTTCGGCGCTGCGCATCGCCAGGTTGCGGACCTCCTCGGCGACAACGGCGAACCCCTTGCCCGCCTCGCCCGCACGGGCGGCCTCGACCGCCGCGTTCAGGGCAAGCAGGTTCGTCTGGAACGCGATCTCGTCGATCACCTTGATGATCTTGGATATCTCGGCGCTGGAGGTTTTGATCTCAGACATGGCCGTGGACATCTCGGTCATCTCGCTCTGGCCCTTGTCGCCCGAGCGCATGCACTCTTCGGAGAGCGTGGACGCCTGGCGGCAGTTATCCGCGTTGCGCTCGGTCATGCTCGACATTTCTTCGAGCGAGGAGCTGATTTCCTCGAGGCTCGACGCCTGCTGAGCGGCGCCCTCGGACAGGGCCTGGCTGGAGCTGGCGATCTGCTGGGCGCCCGTGTCGATCTGATCGGCGCCGGCGCCGACCTCTTCGAGCATCTTGCGCAGACGCTCGGCCTGATCCTTGTCGCGCTGGCGCGCCTCGGCGGCCTCACGCTCGAGCTTCTTCTGTTCGGTGATGACCGTCCACGACGCCATGCACCCGATGAACTCGCCGTCGGAGTCGTACACACCGTCGGCCTGGAGGGTGACGTCTTCGCCGCCGATCTGGATCTCGGCCTTGTGCGGGAGGTACCGCTTGGGGTCGCCCAGGATCCGGCGCTGGATGGACGGGTCCTTGTGGAACACGTCGATGCAGGTTCCGAGCAGGTCGTCGACCTTGACGGGGAGCTTGTGCTCGATCGACCGCAGTGTCGTGATGGACGCCTCGTTCATGTACGTCAGGACAAGATCTTTGTCCACGAGCATGACGTTCAGCGGCTGCTGACGCATCATGTCGCTGACCTTCTGTGCCTCGGTCTCGATGTCGAGGTACGCGAGCTTCTGCATGGTGATGTCAGACGCGATCTTGACGACCTTGTAGGCCTTGCCGTTCTCATCGAAGATGGGGTTGTACGAGCCCCGGATCCAGATGGTTGTCCCGCCCTTGCCGACGCGGGGGAACTCGCCCTCCTGGTACTGGCCCCGGTTGAGCGCATTCCAGAACTCGCGGTACTCCGGGCTGGCGGCGTAGGCGCCGTCCACGAACATCCGGTGGTGCTGGCCCTGGATCTCGCCGAGCGTGTAGCCCACTGTCTCACAGAAGTTGTCGTTGGCGGTGATGATCGTCCCGTCCAGCTCGAACTCGATCATGGCCTGGAACTGGCTGAGCGTGTTCGTGAACTGGATGGCCTGGGACTGGTCGTTGGTGATGGATTCTGAGGTCTCGGTGCTCATGGCGTTGCGTCCTTGCTTCTGTGTCTTTCCGGGTGTGTCGGTGTATGTGGGGGCGTCTTAGACGGTGCGGGTTTCGGGGTTCTGGCTCGGAACGGGCGAGTCGGTGTCGGTCGAGAGGGTTTCCTCTCCGCCGAGGACTCGGTCGATGTCCAGAAGGATCACGACCTTGGTCGTTTCGCCAGCCTTGACCTTGCCCATGCCCATGATCGAGTCGGCGCTCGCTGAGGATCCGAACCGGGGAGCCGGCTCGATCTGGTCCTGGCGGATGTCCAGAACCTCGCTGACGGTGTCAACGATGACACCCATCTGGAGCTGGTCGCCCCCCTCGGAATCCTCGACATCCACGACGATGACGCACGTCGCCTCGGTGTACTTCACGGGGGGGAGCCCGAACTTCGTCCGCAGCTCGATCACGGGGATGATCTTGCCCCGCAGGTTGATCACACCCTTGATGTAGTCGGGGGTTCGGGGGAGGGGGGTGATGTCGATGAGGCCGATGATCTCGCGCACGCGCAGGATTTCGACGCCGTACTCCTCTTTCCCGAGTCGGAAGGTGAGGAACTTGTCGTCGTTCTCGTTGGTGCTGGCGAGGGTATCGGCCCCGCCTCGAGAAGATTGTGTGGGTGTGGTGGTCATGCGCTACTCCTTGGAGATATCTGAGGGGGAGTCGTTGCTTGTGGGCAGGTCCTGGGCCTGGGTGAGCAGGCCGACGACATCGATGATGGGGGCGACACGTCCATCGCCGAGGATGGCTCCGCCCGACACACCCCGCAGCGTGCCGACGCCCTTACCGAGTGTTTTGATGACGACCTGCTGCTGGCCCAGCAGCTCGTCAACCTCGAGGCAGCACCGAGACCCGTTGGCCTCGAGCACAACAAACAGGCGTTGGTCGCTGTCGGTCTGGTCCTTGTCGATGTTGAACAGCTTGCTCAGGCGGTAGATTGGGAGCAGGGCGCCGCGGACCATGATCGTCTCGCCCCGCTCCATGACGGTCGAGATATCTTCGGGGTTCGGGCGGAAGCTCTGCTCGATCGAGAGCGTGGGCAGGACGTACCGGTGCGATCCGCACCGGATAACCATGCCGTCGATGATTGCCATGGTCAGGGGGAGGCTCAGCACGAACGTCGAGCCCTTGCCCGGGGCCGAGCGGATCTCGACCTTGCCGCGCAGGGCCTGGATGTTCCGGCGGACGACGTCCATCCCGACACCACGCCCCGAGACATCGGTGACCTTTTCTGCGGTCGAGAAGCCGGGGGCGAAGATGAGCTGGAAGACTTCGCGGTCGGACATTTCGGCGCCGTCGCGTTCGGACGCGACAACACCGCGCTCGATGGCCTTGGACAGGATCTTGTCGCGGTGGAGGCCTCGCCCGTCGTCCTCGACTTCGATGATGATGGCGCCGCCCTTGTGGAAGGCGCGGAGCGTGAGCGTACCGGCCTCGGCCTTGCCCGCGCCGACGCGCTCGTCAGGGCCTTCGAGCCCGTGGTCGCAGGCGTTGCGGATCATGTGGACCAGCGGGTCACCGATCTCCTCGACCACGTTGCGGTCGAGCTCGGTGTCCTCGCCCTCGATTTTGAGGGTGATTTCTTTCTCGCTCTTGGCCGAGAGGTCGCGGACGAGGCGGGTCATTTTCTGGAACGTGCCGTGGAGTGTCACCATGCGCAGCGACATGGCGACCTCCTGCAGGTCGCGGATAATCTTGCCAACGTGCACGAGGTTGCGCTTGGTGCGTTGCTCGCTGAGGCTCTGAACGTTCGGGTCCTGGACCGCCATCTGGTGTCCGATGACGAGTTCGCCGACCATGTCAACCAGCCCGTCGAGGCGCTTGGTGTTGACCTTGACGGTCTGATCGGCGCGTCGTTTCTGGGATGGCGGCGCCTTCGGGGCGCTGGGGGGCTTGCCTGCGCTGGCCTGGGGCGCCCTCTTGGGCTCGTCCTGGGCGGGCTTGCTTGTTTCTGATGGCGTCTTGGCGGAGCCGCGGGCCGGGATGTCGCCCGACAAGGCCGCGTCGAGCCGGCGGATGATCTCGTTGTAGGCCCTCTTCTGCGGCGCCTCGCCATCTTCCAGAACGCCGATCAGGGTTGTGAGCAGGTCGCACGCGTTGAGCGTGAGGTCCAGGAACCCGGTGCAGACCTTGGTTGTCCCGTTGCGGGCCGCGTCGAGCAGGTACTCGGATTTGTGAGCCAGCTCCACGATCGGGGCCAGGTTCAGGAACCCCGCGACACCCTTGATCGTGTGGAACGCCCTGAAAACAGTGTTAATCAGCTCCGTGTTCTCGGAGTCGGTCTCGAGTTCGAGCAGGGCTCCCTCGGCCGCCGCGATGTGCTCGCGCGATTCGCTGATGAACTCGCTGAGCATCTCGTCGTCTTCGGCGACCAGCTCGACCACGCCCTCGTCCGATGGCGCAGGCGGCGCCACGTTAGCGCTGTCCGCAGGCTCGTGATCGGCGCCGCCGGGCGCCGGCGCGTCGGTGGGCGCCTCGTCGGCGGGCTCA
This sequence comes from Planctomycetota bacterium, assembly GCA_024276195.1. Lineage (GTDB taxonomy): Bacteria > Planctomycetota > Phycisphaerae > Phycisphaerales > UBA1924 > JAJRXR01. The sequence goes on from JAJRXR010000069.1 coordinate 19,790, forward strand.
GGGGCGACCCCCTCGTCCGGGGTGTCGCCGGCGGACTCGGCAGGCGCAGCGCTCCCGTCGGAGCAGCATGCGCGAAGGCTCTTGAGCAGCTTGTCGTTGGCAGTCCAGGTCCCGGCGCACTCGGGCGTCGCCTCTTCGATCAGGCGGCGCATCCAGTCCACAAGGTCGAGCACCTCGTCGGCGGGGAAACGAGCGTCCTGCTCGATCGCACGATCGATTGCGCTCTCGGCCTCGTGAAACAGCGCCTGCGGCGCGTGGGCCGCGACAACGCCGCACTCGCCCTTGATCGTGTGGATTCGCCGGCGAACCTCGGCCACCGAGTCCGGCCCACCCTCGCCCGAAACGATCGAGAGCACCTGGGCCTCGATCTCGTTGAGTGTGTCTTCGCTCGAAGAGAGCCAGGCCTCGAACAGGTCCGCGTCTACTTCGAGTGCGTCTTTGCTCTCGCTCGGGGGGGGTGGGGCGTCGAGCCCGCTGGCTGCGGCGTCCACCAGGTCTTGCAGGTAATCAATGGTCTCGTGGACCTTGGCCAGCAGATCCTCAGGCGTCTCGGATTCTCGGAGTACGACGCTCTCGATCGCCTCGACGGCGCCGTCGACCATTTCGCAGGCGCCGTCGTGCTCACCGAGTTCGCTGGCCTCGCCCAAGGCGCTCAGCGCGTCGCGCAACTCCACGAGCCCGGGCGGATCATCCGCGTCGGTCTTCGCGGCGGACCGGGCGATCTCCTCGATTCGTGTCGTTAGGTTCAACGCTCACACCTCTTCGATTGGCCAACACATCACCCCGGGAGGCGTTCCCGGGAGGGCTCGTATCGGTGTGACCGGACCCGTTCTGAATCCAGAGCCTTCAACAATCCACCCAGAGCGTTGAAGGCACATAAAGCTGTGTGTTTCCGGGCCTTGCACGCCTGCGGAGACACCGGACTGGGGGGGGCGCCGCTGCGATGCGCCCCGGATGCGAGGCGCTGAATCTGCGCCGGGATGGCATCGGCCTGGATCACTCGCGCTTGGCAAAAGTTTCGCCCGCGCTGGGCCGATCAGGGGTGGACGAGGCGGGTCCGTTGGGCGGAGCCGCGCACACACGCGACCGATTGGTTCCTTGAGAGGGGCTCTATGAACGCTCAGCAGATCCGGTGCTTCCTCGAGTCGACCGAGAACCTGTTCTCGACGATGCTCAACACGAGCGTCGAGTTCGGCAAGCCGGTGATGCAGCCCCGTGATGCGAAGCACCACGATGTCTCCGGCATCATCGGGCTCTCGGGCGATATCGTCGGCTCGGTGGTCGTCGGGCTCCCGACCGAGACCGCGATCGCGGCGGTCGAGGCGTTCGTTGGATGCCGCATCGAGCCTGATGATGAGAACTTCGCCGACGCGGTGGGTGAGCTTGCGAACATGATCGCCGGGGGCGCCAAGGCCAAGATGGAAGGCGACGATATCTCGATCAGTTGCCCGTCGGTCGTCATCGGGTCAGACTACACCGTGCAGCGTCCACGCCAGGCGAGTTGCGTGTGCATCCCGTGCCGGAGCCCGCTGGGCGAGTTTGACCTGAACATCTGCATCAACAGTCCCGCTCAGGCCTCGAAGGCCGCGTAGAGCGCCGGGAGAACACCGTGAAAACGCTTATAGTTGACGATTCCAACACGATGCGGATGATCATCTCGTCCACGCTCAAGAAGATCGGTGGGCACACGATCGAGACCGCGTGCGACGGCAAGGACGCGCTCTCCAAGGCCAGCGCGTTCAAGCCGGATCTGATCCTGCTCGATTGGAACATGCCCAACATGAACGGTCTGGACTTTCTCAAGGCCTTCCGGGCTGCGGGCGCCAAGACCCCGGTGATTATGGTGACGACCGAGGCCGAGAAGACGCGCGTCATCCAGGCGGTCCAGGCGGGCGCGAACAACTACCTCGTCAAGCCCTTCACAGCCGACCAGCTCTCCAAGCGCGTCGCCGACACCATGGCCAAGGTGAAAAAAGCCGCCTAACCCCGTGTCTCGACCAGCTCCAGCGTCAGGCGCTCGACCGCCTCGCGCACAACGCGGATCGACCGGGCGAACTCGCCCAGGTCCAGGCGTTCCTCGGGCGAGTGGTCCAGCGAGCTGTCGCCCGGGCCGTACGCCGCGATCGGGCAGTCCCACGCCGAGGCGACGACGTTCATATCGCACGTGCCCGTCTTGAGCTTGGGGTGGGGTCGCCCGCCGACGGATCGGATAGCGCCCGTGACGGCGCGCACAACCGCGTCGTTGCGGCTCGACCGGTGGGCCGCCTCAAAGCCCCCGAGCCGGAGCGCAACACGATGATCCCCCCGAAAGATCGTGCGCAACTCCGACCCGAGACCCTCTGGTGAGATCCACTGCGGGACGCGGAAGCTGCCGCGGATGACGGCGTGGTCCGACAACCCGTCCGATTCACTGTTCATGCCGACGATCGTCGCCCGCACGGTGTCGAAGACCGTTTCCCGGTCGGCGTTGAGGCGGTCGATCAGGTCCATCGCGTCGCGCCACCACGCCATGGCGATATCCGCGGCGCTGCGGTCCTCGCCCGCGCTGTGCCCGCAGGGCGTCGTGATCTCGATGGTGACGACGAGGCGTCCCTTGTACCCGAGCGTGACGCCGTCCCACCCGCTGGGCTCACCGATCAGGCATGCGTCCGGGCGCCACGTGTCGCGCAGGTGCTGGGCGCCGGGCGAGTCTTGTTCTTCCCCGAGGGCCGCCGCGACGCGCACGCGCACGCCCGCGGGCAGCGTCGCGTCCGAGGCGCCGATGAGCATCGCGGCGAGCGGTCCCTTGGCGTCCACGCTGCCGCGCCCGTGCAGGATCCCGTCCTCGATCCGCACCGGGATATCCCCGGGGACGGTGTCGATGTGCCCGAGGAGCACAATATCGAGATTGATCGGCCCGCCCCCAGACCGGCTCGCGATCCCGTTGCCGACATCGTCGATGTGGGCGTCGTACCCGAGCGTGCCGGCGTGCTCGACGAAGACCTCGACCGCGGGGCGCTCACTGGCGGTGACGCTCCTGGTGCGCACCAGCTCGTGCAGGAAGCGCACGCTCGCGTCGCTTGAGGCGGCGTCCGGGTTGATGGCGGCGGGGGCTGTGTTCACGCGATCGCTCCCTCGAAGACTGTTCCACACCCGCTTCGAGCGTCGGCGACTGGGCTTGCGCCCGAGGCGGACCCGATGACGACGCGCCCGACGCCGCCGCTGAGTGCTTCCTCTGCGCCGAGCACCTTGTTCTTCATCCGCCCCTTGGCCGCCCGGCGAACCTCATCCAGGCTCGAGACGGTCTCGATCAGCGACGACCGATCCTCGGGGTCGCGCAGCACGCCGGGAACGTTTGACAGCAGCAGCAGCTCGTCGGCGCCCAGCGCCGCCGCCGTCGCCGCCGCCGCCCGGTCCGCGTCCACGTTCATCGCGACACCCTCGTCCGACATCGCCGGCGGCGTCAGCACGGGCGTCCGCCCATCATCGAGCAGCAGGCGCAAAAACCGATCGTCAACCCGCTCGACGCGTCCGCTCAGATCATCGCGGATCACCACCGTCCGCCCGTCCGCGTCCACGCTCCGGATCGCGCTCTTGCGTTTGCCCGTCCACAGCCCCGCGTCGATCCCCGACAAACCCACCGCGTCCACACCCGCGCGGCGCAGCGTCTCGACGATACCCTTGTTGACCTTGCCGCAGTAGGCCATCTCAAAGATTTTGAGTGTCTCGCGGTCGGTCCGTCGGCTTGTGTGCCCGCTCGGGCTTGTGATAAAGGTGGGGGGGCGCCCGAGCTTTTCGCTGAGGATGTTCGTTTCGTGCGACCCGCCGTGGACGAGGACGACGCGCACGCCGGCGCGCACAAGCCCCGCGATCTCGCCCAGCGCCGCATCGGGCTTGATGCCCTCGCCGCCGCCAATCTTGATGACAATCAGTTCGCTCATGGTTTCTCTCATGCCGGGTGCAGGCCCGGGAAGCCCAGGCCCGCGCGTTCGTCGAGCCCTGTCGCCACGTTCATCGCCTGCACCGCGCTGCCCGCGGCGCCCTTGACCAGATTGTCGATCGCGCACAGCGTGACAACCCGCCCCGTCCGTTCATCAACGTCGAACCCGACATCCGCGTAGTTTGACCCCGCGAGCACGTTCGGGTCCGGCAGGCGGTGCAGCCCCGTCCGCTCGCGCACAACACGGACAAACGGCTCGCCCGCGTACGCCTCGCGGAAGAGCGTCCACAGCTCTTTGGTGTCTACCGGGCGCGTCGGGATGATGTGGGCTGTACAGAGCGCCCCGCGGACCATCTCGATTGCGGTCACGGACACGTCGAGTGTGAACTCGCCGAGCGCCTGGTGGACCTCGGCCGCGTGCCGGTGCCCGGTCAGCGCGTACGAGCGCACGGCGCCCGACCGCTCCGGGTGATGGCTCCCCGCGCTCGCCTCGGCCCCCGCCTCGGACGACCCGACCTTGATGTCCGCGATGACCCGCTCGATCAGCCCCGCCCGCGCCAGCGGCAGCAGCGCCAGGTTCATCGCCGTCGCGTTGCACCCGACGCCCGAGATCAGGCGTGCGCCCGCGATCGCCTCGCGCTCGAGCTCGGGCAGGCCGTACACCGCCTCGCCCAGACGCTCCGGGGCCGGGTGATCCCAGCGGTACCAGTCCTTGTATTGCCCGGACGATCGCAGGCGGAAGTCCGCTGATAAATCAATGACCGTCGTTCCGAGCCCGAGCCAGCGGTCGATGTCGCCCGCCGCCTTCCCGTGAGGCATGCACAGGAACACCACATCGCTCGCCTCAACCTCGTCCGGCGACCGAAACACCAGCTCGCTCCGCCCGCGCATGTTCGGGTGGACCCGGTGGACCGGCTGGCCCGCGAGCTTGCGGCTCGTCACCGCCTGGACATCCACATCTGGATGGTCCGACAGCAGACGCAGCAGCTCCCCGCCCGTGTACCCGCTCGCCCCAACAATCGTCGCGGTGTGGCTCACGCGCTCGCTCCCTCGGCTCGGTTCGGTACAAGGCCCAGCGCATACTCCGCGACGCGCCCGGGGATGTCCACGCCCGACGCGTCCACGCTGTTGCGAAACTCCATCGAGTGGTTCAGCTCGTTGACGAGCAGCCCGCGCTGCGGACACTCAAGCAGATCAACCGCGACGATGTCCCCGCCGACGCACGCCGCGGCCCGGCGCGAGATCTCGCCGACCTCGCCCGAGACATCAATCCCGCAGGTCGTCGCCCCGAGGGCCGTGTTGGTCAGCCAGTGCTCGCTCGAACGCGCGATGCCCGCGACCGCCTCGCCCCCGACGACGAACACCCGCAGGTCCCGCCCCGGCTTGGCGATGTGCTCCTGCACATAAAGAACCTGCTGCTGGGCCGAGCCGAGCACGGCGCGGTGCTCGATGACCGCCTCGGCCGCGTCCCGATCGTTCACCCGCGATACCAGGCGCCCCCACGAGCCCACCGTCGGCTTGATCACCGCCGGGTACCCGATCTTCTCGACCGCCTCGAGCGCCGACTCCTGCCCGAGCCCCACGCACACCCGCGGCGTCGGAACCCCGGCGCGCTCGAGCGCCAGACTCGTCCGCAGCTTGTCCGAGCAGATCTCGATCGTCTCCGACGGGTTGACGCAGCGAACGCCCATCGCCTCAAGAACCCGGACCGCCGAGAGCGAACTCGTCAGGCTCATCGACCGGTCCAGGACTAGGTCAACACCCGACCAGCGCGACGCGTCGGACAGATCGAACACCTCGCTCCGAACATCCACGACGTCGCACACGACGCCCAGGCGCTCGAACGAGTCGAGCAGCATCCGCTCCTCGACACGAACCCTTGAATGCAGCATCACCACTCGCACGGGCATCGCCCTCCTTCAAACGTGCTTACTCGCCCCAGTCCTCTTCAACCTCGGGCGCCAGCTCCATCTTGATCGGGTCGCGGCTGATCACCTCAAGCTCGGCGCCGCAGTCCGTGCACTGGGCGATCTGGCCCGACAACGGCGGGCGGTCGAAACTGATCAGCCCGGCGCACTCTGGGCACGATGCGTTCAGGGTTTCGTTGGTCGTGCTTGTGTCCATGCCTTTGCTCCTGTCTTGTGTTGGTGTGTTTGTGATTCTGGAAAAAGAACAACCCCCGGCTCGCGTCCGGGGGTCTGTCGCTTCTGATCTGGTGTCGTGAGTGTGAACTCAGACCGATCGAAGCCGCAGGGATCGCCCGGACGCTCTCGGCGTCGCTTTGGCTTTCGCGGCTTTCTTGACCTGTCCGTACATCATCATCCTCGTCGCCCGGCGGACCCGGGCTGGGCAAGCCTATCCACCCATCGGGCCGCGTCAAGGTCCCTCATCACCAAATTGTGCATATGCACGCCCGGACACGCCCTCAGAGCCTCTCGGCGAGGCTCTCGACCCAGGCCTCCAGCTCATTGAGGCGCAGATCCGCACACGCGCCCGGGCTGACCCGAGCCCGCACACTCGCCCCGGCGTTGCCCTGGGCCAGCGCGTCGAGCTCCCGCCCAACCTGTTTATACGCATCGCGGAAGGCCATCCCGCCCACGCTCAGCTCCACCGCCCGGTCCGTGGCGAACATCGGCGGGTCGATCGCGTCGAGCATCCGGTCCGTGTGCAGCGTCATCCCCGAGAGCACGCGGGGCACGAGCGCCGAGGAACGCTCAACGGCGCGCAGCCCACGGAGCAACGCCCCCTTGCTCAGCTGAAGATCACGGTGGTAGCCGCTGGGCAGGCTTACGAGTTGTTGCAGCTCGCCCATCGCCCCGCCGACGACCGACGCGGACGCGCGCATCAACTCGGCGACGTCCGGGTTGCGTTTGTTGGGCATGATTGATGATCCGGTCGAGGCCTCATCAGCCAGCGTGACGAAGGCGAACTCCGCCGAGGCGAACAGCGTTAGATCCCACCCGAGGCGCCGAACGACCTGCGCCAGTTGCCACGCGGCGCTCAGCGCTTGGAGTTCATGGGCGCCGCGCGTCGCCTGCGCGTGCATCGGATTGATCAGCAGTCGGTCGAACCCCAGCTCGCGCGCAACGCCCTCGCGGTCGAGCGCGATATTCACGCCATATCCCGCGGCGGTCCCGAGCGGGCAGGTGTTGATCCAGCCCGCGCTCAAGCGCAGCAGCTCCGCTGCGTCGCAGAACCCTTCTACGTACGAAGCCATCCAGAGCCCGACGCTCGAAGGAACTGCCCGTTGGAGGTGCGTGTACCCGGGCATGGGGTCCAGCTCGTGCTTTCGTGCCAAGGCCAGGGCCGCGCGGGCAGCGTCGAGGCTGCGCTCCGCGAGGCGATGGAGGGCTTCGATGGTGTACAGGCGCGTCGCGACAAGCACCTGATCGTTGCGGCTGCGCCCCAGGTGGACCCGCTTGCCGGCTTCGCCCAGGCGATCAACCAGGAACGCCTCGATCGCCGAGTGCCCGTCCTCATACCGATCATCGAGCGTGAACCGTCCATCACCGAGTCGGGCGCGCAGCTCATCGAGTGCCCGCTCGATCGCCCCGGTCTCATCGCCCGAGAGTAGCCCGATCCGCTCAAGACCGCGCACGTGCGCGAGTGTGGCGGTGATGTCGTACCCGATCAGCTCTCGATCGAGCACGACGTCGTCGCCCGCCATGAACCGCATCATCTCGTTGTCCGGGACGCTGCCCGCGCCCTTGGCCCACACAGGTTCGCTCATGTCAGTCCCTCCGTCTCCTCAAGCCCGAGCGCGAGGTTGATGTTCTGAACCGCCTGCGACGCGGCGCCCTTGAGCAGATTATCCAGCGAGCACACGACGCCGATCCGCTTTGGATTGTCTTTGTTAACACTCAGCGCCCCAACCCGGGCTTGATTGGTTTCAACCACGCCGCGCAGATCAACCGAGCCCTCTGCATCGAACTCGACCATCGCCGAGCCCGCGTAGGCCCGGTCGTACCGAGATGCCAGATCACCAACACTCACAGGGTCACGCAGCTCGCACAACGCGGTCAGGACGATTCCTCGGAAGTGTCCGCCGACGCTCGGCGCAAAGCGCACGGGCGTCCCGAGATGGCGCGAGACCTCCCGCTCGTGCAGGTGCCCCGTGATCGAATATGGGAGGACGTTTCCCCCGACAACTTCGGGATCGTTCTTCTCGCTGGGCGTTGTTCCCGCGCCGGAGTACCCGCTGACGCCGAAGCAGTGGGGGGGCGTCGCGCAGAGGTCGATGATCGGGCGCAGCGCCAGGTGCATCGCCGTGGCGTAGCAGCCCGGGTTGCTGATGCGCCGGGCGGACCGGATCGCCCCCGCGTTGTGCTCGGTGAGACCGTAAACCCAGCGATCGTCGAATCGCCTGTCCGCGCTCAGGTCCAGCACGAGTGCCTGCGCCTGTCCCGATTCAATCGCGTCGATATACGCACCCGACATCCCGTTGGGCAGAGCCAGCACAACGACATCGGCATCGCGCTCGATCACGCCCGGATCGCTCTTAAGAAACACCTGTCCACCGGGAAACCCGGGGACCTCGCCCGAGATTTCACGCCCGACGAGCGACCGCGAGGTGGCGTACGAAAGTTCCAGGCGCGGGTGATCGCGCACAAGGCGCAGCAGCTCGCGCCCGACAAACCCCCGGGCGCCGACGAGCCCGACGCGGAATGTGCGTTGCTCAGCCAACGACGGCCTCCTCAGCGTGAACCTCGAAGGAATCTTCGCGCCCCAGGGCGGACTCGATCGCTGTGTCAATTTCGCCGCGCCCGCGCAGCCCGCGCCAGAACACCACCCACTCGGCGGTGCGGTGCATGCCATCGCTCCGCTCGAAGTACCACGGGTTGATCGCGTTGCCGGGGCGCGAGCGCCAGAACATGCGGGGTGTTGATTCTGTCAGTGTTCTCCAGAGCGACGCGCCGATGCCGGCGCCCTGGGCTTGGGCGGTGACGGCGAACTTGTCCAGGTACGGCGCCGGGCCGCTCCGCGTGAGTACCGCCGCGGCTGTGTAGTCTCCCGCGAGCACCGTCCGCTCGATAGCGATTGTTTCGAAGGAGCCCTGCCGGAGCGTTCGCCCGAAGCTCGTCTCGATCAAACCGCGCAGCCGATCCGTGTCCACCCCTTTGGCGCCGTCGAACACGCGGATGCGCACGCCGCGCCGGACCAGCGTCCCGTTGCCCCGGTGCGTGAACAGCTCCTGCGCAAGGTGCTCGGGCGAGGTGATCGAGACCGATGCTTGCGCGTCCAGACGCCCGAGCAGCGAGCTGATCTGTTCGAGCTTGAGCGCCATCCCGCCTTGCACCCAGGGCTCGCGCGAGAGGCGTTCGTAATCTTCCGCCAGGTTCACCGCCGGGATGATCTTCCCGCGATCATCCAGCAGCCCGCCGGTCGGCGTCAAGAACACGACCTTCCGCGGCTGGAGCGCTACAGCCAGCTCACGCGTCGCAATATCGGCGTTGATGTTGAGGATCTGCCCGGACCCCGTCTCGCCCAGGGGCGAGACGATCGGCAGATGCCCGCCCTCGATCGCGGAACGGATCACCGATGTGTCCACACCCCGCACCCGCCCGACAAACCCGAGCCCGGCGATCTCTGACCGCTGCGCCTCGAACACACCCGACGTGATCGGGCGCGCCCGCACGTCCAGCCGGCTCAGCGCATCGGCGAGCCTCGCGCCCTCATCCTGAAACACCTTGCGCGCTATGCCCAGGATCTCGGGCGTTGTGACGCGTTGCCCGTCGATCCAGTCGCACCCGAGCCCCTTGTGCTCAAGGGCTCGGCTGAGCTGGGGGCCGGCGCCGTGGACAACCACCGGGCACAGCCCGACGCGCCACAAAAACGCGAGCGCCGACGCGAGCTCGTCGAGGCTGCTCTCGAGTATCCCGCCACCGACCTTGACGACCGCGAACCGGGCGGAGTCCACGCCGCTGAAGCTGGCGAGGTACTGCTCGATCTCGCGCCGCGAGCCGAGGTTGTGCAGCAGGTTGACGATGATGTCGTGGCACGGGTCCATCAGGCGCCCCCGCTCGTGCTGAACAGGCGCCGGTACACCGAAGCCGCGATCTGAAGATCGGCAAGCGGGACAAACTCGCCCGGCGCATGGGCCTGCGCGATGTCGCCCGGGCCAAACACAACCGCAGGAATCCCCGCCCCCGCGAACAACGCCGCTTCCGTCCAGAAGTCCACACCCGGGGCGATCTCAACGCCAAGCGTCCCGCCTAATGCTCGGCTCGCGGGCGTCTCGCGCAGCGCTGGCGCCGTGAACCGTGTCGTCCACTCCGCGTTCGAGCCCTCGGGCGTCACCGCCCGGATCGCGCGGAGCATCCCCTCCGCATCAGCCCCCGCCCCCGGGCGAACACCGAAGCGAACCCGCGCGCTCGACGCGACCATGTTCGGCTTCGTCCCCCCCTCGGCATGCCCGAGGTTCAGTCGCCAGCTCTCCCCGGCGCGTTCTGCGTCCGCTGCGGCCTCGAGCGCTCGCGCCCCCCACACCACGGCGTCGTGCAGCGCGCTGCGCCCATTCCCGAGCGACGCGTGCCCGCCCTGCCCCCGGAACTCCACCTGACAGCTCACGATCCCGCGGTGCTCAAGCACGGCGCAGGCGCCTGTTGGCTCCGACACGATCACACCCAGGTATACAGCACGCCGCTCATCAAGAAACGTGCGCACACACGCGCTTGGTCCTCCCTCCTCGTCCGTGGTAAACAGCACCGCCGCGTCTCCGTTGCTGGCCTCGCACGCCGCGAGGATGCACGCCGCGGCCCCTTTGATGTCGCACGCGCCCAGCCCGATCGCCTGCCCATTCTCAACCAGCAGATCCAACGGATCCCGGTTCCATCCACCATCTGGCGGGACCGTATCAAGGTGACAGTTCACCAGTGTGTCTGCGCTGCCGCGCCGCGCGTACAGGTTTACCGACCCAGCGCCCAGGTCGCGCAGCTCGATCGCAAACCCGCACGAGTCAAGAATCCCGCGCACGTACACGAGCGCAGCGTGGTCCGCCCCGATCGCCCGCGGCGGGTTCGTCGTGTCGCACGCGACAAGTTTCCGAAGATGTTCGGTTATGCGTCCGAGCACGCCGCCCCCCGCGCTCCATGGGCCGCCATCGCGCTCGCCAGCCCGCCGATCTTGATGAACCCCGTCGCGTCGGCGCTCGTCCAATCGGCGCTCTGGGCGTACACCGCCCCGTCGCACCGCAGGATGTTCTCCGAGTCAATGGCCACCGCATCGCACCGCCCGCCCCGAGTCTCGATGACCACCTCGCCGGTGACGCGCCCCTGCGTGGACCGGATGAACACCTCCAGATCCTCCCGCAAAGGCTCGTAAAACAGGCCCGAATACACAAGCTCGGTCCACTTCCGGGCCGCGATCGGCTTGAACCGGTTCTGCTCGCGCGAGAGAACGCACTCTTCAAGCGCTCGATGCCCCGTTAGTAGCGCCTCAAGCCCGGGCGCTTCGAACACGATCCGACCCTTGAGCCCGATGACCGTATCGCCCGTGTAGATCCCGCGTCCAACGCCGTACGCTCCGAGCAGCGCGTTGAGTTCACCCAGCAGCGCCGCTCCAGCGAGAACGCGCCCATCGAGCGACACCGCCTCCCCGCGCTCGAACCCGATGCGCACGCGCATCGCCCCGCCCGGCAGCTTGTCCGCAGGCGCGGTGAGGCGGTACGTCTCGTCCGATGGCGCCCCGAACCCGTCGATTTCCGACCCCGAAACCGTCACGCCCAGCAGATTCTCATTCATCGTGTAGCGTTTGACATCCTCGGGCGTCTCAAACCCGAGCATGCGCAGCGCCTCCATCTCGTACACACGCGGCTCATCGCACAACCCCTGGATCTCACGCACCGGCGCCACGATCGGCAGATCCGTCAGGCACCCGATCGACTGGTCGAACCGGACCTGGTCGTTGCCCATCGCGGTACACCCGTGCGCGATCGCCCCGGCGCCGATCGACTCGGCAAGCTTCACCGCCCGAGCCGCGATGACGTACCGATCCGAGCACAGCAGCGGGTACTGGTCCTGGTACTTCGCCCCGCCCATCACGAAGGGCGTGACAAAGCTCTCCCACAACTCGTCCCCCGCGTCCTGCGTGATGTGCTCCTTCGCGCCAAGGCTCAGAGCCCGTTGCTCGATCTGCGCTCGGTGCTCGGCGCTGACGCCGCCCGTATCGACGAACAGCGTGACGACATCCCACCCCTGGTCCTTGAGGTATGGAACGCAAAAGCTCGTGTCGAGCCCGCCCGAGAACGCCAGCACCGCAGTCTTGCTCATCTGATCTCTCCCGCGACGCCCAGCAGCGTCGTCATCAGCGCCTTCTGCACGTGCAGCCTGTTCGCGGCCTCCTCGATCACCATCGACCGGGGCGAGTCGAACACCGCGTCCGTCGCCTTCACGTTCCGCCTCGCCGGCAGGCAGTGGCTGAACACCGCGTCGCTGGTGCGCGCCATCTTGGCCTCATCAACAATGAAATGCTTGTTCGCGTCGCGCACCGGTTTCTCTCGCTCCCAGTCGCCGTAGAACGCGAGCGAACCCCAGCTCTTGGCGTAGACCGCGTGCGCCCCGTCGTAGGCGCTCTCGATGTCGTGCGACATCCCAAACGACCCGCCCGAAAGCTCCGCGTTCTTTGTCGCGGCGTTCATGTACCGCTCGTCGAGCGCGAACCGCTCGTCCGGGCACAGCAGTGTGACGTCCATCCCCAGCTTTGTCGCGATCATCACCGCCGAGTTCGCGACCGCCGTGTTCAGAGGCTTGGGGTGGTACGTCCACGTCAGGACGTATTTTTTCCCGCGAAGCTCGCCCAGGCGGTCGCCCAGCGCCATCGCGTGCGACAGCTCCTGGCACGGGTGCGTGATGGTTTCCATGTTGATTACAGGGACGGTCGCGTGGGCCGCGAAGGCCCGGATGACATGGTCCCGGCGATCGAGCGACCAGTCCTCGAACATTGGGAACCGGCGCACCGCGATCAGGTCGCAGTACTCGCTGAGCACCCGGGCCGCTTCGCGGACGTGCTCCTCGGCGGCGCCGTCCATCACCTCGCCATCGCCGAACGCCATCTCCCACGCGCCCTTGCCCGGCTCGAGCACCACCGCGTGCGCCCCGAGCTGGAACGCACCGATCTCGAACGACGCCCGCGTCCGCAGCGACGGGTTGAAAAACACCAGCGCGATCGTCTTGTTCTTGAGCAGATGCTGCACCGGGTTCTGTCGGAGCGCGCGGGCGCGGTCGATGAGTGTCGTGAGGTTTTCGATGCTCCAGTTCTGGGTTGTGATGAAGTGGGGGGGCGAGTCGGGCGCGGTGCGTGTCATGGCGTGTCGCCTTCGCTGCGCAGGAGCTTGCCCAGGGTCGCGCACACCCGCCGGGCGGATGTGCTGCCCGTTGTCGCGATCATGACCGTATCGTCGCCAGCGATCGTGCCGACCACGCCCGTCGGGGGCCAGCGGTCGAGCGCATCACCAATCAATCCTGCGTGCCCGGGCGCCGTGCGCACCACCACCATGGAATCCGCCTGACGGATCATCGTCACATGACGCGTGACCACGATGCGCAGCTCGCCCGGTCCATCAACACCCAGCGGCGTCGTCGGGAGCACATACCCCCCAGGCCCCTTGACCACGCCCATCGTCGCCAGATCACGCGAGACCGTCGCCTGCGTCACCTGCTCGCCGCGCTCGCGCAGCGCCGCGACCAGCTCGTCCTGGTCCCCGATGCGCCGCGTTCGCAGCAGCTCGCTCAAGATCTCACGTCGCCGCTGTCTGCCCATGGTATAAATATACACCACAGTGCATAGTTATGTCAACACCCCTCTGGCCCCGCCCGCCCCGATCCCGCCGGATACCCTGCACCCCATGCCCAGCCCGGGCTGCGGGCGATCACCACGGACGGCGAACCGGCACAGGATGGCGAATAGATGCAAGTGGTTGGTACAACAGGCATTCTGACCATCGCCGAGGGCGGGGTGCTGCCGTTTATCCTCACCGCAATCATCGTCCTGGGCGTCGGCGCCCAGTGGATCGCCTGGCGATTCCGCATCCCCTCGATCCTGCTGCTCCTGCTCATCGGTATCCTCGCCGGCCCCGTCTTCCGCTGGCTCGCCGCCGGATCGTCGATTGAGTTTCTTGCCCAGAGCCCGGACGAGCTGCTCGGCGAGGACCTCCTGCTCTCGCTCGTCGGCTTCTCCGTCGCGCTCATCCTCTACGAGGGCGGCCTCACCCTCCGCTTCGGCCAGCTCAGGGGCGTTGCGCGCTCCATCATCGCGCTCGTCACCATCGGCGCACTCGTCACATGGTGCGTCGCCGCCGTCTCCGCCTACTTCTTCTTCTCGCTTTCCGCCGAGATCGCAATCCTCTTCGGCGCCATCATCATCGTCACCGGCCCGACCGTCATCGGCCCCATGCTCTCGCACATCCGCCCCGCCGGCGCCGTCGGCCCCATCCTCCGCTGGGAGGGCATCGTCATCGATCCCATCGGCGTCCTCGCCGCCGTCCTCGTCTTCGAGGCCATCGTCATCGGCGAAACTCAGAACGCCATCGGCCCCATCGCCATGGGCATCACCAAAACCATCATCGTCGGCGGCGGGCTCGGGGCGCTCGCAGCCATCCTTCTTCTCGGTCTGATGAGCCGCTACTGGATCCCTGATTTCCTCCAGAACCCCTTCTCCCTCATGCTCGTGATCGCGACGTTCACGGTCTCGAACGTCTTCCAGGCCGAGTCGGGCCTGTTCGCCGTCACCGTCATGGGCATTGTTCTGGCCAACCAGAAACGCGCCGACATCCGTCACATCATCGAGTTCAAAGAGAACATCCGCGTGCTGCTTATCAGCGTGCTTTTCATCGTTCTCGCTGCGCGCCTGGAGCTTGACCAGCTCCTGAGCGTCAACCTCTGGTCCATGGCGGCGCTGCTGATCGTGCTCATCGTCGTCGGGCGTCCGCTGGGTGTGATGATCTCGACGATCGGCTCGGGGCTGAGCTGGAACGAGCGTCTGTTCGTGTCCTGCGTCGCGCCGCGCGGGATCGTCGCGGCCGCCGCCGCCTCGATCTTCGCCCTTGCGCTCGAGAGCCGCGGGATCGCGGGCGGCGAGCAGCTCGTCCCCCTCACCTTCATGGTCATTGTCGGCACCGTCACCATCTATGGCCTCAGCGCCACCCCTCTCGCCCGCGCCTTGGGTGTCTCCGACCAGAACCCACAGGGCATCATCTTCATCGGCGCCCCACGATGGGTCCGCGCCATGGGCGAGAACCTCAAGGCCCGCGGCATCCCCGTCCTGCTCGTCGATACCAACCGCTCCAATATCGTCGCCGCCCGCATGGCCCACCTCCCCGCCGTCCATGACAACATCCTCAGCGAGCATGTCATCGACGACCTGGACCTGCGCGGCATCGGGCGCGCCTTGGCCGTCACGCCCAACGACGAGGTCAACGCCCTCGCCCTCCAGCGCTTCTCCGAGCACTTCGACAAGGCCGAGCTCTACCGTCTGCCCTCCAAGGCCTCAAAGAAAGGTGACGCCGAGCCCTCGCGCGCCCTCGGACGCCTCCTCTTCGAGCCCGGCGCACACTACGCCCTGCTCGAATCACGCATCGCCAGCGGCTGGATCATCAAGTCCACCGTACTCTCCGAGGAGTTCACCTACGAGGACTACTGCACCCTCTACGGCCCCAACACCCTCGCCCTCTTCGTCGTCCGTAAGTCCGGCTCGCTCGCCATCGTCACCTCCGCCCGTGTGCCCGAGCCCGAGCCGGGCGACACCCTCGTCGCCCTCATCAATCCCGATGAGCTGTTCGTCCCGGGCCTCGCATTCAAGAACGCCGAGGGCGAGGAGCTACCAGACCCGGACGCCTAGCTCGTGTTCAACGCTGGCGTCGGGCGCCCAGAATGACGCGACAAGCCAGCTCGATCTGCTCTAAACTCCACCTTCGTAAGCCACTGCAAGCTCGTCCTGGTATTCCGCCCCTGATGTATTACGCCGACGGGTCAGGCGCCGCCTCGCCCCCGGGGCGGCGCCGCCCACCCCATCTTGCGCATCAGCGTCTGCCAGTAGCTCACATCGGGGTCGCTGACAAACTGGATCTCGGTCCCCCCGCCGCGCACGAGCACGCGCTGCCCGGAGTGCAGGCGCCGCCGTCCGCGTCCGTCGATCACCAGCTCCGTCCCGCTCCCGTTCTCATGGTTGACGTCGAGCATTCGGATCTCGATCTCGTGCCCGTGCCCGACGACGATCGGGCGGAAGCTCAGCGAGTGGGCAGCGATGGGCGTGATGACCGTCGCGGGCACGCCCGGCGCCACGATCGGCCCGCCCGCCGAGACGTTGTACGCCGTCGATCCCATGGGCGTCGAGAGCACCAGCCCATCGCCGCTGACCATCGGCCCCGCCTGCCCGTCGATCAGGATCTCGAGCGTGATCATCCGGAAGGGCGGCCCCGCCGTGACGACAAAGTCATTGACCGCGCTCAGCGAATCCAGCTCGGCGCCGCGCTCATCCACGATCCTCGCGTCGAGCATCGGCGCCCGGCGTGTGTCCAGCGCGCCGCCCCCGAACAGCGACGCGGCGTGGCGCTCGATCGAATCCAGATCAAACTCGGCCATGAACCCGACGCGCCCGATGTTCACGCCCAGAATCGGGCGACCACACCGCGCGTACCGCCCGGCCGCCGTCATCAGCGTCCCGTCCCCCCCCAGCACAACAATCAGCTCGACATCGGCGCAGTCGCGCGGGGACTCGTCGGACATCGCCTCGCGCGCGTCCACCAGCGAGCCGTGGGCGCGGATCAACGCGCTCACACGCGCCTCGGCGTCCTCCGCGCCGGGCTTGCCCCGGTTCACAAGCAGCAGCACGGCTCGTCCCATGAGCGAGGCCCTCTCGCGCAGTCCTAAACCCTTGCCCCGTCACGATCCGCCGCAGGCGTCGGCTCGGCCCGCTCGCCCGAGCGCGCCTTGGCGCCCGCGCCCCCGACCGCCTCCCGGATTGCCCGCGTGATCCCGCCGACATCGATCCCGGCCTCGCGGAGCTGGTTCGCCCGCGAATCCTGCAAGATCCACGAGTCGGGCAGCCCGAGACGGACAACCCCGCCCGCGTCGAGCCCACGCTCCTGCGCGCACTCGAGCACCGCCGCGCCGAACCCGCCGATCACCGCGTGGTCCTCGACCGTCACAACCGGGATCCGCCTCGAGAGCAGCGATTCCACGAGCGCCGCGTCCACCGGCTTGGCGAACCGCGCATCCCAGACCGCGACCTTGTACTCGCCCCCGAGCGCCTCCGCCGCAGCGATCGCGTCGATTGCCGCCGTTCCGAACCCGAGCACCGCGGCATCCGGTCGGCGCGCGTCCAGGTCCGCGTACTCGGGCGTCAGCAGGCGCGCCTTGCCGATCTCAAACGCCGGGCACACCTGGCCCGTGAAGCGGTCAGACACAACATCCCGCGGGTAGCGCACGGCGCTGAGCCCCGCGTCGTACGTCCGCATCAGCTCGATCGCCGCGATCAGGCTCGCCTCGTCGATCGGCGCCATCAGCACCGCGTCGGGCAGCGTCCGCAGCAGCGCGATATCGCAAAAACCATGATGCACCGCGCCGTCGCCGCCCACGACGCCCGCCCGGTCCAGCAGCAACCGTACCCCGAGGCCCTGCAGCGCGACCTCCTGGAACGCCTGGTCGAACGCGCGCTGGAGGAACGTCGAGTACACCGCGAAGAAGGGTTTGGCGCCGGTCTTGGCCAGCCCCGCCATCATGTCCAGCGCGTGCGACTCGCAGATCCCCACGTCCCACGCTCGCTCCGGGAACTGTTCGAGCGCCGGCGCGATCCCGGTCCCGTCCGCCATCGCCGCCGTGCAGACGACCACCCGCTCGTCGCGCTCCATCACGCCGCAGACCGCGTCGGCCACCGCCGCCGTGAACGACCGCCCGCCGCTCGACATCTCAACCCGGCATCCCAGCCGCTCGTCCCGCTCGACCTTGAACGCCTTGGGCGAGTGGAACCGCGTCGCGTCGTCCTCGGCGACGTCCAGCCCCTTGCCCTTGATCGTCTTGACGTGCAGCACCATCGGGCGGTCCAGATCCCGCGCCTCGCCCAGAAACTCGATCAGCGTCGGGATGTCGTGCCCGTCAATCGGCCCGACCGTCACCAGCCCGAAATGCTCGAACCACTAGTGCTCGGCGATCATCGCCTTGGTCATCTCTCCCGCCCGGTGGTACGCCTCCTGGAGCACACCCCCGCCCGGGATCTTGCCCAGAATCTTCCGCGCGCCCTTCTTGAAGTCTGAATATGTGTGGCTCACCCGCACGCGATCGAAGTACCCCGCCAGCGCTCCCTGCGGCTTGCTGATCGACATCCCGTTGTCGTTGAGCACCACCAGCATCTGGCGTTTAAGTGTCCCCGCGTTGTTGAGCCCCTCCATCGCCACGCCGTTGGCGATCGACGCGTCACCGATCAGCGCCACCACGCGCCGCCCGTTTGGGTTCGTCTCCGGGTCGTACGCCTGAGCGTTGAGCGTGTCGCCGCGGGCCATGCCGACGGCCGTCGAGATCCCCGTCCCCGCGTGTCCCACGCGGAACAGGTCGAACCCGCTCTCAAGCGGCTCGGGGAACCCGCTCATCCCCTCGCGCGTCCGCAGCTTGCCCATCAACCCCTGGCGCCCGGTCAGCAGCTTGTGCGGGTAGCACTGGTGCCCGACATCGAACAGCAGGCGGTCGTGCGAAAAATCAAAGACATAATGCAGCGCGATCGTCAGCTCGACCACACCCAGGTTCGGAGCCAAGTGCCCGCCCGTCTTGGACACCTGCGCGATGATCGTCTCGCGGATCTCCCCCGCGAGCTCGTCAAGCCTCGAGACCGGGAGGCGGCGCAGATCCTCAGGCCCCGTCAGTGTGTCCAGAATCGACATCCGCTCGTGCTCCCCGCGCAGGGGCGCTCGCCCCCGGGAACTTTCAAAGATTCTTGAAACAAGTCTACCCGGACCCGTCCCCGCCGTCCACGGGGGGCATTCATGCCCTGTCAGTACCCCGCAGGCTCCGCCGCGTTCGTTGATTCATCGGATTCTGGCGCCCGGATTACGCCCCGCGCCGCTCGAGGAACCGGGCCAGGTCCGAAAGCGCCTCCCCGGGCCGCCCGAACCCCTCGACCGCACGGCGCGCCTCAGCCCCCAGGCGCGCGACTTCGCCCTTGGCGCCCGCGACGCCCATGACCCCGGGGTATGTCAGCTTCCCGGCCCCTGCGTCCTTGCCCGTCCGCTTGCCCGTCTTCACCTCGCACGACTCGACATCCAGCAGATCATCGACGATCTGGAACATCAGCCCGATCGCCTCGCCGAAGGTGGTCAGGCGTTCGATCGCGCCCGCATTGCCCCCGCCGAGCACCCCGCCCATGCGGCACGCCGCCCGGATCAACGCCCCCGTCTTGTTCCTGTGGATCAGCTCAAGCCGCTGGGCGTCCGTCAGCGATTCGTCCATCCCCCCGAGCGTGTCGCAGACCTGCCCGCTGATCATCGCGTTCGTCCCGCGCACCAGCTCATCGGTCAGGGCGCCCAGGTGCTCGCTCGCCGCCGCCCGCAGCGCCCCGAACGCCAACGCCAGCATCGCGTCGCCCGCCAGGATCGCCATCGCCTCGCCAGAGCGAATGTGCAGCGTCGGTCTGCCGCGCCGCAGGTCGTCGTCGTCCATCGCCGGGAGATCGTCGTGAACCAGGCTGAACGCATGGACCAGTTCGATCGCCGCCCCCGCAGGCAGCGTCGCCTGCCCGGTTCCCCCAGCCGCGACCCCGCTCCACCACGCCAGAGCCGGGCGGACCCGCTTGCCCCCACCCAGGAGCGAATACCGGATCGCGTCGTCCAGCCCGCTCTCAAGGCGCAGACCATCGAGCAGGCGAACGAGGTAGGCGTTGATCGCCGCCGCGGGCTCGCGCATGGCCTCGGGGACCGCCGCCTGCGATGTGTCCGTGTCCGGTCGCACGCCCGATCGTAGGGGGGGCGGCCCCCCGGGCGCCCGCCGCCGCTACCATCGCTCCCGATGCAGATGCTCCGCGATCTGGTCTCGCTCTTTGTCGGTGGCGGGTGGGTGATGTACCCGCTCTTGCTGCTCAGCCTCGTCTCGATCACCCTCACGGTCGAGCGCACCGCGTTCTGGATGCGCATTCATTCGCCCGGCTCGCGCCGCCGCCTCTCCCGCCTGATGTCCAAGATCCGCGCCGGCGACACGACCGCAGCTATCGCAATGGCCGAACGCTCGGGCTCGATCTACATGCGCTTCGTCGCGGGCCTGCTCGACCACGCCACCCGGACCAACGCCGACGCGGGCGCGACCGAGTCCGCCGCGCTCGAACTCATCGAGGACGCCCGCCCGATCATCGAGCGCTTCAGCGTGATCCTTTCGACCATCGTCACCGCGGCCCCGCTGCTGGGCATCCTCGGGACCGTCACGGGCATCATCCAGAGCTTCCGCCTGCTCGGGGGCGCCGAGGCCATCACCGACCCCACCGTCGTCGCCGCCGGCATCGCCCAGGCGCTCTACACCACCGCCTTCGGCCTGACCGTCGCCCTCGTCACCCTCTTCCCGTATGTCATCTTCCGGTCCCAGGCCGACCGATGCCTCGGGCGCCTGGAAACCGTCAGCGCCACCATCGCCGAGCACACGCCCCGGCGCGACGCGCCCGCCGCCCGCGCATCGAGCGCCGCCTAGCTTCTGTCATCGATCCAAGCCCGTGCCACTGACCCGTCTTCGGATCAGTACTGAGTCGGGTGGCGTGCAGACGGCGCCAGCCTTCTGCGCGGTTGACGCTCGATCGTGGAGAAGCCGCGGCGGCATCTCCACGGCACCCGCACCCGACGTCACCCGCGCATCAGTACTGATCCGAAGACGGGTCAGTGGCACGACGGTCCATCAGAATAAGCTCTACGCGACTGCTTCCTGCTCCTTGAGCAGCTCGTAGATCTCTTCAGCGCTCTGCGCCTCGTACACCTGATCTCGAAACGCCTCGAGCGAGATCAGGCGGCTGATCCGCGCCAACGCCTGGATGTGGTCGCTTGTCCGGTCGGGCGGGCTCGCCAGCAGCACGATCAACCGCACCGGCTGCTGGTCGATCGCCTCGAAGTCCATCGGCTCGGCGGGCTTGCCCATTGCGACCGCCAGCCCGCTCAGGCCCGCGCACTTGCCGTGCGGGATCGCCAGCCCGTGCCCGATGCCGGTCGTGCGTGTCTGCTCGCGCGTCCACACGGCTTCCTTGAGCGCCGCCGGGTCTTTCACCAGCCCCTGCTCGCTCAGCAGATCGACCAGCTCACCGATCACGCCCTGCTTGTCCGTTGAGACCAGCGGGACCTTGATGCACTCGGGGGTCATGATGTCGAGAAGGTTCACACGCCGCCTCTCTGAACAGCTTTCATTCGGACTCACCCACGCACTCGGGGGATCGGGAGTCTAGCGATCTCGCCCGCCCCGTTGTACCCCGAGGATCTCCCCGGACCCCGCTTATCTAACCACCCCGCCCAAACAGGGCCGCGAACCCGCCATCGCGGTACACCCGCCCGGGCTCTCCGGGCAGGCCCGCCGGCTCGGTCCGCACCTCCGCCTGGGCGGTAAACCCCTGCTGGCCCAGGTGCAGGACCATCGCCTCGTTCTCCTCGGGCTCGAGGCTGCACGTCGAATACAGCATCCGCCCGCCCGGCGCCAGCATCGGGATCGAGTCCGCCATAATCTGACGCTGCACCCCCATCAGGCGGTCCTGCTGCGTCTTGCTCACGCGGTACTTCGCCTCGCCCCGCCTGGGCAGCACGCCCGTGTTCGAGCACGGCACGTCGAGCACCACCAGATCCGCCCGCCCGAACGCCTCGCGCCCGAGCGTCTCGATGCCCACGCACCGCACCCGCTCGCTGCCCGCGAACGTCCGCGTCAGGGCCGCGAACCGCCCGGGATCGACGTCCGTCGCGAGGATGTATGCCTCGGGAAACATCGCCGCGAGCTGGCGCGTCTTGGTCCCCTTGCCCGCGCACAGATCAACAATCAGCCCGGGCGTCAGATCGCGTGCGATGCCCATCGCCTGGCCCGAGCCGGCGTCCTGCACCCACAGATCCGAACGCGACGACAGCAGCTCACCGAGCCCGCGCCGCTGGCCCGTGAACACCGAGTACCCATCAAGCTCGTGCGCCTCGAGCCCGGGGATCTCGCCTGCGCCGTCGGCGAAGGCCGTGTTGAGCACCAGTGGCGGGTCGCACAGCGTGTGCAGCGCCAGCGCGTGGGCCGCCTCCGTGCCGACGCGCGCCCCCCATCGCTGGAGCAGCGACGTCGGGACGCCCGTCGCCACGCCCACCCGGTCGAGTGCGTCCTCGGGCAGAACCGTTTCTTTGAGTTCGCGGGCCGAGCCATCGCTCAGCGGGATCGCGTCGAGTCGATCATCCCAGGCGTCGATGCGTTCGCCGACCAGGCGTGAAATCCCGCGCAGCACCGCGTTGACCAGCGCCGCGGCCTTCGGGTTGTGCCCCTTGACCCACTCGACGGAGGTATCAATCGCCGCGTGGGCCGGCACCCGGTCCAGCAGCACCAGCTGCGCCGCCCCGCCCAGCACCGCCGCCCGCACGGGTTCGTCGAGCTTGTTGAACGGGCGAGAGAGGTTGTGCTCGCAGAGGTAGCGCAGCGTGACCCACCGCCGCCCGACCTCATGGTGGATCGCCCCGGCCAGCCCCGCGTCGCGAGAGCTGAGCCCAGCCGTGTCGATCGGCGCCAGCGAGATCTCGGGAAACGTCTGGGCGTCCTCGCTCAGGCGGGCAAAGACCCGCCCGCGGGCGTCCATCTCGCCCCCGCCTTGGGAGGCCCCGCTTGCCGAACGCCCCCGACCCCCGAACGATTTGGTGTGTGCAGATTTCAAGGGCGAGTCTACGCCCCCGCCCGCCCATGACAGACCACCCCGACACGCAATCTTCGGATCCACCCGCCGGCGCCGGCGTCGGTCTGCCTTCGCGTGCTCCCGAACGCCAGCGGGGCCTGCTCGCGGGGCTTCGGATCCGCAAGAAGCTCATGCTCCTGCACACCATTTTTTCGCTCACCCTCGCCGGCGTCCTGCTCATCCCCCTCCGCCCCGCACTGCGCGGCATCGTCCACCAGGGTGAACAACGCCACGCCATCGACCTGCTCGAACTCGTCGCGCTCGATCCCGACGCCCTGGCCTTCTTCCACAACCCCGCCTCGGGCGTGAGCCTTGAGCTTGTTCGTCCGGACATCCCGGGCGCCGAGGGCGCACGCGCAAGCCCGGGCGTCCCCGTCCCGGTCGGAGGCCCGACGAGCCCGGGCGCCGCCCTTGTTGAGGTTCCCTCGCTCGGGCTTGTCCGCGCCACCATCGAGCACCCGCATGCGCGGCGCGAGGTGCTCAAGGTCTACATCCTCATGATCGCGGCCCTGCTCGCGGTCTACGCGCTCGTCGTCCTCGCGCTGGAGACCTTTGTGCTGCCCCGCCATGTGTACGCGCCGATCCGGCGGATGCTCCGGGCGGATCGGGCTGTGCAGGAGGGGGACAAGGAGGCCGAGCTGATCGCCGAGTCGCACATCCCCGCCGACGAGCTGGGCGAGATCATGCGCTCGCGCAACGCCTCGATCCGATCGATGCGCACGCACGAGTCCGACCTGGCCGATGCGCTCGACCGCCTCGAGACCGTCGCCAGCGACCTGCGCCGCAAGAACCACATGCTCGAGACGGCCCGGCGCAACCTCGAGGGCGCCGACCGTCTGGCGAGTCTGGGGATGATGTCCGCGGGCATCGCCCACGAGCTCAACACCCCGCTCGCCGTGGCCAAGGGCCTGGTCGAGAAGCTCGGGCTCAGCCCGGACCACGCGCTGAGCGAGACCGAGTCCGCGCTGCTCGCCCGCGTCGTCGGGCGCCTCGAACGCCTCAGCGAAAGCCTGCTCGACTTCGCCCGCGCCCGCGCGCCCGAGTACCGCCCGGCGAGCCCGCGCGCGATCGTCGATGAGGCGTTCACGCTCGTTCGCCTGGACCGGGGCGCTGGCGGGTTCGATCTGGTCAACGCGCTCGATGAGCATCTCATGATTTCCTGCGACGCCGACCGGATGGTCCAGGTCTTTGTGAACCTGATCCGCAACGCCGTGGACGCGATCCGGGCCAGGGGCCTGAGCCCGGACCAGGCCCAGGCGCGGATCGAGGTCGCGTCCGTGCGCACGCGCCGCGACGGCGCCGATTGGCTCAGCATCACCATCACCGACAACGGCCCCGGCATCGACCCCGAACTCCTCCCAAGGCTCTTCGAGCCCTTCGTCTCGACCGAGCTCGACGCCCGCGGCACCGGCCTGGGCCTGGCCGTCGCCGAGGGCATCGTCCGCGAGCACTCGGGCGTGATCCTGGCGCGCAACCGCCCCGGGCGCGCCGGCGCCGTCTTTGAAGTTATGCTCCCCCTCGACCCAGACACGCAGGCAGACTCCCGGACCGACACCACCATCGATCAGGACACGCCCGACGAGTCCAGCGAGGCGCCCGGGCGCCGCCCCCCGCCCGGGCGAGAGGACCGCAGCACGTGAACGAGACCGCCCCGCACGACACAACCCCGCTTCCACCGACCCCGCTGTCGATCGTCGCGCTCGACGACGACGCGGACTTCCGCGAGTTCATCCGGTCGGCGCTGGAGGGCGACGGGCACGAAGTCCGAGCGGTCGGCGAGCCGGAGAGTTTTTTTACCGCCTGCGACGTCGCCCTGCCCGACCTCGTGCTGCTCGACATCAAAATGGGCAAGACCAGCGGCGAGCAGGTCCTCACCGACATCCGCCGGCGCTGGCCCGCGCTGTGCGTCATCGTCGTCACGGGCTACCCCACGCTCGACTCGATGCGCCAGACGTTCAAGCAGGACGTGTTCGATTACCTCGCCAAGCCCTTCACGCTCGACGAACTCAGGCGCGTGCTCGCCCAGGCCTCCGAGGCGTTCGACCTGGGCAAGCGCCCGCAAGACCGCCTCCGACAGGAGCTTGGGCGCCAGATCCGCCTGGCCCGCACCGAGCGGGCCTGGACGCTCAAAGAACTCAGCGAGTCGTCGAGCGTCTCGGTCAGCCAGCTCAGCTCCATCGAGCGCGGCGCCCACCTGCCGAGCCTCGAATCACTCCTCTCGATCGCCACCGCCCTCGGACGCTCCCCCTCGGCCTGGCTCCAGGGCGCCGGCTTCTAAAAACGTAGAGCCGGTTTCCAACCGGCTCAAACGCCCATTCACGTTGACAACCCCGCCTCGCCGACCTTGACTGCGCCGATGTCCGAACCGATCGCATCCAGTCCATCGAGCGGGCCAGTGCTGTTCACTGCGTTCGAGCCCTCGGGCGATGACCACGCGGCTCCGGTCATCGCCGAGTTGCTGCGCCGCAGGCCCGGGCTGAAGGTCTACGCCTGGGGCGGCCCGAAGATGGAACGGGCCGGGGCGATCCTCGTCGAGCGCACGGGCGACGACGCGGTCATGGGCATGCCGGGCCTAGCCAAGATCCGTGAGCACAAGCTCATCAACCAGCGCATCGGGGCCTGGATGGACGAGCACAAGCCCTCGCTGCACGTCCCGGTCGATTCGCCCGGCGCCAACTTCCCGATCTGCAAGCTGGCCAAGGCGCGGGGCTGCCGCGTGGTTCACCTTGTCGCCCCGCAGATCTGGGCCTGGGCGACGTGGCGCATCCGCAAGCTGCGCAGGCTCACCGACCATGTGCTGTGTCTGCTCCCGTTCGAGGAGGAGTGGTTCAAGTCGCGAGGCGTCGAGGCGACGTTCATCGGGCACCCCCTGTTTGAAGACCCTCTCGACGAGGGCGCTCTGGACGAGCGCATCGCAGACTGGCCCGAGGGCTCGCCCCGGATCGCGCTCATGCCCGGCTCGCGCCCCGCGGAGATGCGCAAGAACTTCCCGCTGCTCATCGGCGCCTACAGGCGCCTCGAGCGCGAGCACGACGCCATCGCGGGAGTCGTCGCCGCGACCCGCCCGGAGGTCGAGACGGAGCTTCGGCGCCTGGGCGCCCCCTGGCCCGAGACGCTGCGCATCGAGACGGGCAAGACCGACGAGGTCATCCGCTGGTGCGAGCTGGCGTTGGTTGTTTCGGGGACGGTGACGCTGCAGATCGCCAAGCAGCGCCGCCCGATGGTGATTGTGTACAAGTTCAACCGTCTGATCTCGCTGCCGCTGCGCCTGGTGGTCAAGACGCGCCTGTTCAGCCTGCCGAACCTGATCGCGGGTCGAAAGATTGTGCCAGAACTCATCCCGCATTTCGGCACGGCCGAGCCGATCGCGGGCGAGGCGATCACATTGCTCGAAGACGCCTGTGCCGCCGACGACCAGCGCCGGGATCTTGCGCGCGTGACGGATCGCTTTGCCGGGCGTCGCGCCTCGGAGATCGCGGCGGACCGGATCGAGCTGTTCCTGCCGGATCGTGAGTCTGTTATAGAAGCTCCGAGATCACAAAACCGAGCCGCGAGCGTGAGCTCGTGACGTGCTGCGCGGCACTCGCGTGCTCACGCACGCGGCTCGGTTTATGCCTTAGAGTCGCACCCCCGCTAGCGCCACCGCGCACGCCCCGTTGCCGACCCGGTCCTGGATCTCGAACGTCTCCCACACCGACTCGCTGATCGGCAGGCCCTTGTCGAGCAGCGCGTGGAACATCCGTCCGATGTCGTGCTCGCACGTCGCCTCGTCGCGGGCGAAGAGCACGACCATCGCCCCGGCTCGCTCGATCGTCGCCTCGCGCGCCAGCTTGAGCACATCGCCCGCAGGCCCGCCGACGAGCTGGGCCGCGTACGCCCTGTTGGCCTGCGGCGTCCCCCCGACATACGCCACCTGCGCCACCGCCTTGACCTCGAGCCAGTACGCCTCGCCCGCCTCGACAACCTTCCCTTCCGGCGCCATCGACTCGGCCATCGACTCGAACAGCGTCCCCGACGCCCGGTCGATCTCGACCAGCTCCGTCACCGGGTCGATGAGCCTCGCGCCCGGGTCGTGTGTCAGGACCAGGTCGCAGCGCTCGCGTTCCCGGCGGATGGGCCGGTCCGAAATGGCCCCGCCGTACACCTGCTCCGTGTGGACCCCGAGCCCGCTGGCCCGGAATCCCGCCGCCAGGATCGGGTGCAGCCCGACCTCATCGAGCGAATCCAGCCCAGAAACCGCCTGCTCCGCCCGGAGTTCGAGCTCTCGCCCGCGCAGACTCTGCGCCGCAATCTCGACCAGCTCACGCCCTGACCATGCCCGGTGCATGCTCAGAGGGTACCGTCACAGCCCCGCGCAGCCCACGCGCGTTGCATCCCGCGCCCGTTTCGGCGATCATCCCCGCTCAACTCTCGAACCACGCCTCTGCACGATCGGATTCACATGGACGCCATCAACAACTTCGTCGGGGCGCTCAACGGCGTTCTGTTCTCGGTCTACACCATCTACGCCCTCCTCCTCACAGGCGCACTGTTCACCGTCTGGTCCATCTTCGGCCAGTACCGCGCGCTCACTCATGGCGTACAGGTCGTCCGAGGCAAGTACGACGACAAGGACGACCCGGGCGCCATCAACCACTTCCAGGCCCTCTCCGCCGCACTCTCCGCGACGGTCGGACTCGGCAACATCGCCGGTGTTGCCGTCGCCGTTGCTCTTGGCGGACCCGGCGCAATCCTCTGGATGTGGGTCATCGGCATCCTCGGCATGGCCCTCAAGATGACCGAAGTCACTCAGTCCATGCTCTACCGCAACACCGACGACCCCGAGAACCCCCACGGCGGTCCCATGTTCGTCGTCAAAGAAGGCTTCAAGTAATGGGGTCTAGGTCCCATCGGCGCCGTCATCGGCGGTGTCTTCGTCTTCACACTCCTTATCTCCGCGTTCACTGGCGGCAACATGTTCCAGGCCTGGAACGTCGCCGACATTACCTTCACCTACTTCCAAATCCCCCAGGGCGTCACCGGTGTCATCCTCACCGTCGTCGTCGGCCTCGTCATTCTGGGCGGCATCAAACGCATCGGTTCCGTCGCGGGCAAGATCGTCCCGTTCATGTGCATCACCTATGTGCTTGTCGCGTTCATCGTTCTTGGTGTCAACGCCGGTGAGATACCCTCGATGCTCGGGCTCATTGTCAAGAGCGGCCTTCCCAGCTTCCTCGGAGGCGAATCGCCCGACGCCACCGGCGCCTTCCTGGGTGGCACGTTCGGCTACGCCGCCATGTGGGGCATCAAGCGGGCTCTCTTCTCCTCCGAGGCGGGCCAGGGCTCAAGCCCCATCGCACACTCCGCCGCCAAGACCGACGAGCCTGTCCGCGAGGGCGTCGTCGCTGGTCTCGAACCCTTCATCGACACCATCGTCGTCTGCACCCTCACCGCCCTCGTGATCCTTTCCTCCGGCGCCTACAACCGCGAGGCTGAAGCGACCTTCGATCCCGTTGCTGGCATCAGTATTGTTCAGGCCACCAACGAGTCCGGACAGGCCGTGGAGGACATGTGGACGCTCGACTCGGGCTACCTCCCACGCATGACCGAGGACGCCCGGCGCATCCGCCGTTCGGGCGAGAACGACTCTGGTTGGCGCAGCGGTGAGACTGTCTTCATCATTGTTCAAGCCGATGAGAACGAGGACACCGGGCGTGCGCTCCGGAAAATCTCGGGAACCATCAGCGTCGAGGACGGCGCCGATGGTGGCGCCGTCTACAGCGTCAACTGGGGGACGCTCGAATCCAGTGTCACGCCCACCTTCCGCCAGACCGAAGAAGGTGCGCCTGATTACGGGATCTACGGTGATTACGCCGGCGCCTCACTTACCGCATACGCCTTCGACCGTGTCTTCCCCGGCACCGGCATGGTGCTTATCACCATCGCCGCCTGGCTTTTTGCTATCTCCACAATGATCTCGTGGTCCTACTACGGCGAGCAGGGCGTCTACTACCTCTTCGGCTGGACCGGCAAGAATGCCATGAAGACGATCGTCTTCTTCTACAAGATCATCTACTGCCTGCTCATTCTACTCACCACCGTCCTCGCGATGCCGCTCTTCACCGACTCCCACGGCAACAAGGCCGCGTTCATCGCCAACGATCACCAGCTCGACATGTGGACTACCCTCGGACTCGGTGTCATGCTCGTCGTCAACATCCCCATCATGCTCATCTTCGGCGCCAAGGCCATGTCCGCTTACCACGCGTACTTCAAGAAGATGAAGGCCGGCGGCGATCCCCCGCACGAGGCGCCTTCGATTACCGATGTCATCGAAGGCAAGGACGCCGAGTAAACCTCGCGACAATCTAAAACCAAACACGCCCACGCCATCTCGGCGTGGGCGTTTCTCATTGTCCACAGCACTCGCCGACCCTCTACTCCGCGTCGCGTGCGCCCAGAGCCGCCCGGATCTTCTCCCGCGTCTCGATCGCGTGCTCAAGCGTGCTTGTGCGCACCTTACTCATCATGGACCGCCAGAACCACGGGATCGGGACCACCGACAGCGGCAGGTACCACATCCACGTCTTGAACCATCCGTTCGTCCACGCCCCGTAGCTCCCGGGCAGGTACGTCTGCAGCAAGCTGTCCGTTATAGGTAGCCCGGGCCAGACCGTCAGCGCCAGCACCGCCGCGATCCCGACGGGCCACTTCCTGGGCAGCACCAGGCGCCAGCTCACCCGCGTCCCGCCCTCGACCGCCTCGCCCACGCCCACCAGGCGCCGGTCCAGCGGCGTCCCCTGCGCCTCGACCGAGAACAACCCCCCGTCGCCGGCGCGCACAAACCCGGGCAGCTTCCCTTTCTTCGACAACCCCTCGAGCGCATCGCAGATCTGCTCGCCCGACTTCTCGGACTCGATCGGCGCCAGCGTTTGCTCGGGCGCGTCGCCCTGCTCTGGTTTCGGGTCTGTGCTCATGCGTCTCTCTGCATCGGAATGCGGCGGAGCCGAGTCTACGCCCGTTCCCGGACGGTCCGTCTGTGCGGGCTGTGCGGGTCGGTCTGGTTGTGGCACGTGTTCTGCATGTACCGCCTATGACATGCTCAAACACTCCTCAACATCCCCGTCGTTGCGTCTGGTCAACACCAGCGCGTCCGCCGAACGCAACGTGTCGCCCCCGGGCAACACGCCCCGGGTCCGCAAGCGCCGCGTCCCCTCCTCGGGCGTCGGAAGCGTCGATGCCCTGGGCATCGGGGCCGCCGATCCGCTCCGGGCACTGGCCGAGGCCCGCTCGCCCCGGACCTCGCCCACCAGCGACCTCCAGGCGACCGACGCCCGCTGGGTCTTTGCGGTCCGCGTCTCCAAGGCCCTCGAGCCCGGCCCCGAGCCGGCGCTCCCGCCCGATCGCCGCCGACGCCTGATGTCGATCGCCAAGGCGCTGGGTCTGCGTCCGTTCGACGCGAACCTGATTATCGCGATCGTCCAGGACGCGGCCCGCTCGGGCGAGCCGCTCTCAAGCTCCGTCGAGGAGCGCCTGGGCCTCGTGCGCGCCGTGCACAGCGCCGGCATCTCCAGATCAAGTCTCCTGCTCGTGGCGTTTGTGTCCGCCGTTGTTTCAGCCGCTCTGGTCGCCTGGTCCGCGGCCTGGATTCTCGGAGGCTGACAACCCGTCTCCTCCCGGAGACACCCCGGTCCCCCCGCTCGGGGACCACGTCCCTTCGGGGACTGCGTCCCCTCGGGGACAGCCCTTCGGGGCCATGCCCTGTTCCACCAGGGCCTCCACGCTCGCGCGTGGGACATCACCCGTGCCCGCTCGCACGGGACATCACTCGCAGCGCACGGGCGCGCCGGACACGCAGGGCCGGCGCGCCCGTGTCGCGCGCCATCCTCCCCCGCCCCAGCGGGGGAGGTGTCGAGCGCAGCGACGACGGAGGGGGTCTTTCTTTCTCCTCCCCCTCGTGGCACGGGCGTCCCGCCCGTGATCTCCACCCTCTCTTCTTCCTTCTTCCCCCCATCTTGGTGGAGCCGGTTTCCAACCGGCTCGGGGCGCCGTCTACCCTTTTTCCTCCCTCATCGACGCCCACGGCAAAGCCGCCCGACGCTGGGACAAGGTCAAGGTTCCTGGGCACGCTGCGGAGGTGCTCGAGGAGGTCAAGACGCTGGGGTGATCAGCTTGCCGTCCGGCCTCCTCCATGATCGACTGGATCCGCGAGGAGACGGGCGAGGCGTTCGAGGACTAGCTGTCGCTCGAGATTGCCTCGCCGCACTCTGGGCAGACCAGCCCGCTCGATAAACCGGCCAGTTCGTAGCCGCACTTAGCGCATGGTCGCTCACCCTCGAGCCCGCGACTGCTCGCGCGAACCCACCAGATCAGCGTGGCGACGAGTGCCATGTGAAACGCGACAACCCATGCGTCGAACCATATGACGACGCTCGGGATCTGTGGCTGCCAAAGAGTGAACTCGCGAATGTAAATCAAGCCGAGGTTGCACGACGCGAGAACGCCAACCGCGAGCCAAGCAGGCCACCGGCGAGCCATGATCGCAAAGGCAATGAACGGGAGTGGTTGCATCAACGACAAGGCGAGCAGCCGATCGCCTGTCAGGCTGAGCTCGTATTGAGCAGCCTCAAATGTCAACTGCGGCCAGAACAGCCCGAAGCCCCAGACGCACGCGTACACCCAGATCGGCGTCTTCTGCCCAGAAAGGAAGAGAGCCAGAGTCAGGTAGATGGCGGTCAGGAGCGAGTATTCCGGCCCCAGGATCGCAAACCACGCCCATGGCATCCAACGCGCCACGACTATGAACGTGGCGTCAATCCCGAAGGTCTCAGTTATGAACTCCAGAACCATGAACCGGAAATCGACGCCAGCGGCGACACCGGCAATAAGTCCCAGCAACAGACTCAGGGCGATCCACCCAACAACACCGAGGCCCCAGATCTCACGCTTGTGTCGCGACATGCTCCGTTCAGCCTACCCTGTCGCGGCACATGAACACCCTTCCCCCCCCAGACCTCTCCGATTCCGCCATCCTCCGCGTCGTCGCCAGCGTCCCTCTCAGTGAAACGCTCGTCCGTTCATCGGCTGCACCGGGCGGTAGTTGCCGCTATAGATCGCCTCGAACGCCGAGATCTGCGCCCCGGACAGCTCGACGGGCGTCGCCATCACAAACCACTTGACCCCCTCCGTGCAGGGCGGCGTCGTGAACGAGCCGTCGTACCGGTAGTACGACCTGTCCGTAGGCAGCATGTCGATGGCGTTGATCGTCACGCCGTGGATGGTCTTTGCTCTACCGGGCTTCTTTGGAGCGTGCGCGCGCACCGGCTCGTAGGCGGCGTTCTCCGCCCCGCGGTCGAGCATGACACCCACGACCGCGTACTCGCCGTCGGCGCTCTGGTGGACGAAGTGGATCTCCATGTCGGAGTGCTCGCCCGCGAAGGTGTGCTCGCTGAGGGCGTGGAGGTGGAACTGGAGCAGGGTGTAGGTCTTGCCCTCAACGCTGATGGAGCTGCCCGCGTCGTAGTTGGCCTTGATCGCGTGCCCGTTGTTGCCGATGCGCAGCGCCGACGCCCGGTAGTTGAACACGATGTCGGGGCTGTGGGCGTGGGTTCCGGCGGGGATGTCGATCGGAGACTGCTCCCGCCCGTCGTCACAGTCGGCGAAGGCCGGGTCCAGCTGGCCCCAACGCTCCGCCCCGCGGTCTCCCGTGTACCCCCACTTGGCGTCCTTCTGCGGCGCGGCTGCGCACCCGACGAGCGCCAGCCCCGCCGCTGCACAGATCGTCAGAGCCATGGTGTTCGTCGCGTGTGCCTTGGTCTTCATAACAGCAGGTTTCCTGTTTGATATCGCTGAGTGAGTTCGTTCTGGAGTGGCGCTTCGGCGCGCCGAGCCGCTCTGCAACGGAGAAAGCGGCGGCGGATTCTAGATGCTCTCGCCCGGGCGTGCCTCTTGCCGCCCGGGCCTACCCTGTCGTGGGCCATGAACGTTCTTCCCGCGCCAGATCTCTCCGATTCCGCCATCCTCCGCGTTGTCGCGGGTATCCGCCCCTGCCGGCGCACCGGCGTTCGCCTCGAATCTGAACAACTCACACTCGGCGCGCGCACAAAGACCGTCATCCACAACTACGGGCACGGCGGGTGCGGCGTCACCACCTCCTTCGGGTGCGCCCAGCTCGCTGCCGACCTTGTCGAAGCCTCTTCTTCTCCCCCTCCCCCCCCTCGTGGCACGGGCGTTCCGCCGGTGATCTCCTCCCCCTCCTTCCTCCCCCCAATCGCCATCCTCGGCGCCGGCGTCATCGCCCTCTCCACCGCCCGCGAACTCCTCTCCCGCGCCTACCAAGTCACCTGCTACGCCTCCGCCTTCGCCGAGCACACCACCTCCAACATCGCCGGCGCCCTCTGGCTCCCCACCGGCATCGAGTTCGGCAGCACACACGAAGCCGTCGCACGCTTCCAGGACATCCTCCAGCGCTCCAAGCGCGCCTTCTCCGAACTCGACCGAGAGCGGTGGGGGGTCGAACGTATCCCCGTCTATACGCCCGCCTACGCCGCGCACGAAGAACGCTTCTTCAACAACGCCACCATCGACCCGCCCGAGCTGCTCGAACGCCTCCCCCTCCCCGGCCCCCCGCGCGCCGGGCGCGTCTTCTACACCGACTTCATCCACACACCCCGCTTCATGCGCGCGCTCGTTGACGACGTCAGCGCTCGCGGCGGCGCGCTCGTCGAACGCACATTCAACTCACGCGACGATCTCGGGCGACTCGACGAGCCCATCCTCGTCAACTGCCTCGCCCTCGGCGCCCGCGACCTCTTCGACGATCACGACCTCTACCCCGCCCGCGGCGTCCTCGTTCACATGAAGCCGCAACCGCTCGGGTACGCCATCGACGACGGCTACCGCTACATGTTCCCGCGCGAGGACGCGCTCATCCTCGGCGGGTGCTTCGACGCCGGTGTTGATGACCCAGACCCCCCCGAGCACATCGCCCAAGAGATCCTCGCCCATCACCGGCGCTTCTTTGGTGTGAGTTGATCCGCGACCCCACCACATCCCGGAGGGGAGGGCTTCCAGCCCTCCCGCACGACCCTCAGCGCCCTGGGAGGGCTGGAAGCCCTCCCCTCCGGGGGAAATTGAGCGATCAATCAAATAATACTTGAACGAGCACTCAAGCCCGCTATTCTCCCTTGAACGATCGCTCAAGGAACCCCGATGACGCCTGACACCCGCGAAAAACTCCTGACGACCGCCGCCCGTCTCTTCCTTGAGCAGGGCTTCGCCGCGACGGGCATCGCCACGATCTGCCGCGAGGCCGGCGTCAACCCGGGCTCGCTCTACCACTTCTTCGCCTCCAAGGACGCCCTACTCATCGGCGTGCTTCAGTGGTACGAGGCCCACCTCCGCCCCCTCGTGATGGACCCGATCGAGCAGGCCCAGCCCGACCCGCTCGAGCGCGTCTTCGACCTGCTCGCGTGGTACCGGGGGAATCTGGAGCTGACCGAGTGCCGCATGGGGTGCCCCATCGGCAACCTCGCGCTTGAAGTGACCGACACCCACCCCGAGGCCCGCCCGTTCATCGACATCAACTTTGTCAACTGGGCGCACGCCATCGAGGCCTGGCTCATCGAGGCGGGGGATCGGCTCCCGCCGGAGACCGACCGGCGCGCCTTGTCGCGCATGGTGCTGACGGTGATGGAGGGCGGCATCATGCAGGCCCGGGCCGCCAACCGCTTGGCGCCGTTTGATGATTCCGTCGCGCAGCTGCGCGCCTACACCGACACCCTCGTCGCCTCGACGAACCAGAAGGAGACCCACAAATGACGCACGCCCTGACCAGCGCGTTCGGCGCTCTCGCGCTCTCGCTTTCCATCACGTCCGTCGCGAGCGCGCAGGCGCCGATCGCAACGCCCGAGCGCCCGTCCCGCCTCAGCGAAGGCCCGCTCGAGCCACTGAACTACTTCATCGGCGACTGGACCATCGACGCGACCTGGTCGTGGGGCAACCGCTTGCGCGGGCGCAACGAGTACCGCGTGGGCCTCAACGGCGAGTTCCTCGAGGTCAAAACCATCGTCCAGGACAACGAAGGCCCCGTCTACGAGCGTTACTTCTCGTTCTATACCTATGACAAGAACACCGAATCATTTGTCGCCATGGGCCTCAACTCGGACGGCTCGACATCGTCCCTGCCGCACACCCTCGAGGTCATCGACGGGCTCCCCCAGATGGAGTTCGTCACCACCAACCCCGACGGCTCGAGCCTGCGCCAGATCCTCGCGGCCATCGACAAAGACACCTGCGATTGGCGAGTCTGGATGACCGCAGCGGGCGAGGAGACCGAGCAGCAGATCATGGAAGGGCAGTGGGAGCGCGTCACGGGTGATGGCGTACGATCGGCACTCGGGGAAGCGGGTCAGAGCACCCCGCGCAGCATTGATACATCCACGCTGGCTCCCGGAGGCAGGGACGTTCGCTCGTTGACGAAGACCGTGGAGATCGACGCTTCTACATCAGACGTTTTTAGCGTGTGGTCAACGGTCGAGGGCTGGACGCCGGTCTTTGGGCGTGAGCGATGGAACGCAAACTTTGACCTGGGCATCGGCGGACAGTACGAGTGGCTTATCCCCGGCTGGATCAACTCGAGCGGGTGCCAGATCCTCAGCTACATCCCGAACCGCATGATCTCGTTCACCTGGAACGCCCCGCCCAATCCGCCCGCGAACAGCCTTGGTCAAACATGGGTCGTCGTGGAGCTCGACGAAACCGAGAGCGGCGGAACCCGCATCACACTCACCCATCTCGGCTTCGGCGATGGGCACGACTGGGACACATATGTCAGCTACTACGAGAACGCATGGACGAGCGTGCTGAGCAAGATGAGCAAACGCCTGAGCAAGAGCGGCTAAGCCGCGTTCCTATTCCGCCTTCCGAACCCACTCCGCCTCCAGCGGCGCCAGC
Organism: Planctomycetota bacterium; assembly: GCA_024276195.1. Lineage (GTDB taxonomy): Bacteria > Planctomycetota > Phycisphaerae > Phycisphaerales > UBA1924 > JAJRXR01. Next base: position 55,494 of record JAJRXR010000069.1, read on the forward strand.
TCACCCTTGAGCCTGTCCCGCTCGTCCGTCAGGCGGTTCGCCCGCTCGACATCCGCCCACACGTCCGGGTCCGCCAGCTCGCCATCAATCTCTTTGACCCGCGATTCGAGCAGCGCGATCTTCTCCTCAATCTTCTCCAGCGGCATCCACGAGAACTTGCTCTTGGGCTCGTCCTTGGGCGGCGTTGTCTCGACAGCGCTCGGACTCGCAGTGTTCTGGTGAACCGCTCTTCCCTTCCCGTTCCCCCTTCGCGCCTCCGCGTCCCCTTCACGCCTCCGCGTACTCTTTTCGTGCCACTCGGTGTACGTCCCCGCGAACGTCTCGGCCCCGCCGTGCCCATCCAGAATCAGCAGGTGGTCGCAGGTCGCGTCGATCAGGGCGCGGTCGTGGCTGATGAGCAGCAGCGTTCCGTCGAACGTGCCGCCCTTTTTCGGGTCGTCCGGGTCCGGGCGGGCGAGGGCCTCTTCGATGCGCTCGGCGCTGGGGATATCCAGGTGGTTCGTGGGTTCGTCGAGCACGAGCACGTTCTTGGCGCAGGCCAGCAGGGCCGCGAGTCGCACCCGGGCCCGCTCGCCGCCCGAGAGGATGCCGACCTCTTTTTCCTGCTCCCGCCCGCTGAACAAAAACGCCCCGGCCAGGTTCCGCGCCTCCTGCTCGGAGAGCATCACCTTCTCGTTGGTCTCTTTCTTGATTAGGTCCTGCATCTGGCGGAAGAGCACGCGCTCCGGGTCGAGCTGCTCGTCGGTCTGGCGGAAGTAGCCGACCTCGAGCTTGCTTCCGAGCTTGACGGTCCCCGAGTCGGGCTTGAGGGAGTCGAGCAGGATGCGCACGAGCGTGGTCTTCCCGGCGCCGTTAGGGCCGATGATCCCCCAGCGCTCCCCCCGCCCGATCTTGAGACTCAGGTCATCGAACAAGATTTTCTCTGAGCCATCATCGTTGGCGTATTTCTTGCTCAGCCCGCGCGCCGCGACGACGATGTCGCCCGTCCGCTCGGCCTTGGCCAGGCTCAGGCGGAGCATCGCCAGCTCCATCGGGCGTTCCAGCGTCGAGCCCGCCTTGGCCCGGTCCAGCCTGCTCTCGCGCCCCTTGGCCTGCTTGGAGCGCTGGCCCGCCTTGTACTTGCGGATGAACGCCTCTTCGCGCTTGAACAGGGATTGTTCTTTTTCGTACGCGCGCATCTGCGCCTCGCGCCGCTCCGCCCGCAGCTTGCGGAAGACCGTGTAGCTGCCCGGGTAGTCAATCACCCGTCCTTGCTCGACCTCCGCGATCCGGTCCACCACGCGGTCGAGCAGGTACCGGTCGTGCGAGACCATCAGCACAGCGCCCTTGAACTCGTCACGCAAGAACGACTCGAGCCACTCCCGCCCGCTCAGGTCCAGGTGGTTCGTCGGCTCATCGAGCAGCAGCGCATCGGGCCTTTCGAGCAGCACGCGGGCGAGCGCCAGGCGCCCCTTCTGCCCGCCGGAGAGGTCTTTGACGAGGATCCCGAACTGCGAGTCCTCGAACCCGAGCCCGTGCAGGACGGTCTCGATGATGTGGTCAATGGCGTACCCGCCAGCCGCCTCGATGGCCTTCTCGAGGCGCTCCTGCTCGCGCATCAGCTTGTCGAGGGCGCTCCCCTCGACCGTGCCCATTTTCTCGTAGACCGAGTTGAGCTCATGATGCAGCGCGTGCAGCTCGGCGAAGGCGCCCTCGGCCGACTCGCGCAGCGTCTCCTCCGGGTCCAGGTCCGGGTCCTGCTTCAGGTACGACGCCCGGGCGCCGCGCTGGAGGGTGATGGTCCCCGAATCGGGCGAGAGGATGCCGCCCAGGGCCTTGAGCAGCGTGCTCTTGCCGGCGCCGTTGCGTCCGACCAGCCCGATCCGCTCGCCCGCCTCGACAGCGATCGAACAGCCTTCGAGTACAATGTCGTTGCCGTACGCGTGAGAGATGTTGGCGGCGCCGAGGATTGGCATGGGCGGAGTCTAGATGGCGCCGGGCTCGGATTCGATCGGGGCGAGGTGCTGGCCGCATTCGGGGCAGGGGAGATCCGGTTGTCCCGTACGGTCGTACTTGCACCAGGGACACAGACCCTTGCCCAGACGTGATACCCGACGATCCTGAAGGAGAGTCAGGCCAATCAAGACGATCGATGCCGGTGCAAGTATCGCTATAGGAACCGCAACCCAAGCGCTACTGGGTGGATGGGGAGGTGGGTCATGCCACATGTGAACAGGCCAGAGGATCAAGGCCACCATGCAAGCAATGAGGAGAAGGACCAAAACTTCGCACCAGAGAGTGAGCCGTTTCAGGCGCCGATCATGCCACACCAGGGCACGGTCGAAATGGTCAGACTCTTGATCGCCCATCACTAATCTTTAGCACCCGCCCGCCCTTCGAGCACAATGTCGTTGCCGTACGCGTGAGAGATGTTGGCGGCGCCGAGGATTGGCATGGGCGGAGTCTAGATGGCAAGGGGTGGCGTGGTCTGGAGCCGAAGGCGGAAGGCCACGCGAGCCGCCCAGTTCGTGGCCTTCGCCCTTCGGGCTCAGACCACGCCACCCGCCTATAGGCTTTCGACGCGGGGAATCTCACCGCACTCAGGGCACTCCTCCCAGGAACTCAATCCTTGCCGTGAGTACCCGCACCAGGGACACTCCTTCTGTTCAACCCTGGACCGCATTAGCGACCAATGCGTAATCGAGTTGGTGGATGAAATTGCGTATCGGATTAGCGCGACCCCTCCGACGACGAACGCGAGATCAAACGGCAGGTTCGGCCAGATCGCAGAATTTCCTCGGATACGAGGGCTGCTCGTGACGTAGATGTAAATCAGGATCCCGGTCGTGCATAAAATCGCAGTGAGCTTCACCTTGGCGATACGCAATCGCTCACGCACCGCGAGAACGAACTCCGATCGCATCGACGGGCTCTTGAAGTTTTTTAGACTCTTCACTCCACAATCTTAAGCACCCACCTTCGCCACATCGAAACTACTCAGGTGGAGGCAACAGCACGGCGGACTCAAGCCAAGAAATCCCGGAGGCCTTGACCGTCTCGAAGTCCCGATCTCGCCCGTCCGCGAAGTGAGCTCGCAATGGACCGTCCAGTCCCCGAGAGGTCACGGCGACAACCATCACATCCTCGGCAGACCTCTGTCCTCGCCAGATCTCATTGTCTGGGTTGACGAGGTAGGGCTCGCCCGTTGCCGGATACGGAAAGTACCAATCCAGCATTTGGAGTGGGATAGCAGCCGACTCACCTCTCGTCACACTGCTGACGGCCTCCGGCACGGTCATCGCTGACATGTCATCCGCGCAGGCGAATGTCTCATCAATTGCGAGGGCCACGTCATAGCACCGGCTCGATGGGGGGCCTAACTCGGGAATGATGGGCAACATCTCCTCGCGTGGCCACCAACTCACCAGCGCCGTCGTGGCGAGAATGACCCCGATACCAGCGATTACCAGTACACGCATCGCCAGAATCCTATGCCCGGATGAGGGGGTGGCGTGGTCTGGAGCCGAGGACGGAAGGCCACGCGAGCCGCCCAGTTCGTGGCCTTCGCCCTTCGGGCTCAGACCACGCCACCCGCCTAGATCGCGTCGGGCTCTGGTTCGATCGGGGCGAGGAGGCGACCGCACTCCGGGCAAGGCAGCTCCGTCGAGATCGAGCGGTCATAATCGCACCATGGACATCGTTCGGCGATCAGGCGCATCCGTCGGTCATCTTGCTGTATGACATTCCGGAACAGTCTCACCCATCCCAACGCGAGGATGGCAGTTGCGATCAGCAGCCATCCCATTCTCGGCAGAATCGGGTAGTTCGCGCGCAGGGTAGGCCAAACACTCAATGCAAATATGCACGCCAGTATAGCGCCGCTCAAGGCGAACACAAGAAGACTCAGATGCCAACTTCGACGCTCGTGCCAAGTCAATGCGCGATCGGAGAACTCTTGTGAGTCGCCGTCCATCACTCCACAATCTTCAGCACCCGTCCGCCCCGCATATCCAGGACGTATAGCTCCCCGTCGTTGTCGCGTCCGAAGCTGCTGATGGCCTGGGCCGAGCCGCTCGGGCCGAAGCCGGCTTTGAACGACTCGGTGATCTCCACCACGTCGTCCGCCCGCCAGTTCTCGCCGAGCTTGAACGTCCAGACTCGCCCGGACATGAAGTCGGCGACGATGTAGCGTCCGAGGAGCTTGGGGATGGTCTTGCCCTCGTAGACATAGCCGCCGGTGATCGACGCGAGCGGGTGGTGGCGGTAGACGAACACGGGCGCCTCGAGGCCGCGCTTGCGGTGGACCTCGGCGTCGAGCTTGGGCGGGTCCTGAAACTTGGCGCGTCCGGGCTTGAAGCGTCCGTCGCCTTCCATGACTTTCCAGCCGTAGTTCTCGCCGCCCTTGGAGGCGCCCCGCTGGACGTGGACTTCCTCAAACCGGTTCTGCCCGACGTCGGCGATCCAGAGGTTGGCGTCGGAGTCGAACTCGAGTCGCCAGGGGTTGCGCAGGCCGTAGGCCCAGATTTCGTCGCGCGCGGCGGTGTCCTCGGTGAAGGGGTTGTCGCCCGGGATGGCGTACTTCTTGCCGTCGTCGGGCTCCCCGGTCACGTCGAGGCGCAGGATTTTGCCGAGGAGTGTGTCGAGCCTCTGCCCGGCGTTGTGCGGGTCGTTGGCGGCGCCGCCATCGCCCATGCCGATGTAGAGCATGCCGTCGGGTCCAAACCGAATACACCCGCCGTTGTGGTTGCCGTAGGGCTGCTTGATCTCGATGAGGATCTCTTCGGAGTCCATGTCGGCGCTGTGCTCGTCGGCGGCGAAGAAGCGGCTGACGCGCGTCGAGCCGTCCTTGGCGGTGTAGTTCACATAAAAGAAGCCGTTGTCCTCAAAGCCGGGGTCGAACGCGAGTCCGAGGAGCCCCTGTTCCCAGTTCTGGGTGCTGAAGTCGGAGGTGTCGATGGAGAAGAAGGCGTCGTCGAGCAGCGCGTCGTCCTCGATGATGCGGATTTTTCCGCCCTGCTCGACCACATAGAACCGCTCCTCGCTCGACGGGTCCGGGGCGAAGTCCACGGGTTTGGAGAGCCCCGAGACCCAGGCCTCGACGGTCTGGGCGGCGGCGCCCGGGGCCAGGACGAGCGGCAGCGAGAGGGCGGCGACGGTAAGGAGGCTCTTGGTCATGCCCTGAGCGTATCGCGTCCGAGAAAGGAAGGGCGGGGCGGGCGGCGAGCCTGTCCGGAGAGATTGAATCCCCACCTGTGGATCTGAGATGGGGCTCCCGACGCAACCGGCGTATCCGCCGTTGTATACTCAGGTTGTGTACGAGAGCAAGAAAAACGCCCCGGGCGCCCCCCAGCCCGAGCCCCGCTCCAAGCCGATTACGCTGCGCACGCTCGTGCGGATGGCGGGCAACAACGAGCCCTTCGCCTGCCTGACCGCCTACGACGCGACGATGGCCAGGTGGCTCGAACGCGCCGGTGTGCACCTGCTACTCGTGGGCGACTCGGCGGCCCAGCTGATCCTGGGGCATGAGCGCACGACGGACATGCCGCTGGGGTTTGCGGTCGAGCTGACCGCCGCCGTCAAGCGCGGCGCCCCGAACACGCTGGTCATGGCCGACATGCCCTTCCTCACGGCTCATGTCTCGGACGAGGACGCGATCCGCAACGCGGCCCGCTTCGTCACCGAGGGCAAGGCGGATATCGTCAAGGTCGAGGCCGACGCCTCCATGGCGGATCGCATCTCGCAGATGACCCGCGCGGGGATCGCGGTCTGTGCGCACGTCGGGCTGCGCCCGCAGCAGGTCGCGCTCACGGGGGGCTACCGCGCCGCGGGGCGAACCGCGATCCAGGCCGAGCAGGTCATCAACGACGCGGTCGCGCTCGAGCAGGGCGGCGCCGTGATGCTGCTCGTCGAGGCGACGCCCCCGGAGGTGTGCCGGGCGCTTGTTGAGCGGACGAGCGTCCCGGTGATCGGGATTGGCGCGGGGACGTCGTGCCACGGGCAGGTTCTTGTGATTCAGGATCTGCTGGGTCTGACCGATCACCCGCCGAGGTTCGCCGACCCGGTCGCGGACCTTGGTACGGAAATAGTTCGGGCGGCTCAGGAGTGGGTCTCCCGGGTCGCCCGGGGCGAGATCGGCGGGCAGCGGTACACGATGAGCGAGGGGGAAGCCCGGAAACTGGGCATTCAGTCTGACGAACAAGGCTCACGGGGCGCTGGCCCTGCTCCCATGCCCAGGCCCTCGACCAAGAACCCGTCCTGAGCGGCTCTCCCGCTCGCTCGACACCCCTCCGAAGGGAGTTTCCATGCGTCGCTTTATCGCGTTCGGACCCGCGCTCGTGGTGCTGATGACGTGCGCCGTGGCGTTGCTGGCGGCACCGGCGATCTTCGCCCGCTTCGCCCACGTCCAGACCCGCGCCGAGGTCCACCTCGCGCGCCAGATCGTTTCAGACGACGACGTGCTGGCGCGGATCGACCGGGCGGTGGCGTCGATCGCGGACAGCGTCCGACCCTCGATCGTCCACATTACCCCGCCGCGCAGCGCCCGAGGGTTCAGCTTCCGCGGCGCGAGCGGCGCCGGCTGGGCCTACGACACCACGGGGCACATCGTCACCAACGCCCACGTCGTCCGCGGCTCCGAACGCTTCAGCGTGGAGTTCAACGACGGGCGCGTCGCCAGCGCAAAGCTGATCGGCGCCGACCCGTACACCGACGTTGCCGTGATCAAGGTCGATCTAGCGAGCGCCCTGATCCCGATGGTCCGCGCCTCGGCCTCGCACCCGCGCCAGGGCGAGCGCGTGTTCGCGTTCGGCTCGCCCTTCGGCTTCAAGTTCTCCATGTCCGAGGGCATCATCTCGGGTCTCGGGCGAGCCCCGCAGACGGCAAGCCCGTTCGGCGGCTACACCAACTTCATCCAGACCGACGCCGCGGTTAACCCGGGCAACTCGGGCGGGCCGCTGATCAACATCCGGGGCGAGATCATCGGCATGAACGTCGCCATCGCCACGGGCGCCGACACGTCGGGCTCCGAGGCGAGCACGGGCGATTCTGCGGGCATCTCCTTCGCCATCCCCATCGCCACCATCGAGCCCATTGTGTCGCAGCTGATCGAAACCGGGCGCGTCTCGCGCGGGTTCCTGGGCGTCTCGTTCTCCTCGTTCGCGATCGAGCGCCTCGAGACCGACAACGAGTTCATCCGGGGGCTCAAGGTCAGCGATGTGGTCGCGGGTGGTCCGGCGCAGGACGCGGGCCTGCGGGCGGGCGACATCATCACGCAGATCATGGGCCAGCCGGTGACAGATTCTGAGATCCTCAGCGCGTTGATCGGCTCGTCGCCCGCGGGCGCCGTGATCCCGCTGACGGTGTACTCCGAGAACGCCGGGAGCACGCGGAGTGTTTCTGTCACGCTCGGCGCCATGCCCGACGAGGTCCTCGCGCAGCGTTCGAGCGGCTCGATCATGACCCAGCTCGGCGCCGTCATCGGCTCGCAGCGCCAGCGTCCGGACCAGGTCCCGGCGCTGGTGACGGGCGTCGCCCCGGGCTCGATCGCCGACGACGCCGGGCTCGAGTCGGGCCAGCTCGTCACCCACGTCAACGGCGTGCCCGTCGAGACCGCAGAGGACGTCTTCGTCGAGCTGATTCGCCAGGACGCGCTCATCGGCAAGCGCGTCACGCTCAGCGTCGTCGGCCCGGGCGACACCGACGCCCCCCAGGACCTGACCTTCCGTCTCGTCCCCTGACGCGGTGCGCTGCTTCATCCGAGCCGCGAGCGTGAGCTCGTGCGGGCGTACCAATACTGCGCGAGCTTACGCTCGCGGCTCGGATAAACAATCACTCCGCGCTCAGGCGCACCACCACCCGTGTCTTGAACTCGGGCACGAGGTCCGGGTTGGCGATCCACACCGGCTCATCGATCCCCGCCTCCGGGCTGAACCCGTCTCGGAGCGCGACCGTCGCCCCGCCGGTCGAGGGCGCTCGCACGCGAGCGTTGGCGAACATCGCCAGCCCGACGACCAGCCCGGTCCCGTCGGCGTCGTACACCTCGCGCCCGCGGTGCTCGATGACGCGCGAGCCGGTAAAGACCCACCCGCTGGTGGTAAATGCTTCGCCGGACTCGGCGTGCCGAATCCAGTTCGCAGCGTCTGTCTCGATCTCGCGCCCCGACGCGTCGGTGTAGGCGATGCGGACGCGGACGCCGTCGCCGGCGGGCGCGAGCGCGTCCTTGCCCCGTCCAGCCGGCGCCCCCGGGGCGCCGGGGGTCAGCCCGATGAGGAGCATCGCCGCGTGGATGTGCGACGGGCGGGCCTCGGTCATCACCAGCGCCTCGTGCTCGCGCGTCCCGCGTGTGCAGGCGATCACCTCGAGGTACACATCGGGCGTGTCGGCGTGATGGGCGTCGATGGGCACGATGCCATCGAACTCGACGATCCGGCGCTGCGCGTCGATCCGGACATGCTCGAACACCTCACGAAAGGCGCCGGTGTCCGCGTCGATTTCGGGGGCGCCCTGCGCCCCAGCGTCGGCGGGTTCTTCAGCGGGACTCTCGGGGGTCGACTCGACGCTCGGCGTTGGCGGTGGGGGGGCTTCGTTCGGCGGTGGGGTGGCGCTGCACGCGCCGAGCAGGCCCAGCACGCCAACCCAGATGCACGCTGTCCATCTCACGCTGTTTGTCTCCGCCCCGAAGTCAACGCGCGCACGAGGTCCGCGAACCGGCGTCCGCGCTGCTCGAAGTTGTCGAACTGGTCCCACGAGGCGCACCCCGGGCTCAGCAGCACCGCCTCGCCCGCCTTCGCCCGCGCCATCGCGCTCCGGACCGCGCATTCCAGCGTCTCGAGATAGCGCGAAGCGTCGCCGCTCTGTTCGGCCAGCGAACGTCCCGTGGCCCCGATCGTGTACAGCCCAGCCAGCGACGCGCCAGCCGAAGCGATCGGCGCCAGGTTCGCGCCCTTGTCGTACCCGCCGGCGATGAGGTGGACCCCGGCGCGCCCGCGTTCGATGCGCTCGCCTACGGCCTCGATCGCCAGCAGCGTCGCGTCGGGCGTGGTGGACTTGGAGTCGTCGTACGCGAGCACGCCGCGGGCCTCGGAGACGAGGCGCAGACGGTGGGCCAGCCCCGGGAACCCGGCGCCCAGGCGCAGGGCGTCGTCGTGCCGGTCTTCACCCAGGGCGCAGGCGATGGCGCGGGCGCTGATGCGCGCGTTGATCGCGTTGTGCCGACCCGGAAGCACGAGCCCGGGCACGGGGTCGGGGCTGTCCACCTTGAAACAATCGCATCCTGGCGCCGCCCGCCAGCGGTCGGCGTCGAGCCCGGGGCCGAGCACGCACCGATCCCCGGGCCTCTGTGCGTCGAGGATGAACCGCTTGGATTGCTCGTAGTGCTCGACGGACCCGTGCCAGTCGAGGTGGTTCGGCTGGAGGTTGGTCACGACCGCGATGCCCGCTGCCCACGCCCGCTCCTCTTGCCCGAGCCAGTGCAACATCGCGCTCGAGAGCTCGAGCACGACCCACGTCGCGTCGTCGATGCGCGAAAGATCGTTCAGCAGCGAGCCGCCGATGTTGCCCCCGAGTACACATCGCTCGCCCATGCGTTCGAGGGCGTGGGCGATCATGCCGGCGCAGGTGCTTTTGCCGGCCGAGCCTGTGATCCCGATGACCCGCTCGCGCGCGGGCAGACGCTCGCAGACGAGGGCGATCTCGCTGGTGACACGCGCCCCGCCAGCCTCGGCGGCGCGGACAAACCGGTTGTCCCAGGGCGTCGGCGCCGCGGGGTTGACGACGAGCAGGTCGCACGCGGTAAAGTCCGAGATGTTGTGCCCACCGAGGCGAAGGCTGATGCGCCCCGTGCGGGTCAGGTCGTCGAGGGCGCGCACCGATTCGTGGAGTCGGTCCTCGGATTCGAGGTCGGTCACGAGCACGTCGCACCCCTGGGCCGCGAGCCAGCGGGCGGCGCCCAGCCCGCCCCCGAAGCGTCCGAGCCCCATCACCACCGCGCGTTGTCCTTCAAGCTCACTCATCGGCGCGCATCCTATCAGGCCGACGCCTCGGGCCGGCGTCTTACCCCGCTCACAGCAGCGAGACCGGGTCCACATCGACAGCGATGTGCGTGTCGCTGGTGAGCGACCCGGCGCCACGCACCGCGTTCATCGCCCGCTGGATCACCCGTGGGTCCGGGCTGTGCAGGTCCAGCGCCACGCGGAAGCGCCCCGCGACCCGCGAGACCGGGCAGGGCGCCGGGCCTTCGAGCGTCAGCCCCGCCTCGCCCAGGGCGCGCAGCGCCTGAGCGATGGATTCGATCCGCTCCTGGGCGCGATCGAGTGATTCATCGCGCGAGATGATCCGGGCCATCCGCCAGTGGGGGGGCAGGTTGGCGGCGGATCGCTGGCGCAGCTCCGCCTCGGCGAACGCGCGGTAGTCGTGCCTGGCCGCGAGGACCAGCGCAGGCTCTTCGGGCGCGAAGCTCTGGACGATCACGCGCCCGGGCTCGCTGCCTCGCCCGGCCCGCCCGCTGACCTGCGACACAAGCTGGAACGTCCGTTCGCTGGCCCGGAAGTCGGGCATGTGCAGCCCGGTGTCGGCGTTGATCACACCCACAAGTCGCACGTTCGGGTAATCGAGCCCCTTGGCGATCATCTGCGTCCCGAGCAGCAGGCGGATCTCGCCCGAGCTGAATCGTTCGAGCGTGTCGAAGTAGTCCCGGGCCGAGCGCATCGAGTCCGAGTCCACCCGGAGCATGGTCTCGCCCAGGCGCAGCCCGAGCGTGGACCCGAAGCGGGATTCGAGTTCTTCTTCGACGCGCTGCGTGCCGACGCTCAGGTCGATCAGGCGTTTGGAGCACACCGGGCAGGTCTCCGGGCGGAGTTGCTCGCTCAAACAATGATGGCAGCGCAGGTACCCGCGCCGCGAGTTGGCGCGGTGGACAACCATCGTCGCGTCACACTGCTCGCACTCGAGCTTGTACCCGCACACGCTGTCCGGGCACGCGACGTACCCGGCGTACCCGCGCCGGTTCAGCAGCAAGATCACCTGCCCGCCGTCGTTGATTGTCTCGGCGATGGCCGCTTCGAGCGTCGGCCCGATCGACTCAAGAACATGCACCTTGCGCCGCTCGAGCCGCTGGCGCAGGCGGCGTTCGCGCCCGAGGTCCACGATCTCCACCCTGGGAAGTTTCCCGCCGCCGACGCGCTCGGGCAGCTCCCAGAGCGGGAACCGCCCGATCATGGCGTTGTGCCAGCTCTCGAGCGAGGGGGTGGCGCTGCCCAGGACGACGGGGATCTGCTGGATCTGCGCCCGCTTGATGGCGGCGTCGCGCGCGTGGTAGCGCGGGAGCTGGTCCTGCTTGTACGAGCTGTCGTGCTCCTCATCGACGACGATGACCCCAAGATCCGGCAGAGGGGCGAAGATCGCCGAGCGTGCCCCGACGACGACCCGCGCCTCACCCGAGGCCGCCGCGGCCCATTGCTTGTGCCGGGCCGAGGCGCTCATGCCCGAGTGCAGCACCGCCACGCCCTGGGCGCGGAACCGGTCGATGAATCGCCCGGCGGTCTGGGGCGTCAGGGCGATCTCGGGTGTGAGCACGATGGCGCTGCGCCCCTGCGCGAGCACGCCCTCGATCACGCGTAGGTAGACCTCTGTCTTGCCCGAGCCCGTCACACCCCGCAGGAGATGGGCAGCGAACGAGCCGAGTGAGGCGCCGATCCCCTCGACACACCGGGCCTGGTCCGGGGTCAGCTCGGGCCTGGGCTTGGGCGCCTCGACGCGCCGCTCGTCCCAGAACGCCTCCGGCGCCCGGACCCACGCCACCTCCACCTCGCGCAGCACGCCCGCGCCCACCAGCTTGTTCACCGGGCCTGCGTTGGAAAGCCCCAGCGCCCTGCCCAGCTCCCTCGCCTCGATCGGGAATCGATCGCCTTCGATGCCCTCGAGCGCCCTGCACGCTGCCAGCACGGAGGGCGTCGCCCGCAGGCCCTCGATCTCGCCCGCGGCGAGGCGATCGCCCAGCCCCGCGAGTTCTGCGGCGGGTTCGAGTCGGATGCGCGTCCGCCGCCCGGTCCCGGCCTTGACGCCCGCGGGCATCATCGTCGCGAGCACCATCCCCAGCGGGCTGACGTAGTACCCGCTCATCCAGCGGGCCAGCTCGACGAGCTCAACGGGCAGGCGCGAGCCGCGCACGCTCAGGATGCGCTTGACCCGCCTCGGGTCGAGCCCCCCGAGCAGGTCAGGCCCGCCGACCTCGATGACGAACCCGCCCGTCCTGGTGTCGCCGCGCCCGAGCGGGACGTCCACGCGGTCGCCGACGACGACCTCGGGGGCTCGGTACGTCAGGCCTGCGTCGCCCGAGTCGATCCCCCGCTCGACGGCCACGCGCACGTACCGCTCCCCCTCGCCCAGGGCGAAGTCGCGTGAGTCATCCTCAAAGAGAAACGTGTGGTTCATCCGTGCGCTAGACTCTACCCGGTGAGCGCTCAACGCCCCATCGAACCCGCAACGCCCCCCGCCGGACGCCTTGTCCTGGCGGACGGCTCGCTGTTCCGTGGGCGCCCGTTCGGGGCTGTGAATCAAGGGATTCGCTCGGTCGGCGAGGTCGTCTTCAACACCGCCATGACCGGGTATCAAGAGTCCCTGACCGACCCGTCCTACACCGGCCAGATCCTCGTCGAGACCACTCCGCTCGTCGGCAACACGGGTGTCAACCCCGAAGACCTCGAATCCGCCGGCGTCAGTGTCCGCGGATTCATCATCCACGAACTCGCCCGCCGGCATTCCAACTATCGCGCGACGGCCTCGCTCGACGCCTATCTCCGTGATGCGGGCGTGCTCGCGCTCGAGGGGATCGACACCCGCGCCCTGACCCGCCTGATCCGATCCCGGGGCTCCATCAGCGGCGTTGTGACCGATGACCCTGTGATCTCGGACCGCGCCCTGCTCGAGTTGGCCCGCTCAGGCCCGCCCATGGAGGGCGCCGACCTGGCCAGCACGGTCGGCACGCACGACGATCTGCCGCCCTGGACCGAATCGCTCGCCCCCTGGTCACCACCGGGCGTGACGCCCGTGGGCGACCCCCTGACCGTCATCGCCCTCGACTGCGGCGCCAAGCGCAACATCCTGCGCCACCTCACGCAGCGTGGGTGCCGGGTCCGTCTGGTCTCGCATGACACCAGCGCCTTGGCGCTGGGCGAGATGTTTGATTCGGGTCAGGCCCAGGGGCTGTTCATCTCGAACGGCCCGGGCGATCCCGCAGCGGTCGAGCGGACCATCGACACCCTCCGGACCCTGCTCTTTGAGGAAAAATCCGCGATCCCGACCTTCGGCATCTGCCTCGGGCACCAGCTCCTGGCTCTTGCGCTTGGGGCGACGACGTACAAGCTCACGTTCGGGCATCGCGGCGCCAACCACCCTGTTCTTGACGCTCAGGCCAACAGGGTCGAGATCACAAGCCAGAACCACGGCTTCGCGGTCGATGCGGATTCGCTCCGTGCAAACGGGGGCGAGGTGACGCACACGCACCTCAACGACGACACTGTCGCCGGGTTCCGTGTGACGGGTCGCGACATCTTTGCGGTGCAGTACCACCCGGAGGCCTCGCCCGGGCCGCACGACGCAGCGGGGCATTTCGATCGGTTCGTCGCCCAGATGGAGGGCGCCAGGGCGCCCAAGGTCCGATCCTGAGCGTCCAAGTTGCCCATTTTCTTATCGGTCACGGATCCAGGGCTGAATCTCCCGCGTAGAGGCTAGAGCCGCGTTCGCGGCGGTTCCGAGCCCGACATTCTCGTGCGGGTGTAAAGCTGGGGCATTCTGGATGTCTGATCTCTTTGGCCGAGTAATGCCGGCTATTCCAAACTTTCCGATTTCACTGGGCGTCCTCTTGCATCGTGCCGCCCCCCCGGTATATTCGTTGCAGCGTCCGGGTTCTTTGGGGCGCAAGGTTTTTGGTCTTTGACAGGGAGTACCCTGGAGGGGGTACGGACAACGACGCGTGTCGCATGCTCTCGAACTCATTTCTCGTGGGGTCTTGAGTCTGGGTCACGTCGGGTTGAGAGAGGTCTCTTTGGCGTTGGATTCGTTGTCGATTCTTTTTGACTCTTGAACGGTCGCGGTTCGTAACCGCGCTCGTCATGTGTGTATGGGTTTCTGTGTTTGGTCTCGGACCCCCGAGACCGCTTGAAGAATGGTTCAAACGAGAGGAGCTTTCAATGAAGGCGAAGAGTGGACTTACCCTCGCGATGGCTGCCGGTTGCCTTATGGCCGGTTCGGCGAACGCGGAAAACGATCGTCAGGCTCAGACTGGTCTCCGGGCCATGAAGGCCATGCCCGTCGGTCACATCTACTACAACCCCGCCACCGGCGAGCGCGTGGTGACCTCCTGGGAGAGCACCTCCCGCGTTGATGGCGCCCTTCTGTGGAGCAGCATCAACACCGACCCCTGTGCCACCGGTGGCACCGTCGGCATCATCGACGATGTTGACCTTGACGGCGACGGCTTGGGCGACCTCTTCGGCGGCGCCTGCGTCGGCGGCACCTTCCCCTGCGAAGGCTCCTGGAACAACTGGTGGGGCGACATCGCCTTCAACAGCGTCGTCGATTCATTCGTCACGTCCTACGGCATCTCGGCCCCCGACCTCGACGCCGACTCCGATTCCATCGGTGACGGCATTGTCGGCTACGACATGACCATGACCTTCAGCGACAACGACAACGGCTTCAGCGCTGACCTCCCCGGTCTCTCTGGCCGCTCCTGCATCCTTGATCTCACCATCCCGACCCTCGCCGGCTCCGTCGGCGTCCTCCCCCCCGGCTTCGTTGCCGTCTACCTCCTCACCATCGACTTCCATGGTGGCGCCTCCCCCCAGCCCTCGCTCAACTTCGAGCTCGGTGATAACGACAACATTGACGACGCCGGCACCGGCATCTCCGGCGCCGCCCTTTACGGCTCCCTCAACGGCTTCCCCAACACCTCGGGCCAGGACATCGACGGCGATACCCTTGGTGACTTCTCCTTCTCCATGCGCTTCGATCAGTCCACCCTCGGCACCACCGGCGCCCCGGGCATGACCAAGGGCGCCAACGGCTTCAACGCCGTCGCCGACAAGCTCGGCAACCCGGGCGACCTCCCGGCCGATCCCGCCGACGCCACAGGCCTCTTTGACGCCCTCGACATCTACTCCACCGGGCCTTCCTGCCCGCCCTCCACCAGCCCCTACATCGGCACCTTCTTCTTCGGCGGCCTCGACTGCGTCACCGGCACCCCCTACGCCTCCTCCTACCTGCAGCTCTACGGACCGGGCACCCCCGGCGGCTGCGCCGCCGACTTCGACAGCTCCGGGCTCCCGGCTGACTTCACCGACGTCCTCACCTTCCTGACCGACTTCGGTGGCGCCTGCACCGACGGCATCGGCAACTACGACAACTCTGTCGGCGGCGTCCCCAACAACTGTGACTTCTCCGACGTCATCGCCTTCCTGACCGACTTCGGCTCCGCCGCCTGCGGCAACTAATCAGGACTCCCTGCGACTCTCATTGAGTCTCAGACAAAATCTTCAACACCCCCGGGGAGCGATCCCCGGGGGTGCTTTCGTTTTCAACTCAACCCGCTCAACCCCGCTCGCGCCACCGCTACTTCGTGTACCGCGGAACGCCCGGGTCGATATCGCGTGACCACAGGTCGATCCCCCCGACGATCGAGCGCGCCCCGCCGAGCCCCTGCTCCTGCAGGTACGCCGCGACGTGCAGCGACCGGACGCCCGAGTGACAGATCACGCCGATGGGAGTGTCCTCGTCCGCGTCGATCTCGTTGAGCCTCGCCGCTGTATCGCCCTTGGGGATGTGCAAGGCGCCGACAATGCTTGCCAGCTCCAGCTCGAACGCCTCACGGCAGTCGATCAGGAGAAACCCGGACCTGCCCGCCGCCAGCGCCGCCGCTGCCTCACGAGGTGAGATTTCCAGCCCATCCTGAAACGGGTATCCCTCGGGCAGTCCCCGCGCATCAAGCTCACGCATCGGGCTCGACCTGCCGCACTTCGCCGCGGCTGTCGGGCTCGCCAGCCGCGTCTGGCGCCGCCTCCGCCTCGACCTCAACAGGCGCCCCGCCCGTGAGCCACCCGCCCGGGGGGCGGCGCTTGTAGACCGCCCTGGGGCTCTGCGTCCGTGTCCAGGGCGGCGCCATCGCCACGCGCAGGGGCAGCATGCCCGCGTCCACAATCAAGTGGAACGGCTGGGCCGCGATCTCTGCAGCCCCCATCCAGCGCGAGCCGTCAAGCTCGAGCGCTGTTTCGCTGGTCGGGTACAGCCCCTTCTGGCGCGCCAGCGAGTCGTCGTAGAGGTGTGTCCGGGCGTAGGTGGGGCGGTGGACCGTGCCATCGACCGGGACGCGGATGCTCGTCGCGCCCCAGTTGGACCGATCCAGCCCGCGCAGGCTGGGCGGGTCTCCGTCCGTGCCGCCGCCCTCGAGCGAGTCGAGCGTGATGTTCGACCCGAGCGTCGGGCGGGCGTTGTGGTCGGAGACGCACCCCGCAAGCGCAGTGCCAATGGAGAGGAGGCCAGCGATGATCCCAGCACCGAGCACGCCGTGGAGATGCTTCATGCCAAGATTCTACGCCGGATCACGCCTCATCGCCGAGCCCCCGCATCGCCCGTTCCGCAGCGGCGCGGGCGACCTCGGGCGAGAACCCGCGCCGCGCCAGCTTGCCGTACAGCCGCCTGCGGATCGCCTCGCGCCCCAGCGTCGGCGAAAAGCTCTTCATGTGCCGCTTGGCGACCTCGTCGGCGTCCTCATCCGTCTGGCGTTCGGCCAGCGCCTCGCGCACAATCTCGCTCGCCAGCGAGCGATCGATCCCGCGCTTGACGAGCTTCATCTCGAGCAGCGCCCGCCCCGCCGGCAAGCGCCCGAGCTCAACCCGAACCACCGATTCACCCAGCGCCCGGTCGTTCACGATGCCCGCCCGCGCAAGCTCCTCTGCAGCGTCCTCGCTCGCCCCGCGCTCGCAGCTCTTGCGAACCGCCCGATCAACCAGCTCCCGGCGCGAGTACGCCCGGCGCTCAAGCATCTTGAGCATCACCCGGCGCGCCCGCTCACTCTCCTCGTTCATACCCCAAGCCTACACGCTCCCCCCTCCTCCCCTCCTCCCCCGGAGGCGAGGGCTTCCAGCCCTCGCGCATGCCCCGAAGCGCTACCCTATTTCTCAACCATTCCCCGGAGGCGAGGGCTTCGAGCCTTTCACAAAGCCGGAGGCGAGGGCTTCCAGCTCTCGCGCAAGCCGCTAGGAGTTCCCATGCACACCATCACCCCCAATATCAGCCGGGTCGGCGTCATCGGCTCGGGCCAGATGGGCGGCGGCATTGCCCAGGTCGCCGCCGTCGCTGGCTTCACGACCACCATCTTCGACACATCATCCGGCGCCATCGCCAAGTGCCAGAAAACCCACGACAAACTCCTGGCCCGGGCCGTCGAGAAGGAGCGGATGACCGCCTCCGAGGCCGACGAAGCGAAAGCCCGCCTGAGCTACGTCACCGACATGGACCAGCTCGCGGGTTCCGACATCGCCATCGAAGCGGTCGTCGAGGACGCGGCGGTCAAATCCAAGGTCTTCTCCGCCCTCGACGCGATGCTCACGGGCGACCAGATCCTCGCGACCAACACGAGTTCGATCAGCATCACCGAGATCGCCGCCGCGACGAAAACTCCCGAGCGTGTCATCGGCATGCACTTCTTCTATCCCGTCCCCGTCATGAAGCTCGTCGAGGTCATCAACGGCCTGGCCACGAGCGAGCAGGTGACGGCCCGCGTCATCGCGCTGGCCGAGGCGATGGGCAAGACCGCCGTCCCCGCCAACGACCGCGCCGGGTTCGTGAGCAACCGAGTCCTGATGCCGATGATCAACGAGGCCTTCTACGCCTGGATGGAGGGCGTGGCCGAGCCCGAGCACATCGACAGCATCATGAAGCTCGGCTGCAACTTCCCCATGGGCCCGCTGCGCTTGGCGGACTTTATTGGTCTCGATACGTGCGCCCACATCATGGACGTGCTGGCCGAGGGGCTGGGGAGCGAGCGGTACAGGCCGTGCCCGCTGCTGCGGCAACTTGTGGTCGCGGGAAGGCTGGGGGATAAAACGGGGCGCGGGGTGTTTGAGAGCAGCCGATGAATGCGCAACGAGCGACAGTTCTTGTTCTCTTGCTCGCTGCAGCGGCGGTGAGCCTCACCGCGTGCAAACGGGCGCCATCGGCGATTTCCTCGGAGGAGTTTGCGGACCGATACAACAGCCTGCTCAGCCAGGCGTATCCCGAGAGCAACACAGAAGGCTGGGAGGTCTGGCACGCATCGAACGATCAAATGATGGCTCTCTCGGAGCGTTGGTCGAACGATTGGCTGGACGCTGATCTTCCCGTCTCGCAGGCGCCGTCTCAGATTCTTGATGTGACGCGCCTCGAACCTTGGCCGTGCGACGAACTCGAAGAGGCGGTCCGGCTTCTGGATGAAGTCGATGCCGAGGGCATTTTCCATCCGCTCGACTCTGTCAGTGTTGCGCAGCTCACGCCCGAGCCGTGGCCGGCGGACGTTCCGGTATTAGATCACTTCGGAAGCTCTTCAATGACCGGCGCCAGCCGCCGTTCGCTCGCCCGCGTCATCGCGTTGCGGATGCGCCTTGCCGCCGCCGAAGGCGATGCGGATCGTCTTGTTGCAGAAGCCCGGCGCGGGCACGCCGTTGCGGCGCCATCGGGGATCCTGCTCATCGACGACATCCTCGCCGATGGAGTATGCCAAGTGATGTGGAATGAGCTTCGGTCGCTCGCCGGAGATGGAACGCTTCCTCCATCGTCGGTACGACCGCTGCTCGCCGACGTCAAGGCTCGCCAGGATGTCCCGCTCGCAATCATCCTCGAAGCGGACGCACTCTTCGGCCAAGCGACCGGGGCTGACACATTCGAGGGGATAGACAAGCCCCGTTCGTGGTCGGGCGCCAGTCAACGAGCATACCGCGAGGCGATCGATCGTATTCTCGTCGATCGACCGAGCACGCTTGCTGAAGTGGGCGCGCATGACTTTCAATTTATGCTTGATACTGTTGTTATTTCGCCCGAGGATTCCACCAAGGCGGACTGGATCGCGCTCGGGAGCACGACAGTGAAGATAGCGGTCAGAAACGATCTGCTCTATCAGTTCGCCAAAGGCTCGACCGAGCTTGTGCTCGCCGTCGAGGCGTTCCGGAGTGAGAACGGAACCCCTCCGACTGCGCTCGGCGATCTCGTCCCCGCCTTCTTCGATCGCGTTCCGATCGACGTCTCCTGGGGCGGTTCGTTCAAGTACGAGCTCGACCCGACTGCGGCCGGGGGGTATGTGCTCTACTCGTATGGGATCGACGGGACAGACAACGGCGGAATCCAAGCCGAGCCTGGCGCCGGGGGGCTCATGAGCATGCCCATCGAGGCTCGCGGGTACGACGTGCAGCTGAGGCCAGCTCGCATCATTACTGAGAGCTTCGACGACTAAAAAACCCGCCGCATCTTCGCAATTTGAGCTTCAGGCACGGCCTCCGCCCTCACCGCGCGGACTAAAAAAATACACCCACCCCCCTCCCCGCCGTACAATGCCCCCCTGTCCGCGCGCCATTCCCTCGCCGTCTGGAGGCTCCCCATGTCCACCACCTCAATCTCCTCCCCCGGCATCG
>JAJRXR010000070.1 GCA_024276195.1 Planctomycetota bacterium
CGCGCCTGCTGGGCGTTGACACGGTCCTCGTCGATCGGGTGCGGGTGCTGGCAGGCCTTAGCGATCTCGCCCTTGGTGATCGCGGGGAAGATGACGCGCTTGGCGTCCTTCGCCTCGATGCCGAGTTCTTGCGCCAGGTGCCAGGCGATGGCCTCTCCCTCGCGGTCGAGATCCGTCGCGAACCAGATCTTGCCGCCGGAGCCCAGGACTTCCTTGGCGGCTTTCTTGAGGTCGCGGATGACCGCCTCTTTGCCGGGCAGGATGGTGTAGGTGGGCGTGAAGCGGTTTTCGAGATCGACGCCCGGCACCGGGACCTTCTTGCCCTTCTCCGCCTTGCTGGGCAGATCGCGGACATGCCCGACGGAGGCGAGGACGAGGTAGTCCGAGCCCAGGTATTTGTTGATAGTCTTGGCCTTGGACGGGCTCTCGACGATGACGAGGTCTTTGCCGACGCCCATGCCCGCTTTGAAGCCCAGGCCCTTGCCGCCGAACTTGGCGCTCGTCTTCTTCTTCGAGGCGCCCGACCCCGAGGCCTTCTTGGTCGTCTTCTTCTTGGAAGCGGATTTTTTGGTGGTCTTCTTGGCCATGGTCTGGGGGGAGCCAATGCCCGGCGGCGGGGGGTTGTCAAGGCGGAGGGGGTGAGGACTCGCGGGATTCACGCCCGGGGGCATACTCGGACCATTCATCCGGGCGCCTTGACTCAGACCCGCGATCCGGGCGCCAGACGGGCGCCTATGGTGGCGACATAAATAGTTTATTTACAATGGCTTGCGCATGATTCTGTGGGGTGTCGGATTCCGCGTCAAGCCAGACCGAGTCCGGGGTCGCCCGGAGGCGGCGGAGCCAGGTCCGCTGATTTTTGGCGAATCGGCGCGTCTCGATCTTGATCCGCTCGATCGCATCCTCCAGCGTGGCTTCCCCCCGGAAATGCTCGATGAGCTGCTTGTACCCGAGCGCCTCGCCCGCCTGCGCCCCCAGGCGCCCGCCCTCCCACAGCGCCCGGGCCTCCTCGACCAGGCCCCGCTCGATCATGCCCCGCACGCGGGCGTTGATGCGCCGGTTGATCGCCTCGCCCGCCCAGTCGAGCCCGATGAGCACGCGATCGGAGCGGTCGGGCTGGGCGCGTTCCCACTGTGTCTGAAGTTCGGTGATGGGGGTCCCGGTCTGGCGGAAGACCTCGAGAGCGCGGACGGTGCGCCGATGGTCGCTGGGGTGGATGCGCTGGGCCGCGGCTGGATCGACGCGCTCGAGCTCGGAGCGCCGCTCGGGCGCGCTCATGGCGCGCAGGCGTTCGCGCAGGGCCTCGTCTGGTTCTGGGCCATCGAAAAGCCCGGCGAGCATGGCCTGGATGTAGAGGTGGGTTCCGCCGACGACGATGGGGATGGCGCCGCGCGAGCGGATCTGCTCGATGGCGTCTTCAGCGGCGCGGAGCCACTGGTGCACGCTGAAGCGCTCGGCCGGCTCGGCGATGTCGATCAGGTGGTGGGGGACGCCCTTGCGCTCGCGCTCGGTCGGCTTGCCTGTGCCGATGTCAAGGCCCTTGTAGATGAGGTAAGCGTCGGCGCTGATGATCTCTGCGCGCGCCGGGCCGGCGCTTTCGAGCGCGAGCGCAAGCTCAACAGCGAGCGCCGTCTTGCCCCCGGCGGTGGGGCCGCAGATCACGGGGAAGCGGGGCGTGGGCATCGGGCGATGGTATGGGGGCAGCCTGGGCTTGCGCAGGCGCCTGTGTGTGCATCGAGATGGGGTTGGATAGGCGGCGGGCGTCAGGCGGCCAGGTCGATGTCGCCGAAGCCGTCGTCGTCGTCGTCGAACTCCGTGTCGAACCCGCCCCATTGGTCCTTGGGCAGGTGCCGGTGGTGGACGTGGATGACGCGCGAGAGCTGCTCGCCGAACAGCTCGGCGATGATCGACATCAGCTTCACGTCGTTTTCGCCGAACGGCGTGCGCTTGTCGCGGAAGAACGTGAGCACCGCGAGGCACTCGTCATCCTCGCGGCAGGCGACGACCAGGACCGACGCCTCGCCCAGCCAGTGGGCGTCCTCGCCCAGGTAGCGGTCAAGATCACTCGAGCCGGACATCGCCAGGACCTGCTCCTGGTGCTCGAAGCGCGGCGCCATGACGTTGGCCAGGTGATCCAGCATCACCTCCGCCGAGTCCTTCGGGCAGTCATAGTTCACGTACGCCCCGAGCGAGAACTCGCCCGAGCTCGCGGGCAGGAAGACCGCGGCGTTGGTCGAGCCGACCTTCGCGAGGCTGTACTCAAGCAGCGTCCGCAGCAGGCTCTCGACGTCCAGCTCCTGGCGGAGCAGGCTCGAGAGCTCGGCGTTGACCGAGACATCCTCGAACTGGTCGGAGAGTTCGCGGTACGCCTCGACAAGATCGTTGCACAGCTCGCCGACGTGCCCGGAGACTTCCTTGCGGGCGCTGTTGAGCTGGTGGCACAGGCGCCGGAGCCTGGTGACGCGGGCCTCGCGGTCGCGCTGTCGCTTGGCGCGTTCGCACGCAGCCTCGATGCGGGCGAGCGTGTCGGTGTCGCTGGCGTTGAGGGCAATAAGATCGGTGGCGCCGGCGCGCATCGCGTGCAGCGCGTCGTCAAGATCGGCCTCGTCAGAGAGCATGGCGCAGACGCACGCGGGGCTGGAAACGCTCATTTCCTGGGCGAGTTCGCACCCGAGCCCGCCGCCGATGCCCGTGTCGATCAGGACGAGGTCGTGCAGCCCCTTGTCAAGGCGTTTGCGCGCATCGAGGACGGTCTTCGAGACGCTGACGACATCGGCGCGTTTGCTGAGGAGTTTGACGAGGCGTCGCTGGACGCCGGTGCGCGAGGTGATGAGCAGCACACGGACGCCGCTGATCGGCGAGCGCTCGTTGGCGCCGGGCGTATTGCCCTGCCCTGTGCTGTTCGTCTCGTGCAGACCCATCCCGTCGTTCTCCTCGGTTCGCGTTGTCATGCGGCCAAGCCGCCAAGAAACCCACCACCCGGCGCCGGTGCGCCCCGCGGAACGCTGATCGTCGCGACGCACCCGCCGTCGGGGGCGTTAGAGAGCGAGACCTCGCCCCCCTGAAGCTCGACGAGGCGCTTTGCCCGTGCCAGGCCCAGGCCCGTCTGCCGTCCGGCGCTCTTCTCGGAGAAGAACGGGTCGAAGGCGTGCCTCGTCGCCCGGCGGGACAGGCCCCTGCCGCGATCAACGATCCGAAATACCAGTCGGTCATCGAGCGGGTCGGTTTGAACGCGAAGCTCGACAATCTCGTTCGGGGCGGCCTCCAGGGCGTTGACGATCAGCTCTGTCAGCGCAGAACCGAGCTGTTCTCGGTCGCCCATCGCAGTCCCCACGCCCTCGTCGCAGATGATCCGCGCCCCCTGGTTTGAGCCGGTCCGCAGGCGGGCGCGATCGACGGCGGCGCGCACAAGTGACGATGGCTCAAGGGCTTCGGTGCTCGGCTCGGGCGGGCACGCCAGCAGGTGCATCGATTCGATCAGCTCGCTCAGGTGGGCCGCGGCTTCGACGATCGCGTCGGCCGTCGCGCGGTCGGAGCCGCTGCTCAGACGCTGCGCCAGCATCTGCGAACGCCCACGAATAATTGTCAGCGGGTTGTTCATCTCGTGGGCCGCTCCGGCGCTCATCTCGCCCAGGCGCGTCATGGCCTCGCGCTCGGTCATCGCCGCCTGCATCTCGGCCAGTTCCCGGCTCGACTCGGCGAGCGTCTCGCCCAGGCGCCTGGCCCGCTCGTGACGGGCGGCGCCCATGACAGCGGCCGACCACGCGCTCGTGATCGCGCCCAGCTCCTCGCGCGTGAATCCGGCGCTCTTCGGGTCCGGCTCGTGCAGCAGGACCGCGGTCAGCGCGTCGTGGTCGTCGCCGGTCGCGCTTTCGCGCCCGGGGTGGACGCCGGCGCTGCACAGCGCCAGCAGGCGCACGTTGCGAAGGTCGGTCGCGTCGCTGAGGTAATCCGAGAGCCAGGGCAGGGCGCCGACGTCGCCCATGGTCAGCTGTGAGGTGTCGGCCAGCGAGGCGAGGGCGCCCCCGCCGCCGATCCCGAGCGGCGCGTCGGCCGAGTGGGCGCGGACCACACGCCCGCCCGGGCCAAACTGCGTGATGAGCCACGGTCGCGCAAAGCCTGGTTGATGGACAGAGGCGTAAAAACCAGGCCCGAGCAGGGACTGGGCCGAGGCGGTGATGCGCGCGAGCGTCTCGCTCACGCCCAGGTCGGCGCCCCAGCCGGCGTGGAAGGCGCCGATCGCGTCGAGCACGCGCTTCTGGTGGTCAGAGCGCCGCCCGCGCCGCAGCAGCGTCTGGTTGAGCCCGCTCAGGCGGACGTTGGCGCGGGAGATGGATTCGAGCATCAGCTCGGGCGGGGTGCGCTCGTCGAGCCCGAGCACGGCGCACCTGGCGCCGACCGCTTCGAGCAGGGCGGGGACAATCGCCTCGACCTGGGCGCCCGTGATCCCGAGATGCTGGGCCGTGCTTTCGAGCTCGGGCGCCTCGCCGAAATCGCCCGACCAGCCCAGGTGCTGGCGTCGGCACAAGGCTTTGGCGAGCGTGACGACGCCGACGAGCTCGCGCTCGGGCGTGTCGGGAAGCGAGCTGAGCGGCTGCGCGTGCAGCCAGATGACGTTCTGGATCGCGCTGGGCAGCCCCCAGCGGCGCGCCACGCGCCGCCCGGCCGTGTGATGGTCCAGCCCGATGACTTGGCGTTCGACGGGCGCGCTGTCGCACGCGCGCCGCTCGGCCAGCGCCACAACACGCTGGTACGCGCGCGGCAAGACCAGCTCCAGCGTCAGGCGCCCGATGTCGTGCAAAAGCCCGGCGACGAAGGCCGCCTCGGGTCGCACACGCACGCTCGGGTGCTTCGACGCGATCAGCTCCGAGGCGCAGGCCACGGCGATCGCGTGCCTCCAGATGCCCGGGCGATCGAACCGCCCGACGCCGTCGTCCCGGTCGTTCGCGTCGATCTCGCTGCCCTCGCGGTCGAGCAGGTCGTAGACATGCACGCTGAGCACGGCCGACTGCACGGCCTCGAGCCCGAGCATGATCACCGCGCGCCGGACCGTCGTGATCGAATCGCCCAGACCAAGATCGGCCCTGCGGCACAGGCCCAGGATCCGGGCGCTCAGCGCCGGGTCGGACTCGATCAGGGTGACAATCTCGTCAAGATCCGCGTCCTCGGCCCCGCTGACACGCATCAGGCGCGTCGCGATGGGCGAGAGCGTCGGCAGGGCATCGACGCGCTGGAGGATCAGCTCCACCTGCGGCGCCCGGTCGTGGCCCTGGTCGATCTCGTCAACGTCGTGGAGCGTCACGGGTCGAGGCTCCCTCGCCTTAGCGGGCGGACCCGTTGTTCGGGGCGCTCTCGCCCTTGGCGCCCAGGCCCAGCAGGGCCGCCATGCGACCGATCAACTCGTCCACATCGAAGGGCTTGCGGATGAACTCGTGGGCGCCGGCGCCGAGGAGGGACGCGATCTCATCCTCGCGGACGACGCCGCTGACGATGATGATTTTGGTATCACTCAGCGACTCGCGCGAGCGGATGCGCTCGCAGACGATGTTGCCGTTGATATCGGGGAGCATGTAGTCGAGGATGACCAGGTGGGGCCTGAAGCTCTCGGTGAGCAGCCCGGCGTCGTAGCCGGTGCCCGCGGTCTCGATCTTGAACCGCCCGTCGCGCTCGAGCAGATCGACGAACAGGTCCACGATCTGCGGGTCGTCATCGACGACGAGCACACGCCGGAACTCAGACTCGATGGCCTCGAGCGGGATCTCGTTCTTGCGCATGAAACGGATGAGCTCTTCACGCGGGATCCTGCGGAAGCGGCTGCCCGGAACGCGGAAGCCCGAGAGGCGCCCGGAATCGAAGCACCGGATGATGGTCTGCTGGCTGACCTTGCAGACCTTGGCGGCCTCGCCCGTGGTGAAGATCTTCTTCTCGCTCCAGTCGATGCTCTCGGTCTTGGGGGGCATGACGCCTCCTTGCGCTGGCGGGCGATCGCGCCGGGCCAATCCGTGGCCCAGGTGGGGCTGCCTTGCCCCGGCGCGCTTGCCCAACCGGCTATCGACGCAAGGACAACCCAACTTCACATCCGTTCCGCCTTCGACCGTGGATGCCATGGTCCGAGAACTCATGCGACGGCGCGATCAGCGCCCGCCGTGCAGCTCACGCCATTTCCGCACGGCCTCCGGCTCGCGCGGGTAGATCGGCGCCAGCTCGAGCGGATCAACCGCGGGCATCGCGTGCCCGACGCGCATCAGCGCCTCGGCGCTGAGGTGGGGCTTGACGAGCTTGATGCCCAGCTCGGCCGCCCGCCGGGCGATGGGCTCGGGCAGGTGCTCATCGCTGGCGATCGTGCGGACGCCGGCGCCTTCCATCCCCGTAGCGTCCAGAATGCCAAGGGTTTGCGCCAGATCGCCCCGGGCCGGATGCTCAAAGCGGACCGCAAAGGCGGTTGATCCTTTGGAGGCCAGGCAGACGAGCACGGGCGCGTCAGCGGGGTCGAGCGAACTGGCGGCGACCAGGGCGCTGGGGACGGGCACAAGCTCGGCCCCGAGGGTCTCAGCGAGCATCTTGGCGCTGGCGACGGCGATGCGCAAGGCCGTGAACCCGCCCGGGCCGGTCGAGACGAGCACGCGTCCGAGGCGCTCTCGGTCGGCGCCGGCGCGATCGAACAGGCGCGCGATTGCGGGCATGAGGTCGTCGCTGTGGCGCGTCTCGGGCGCGAGCGGCTCGCTGGCGAGGAGGTCAACACCCGCGTCGGTGCGCACGCCGAGGGCGACGCCCGCATTGCCCATGGATGGGTTGCTCGTCTCGATCGCGAGGATGAGTGGTGCGCTTTGGGGCATCGGGAGAAGGCTAGCTCTTGTCGCGGTCCCAGCGCCGCCTGCGTTTGCGGTCGGACTGTTCGCGTTTTTCCTGGAGGCGTCGCTCGATCCCGCCGCGGGTCGGGCGCGTGGGGACGCGCCGCTTGGGGCGGACGAGGGCGCGCACAATCAGCTCGCGCAGTCGATCGGCGCAGGCGCGCCGGTTGGCGAGCTGGGTTCGTTTCTCGTCGGAGGCGATGAGCAGCTCGTCGTCGCCGACAATCTGCGACCCGGCGCGCGCGCGCAGGCGGGTGCGCGCGTCGTCTGGGATGGGGATGTCGGCGAGGCTGATGCGCAGCTGCATGCGTGTGGCCCGCTTGTTGACGTTCTGCCCGCCCGGGCCGGAGGAGCGCGAGGCCTCATAGCGGAGGGCGCCCTGGGCGACGCGGACGCCCGGGGCGATCTCGACGCCGCCCTCGGGCTCGTGCGGGCTCCTGGGCTGGTCCTCGTCGCGGGTGGGCATGGGCGATCATTGTCCGGGGAGGGGGCAGAGAGGCGGGGATCCGGACCGAGAAAAGGGCTCCGCTCCGCGCCAGGACCCCTGGTCACGTTTGCGGGGCGTTGACCGGCCCGGATGGTCCTGCGATACTTCAAGTCCCGACGGGTACTCTGGTTGGGGCAATCGTGGGCCGGGCTGGGCCAAAGCTGGGAGCGTCGCACGCCGCACGGGCGGGACGCGGGTGAATACGGGGGTCGGTCCGCTGCGGGCGTGGGAGTGCGCCGGGTCGGCGGACCAGAGAGAGCGAGAGGCGCGGGGAATATGAAGACCATCACCAAGAAGAGCCTGATCGACCGCATCGCCGACGAGACCGGGCAGAAGCGCGTCGATGTCAAAAAGACGGTGCAGCTGTTCCTCGATCTCGTCATCGACGAGCTGGGCGAGGGCAACCGACTCGAGTTCCGCGACTTCGGTGTCTTCGAGGTCCGCCAGCGCGCCGAGCGCACGGCCCAGAACCCCAAGACACTCGAGCGTGTCATCGTCCCGGCGCGCCACACCGCCAAGTTCAAGGTCGGGCGGCGCATGCGCGAGGCGCTCGAGGCGCTCGACCGCGCCAAAGGCGGTCTTGAGGTCTCGGTCCCGGCGGGCGTCTCCAACGGGTCGCTCGCGCCCCACAACGGGCACATGACCCCCGCCAGCCCCTGAAGGCTGGGGTCCAGTTGTATCGCAGGTGTCGATCCGTCTCAGGCCGCCTGGGCGAGTGATCGCACGCGCGTCTGGGCGCGATCAAACTCCACGGCGACGGGCTGCATCCGCAGGTCGGACCCGCCCGCCCGCACCACCGTCCCGCGGACCATCTTCTCGGCGACGATCAGCGCCTCGCCCTCCCATGAGAACCCGATCTCGACCTCCTCGCCCACACGCAGGGGCGAGCCGGCCTCGATCACGAGCAGCACGCCCGTCTCGCTGATGTCGCCCGTCCGGGCCGCCAGATAGCTTGTCGTCCACGGACGCAGCACCTTGCACTCGAGCATCGCACTGTGGCGCGGGGACTGGCGTCTGTTGGGCTGGGGCATGGTCGGGGCTCCTTTGGGGGGATGCGCTGGCGGCGCTATCGGCCCATCGCAGGCCCGACTCCTGCCCGCGAGCCCGATCTGCCGATGCTCTGGGTCATGGAACTGAGCGTGTTGATCCCCACTTTCTCCCGCCCCCAGGGCGTATCCCGGTGCGTCGAGGCCCTGGCCCATCAGCTCGGGGGCGCGGCGAGCGTCGAGATCCTCGTCGGGATCGACGGCCCCGACCGGGGCGAGCACGACGCGCTCGCCCGCGTCTCGTCCGGGCTGGACCTGCACATCAGCGAAGGCCCCCACTCCGGACCCGCGGCGACACGCAACCGCCTCATCGCCCAGGCCCGCGGGCGGACGCTGCTCCTGCTCAATGACGATGTCGTGCCCGCGCCCGATCTGCTTGAACGCCACCTGTGCGCACAGCGAGCGCTCCAGCGCGAGGGGCGCGGCGCGATGGTCCTCGGGAGCGCGCCGTTCAGCATCGGTCCCGACGATCGCCTGTTCGACCGCCTGGTCCGCGAGACCTCGATGGTCTTTTTCTATAACCGGATGAACGGGCGCGACCCGGACAAGGACTGGGGCTTTCGGCACGCCTGGACGCTGAACCTGTCGGTCCCAGCCGAGCTTGTGCGCGATGTCGGCGGGTTCTGCGGGTCGCTCCCGGGCGCCGCGTACGAGGACATCGAGCTCGCCTGGCGCCTGCGCGAGCGATCCGGCGCGCCCGTGCTCTACCGCCCGGAAGCGTCGGCTATACACGAGCACTGGTACGAGCCGGCGGGCTATCTCCGGCGTGAAGAATCGCTCGGGCGCGATGCGCTTGCCCTGGCGCTGGCCAACCCCGGGTGCGCACTCGAGCTGTTCGGGCGCGACATCACGAGCGAGCACGAGCTGGCGTACTCGGGCGAGTATGTCCGGCGCGAGCGAACAACGTGCGACCGTCTGCGCGAAACGTTCGAGTCATGGGCGAGGATGCCGGCGGACGGCGCTCCGGCGGCGCTCATCGGGGCGTTGTACGAGCACCATCTGGCGCTCAAGCGCTGGCACTGGCGCGCGGGGCATCTCGAGGGCGCTCGGGCGCGGGCTCAGGTCGTGTAGAGGCGGTGGACGCGCAGGCCTTGGCGCTCGAACACGTCGCGCCGCTGCCAGAGAGCCTCTTCGTGTAGCCAGGAGCTAATCACGACGTCGGTCGCGCCGGTCGCGCCCGCGTCCTTGGGCTCGATGATCGGCAGGCCCAGCAGTTCGCCCCCGGCCCGCTCCGGGTCGTCGTCGCAGAGCGCGATGATCGAGGTGTTGCCGCGGATTGCGCTGGAGAGCGCTTGCGTGTGCGCGCCGGCGCCGTGGATGAGCACGCGCCGGGAGGCGAGCGTTTCGAGCACGCGGGCGAGGCGTACGGGCGCATCGCTGGGGACGGTCCCTCCGCCGGGGGCGCCCGTGTTAAAGGCGGGGCTGAGGTGTGCGGGCCAGGCGCGGGGCGGTGAGGCGCCGGCGGCGTCGATGAGGGAGCCGGCGCGGAGCGCGTGCGCGCCGATCGAGAAGTGATTGTGGACACGCTTCCACGCGTTGTGACCGACCTTGTGCGCGCCGTCGCGGAGAACGCGCTCGACCTCGCGTGCGAGCCTGCCTGCGAGCTCCGCGTCGCTTGTGGCGCTGTCGAAGTCGATCAGGCGTCCGCACTCGGGCGAGTCGATGACCTCGCTGGCGCCGGAGGCGGTGCGCGTGATGACCGGGGCGCACCCGCG
>JAJRXR010000071.1 GCA_024276195.1 Planctomycetota bacterium
CCGGGACCGATCCGCCCGCGGGGATGAGTGCGATGGCGACAGCGCCGAGCAGCGGGAAGCCGATGAAGGCGAGTTTTTCGTAGCGCACACTGAGGAAGACGCCCAGCAGGATGCCGCCAGCGCCCATGCCGATCTGCATCGTGCCCTGGAGCGGGCCGTTGAGTGCCGAGGCCTCGAGCCCGAGCGCGTCGGTCAGCTCCTGCCCCGGGCGGCCGCGCATGACATGCTGCTCGGCCCACTGCGCAAACAGATAGATCAGCGCCATGTTCGCGCTAAAGCGCAGCAGGTTCGTCGCGTACAGGATCCACACGGCCCCCCACCTCGCCCGCTTCTGGGCGCGTGACAGGTCATAGTGGTTCTCGTGCGCATCGCGATGGCGGTGCGGCACGCTGTGGATCGCCCACCCGAGCGCCAGCACCGCGAGCAGGCCCGGGATCATCATCCACACCAGCGACCCGAGCCCGAAGCCGATGTCCGGCTCGAGCCACGCGATCCTGGCCCACGCGAACGCGGGCACGCCGACAACGTGCTCGATGGGCCTCGCCTCGGCGAACGCATCGACGATGCGCGGCGTGAACACGTTGCCCGCGACCCCGCCGAGCATCCCCGCCAGGAAAAAGATCGCAACGCCGAGCGAGCGCTTCCTGCCGGCGAGCTGCCCGACGCACGCCGCTGCGGGCGGGTGGAACGCCCCGATGCCCGCGGCCCCGAGCCCGTGCAAGAATAAAAGCTGCTCGAAGGTCTGCGCCCGACCGATCAGCGAGATGCACACGACGGCGACGAACAGGCCGAGCGTCCCGATCGCTCTGGTGTCCAGCCGGTCGCTCGCCCAGGCGACGGCGGGCTGGATCAGCCCGCTCGTGATCGACCCGAGCCCGAGCAGCATCGCAATCTGGCTGTTCTCGAGATCGAGCCTCGCCCCGAGCAGCGGCAGCAGCGAGACGGCCATGAACGAGAAGAAGTCGCACACGCTGTGGACCCCGATCGCGGCGCCGGCGCGCGTTCGCTCGCGCGCCAATGCCGGGGTCTCGGTGGTGCTGGTTTGAGTCTCGCCCATGAAGGGCAAAGCTAGGAGCCCGCCCCGGGCGGATCGACGCCCGGCCTGCGGGCGGGTGATTCCACGGGGGTATCAGTTGCGGGGTGGCTTGTCACACTGCGGCGGCCTTTGGTCGAGCACGCGGCGCGAAATGATCCAGTCCTCATCGCGCTCATCGGGAAGCACGCCCGCCTCCCCGCCCCGGAAGATGCCCGCGAGCATCATCACGCCAGCGCGGACAATCGCCCGGACGGCGTGCCAGGCGCGGGCCGGGCGAGAGAGGTGCGTCACGGGCGTGTGACGGATCAGGCGGTACCCGAGCAGGTGCAGCAGTTGTCGCTTGAGCACCGCCGCGATATCGGGCGCGACGAGCAGCTCGCCCGGGCGCCCGGGCCTCGGACGCACACCCGGAAGCAGGCGCGGCGTCCAGACCGCCACCGCCCCGCTGCGGCGCAGGCGAGCAGACAGATCCAGCCACCCGCGGCTGAGCTCGCGCACGATGAAGTACGCGTCGTCGCCCAGGCGTTTGATGGGCTGGCGGTTGGGCATGAAGAGCTGGCCCGACATGGGCGCCACCATCGTCCGCCCGCCCTGACGCGCGATCGGTGTGCGCATGCGCCGCACCGGCTCGAACGTCCTCCGCCCGGGGAGCGTCTCGTAATCCTCATCGACGATCACCTCGCGGTGGCGGATGTCGAACACCGCCCGCTCGAGCGCCCCAGCGCGCCGGCGCAGCCGCTCGCGCGGATCGACCTCGTGCTCGATCGGTCCGTCTGCGATCTCCACGATGCCCAGCGCATCGAGCAGAGTCCAGATCACCGCCTCGTGCCCGTCGATGCTCGCCGGGTCGTCGTGCTGCCCGGATTCGACGATGAACGAGACGATCCGGTGCGCGTTGACGACGTAATCAAACAGCAGCCCCGGGAGCTCCTCTTCGAGCCCGAGGATCACGGGCAGGGGGAGGGCGCGGACGACACCCCGGGCGGCGAGCGTGTCCTCCATCGCCACGAACGGCGGCGACGGGGCGCTGGTCGTGTGCAGATCAACAAGCACGGTCCGCTCATCGCCGATCTCATCATCCAGCACGCCGATGATCGCGCGCATCTCGCGCTCCTCTGGCCCGAGGTCGTCCTCGGGGAGCGTGCGCACACGCTCGAGGTGGGCGGGTGTGAACGAGCGGTTGAGGTCGGCCTCGATGTAGCGGGTGTTCGGGTCCGGCGCGTTGCACGCGCCCAGGTTGCCCACGAACGCGACGAGCGAGCCGGAGATCCGATCCGGGTCGTCGTTCGCCAGGGCGTCGAGCACGCGGTGCGCAGCGAGCACGCCCGCCGGCTCGTTGCCGTGGAGCGCGCCGACGACGATCAGGCGGGCGCCGGTGCGCGATCCCTCGACGCGACCGATCAGGCGGTCGCGGACAACGCCGGTCCGAAAGGGGCGGGCCTCCGTGCTCACGTCGTCTCCCGGGGCGCGGTGTGCTGGCGCAGCGAGCCCTCGAGCAGTTGCCCGGCGATGCGCATGAAATCGTGCTCCGTGACGATCCCGACGAGCTTCTTGTCGGGTGTGACGACCGGCAGGCACGAGATCGAATGTTTCCGCATCATCTCGATCGCCTCGAGCGTCGTCGTCTGGGGCGACACGCACACCGGGTCGCGACGCATGACCTTCCCCACGCTCACGGTCTCGGCGTGCCGGTTCGGGTCGGCCAGCAGGCGGAGCAGCTCGCGGTACGACACGACGCCGACGAGGCGGTGCTCGCTGTCCTCGACCGGCACATGGCGCACACGCTCCCAGTCCATGATCGACGCGGCCAGGTCGATCAGCTCGTCCTCGTGCACCGTGAACAGGTCCGTCACCATGTACTGCCCCACGGTCTGGTAGTTCCGCTCCCATGCGCCCGAGTCGCTCAGGCTCGCCAGGGGCCAGGTGTGGACGGGGTCGCCTTGGAGCTGGTGCTTGGCGGTTGCGGCTGTCAAGGCTCCGAGGCGCTCGGCCCGCGTGCCCTTGCCCTGCATCGCTGCGACCGACGCGAGCATCCAGTGCGCGCCCGTCTGGCGAGACTCGACGCGCTGGGCGATGATCGACAGCGACCGGTCGATCTCGCCCGCATCCAGCCCGAGCAGCCCGAGCCCCTCGCGCGCCAGCGGGAGCAGCACATCAAGCACGAGCGTGTGGGCCGGGACGGACCGCTCGTCAAGCCAGATCATCTGCGAGTCGAGCCCGGCCCGGGCGGCGGAAACAAAGTTCGTCGCCGCGTCCTCGAACGCGAGGCGCCCGGTCAAACCCGGGAACGCCCGTGGGATCGAGGCCATCAGCCCGATCCAGAGCGCCGTGTTGGCGACCTCGTCGCCGATGGTCGGCCCCGAGGGCAGGTACCGGTTCTCGATCCGCAGGTGCGGCCTGCCCCCGGTGATCCCGTAGCACGGTCGGTTCCACCGGTACACCGTCGAGTTGTGCGTCTGCAGCGCGATCAGCTTCGGGATCTGTCCTCGGTCGAGCTGCTCGAGCGGCTTCTCGTCGTGCTCGGCCCCGAACATCATCCGGAACCGCGCGACATCATCCTTATACAGCTCGAGCACCGATTCCCGGCACCACTTCTCGCCGAAGCGGACCCGCGCCAGCAGCTCGCGCTCGTGCGGGCTCGACTCGGGGCGGGTATCGACGGCCTGCTGGAAAATGGCGATGCGCGTCTCGCGCCAGAGGCGTTTGCCGAACAGGACCGGCGAGTTGCAGCACGCCGCGAGCACCGGTCCGGCGATGGCCTGGGCGGTGTTGAACGCGATGGCGAACTCACCCGGATCGACCTGGTAATGAAGCTGGTAGCTGGTGTTGAGCGCTTCGAGCATGATCGAGTCGTGCCTGACGGTCAGCTCGTCGATGCCCTTGATGCGCAGCTCGTAGTGCCCGCCGCGCAGCTCGCGGACCTTCTTGTCCAGCTCGTAGTAGCGCGCTTTGGGGACGATGTTCTCGTGGCTCAGGTCAGAGAGCTGCAGCGTCGGCAGGATGCCGGTCAGTAGCGGGCGCGCGCCGACCTTCGCGCAGGCGCTGCGGACCGTCGCCATCGCCCCGTCGAGCTGGCGCTCGAGCGTCGTCAGCGCGCCCGGGCCGAGGTCGATCGGGTCGCAGTTGTACTCCAGGTTGAACCGCCCGAGCTCGTGCGTGACGCGCGGGTCGTCGATCAGGGGCATGATGTCTGTCGCAACCGGCGCGGGCTGGCCCGCCTCGTCGATCAGCACCATCTCCTGCTCGGCGCCCATGCGCCGCACGCCCGTCTCAAACAAGCCCTCGTCGAGCATCCGCTCGAGTGCGCGCAGGTCCGCCAGAAGGCGCTGCATGAACAGGCGGCGTTGCTCGCCCGACCCCTGCTTGACGTCCTGTAT
Source organism: Planctomycetota bacterium (assembly GCA_024276195.1). GTDB lineage: Bacteria > Planctomycetota > Phycisphaerae > Phycisphaerales > UBA1924 > JAJRXR01. The sequence continues at coordinate 4,414 of JAJRXR010000071.1, forward strand.
GCCCATGGCGCTGTCTGACCCCCTGCCGGGGCGACCTGCGACCCCATTTCGGATTGTCGGGTCTGGATCGGGCTTACGCAACCCCCTGCGCCGGAGGGGCCTGCGCGAGATCGATCCTCCAGAGCAACCATATCTGCGCCAGGAGCGGGGGTGTTCCGACGCATGACGATGGGCGAGGGGGCGCCACGGTTGAGACTCAGTCTCAATAAGGATAGAATGGTCCCGATCCGGACGCGTCGAGGAGGAGCCCATCATGCCCGCTGCAAACCCAGAGTCTCGTGTCTCGCTCTGCCCGCACATGCGCGCCCCAGTCAGCGTGCCCGCGGTTGATTCGCGCCCGATCACGCAGCGCCTCAAGGAGGACAACTGGGATCTGCACGAGCTCGCCGAGCACGACCGCGTGCCCCAGGCGATGGTCAAGGGAGAGATGACGCGTCAGGGCTACGTCGAGCTGCTCAAGCAGTTGTGGGTGGTCAACCGCGGGCTGGACGCGGCGCTCGTCGCCGCCCGCGCCACGACGCCGGTCATCGCGGACCTCGTCTCCGATCGCCAGCTCCAGGAGCAGTACCTGCGGGCGGATCTGGAGCACTTTGGTGTGGATCTTGAGTCGATCGAGGCGAGCGACGCCGCCCGGGCGATGCTCGGGCACGTCGAGACCCTGAGCAGGACCGATGCGCACGCGCTGTTCGGGCTGCACTACGTCCGCGAGGGCGCCAACAACGGCAACAAGTTTGTCGCGATGAAGCTGCGCAAGGCCTGGGGCGCCGAGGGTGAAAGCGGGTTCCGCTATCTCGATCCCTACGGCAAGGACCAACGCCCGCTCTGGGACGCCTGGAAGGCCCGCCTGGCGGACTACCCGCTGACCGAGCCCGAGAAAGACTCGGTCTTCATCGGCGCCCGCTCGATGTTCGAGCAGATCATCGCGCTGCACCGGGCGCTCGAGCCGCTGGCGATCGCCTGAGCCTCGCCGGTGTGTCGGCAATCTGATCCGTGCCGGGTGCCGTGGAGACGCCGCTGCGGCTTCTCCACGAGCGAACAACCGTGCAGAAGGCTGGCGCCGTCTGCACGCCACCCTTGCATCGGCACTGACCCGAAGACGGGTCAGTGGCACGGTCTTCGGACCATCAATAACGCCCTACCCCGCCGCCTCTTCCAGTTCGTCCTCTTCGAGCGGGTGCTCATCGAGCCCGCGCTCGCGCGCGGCGCGGAGGCGGGCCTCGACCTGTTCCTCGGTCTCGATGGCGCCCTCGCTGTTGGCGACGATCGTGCAGACCATCGCGTCGCCCGTGATATTGCACACCGTTCGGCACATGTCCAGAATCCGGTCCACACCCAGGATCACCGCGATCCCCTCGAGCGGCAGGCCCACGCTCTGCAAGACGATCACGAGCATGATCATCCCCACGCCGGGAACACCCGCCGTCCCGATCGACGCGAGCGTCGCGGTCAGCACGATCGTGAGTTGGTCAGCAATGCCCAGGTCGAGCCCGTAGAGCTGGGCGATGAAGACCGCCGCGACGCCCTGGTAGAGCGCGGTCCCGTCCATGTTGATCGTGGCGCCGATGGGCAGGACAAACGCGCTGACCTCCTCCTTGACGCCCAGGCGTTCCTCGCAGCACTCCATCGTGACGGGCAGCGTCGCCGACGAGCTGGCCGAGCTGAACGCGAGCAGCTGCGCCGGGGCGATGGCGCGGAAGAACCGCCCGTACCGGACACCTCCCAGCACGCGGAATCCGATCGGGTAGACCACGAGGATCATGGTCGCCAGGCCCGCGACGACAACAACCGAGTAGACCGCCAGCGCCTTGAGCACATCAAGCCCAAGCTCGGCGACCTGCTTGGCGATCAGCGCGAACACCGCGTACGGCGCCAGCAGCAGCACCAGATTCACGATCTTGATGACCACGTCCGTCATCGCCTCGAAGAACGTGATGACGACACGGGCCTTCTCCTTTTTGACCAGCGTGAGGCAGATCCCGATGAGCAGGGCCGCGAAGACGACCTGCAGCATGTTGCCCTTGGCCAGCGCCTCGAACGGGTTCTCGGGCACGATGTTGAGCACGGTCTTCCAGACGTCGGGCGCCTCGGCCGCTTCGACCTTGCCCTGTGCCTCGACGCCAAAGCGCTCGACCAGCCCGTCGCGCGTCTGCTCGCTCACAAACGATCCGGGCTTGACGACGTTGGCCAGCAGCAGGCCCACGCTGATCGCGATCGCGGTGGTGAAGATGTAGATCGCGATGGTCTTGGCGCCGATGCGGCTGAGCTTGGACAGGTCGTTGAGGCTCGACGCGCCCACGATCAGGCTAAACAGGACAATCGGGACCGCGATAAAGCGCAGGCCGCGGAGGAACAGGTCTCCGATGAAGCTGTTGGCGTTGCGGACAAACCGGGCGCCCTTGGCCCCGAGCCCCGCCTCGGCGTTGGGGTATTCACCCGTGCGCACAGAATCCGGGATCTGGTCCAGGTCGATGCCTTCGGGGACGCTTGCGGGGGCGCCCCCGTCGATCCAGGCCTTGGGGCTGTCCACGCCCAGCGAGCGCCAGGTCTGGGCATCCCACGCGATGTTGATCGCGAGCCCGACAAGAACCCCGAGGGCGAGGCCGATGATGATCTGCCAATGCAGCGCGAGTTTGGGCATGAGCGACAAGCTACGCCGGGGGCGTGCCGATCACAAGCCGCCCCTCCCCCCGCCCTAGGATCGCCCCATGGCACGACGCATCCGTTCAAGCAACCTGAGGTTCCGGGCGTACCTGCACAAGCGCAAGCAGGCGGGCGTCCGAGAGCGCGTCTCGGACACCGTGGACGCGAAGAAGGAAAGAAAGAAATCCGCCAAGGCCAGGCGGGGCTTTGCCGGGCTGTTCAGCCAGTTCTGGGGCCTGCTCGTGGGGCACCGGGGGACGATCGCGTTCTCGCTGGCGACGCTGAGCGTTGCCGTGGCCCTGGGCCTGCTGATGCCGATCTCGACGAAGATCGCGCTCGACTATGTGCTGACGGACAACCCGGGGCCATCGGGCCTTGCCGAGAAGCTCGGGATGGACCCGGCCTCGATGCCGTCGCGCAAGGCGCTGCTGTGGATTGTGGGCGGGGCGATGATGCTCATCACCATGCTCGCGGTCGTATTCGCGATGTGGGGGCGTTGGCAGTGCACGCGGATCACCAAGCGCGTGCAGGTGGGGCTGCGCAAGCGTGTGTTCGAGCACGCGTCGCGTCTGCCCTTGTCGCGCGTCCACGAGATCAAGTCCGGCGGCGTCGCCAGCGTGCTCCGCGAGGACGCGGGGGGTGTGGGCGAGCTGGTCTTTGGGATGATCTACAACCCGTGGCGCGCCGTCACGCAGCTCACCGGGACGATGGTGATCTTGGCGATCATCGACTGGCGCCTGCTGATCGGGGCCGCGGCGGTGGTGCCGCTGATCTTCATGACGCACAAAACGTACATCGCGCGGATCCGCCCGATGTTCCGCGACGTGCGCGAGACGCGCCAGGGCATCGACGCGCAGGCGACCGAGGCGTTCGCGGGCATGCGCGTGGTGCGCGGGTTCAACCGCAGGCAGGCCGAGGCGGCGCGCTTCACGCGCGAGGGCCACTTCATGGCCAGGCAGGAGATCCTTGTCTGGTGGTGGACCCGCGGGCTGGAGGTCGCCTGGCAGGTGCTCATCCCCGCAGCGTCGGCTGCGGTGCTTATTTATGGCGGCTCGCAGGTTGTTGATGGCACGCTCACACTCGGCGATCTGATGATGTTCAGCGCCTATCTGCTCATGCTTCTCGGCCCGCTCGAAGCGCTCGTCTCGAGCGCGACGGGCATGCAGACCAACCTGGCCGCGCTCGACCGGATCCTGGACCTTCTCGACGAGGACGAGGAGTTTCAGGGCCAGCGCCCCGACACCGAGGTCTTCCCTGAGAAGGCCGCCGGGCGCATCACCTTCGAGGGTGTGACCTTCGCCTACCCGCGTGCGCTCAAGGTCGATCAGGCGCCGGGCGATGCCCCCGAGCCGTTGGCGCCCGTGCTTGTTGATATCAACATCGATGTTGCGCCCGGAGAGACGATCGCCCTGGTCGGTCCCAGTGGCGCCGGCAAGACCACCCTGTGCAACCTCGTCGCCCGCTTCTACGACCCGACCGCGGGGCGCGTCCTGCTCGACGGGATAGACCTGCGCCAGATCACCGTCGAGAGCTACCGCAGGCTCCTGGGCATCGTCGAGCAGGACGTGTTCCTCTTCGACGGCACGGTCGGCGAGAACATCGGCTACGCCAGGCGGTACGCGTCGATGGAGGACATCGTCAGCGCCGCGAAGGTCGCCAACGCGGACCGGTTCATCGCCGACATGGAAGACGGATACGACACGCTCATCGGTGAGCGCGGCGTCCGGCTCAGCGGCGGGCAGAAACAACGCATCGCCATCGCCCGCGCCGTCTTGGCCGACCCCAAAATCCTTATCCTTGATGAGGCCACGAGCAACCTCGATTCCGAGTCCGAGCGCCTGATCCAGCGGGCGCTCAACACGCTGATGCGAGGGCGGACGAGCTTCGTCATCGCCCACCGCCTGAGCACCATCCGCCACGCCGACCGCATCGTCGTGATCGAGGACGGCCAGATCCGCGAGATCGGCAGCCACGACGAGCTGATGGCCGGCGACGGGCGCTACGCAGAGCTGGTCCGCCTCCAGACCGAGGACATCGACTCGCCCGACGACGCGCCGGACCCCGACGACGACGCCTCGAAAGCGAGCAGGGCCGAGGGTTCTCACCCGCACGATCGTGTCGCCTGAGTCCGGAAACCCCCCGCCGGAGGGAACTGGGGCGGGGCAGGGGGCGGATAGTGACGCACGCTTTCGCCTCTCCTTGACCCGTTGGTCTCGGTGAGGTCTGATCAGAGAAGACTTCTCGCCGATTCGGCGCCCGCTTTGGAGATTGGAAGATGATGCGTTGCACGCTCGGACGGGCGCCGCTCTTGGCGTGTGGACTCGCGGTATCGGTTCTGCTCGGCGCTGGCGCCGCCTCGGCCCTTGCCCAGCAGGACCAGGCCCAGCAGGCTGAGCCCGACCAGGCGCTCGCCCCCTACGCGGGCATCCGCCTTGTCCGGGTCGTCCCGGATCAGAAGACATATCAAGCGGCGCTCGACACCGCGACAAGCGTCTGGACCCACCGCCCCGCGCCCGGGCGCGCCGTGGAGCTGCTCGTAAGTGACGACGGGATCGCGGCGCTGACGGATCTTGGCCTCGCGCCCGTCGTGCTGATCGACGATATCCAGCGCGAGGTTGATGCTCACATGGAGCTGGTGACGCGCCTCGCCGCCCAGCGCGGCGCCAACTGGTACGACAACTACAAAACCTACAACGAGATCGTCACCCGCGTCCAGGGCATGGCTGCGGCCCGCCCGGATCTGGCCTCGACAAGCGTCTTCGGCTCCTCGCTCGAAGGACGCGACCTCGTTGAGATCACCATCACAGGCCCGGACCAGCCCGGCAACATGGGCGGCTCGCGCCCGGTCGTGCTCCTCAACGGGTGCCAGCACGCGCGCGAGTGGGTCAGCCCGATGACCGTGACGTACCTCGCCGACGAGCTGATCGCGCGGTACGACTCGGACCCGCGCGTCCGCGCGCTGCTCGACAGCGCCCGCGTCGTGATCGCGCCCATGGTCAACCCGGACGGGTACGTCTATTCATGGACCAACGAACGCTTCTGGCGCAAGAACCGTCGCGGCGGCTTCGGCGTCGATCTCAACCGCAACTGGGGATACGAGTGGGGCGGCGAGGGCTCCAGCGGGTCCACCGACAGCGAAATCTATCGGGGCACGGCCCCGTTCAGCGAGCCCGAGACCGCCGCCCTGCGCGACCTGAGCCTCAGCTTCGGCCCCGACCTCGTCTCCCACCTCGACTACCACAGCTTCTCGCAGCTCGTGCTCTGGCCCTTCGGCTATGACTTTGGTGTCACCACCCCCGAGCCCGATCGCACCCTCTTTGACAATCTCTCGAACGAGATGTCCGCCTCGATCCAGTCTGTCTACGGCGAGTTCTACACGCCAATGCAGTCGGTCGATCTGTACCCCGCCGCCGGCGATTCGTCGGACTGGTACTACGGGCAGCTCGGCGTCACGAGCTTCACGATCGAGCTGCGCGACACCGGCAGCTTCGGCTTCGTGCTTCCGCCGGACCAGATCCTGCCGACCGCCGAGGAGAACTTCGAGGGGATGCTGCTCTTTGCCGAGCGGACAACACAACTGCTCTCGTTCTCGCTCGTAGCGCCCGTCCCCGCGTTCGTCGAGGCGGGCCAGACCAACGACCTGGATGTCAACGTCGTCGAGGGCGTAGGGACGCTCGACAGCTCGTCGGTCCGCCTGCACGCGCGCGTCGGCGGCGTGGGCTCGTTCGTCGAAACTCCGGGCGCCTCGGTCGGGGGCGACACCTACCGCCTGACCCTCCCCGCGGCTCCCTGCGCCGAAACCATCGAGTTCTTCATCACCGCCCAGACGCTCGCCGGGCAGACGCTCGCGTTCCCGTCCGGGGGCGAGTCGGCGCCGCTGAGCGTTGATGCCGCCGAGCTGACGACCATCTTCGCCGACAACTTCGAGTCCAACCTGGGCTGGAGCGTCTCGGGCAATGTCAGCGGCACGGCCTCGGGCGTCTGGGAGCGCGCTGTGCCCAACGGCGGGGGTGATCGCGGCGATCCGGTGTCCGATTTCGACGGCTCGGGTCGGTGCTTCCTCACCGGCGCCGCCGACGGCAACACGGATGTCGATGGCGGCACAACCATCCTCACCTCCCCCGCGTTCGACCTGAGCGCCAACCCGGAGGCGTCTATCGCCTACTCGCGCTGGTTCAGCAACAACGCCGGGGGCGCCCCCGACGAGGACGTCATGCTCGTCGAGATATCAAGCAACAACGGCGCGAGCTGGACCGAGGTCGAGACCGTTGGCCCGAACACCAGCGAGTCGGGCGGCGGCTGGTTCGCCCGCACCGTCCGAGTCGCCGACTTTGTCGCCCCGAGCGCGCAGGTCCGCCTGCGCTTTAGCGCCTCGGACCTGGGCAGCGGGTCCGTCGTCGAGGCGGGCGTGGACGCGGTTCGCGTCGAAGAGGCGGCCTGCTCTTCGCCGGGCGGGTGCAACGCGGCTGACCTGGCGGCGCCGTTCGGGACGCTCGATTTCTCGGATGTCGTGGCCTTCCTGGGGGCGTTCGGGGCGATGGACCCCGCAGCGGACCTGGCGGCTCCGTTCGGGACGCTCGATTTCTCGGATGTCGTGGCCTTCCTGGGCGCCTTCGGTGCTGGGTGCCCCTAAATCGGAGGCTGAACAAGAGAATTCCCTGGGGGCAAGCCAAGCCTCGGAGTAGACTTTCGATCCACCTCTGGAGAGTTTCGACATGACGCGTATGTTGCTTGCCTGCGTCGCCTTACTCGGCGCCATGAGTGCGGCTCGCGGGGACGTGATCGTCCTCGACGCGGTCGCAGACGCCACAATGTATTCCAGCAACGATACCGGGGGCAACGGCTCCGGAGAGTTCTTCTTCGCGGGACGGACGAACGTTGCGACGCTGCGCCGCGCCCTGATCCGTTTCGATGTTGTCGCGTCGATCCCGGTGGGGTCCGTGATCGAGTCCGTGGAGCTGCGCTTGTATATGTCGCGCGGCGGGCCGGGCGCTGTTGAGCTGCTCCCTGTGCTCGCCGACTGGGGCGAGGGCGCCTCCAACCCCGCAGGCAACGAGGGCGCCGGCACAGCCGCGCAGGACGGCGACCCCACCTGGGCCTACCGCTTTTTCGATTCTGCCGACCCGTTCAACTCGCCCGCGTGGACCACGCCCGGCGGTGACTTCCTCATGCCCGCCAGCGCCTCAACCACCATCGGCGGGATCGGGACCTACTCCTGGTCCACAACCGAGATGGCCCTCGACGTCGAGAGCTGGCTGGCAAGCCCGGGCTCGGACTTCGGATGGATCCTCGTCGGCAACGAGAACGCCAACAGCAGCGCCTCTCGCTTCAACTCGCGCACCAACCCCACCCCCTCGACACGCCCGCAGCTCATCGTCACCTTCACCCCGCCCCCCGGCGCTGGCTCGTGCTGCTTCATCGACTGCTCGTGCATCATCACCACCAGCGCCGATTGCACCGGCTCAGGCGGCACGTTCAACGGCGTCGGAACCAGCTGCTCGCCCAACCCCTGCCCCGTTCCCACCGGCGCCTGCTGCCTGCCCGATGGCTCGTGCGTCACCACCGAAGAGGGTGACTGCATCTCGCAGGGGGGCGTCTACCAGGGGCACCTCGTCGATTGCATCGGTGTGGACTGCGGCGTCGCCCTCCTCCCCTACCTCGACCCCATGCCACGCCCGGTGGTCGCCACCCCGATCATCGGCACGCCCGGCGGCTTCGCCACCTACAACATGCGCATCCAACGCTTCCAGCAGCAACTCCACTCCCAGCTCGCGCCCACCACGCTCTGGGGCTACGAGGGCATGTACCCGGGGCCGACCATCGAGGCCGCCTCTAACGCTCTCGTTGTTGTCAACTGGATCAACGACCTGCGCGATGACCAGGGAAGCTACCTGACCGAGCACGAGCTGGTGGTCGATCCTTGCCCCCACGGCGCGACCAACACGCCCAAGCACGTCACCCACCTCCACGGCTCGCACACCCTGCCCGAGTTCGACGGCTACCCCGAAGACACCATCCTCCCCGGCGAGATGGACACATACCTCTACCCCAACGAGCAGCTCCCCGCGACGCTCTGGTACCACGACCACTCGCTCGGCATCACCCGCCTGAACGTCTACATGGGTCAGGCCGGGTTCTATCTCATCCGCGACGCGATCGAGGACGCGCTCGACCTGCCCAAGGGCGAGTTCGAGGTCCCCATGGTCATCCAGGACCGATCCTTCAACCAGGACGGCTCGCTCCAATACCCCGCAGCGTGGCAGGGCATGTTCTTCGGCGACTACACCCTCGTCAACGGCATGGTCTGGCCCTACTTCGAGGTCAAACGCGCCAAGTACCGCTTCCGATGGCTCAACGGCGCCAACTCCAAGACCTTCACACTCTCGCTCTCCGATGGCTCCTCCTTTGATCTCATCGGCGTCGATGGGGGCCTGCGCGAGACGCCCATCTCCATGACCGAGATCACCCTCTCCCCCGCCGAGCGGGCCGACGTGCTCATCGACTTCTCCCAGATGGCGCCCGGGACCGAGGTGCTCCTGACCAACAGCGCCTCGGCGCCCCTCAACGCACCCCCCGGCACCGACGTCGTGCCCGAGGTGCTCAAGTTCATCGTCACCGCCGACACCGGCCCCGCGCCCGCGACCCCCGCCTTCCTGCGCACCATCGAGGTTCTCGACGAGTCCGTCTCGCGCATCACCCGCGACTTCCTGCTCGAGCAATCCTCCGACCCGTGCACCGGCACGACATGGCTCATCAACAACCTCGGCTGGGACGCGATCACCGAGCGCGTCGAAAAAGGCTCCACCGAGGTTTGGCGCTTTGTCAACCCCAGCAGCATGACCCACCCCATGCACCTGCACATGATCTTCTTCCAGGTCCTCGACCGCCAGCCCATGGAAATGATCGACGGCGTCCCCACGCCCACCGGCCCCGCCACCCCGCCCGAGCCCGTGGACCAGTTCTGGAAGGACACCGTCAAGGTCAACCCGGACGAGATGGTCCGCGTCATCGCCCGCTTTGATGATTACACCGGCTTCTTCCCGTACCACTGCCACATCCTCGAGCACGAGGACCAGGAGATGATGCGCCAGTACCTGGTCGTCAACTGCCTGGTCGATCTGGCCCCGCCCGAGGGCGTGCTGGATTTCTCGGATGTCGCCGCGTTCCTCACGGCGTTCGGGAACGGGACCATCGAGGCCGACCTTGCCGCGCCCCTGGGAACGTTCGATTTCTCCGATGTCTTCGAGTTCCTCGTCGCCTTCGGCAAGGGGTGCCCCCCCTGATCCACCTGAGCCGCTTGTTCCGTGATCCCGTCGCTGACGCCCGCGCTCCCCTATCCTCCCCCTCGCCCACACCGGGGCGGGAGGCATGCTTTGACTGAACGAGATCCCAACCGCGTTGAGCTGGATCCGCCCGCGACGACCCAGCCCCGAACCGAGTCCGCCGCCCCGCCCGAGGGCGCCAGCCAGCTCCGCGCCAACGACGGCGTCGTCCAGGAGCAGCTCGCCAACCTCATCGAGGATGTGACAGGCGACGGCGTGTCCGAGTACGACGCCAAGCTCGTCCGCGAGCTGATGACCGCCGCCCTCAAGCTCATCCCCGACGG
>JAJRXR010000072.1 GCA_024276195.1 Planctomycetota bacterium
CCAGCTCCGCGCCAACGACGGCGTCGTCCAGGAGCAGCTCGCCAACCTCATCGAGGATGTGACAGGCGACGGCGTGTCCGAGTACGACGCCAAGCTCGTCCGCGAGCTGATGACCGCCGCCCTCAAGCTCATCCCCGACGGACGCGGCACGGGCGAGCTCAAGCTCATGGCCGCCGCCATGAAAGAGATGCGCTACGCCTACCGCGTCTTCGGCGAGTTCGCCGAGCCGCACAAGGTGACGATCTTCGGCAGCGCACGCACGCCCGAGGACCACCCGGATTATCTCGCCGCGGTCGAGTTCTCCACGCTCATGGCCAAGGCCGGGTGGATGAGCATCACCGGCGCCGGTGACGGCATCATGAAGGCCGGGCACGAAGGCCCGGGGCGCGCCGCCAGCTTCGGCGTCGCCATCCGTCTCCCCTTCGAGACCACCGCCAACGAGGTCATCGCGGGCGACGAAAAACTCATCCACTTCCGCTACTTCTTCACCCGCAAGCTCATGTTCCTCAGCCAGGCCGAGGCGGTCGTCTGCTTCCCGGGCGGCTTCGGCACCCTCGACGAAACCTTCGAGACCCTCACCCTCGTCCAGACCGGCAAGGCCAGCATGATCCCCATCGTCTTCATCGAGGGCGAGCCCGAGCCCGGGCGCACCACCTCCGGGGGCGACCCGGACAAGGCCATCGCCAACTACTGGGGCGGCTGGGAACGCTTCATCAAGAACCAGCTCCTCAACCGGGGCTGGGTCAGCGAAGAGGATCTGCACCTCTACTACATCGCCAAAGACCCGCACGACGCCGCCGAGCATGTGCTCAACTTCTACCGCGTCTACCACTCCTCCCGCTACGTCCGCGACAACCTCGTTATTCGGATCAAGAAACCGCTTCCCGAGGGCGCGATCGCGACGCTCAACGAGGAGTTCGCGGTCCTGATCGCCAAGGGCGAGATCACGCAACGCGGCCCGTACCCGACCGAAACCGACCATCTGGCCCTGCCCCGCATCGCCTTCACCCACACCCGCTACAAGTATGGACTGATCCGCCGCCTGATTGATCGGATCAACGAGCTGGGTTCAGGCGAATAGTCACGCAGGAGCGCCGCGTGCGTCGGAGCAATCACACACACCACATCCGCCTGGGCGTCGCGCTGGTCGCGGCGTTGGCAGTGGTGCTGGCGAGCGGGTGCCGGGGGCGGCGTGCCAAGGCCCTGGCGGGCGCCGAACCTGTCGAGACGCTTGTCGAGGCGCCCCGATCCGGACGCGGGCTCGAAGTCCAGGTCTGGGCCATCGAAGACCGGGGCGGCGATCTGGCCCGCTCCCTCGAGTTCTTCCCCGAGCCCGCTCCCTCGATCGACCCATCCACCGCGCGGGCCTGGCGCGAGAGCGGCCTGCGCGTCGTCGCCGTTCCCGCCAGCGAGCTCGACCGCATCCGCAGCTCGCTCACCCTTGTCGCCCCGGTCCGCGAAGAATCCTTCGGCGAGGCGCCCCGCTGGCGCCCGGTGGTCCGCGGCGCCCGCATCGACGCCCAGACCATCAGCGCGACCACCGCCTCGCGTGCGATCGACGACGGCTGGGTCCGGCTCCTCGCCCGCGCCTGGACGGCGCCGAGCATCTCGCCCGGACGCGAAACTCAGGCCGCCATGCGCATCGAGCTTGTCCCCCAGATCATCCTCCCGGGGCGGGGCGAGACGCTCGAACGTGTCGAGGCCCGCCTGCGCGGGCGTCTCCGCTCCTTGGGCGATGATGGCCCCATGCTCCGCGAGCTGTTGCTCTCGACCGCGCTCGCCGAGGGCCAAGCCCTGCTCGTTGTCGGCGAAGACCCCAGCGCAGACTGGGCGGCCCTGGCACAGACCGCGCCCCACTCCCTGCCCCAGGGCGCCCCCAGCCAGGACGCGGACGCCCCCGCCCCCGCCCCCGCCCCGGTCCCGGTTGGCCCGGGCGCCCCCGAGCCCGTCGAGCCGAGCGACTCACCAAGCATGGGCGTCGCCGCCGATTCCCCGGCTCGTTCCCCCGCCCGCCCGCGTGTCGCCGACCGCTGGGGCGTGCCCTCGCAGCCGACCGGCCCGGGCGCCCCCGAGCGCCAGACCCTGGGCGAGGCGCTGCTCGTGGGGCGGATCGGGCTCAGCGTCGAGGACCTGGGCGGGGCGAGCGCCTTCCGCGCCGGGCGCCGGGGTGTGATCGTCATCATCCCCCACGCCTCGGGCGCGTACGGCCTTCTTCCGCGCGTCGCGTCGCCGCGCCCCGATGGGCGATAGCCTCTCGTCCGCGTGGAGATGCTCCTGTCCATCCTGTTTCTCGTCGCGGGCATCGTGCTGCTCGTGGGCGGGTCCGAGTCGCTCGTGCGCGGCGCCGCCCACCTTGCCCGCCTGCTCGGCATGCGCCCGTTCGTCATCGGCGTCACGGTCGTCGCCTTCGGCACCAGCGCCCCGGAGCTGGCCGCCTCGATCGGCTTTACCCTCTCGGGCCAGTCCGAGGCCGCGATCACCAACGTCGTCGGCTCGAACATCGCCAACATCGGCCTGATCCTGGGCATCACCGCCCTGCTCAAGCCCATGCCCGTGGCGCGCAGCATCATCCGGCGCGACGCCCCGATGATGGTCGGGATCAGCATCCTCGCCAGCCTCACCTTGCTCGACCTGCGCATCACCCGCCTCGAGGGCGCCTTCCTGACCGTCGGCATCATCGCCTACGTCTGGGCAACCTACCGCCTCGGGCGCGTCGATCCCGAGTCGATCCGCCACGAGCTCGAGCGCGAACGCGAGCACGGGCTGGACCTGACCCCGCCCGAAAACCCCAAGCTCGTCTGGCGCAACCTGGGCATGATCGTCCTCGGGCTTGTCGCGCTGCTCATCGGCTCGAGGCTCGTCGTCGCGGGCGCCATGGACATCGCCTTCGCCCTCGGCGCCCCCCCCGCGCTCGTCAGCCTCACCATGGTCGCCTTCGGAACCTCGCTGCCCGAGCTGACCGCGTGCGCCGTCGCGGCCCGACGCGGCGAGCCCGAGATCGCCCTCGGCAACGTCGTCGGGTCCAACGTCTTCAACCTGCTCAGTGTCCTGGGCATCTCCGCGCTCGTCAGTCCCCTCCACGCCCCGAACGACATCTGGACGCACGTCTGGGTCATGCTCGCGCTCAGCGCCGCAGCACTTCTGGTTTCCGGACCCAAGCGGCGCATCGGGCGTTTGAGCGGATCCGTGCTGCTTGCGGCTTACCTGGTTTATGTGATCCTCCTCTACGCCCGCGACTACGGCTCATGAGCGATTCCCCCTGACAATCGCGGAAAGGCGCCCCCGCCTCGGGTCGATAGAGGCTCCGGAGGAGCGCGCATGCTCAGGGTTCGGACGACGCACGCCAAGGCCGGGATGGAGCTGGCGATGCCGGTTTTCCACCCGCGCCGTCACGACACGCTGCTGCTGCGCACGGGCGTGAAGCTCGAGCGGGCGACGATCCGGCGCCTGCGCGAGATGAACCTGCCCGAGCTCTGGATCAAATACCCGAGCCTGGAGGTTGTCAGCGAGTACGTCAACCCCGCCGTCTTCGCCCAGCGCGCCACCGTGACACGCCAGATCGCCGACTCCTACGACGCGTTCAGCACCCACGTTGACGCGGAGCTCGACTTCGCCGACTTCCGCGAGGCCATGAACGGCATGATCTCGCTCCTCAGCGAGCAGCCCCGCACCGCGCTCTTCCTCTCCGAGATCGTCGAGTCGGGCCAGCCCAGTGTCCGCCACGCCTCCAACGTCGCCTTCCTGAGCGTGCTCATGGGGCTCAAGCTCGAGTTCTATCTCATGCGCGAGCGGTCCCGCCTGGGCGGCGTCTACGCCAAAAACGTCGCCAACCTCGGCGTCGCCGGCATGATGCACGACATCGGCATGCTCCGACTCGACGACGAGATCATCGAACGCTGGGAGGCGACCGCTGACGAGACCGACGAGGCCTGGCGCGAGCACGTCACCATCGGCTACAACCTCGTTCGCGGGCAGCTCGAGCCCTCTGCGGCCGCCGCTGTTCTGCACCACCACCAGAAGTTCGACGGCTCGGGCTTCCCCTTCCGCACCACGTTCGGGGGCGACGAGGTCCCCATGTCCGGCTCGGACATCCACATCTATGCGCGCGTCGTCGCCGCGGCGGATCTGTTTGACCGTCTTCTCCACCCCTACGGGATCGACGAGACCGACGAGTCCGCCCGCGTTCCCGTGGTGCGTGTGCTCAAAAAGATGCAGCAGCAGCCGTGGTCGGGCTGGATCGACCCGGTCGTGCTCAGCGGGCTCATCAGCGTCGCGCCTCCTTACCCACCCGGGTCGGCGGTGCGCCTGAGCAACGGCGTCAGCGCCGTCGTCGTCTCGTGGGCGCCGGCGGACCCGTGCCGCCCCGAGGTCATAGAAATCAACGAGTCGCTCGAGCCGGGCGACGACCCGGAGCCGGGCGAACGCATCGACCTGCGCGAACGACCGGAGCTGTATGTGTCGCAGATCGACGGGCAGGACGTGGGCGAGGACAACTTCTACCCCGAGGATGGTGGGTGTCCGCCGCTCGAAACGATCGCCCGAGCGATGGTGATGGGCGCCCCTCCACCGACCGAGGTCGAACTCTCGAAGGCGGACCCGGACGCCAGGAAAGCCGGCTGAGCCCGTTTACCCGCCGGATCGCCCGCCTGATCGTCCTGAGGGTCGTCCAGTGTTCGCAGCCGCGCTTGATTCGCTCGTGGGGCGACCGGCGTCCCCGCCCGGGCGTTCCGTCCGGACCAGCTGCGGGCGCCCGTCCTCCCCGATCGAGTAGCCCGTGTCCGCGAGCGCCTGCTCGTCCCAAGCCTCGGCGATGACCTCGCCCGGGCTCGGCTCTCGCAGCAGCACCCGCGCCCCGGACTCAAGCCCGGCGCTGATCTCGGCGTATGTATCGGACTTCCGCCCCACGCCCACCGGCGCCCGACGGAACTTCGACCCGACCGGAATGTAGACAAACCGCACGGCCCCGTCGTTGAACACCGCCTGCACCGG
>JAJRXR010000073.1 GCA_024276195.1 Planctomycetota bacterium
CGCCGTCTATCACAGCGCGACGGACGCGGCAATCGACTCCGCCGCCCAGGGCGCCTGGGACGCCTTTGCCAGCTTCGGGCAGAGCACGGGCGAAGAGCGCGCGGCCCTGCTCGAACGGATCGCGCACAACATCACCGACCTCGGCCCGGCCCTGCTCGAAATCGCGGGCAAGGAGACGGGCCTGAGCGTGACACGCCTGCGGGCCGAGCGTGAGCGGACGACATCGACGATGCTCCTGTTCGCCCACATCGTCCGCCAGGGCGACTGGGTGCGCGCCACGATCGACAAGGGGGCGCCCGCGAGACGCCCGGCGCCCAAGCCGGACCTGCGCTCGATGCTGCGCCCGCTCGGGCCGGTCGCGGTCTTCGGCGCAAGCAACTTCCCGCTGGCGTACTCGACGGGCGGGGGCGACACGGCCAGCGCGCTCGCTGCGGCATGCCCGGTAGTCGTCAAGGGACACCCGATGCACCCGGGCACGGGCGAGCTGGTCGCGCGGGCGATTGTTGACGCGGTCGCGCACTGCTCGATGGACCCGGGGGTGTTCTCATTTTTGCACTCGGGCGGGCGGCGCGAGCGGGCCATCGGCGCCCGGCTGGTGCGCCACCAGGCGATCCGGGCGGTCGGGTTCACCGGCTCGGTCGGGGGCGGGATGGCGCTGGTGCGGATGGCGAGCGAACGCGACGACCCGATCCCGGTGTTCGCGGAGATGGGCTCGACGAACCCGATGTTCATCTGTCCGGGCTCGATGGAGCGCGACCCGGGGCGGATCGCCGAGCGGATCGCGGGGTCGATGACCAACGCGGTGGGACAGATGTGCACCAGCCCGGGGCTGGTGTTCGTGTGCGAGTCGGATGCGTCGGACCGGTTTGCCAAGGCGTTGATGAATCATCTGGGCGATCGGATGCCCGAGGCGATGCTGGCGCGTCGGATCGCCGACGCGTTCGCAAAGCGCCTCAACGCGACCAACGCGGTCGAGGGGGTCCGCCTGCTGGGCGGGAGCGTGCCACCGGCGGGGCGGCGGTCGGCGCTGCGCAAGGCCGAGGGGGCGCCGGCGCTGTTTATGACCGACCTCAAGACCTTCCTGCACAACCCGACGCTGCAGGTCGAGACGTTCGGTCCGAGCGCGATTGTGGTGCTGTGCAAGGGCGAGCAGGATCTGATGGACGGCGCCTCGGCGATCCTGGGGAGCCTGACGGCCTCGATCTGGGGTGATGAGTTCGACATGCGCCTGGTCCGGCGTCTGTCCGAGACGCTCGAGCGGCGCGTCGGGCGGGTGGTGTTCAACGGGGCGCCGACGGGTGTGGAGGTGTGCACGTCGATGGTCCACGGCGGGCCGTACCCCGCGTCGAACCAGCCGCACACGACGGCCGTAGGACCCAGGGCGCTCGAGCGTTGGCGGCGCAGTGTCTGCTACCAGAACGCGCCCAAGGACTTGCTCCCGCCCGAGTTGCGCGATGAGAACCCATTGATGATCCGGCGTCTGGTCGATGGGGTCCCCAGCGAGGGCGCCCTCTGATCGCGCCCAGAGGGCGGATCGCCCGCAGAGCGGGCGGATTGTGGGTTTCTGGACGCGCGTGGGCCGATACCTGCATGCGATATGGCCTCGAAAAAGAAAACCACCACGAAGAAGGGACGCCCCTACCGGGTGTCCGAGACGAGCCAAGCCCCTGAGGGCGCCTACAGCGTGGGCGGGAGCCTGCTCTGGGTGCTGGCGCTGGGCGCCTGGGCCTTCCTGGCGAGCAGCCTGCTGAGCTTCTCGCCCGGCGACCCGCCGAGCCACAGCGTCTGGCCCCACAACGACCCGGTCGCCAACTGGCTCGGGCCGATCGGGTCCATCACGGCGTACCACACCCTCAAGGTCCTCGGGATCGGGGTGATCGTGCCCATGATCTTCGGAGCGGCGGGCCTGGTGATGGGCGCGGCCCGGATCCCGATGGGGGCGATCGCGCTGCGCCTGGTCGGGATTTTGATGCTCACGAGCGCCGCCAGCGGGCTGGCGAGCGTGGCCTGGCCCGCGGGCGGGCCGCTGCCCGGGCTGATGGGCGGGACGCTGGGCGTGGTGATCGCGGGCGAGTTGGTCCCCCGGTTCGCGGTGGGCGGGACGGTGCTGTGGATGGCGCTGCTGACGGCGGTGGGCCTGATCGTCGCGTGCGACCGGCTGCTGTGGCGGGCGCCGATGGCGCTGTACCGGGTGATCGTCCCCGCGGCGCACGGGACGCGCGCCGCGGCGGAGGTCAGCGGGCGGGCCGCGGGCGGGGTCGCCCGGGCCTCGGGCGGGCTGCTCGGCGGGCTGCGGGGGATGCTTCAGAACCGCAAGCCCGTGCGCGTGCGCCTCAACGACATCGACGACGATCTGGCAGAGATCCTGCCGACGGCGCGCTCCAAGAAGAAGCGCGTCCGGGTGGTGCCCACGGCCCTCGAGATCAAGGACGAAGACGAGGAGTACGAGTACGAGGAGGACCCGGAGGGGGAGTACGAGGAGGACGACGAGTACGAGTACGAAGATGAGGAAGAGGAGGAGGACGACCTGCCCGGGGCGCCGCAGGTGTTCACGCAGGACCAGCTGCGTGAGAAGATCGCCAAGCTGCCGGTGCGTTTCAGCAGCGCGACGCGCCAGCTGGCGACGGAGGAGGATTTGTCGGACCTGCAGAACATGGCGGAGCTGGAGGGGTACAAGTTCCCGCCGCTGAGCCTGCTGGAGGAGCCCGAGGAGGACTTTGACGACAAGCTGCGCGAGCTGGTGCAGGAGCAGGGGGCGGCGCTGGAGAGCGCGCTGCACCAGTACCGGATCGACGGCGAGGTCGTGGACATCGAGTCCGGGCCGGTGATCACGCTGTACCACGTCAAGCTGGCGCCGGGGACGAAGGTCGCGGCGATCAACGCGGTCTCGAGCGACGTGGCGCGCCAGCTCAAGGCGGTGAACATCCGGATCGTCCCGAACATGGAGGGGCGGGACACGGTGGGCGTGGAGATCCCGAACCCGACCAAGGAGAAGGTGCGCCTGCGCGAGCTGATGAGCAACCGCGAGCGGTTCTCGAAGATGAAGCTGCCGATGTTCTTGGGCAAGGACGCGTCGGGCGAGCCGCTGATCGCGGACCTGACGAAGATGCCGCACATGCTTATCGCGGGCACGACGGGCTCGGGCAAGAGCGTGTGCATGAACACGATCATCATGAGCTTCCTGTACACGAAGAAGCCCAACGAACTCAAACTCGTCCTGGTCGATCCGAAGATGGTCGAGATGAGCCAGTTCCGCGATATCCCGCACCTGATGTGCCCGGTGGTGACGGAGATGTCCAAGGCCGCGGCGATTTTGGAGTGGGCGTCCACGAAGATGGACGAGCGGTACGAGATCCTGGCCGACGCGGGTGTGCGCGATATCGCGGCGTACAACGACCTGGAGTGGGAAGAGCTCAAGGAGCGTCTTGAGATCGAGACGGACGAGCAGGCGGCCAGGGTGCCGCGGAAGCTGCCGTACATGGTCTTCATCATCGACGAGCTGGCCGACCTGATGATGACCAACAAGGAGGTCGAGGGCTCGATCATCCGCATTGCGCAGAAGGCTCGCGCGGTGGGGATCCACCTGATCCTGGCGACGCAGCGTCCTCAGGCGAACGTGGTGACGGGGCTGATCAAGAGCAACATGCCGTGCCGGATCGCGTTCAAGGTGGCGTCGGGGATGGACAGCCGGATCGTGCTCGACCAGAAGGGCGGCGAGCTGCTCCTCGGCATGGGCGACATGCTGTACCTGAGCCCGGAGAGCCACAAGCTCAGCCGGGCGCAGGGCACGCTGGTGAGCGACAAGGAGATCCGTAAGGGCGTCAAGTTCCTGAAGGAAATCGCGGCCCCGAGTTTCGAGCGTCAGCTTGTCCAGCTGCGCGGCGGAGACAGCGACGAGGACCGGATTCTCGAGAGCGAGAACAACTCCTCGGCGTCGCTCCAGGCGGCCCAGGAAGACCCGATGTTCGACCGGGCCGTGGAGATCGTGCTCGAAACCAAGCGGGGATCGGTCAGCCTGCTGCAGCGCCGGTTGGCGATCGGGTACACGCGGGCGAGCCGGTTGATCGACCTGATGGGGATCGCCGGGATCATCTCGGACCACAAGGGGTCGGTGGCGCGCGACGTGCTGATCACGCAGGGCGAGTGGGACGCGATGAAGGCGTTCAACGAGGCCGAGATCGCGCGCCTCGAAGCCGGCGGCGACCCGGACCAGCAGGCGCTGTTCGAGGGCGAAGAGCCCGAACCTGAACCAGAGCCCGAACCCGAAGGCGTGACGGAAGAGGCGCCCTTCTCGGTCGAAGACGACGAGACGCCTGAGGCTGAAGTCGAAGACGTTGAAGAGGAAGAGATTGAGGACGAGGCCGAGGAGGTCGCGGACGAACTCGACGAGGCCGAGCCCGAGAGCGAAGAAGAAGAAGAAGAAGAAGAAGAAGAAAAAGAAGACGCCGAGGCTGAGGGCAGCGCCGAGGAAGACGGCGAGGAATACGAATACGAGTATGAGGACGAGGATGGGAACCCCTGCGATGAGCACGGGAACCCGCTCGATGAGGATGGCAATCCCATCCTGGGCGAGGACGAGGAGTACGAGGAAGAGGGCGAGTCCGAAGAGGATGAGGACAAAGAGGACGAGGCCCAGACGGGGTCGGCAGCCTGAGACCTTTGCTCAATCGCTCATCTTCTTCGCTTCGACGGGCGAGACGCCCATCCCACCGACGGGCTGGAAGCCCATCCCACCGTTCTTGTTGACAGGCGAGACGCCTGCCCCACCTTCCGCCTGCCCCACCTTCTGTTGACGGGCGAGACGCCTGCCCCACATTCAAGAAACCACGAAACGCGGGGCGGTCGAGGGCGTAAGAATGACCGAGGCGCCAGCCACCCAGGGGTTTGGCTGCGCCATGGAACCCGAGCCCACACCCCCGCCCGATGGATCGGCAGGGGCGACGAACACGACGAGGAAAGGACCAGACCCATGCGCACACAGACACGAACAACCCGAGGCGTGATGATCGCCTGCGCCTGCGGCATGGCGATCGCCTGGCCCGCGCTGGGCGCCCCGCCCGCCTCGCTGGACCATGTCCCGGGCGATACCCCGGTGGTCATCACGATCCGAGATCTCGGGGGGCTGATCGACAAGCTCGACGCGGCTGCGGGCGCGATCGGGCTCGAGGGGCAGGCGCGGATGGCGCCGCAGATGATGAACATGATGCTGTCGATGCCCGGCATCAACCGCAACGGCTCGATGACGCTGGTGATGTACCCGCCCGAGGACGGAGGCGATCCCTCCGTGCTCGTGGTGGTCCCGGTGAGCGACTACTCGGAGTTCGCCTCGGTCATGGGCGGCGACGCGGACGCCGCGATGACCACGCTGAACATGCAGGGCAATGAGGTGCAGGCGCGGGACCTGGGCGGGGGGTACGCGCTGCTGGGCGATGACGGGGCGCTCGTGTCCGGGTTCGATGGCGGCGCTGGGCGCCTGGGGGCGCACACGGCGCGCCTGGGCGTCAACGGCGGACGGATCGCCGACAGCGCGGACATCACCATTATCGCCGACGTTCCGTTGCTCGCGCCGCTGCTGCGCAGGCAGATGGACGCCGGGCGAGAGCAGGCACAGGCCCAGATGCTCGGCGGGGGCGGGGACCAGCTCCTGGCGGCGGGCGATGTTGTGCAGGAGGCCGTGCTGCGCGACGCGAGCGTCGGCGTGATGGGCCTGAGCGTGACGGACGTCGGGCTCGTGATGGACTTCGGTGTCCAGTTCAAGGAAGGCTCCGAATCGGGCGCCTTCTTCGCACAACGGGGCACGAGCGACCAGCTCATCGGGCGGTTGCCGGCGGCGAACTACTACCTAGCGTGGGCGATGGACCTGTCGGCGCCGGGCATCCGCTCGCTGGGCGAAAAAATCATGGCCGCAGCGCCGCAGATCCCCGGGAACGACGAAGAGGGTGTGG
Organism: Planctomycetota bacterium; assembly: GCA_024276195.1. Taxonomy (GTDB): domain Bacteria; phylum Planctomycetota; class Phycisphaerae; order Phycisphaerales; family UBA1924; genus JAJRXR01. The sequence continues at coordinate 5,946 of JAJRXR010000073.1, forward strand.
GCATGGGACACCTGTTCCGCGACTCGACGGGGATCTCGGGCGTGGTGGGCGCGAACCCGGGGCTGATCATGACCGGGATCATGGCCAACACGGTGATCTACGCGCGGACTGACGACGCCTCGACGCTGGTGAACGATTTCAAGGACACGCTCAGCGCTGCGGACGGCTCGACCGTGGGCGGGGTGTCGTACAACACCGAGTTCGATGCGGACGCCAAGACCATCGCGGGCGTGCCCGTGAGCGCGTACGCGATCAACATGGACGTGCAGCTTCCCAACGGCGGCGGCGGGTTCGGGCCGGACCCGCAGATGATCAGCCAAGCGATGTTCGGGGCCGCGGGCAAAGGCCCGCGCGGGTACGTCGCGGCGACCGAGCGCGGCATGGTCCACACGTTCTCACGCTCCGAGGTGTTCATGTCCAAGGCGCTCGAGGCCGCAGGCGGGGGCGCGGGGCTCACGTCCGACGAGATGATGCAGCGCATCAGCCCGCTGCTGCCCGAGGGGCGGACGTTCGAGGGGTACTTCGCGCTGGATCAGGTCGGGCGGACGGCGGCGCCGTTCATGCTGATGATGGGCATGGCGGACCAGGTCCCGAACTTCGACGCGATGCCCCCGATCGCGCTGGGCCTGACGACAGACTCCGGCGGCGTGCGCGCAACGCTGGTCATGCCCACCGAGGTCATCAAGACGGTGTACGGCTTGGCGCCGCTCGCGGCCCAGATGGGCGGCATGGGCGGTATGGGCGGCGGCGTGCTCGCCCGGTAGACACCGACCGATCCAGACACAATCGTTCGGGGACGCCCCAACCGCTGGGCGTCCCCGCTTTCGTCTGGAGCACGCATGACGGCGCCGATCTGGAACCTGGCCCACGGACGCGCGATCACGCTCGATCGTCCGCGGATCATGGCGATCCTGAACGTGACGCCCGACAGCTTCAGCGACGGCGGGCGCCTGGGCACGCCCGGGCTGGCGGCCGAGGCGGCGCGGCGGGCCGTCGATGAGGGCGCCGACATGCTCGACATCGGGGGAGAGTCCACGCGCCCCGGGGCGGGGCGCGTCTCGGCGGCGGAGCAGACCGCGCGGGTCGCGCCCGCCGTGCGCGCGATCCGGGGTGCGGGGATGGATGTCGCTATCAGCGTGGACACGACGCTGGCGGCGGTCGCGCAGGGGGCGCTCGACGCGGGCGCGGACGCGGTGAACGACGTCAGCGCGGGGCGCGACGACCCGGGGATGCTGGCGTTGGTCGCCCAGCGCAGGTGCGGGCTGATCCTGATGCACCGACTGCGGGCAGCGGATGAGGATTCGTACTCGGACCGGTATGCGCAAGAGCCGGCGTACACGGATGTGGTCGGGGATGTGCGCGCGTTTCTGCGCGAGCGTCTGGACGCGGCGATCGGCGCGGGTGTTGACGAGCGCCGAGTTGCGCTCGACCCCGGGCTGGGGTTTGGCAAGAGCGTGGGGCAGAACCTGGCGCTGATCGAGCGGACGGGCGAGCTGCTGGGGATGGAACGCCCGGTGGTGAGCGGGCTGAGCCGGAAGAGCTTTGTCGGGCGTGTGAGTCTGGGGAGGGATTCGGAGGCGAGCGAGCGCCTGGCGGGGACGCTGGGGCTGAGCGTGCGTCATCTGGGGGCGGGGGCGAGGATTTTCCGGGTTCACGATGTCGGGGCGCACCGCCAGGCCCTTGACAGTGCGTACCGGGCGATGGGCGAAGGGGGCGGGGGCGCGTCCTAGGATGAGGCCTACCCGCCGAGAGGATGGCGGGCGCCCTTCAGCATGGAGACTGCACCCGATGGCAAGCGAGCATGTGACGGAGTTCACGGACAACAACTTCGAGTCGGAGGTTTTGCAGTCGGATGTTCCGGTGCTGGTGGATTTCTGGGCGGAGTGGTGCCAGCCGTGCCGGATTCTGGCGCCGGTGATCGATGAGCTTGCCGGCGAGTTCAGCGGGCGGGTGAAGGTGGGCAAGGTAGATACGGACTCGAACCGCGACGTGTCGGTGAAATACGGCATCAGCGCGATCCCGACGGTGATCCTGTTCAAGAACGGGGAGGTCGTGGACAAGTTCGTGGGCCTGACCAAGAAGAATGACCTGGCGGCGGCGCTGACCAAGGCCGAGGGCTGAGGCGACGCGAAGGCGCCCAAACACGGGCGCCGTCCGAGAACCCGAGCCAGCGTGCGTGCGCGTCGGCTATCCTGAGAGCCCATGAGCAGCAGAGAACAAACGCAGGGCGCCGGGGTGCGTCCGCTCCGGTGCGGCGCCGTCGGCGTCGGACGTATGGGGCGGCACCACGCGCGCGTGTACGCGGATATGGACGGCGTCGAGCTGGTGGGCGTCGTTGACGCCGACCCGAAGACGGCGCAGACGATCGCCGAGAAGCACAACACCCGGGCCTTCGCGAGCGAGCAGGAGCTGCTCGACGCGGGGGTGGACGCGGTGAGCATCGCGGTGCCGACGACGGCGCACCACGCGAGCGCGAGCATCTTTCTTGAGGCGGGCGTGGCGTGCCTGATCGAGAAGCCGCTGGCGCCGACGGCCGAGGAGGCCTTGGCGATCAAGGAGATCGCCGAGAAGTCGGGCGCGTGCCTGATGGTCGGGCACATCGAGCGGTTCAACCCGGTGATGCGCGCGATGCACAAGGCGGCGGCGTGCGAGGACGACCCCGAGGGGCGCGACATCAGCCGCAAGCTGGCGCCGCGGTTTATCGAGGTTCACCGAGTGAGCCCGATGACGTTCCGGTCTGTCGATATCGGCGTGGTCATGGACATGATGATCCATGACCTGGACGTGGTGCTGATGCTCATGGGCGGGCGCGAGCCGGACGACATCCAGGCCTCGGGCGTGGCGATCGTCACCGAGCACGAGGACCTGTGCAACGCGCGTCTGACGTTCCACCTGCCCACGGGCACGTGCGTGGCGAACATCACCGCGAGCCGCCTGGCGATGAAGACCGAACGCGTGGCGCGGATCACGGGCGAGAACGGGTACATCAAGATCGATTACGCCGCCAAGCAGGGGCTGATTATCAAACGCACGGCCAACGAGGTGCAGATGCGCGAGGTCCGCGAGCAGCTCCGCGCGGGCAAGGATCTGACGGACCTGAACTGGTCGGACCTGGTGAACATCGAGCCGCTGATCATCGACGACGGCGAGCCGATCGTGATGGAGATCGAGGAGTTCCTCGGCGCGGTGCGGTCCGGGCGTCGCCCGGAGATCGACGCGACGGCGGGGCTGGTCAATGTGCGGACGGCCGAGCGGATTGTCGCGTCGATCCGCGAGTTCATGGGCTCGGCCGACGCCCTGCCAACGCCCGAGATCCACGTCGGGACGGCCCTGGATCGGGCCGGGGCGACGATCTGAACCCGGGTTTTTGGTCGGGGTATGGCCCCCGGGCTGGGATTGATCGAGCGTGAGATCAGTTTGCCATGTCGTGATTCGGGTGGCCCGGACGCCCCTCTGCGATACACTCGTGCTCGGGACGCGAGGGATTTCTGACGGGCGTTGGTCGCCCCCCCACGCCCCCCAAGCCTCCCGCGCTGTTCGTCGGCCTTGTTGCGGTCGGCGCCTTCATCATGCACCGTTCCCCAGTCAACGTGTAGAACATCCCATGCCCAACGAGCAAGACAACGCACCGCAGGCGCCCGCCGCCCCCTCGCCCGCCCCCGCCTCCGAGAGCACGAGCAAAGCGGGTGAGCCCGATCCCGGCTCGCTCAGCGCTGAGATGAACGCGGAGATCGAGGCGGCGATGGCCGACCTTGAAGCCGCGGGCGCGGCCGAGCCCGAACAGAACAAAGCCAAGGGCAAGAAGCCGGGCATCCGCGGGCCGCGGGTTGTCCAGGGCGGACGCGAGCACCGCACGGGCATGATTGTCTCCGTCGGCGCGTCCGATGTCTTCATCGAGTTCGGCCCCAAGGAGCTGGGCGTCATCGAGACGACCCAGTGGAAGGACGGCGCGGCGCCGCCTCCTGTGGGCGAGTCGCTCGAGGTCGTGGTCCAGCGGTTTGACGCGAACGAGTCGATTTATATCTGTGTGCTCCCCGGCGCCGTGCAGAAGGCGGACTGGGAGATGCTCGAGCCCGGGCAGGTCGTCGAGGCGCGCTGCACGGGGACGAACAAGGGCGGGCTGGAGATGGAGGTCGCCGGGCACCGGGCGTTCATGCCCGCGAGCCAGGTGGACATCGACCGCGTGCCGGACCTGTCCGTGTTCGTCGGCGAAAAACTCAACTGCCAGGTGCAGAAGCTCGACCGGCGCGGCAAGGGCAACATCGTGCTCTCGCGCCGCGACGTGGTGCAGGGCGAGCGGGACAAGGCCGCCGAGGGTCTGCGCGAGACGCTCAAGGAAGGCGACACCATCGAGGGCGTGGTCCGCAAGGTCATGGACTTCGGCGCGTTCGTTGATGTCGGCGGCGTGGACGGGCTGGTGCACATCTCAGACATCACGCACGACCGTGTCGGGCACGGCGCCAAGGCCGTCGCCCAGCACATCTCCGAGGGCCAGAAGGTCCGGGTCCAGATCCTCAAGCTCGACTGGGACGCCAAGCGCATCAGCCTGGGCATGAAGCAGCTCCAGGCGGACCCGTTCGAGGCGGTGGCCAGCGAGATCGTCGAGGGCGCCGAGGTGTCGGGCAAGGTGACCAAGCTCGTGGACTTCGGCGCGTTCGTCGAGGTGGCGCCGGGGATCGAGGGGCTGGTGCACATCTCGGAGCTGGACTGGAAGCGCGTCGAGCGGGTCGAGGATGTGCTCCGCGCCGACGAGGTGGTGCAGGTCAAAGTGCTGGGCGTTGACCCGCAGAGCCGCAAGGTCTCGCTGAGCATCAAGCAACTCAAGGATCGCCCGCAAGCCCCCGGCGGCGGACGCGGACGAGGCGGCGGGCGAGGTGGTCGCGGCGACCGCGACGAGCGCACCGCCGAGGAGATCCTGAAGGAAACGCCGCAGATGCGCCGCATGCGCGAGCAGGCCAAGGCCCGCGAGAAGCAGGACGGTCAGAAAAAGGGAGGCGGCCTGGGCCAGTCCGGCGGGCTGGGGCTCGGGCTTGGGGATCTGAAGCTGTGAGCAACCGTCTATAGCGACGGGGAATCATTCGTCAGCTCGTCGAATCGGAACTTGCTCGCTTCGATGTAGTCCTCACTGAGATCCATCGCAAGCCAACGGCGTTCGAGAGCTTCAGCGACCATCCCAGTTGTATTTGACCCTGCGAACGGATCCAGCACGATGTCGCTCTCCTCGGTGAGGAGCTTGATAAAAAACTCTGGCATCACTGCGGGGAATCTCGCTGGGTGGATCTTGATGCCCGCCGCCTTGCATCGCTGCGTGTACTTGTCGTTCGCTGCGTTGTTTCCGAACTTCAACAGATCAGTTGGTGTGTCGTCATCGATGACGTTTGGTGGAATCGATCCGCCCGCCTTCGTGCTCGAAAAACCTTTGTTGATGACATGACCACCAGGACGAACCGTCGGCTTGATCCCCTTCCGGTTGAGTCGCTTCATATCTGCGCTGTAGGGTCGCAGAACATTCCGGTTGCTTGCCTTTGGCCAAGGGGTCTTCCCAAACCACCAGACAAACTCGACCGAGTCTTTCACCCGGATTCGACGCACAGTCACCCACTCCGCAGGAACCGGCATCTTTGCTGGGTTGTACCAGAAAAACTCTTGAGCTAGGTGCAGTCCAATCTCTTCAACAAGGGCGATCAAAAGCTTGTAGGTGTAGATGGACCGGGTCGGCGAGCCCGGTGTCCATGCGCCGCCGACATTTAGTACGAAGCTCCCGTCGTCGGCCAAGACCCTCCGGATTTCTGCTGCAAACGGGAGGAGCCATTCTACATAGTCTTGCTGGTTCGCATTGCCGTACTCTTTTTTGAAGTGCAGTGCGTATGGCGGCGAAGTCACGACAAGATTGATGGAGTCATCAGGAACCCCCCTGAGCAACTCCAGAGAGTCCCCCACAAACGCGGCGCCCCATGGTGTCTCGTAATAGGGCTTCGATTGGATGAGGCTCGCGGGGGAATCCACTTCTGGAGACGGGAATAGGTGGCCATTTGTGCTCATGGCGCTTAGCCTAGCCCGCCGTGACCGAGAACCCAAGCGAGCTTGTTCGGATTCTGGAATCATCCCCCGAGGAGGTTCAGCTCGCCGTTCTTCGGCGACTTCGAGAGATCCACCCAATCCACAGTCTTGAGTGCGAGTGGGGTGTTCCCGCCGAGATCATTTTACAAGCGATCTCCCGGGCGCCTGATATATCTCAACGGGGAGTGCGCGGCCTGATTGCCGAGGCGTTCTTCGAGACTCGAATCATTCCCACGCTCTCCGGGTGGCAATCGCACGATGTGCCGCCAGACGCCGGGCATGACTTTGATCTTTCTGCGGACAACTACCACGTCCGCATTCAAGTCAAAACACAGAGGCGCAAGAAGGGTCTCCCACTGCGTGCCGATGAGGTCAAAAAATCATACCGATCGGACATGTTCATTGTCGAGACACAACGTACTCGTGGCGGGACAACGCATGACGGAAAGAAAACCCGCCCCTATCGGTTTGGTGAATTTGACCTGATCGCGGTCAACATGGAGCCCTCGACTCGCGACTGGGCCAAATTTCAATACACCGTCCAGCGATGGCTGCTTCCAAGACCAAATGATCCCTCAGCGCTGGCCGTGATGCAACCCGTGTCGGTTGATGTGTGTGATGGCTGGACAGACGACCTGGCTCAAGCGATCGAGTGGCTTCGATCGGGAGAAAAGCGTCAAATAGCTACATAGACCGGCCTGATCAACTCACCGCCCCGTGCTCCCGAACCCGCCTTCGCCGCGCCCTGTTGCGCTGAGCTCATCGACTTCAACCAGGGCCGCGCGTGTCACGGGGGCGATGACCATCTGGGCGATGCGGTCTCCGTGCTGGATCTCGTAGGGCTCATCGCTGAGGTTGATCAGGGCGACGAACATCTCGCCTCGGTAGTCCGAGTCCACGGTGCCGGGGGAGTTGGGGAGGGTGAGGCCGTGCTTGCTGGCCAGACCCGAGCGCGGGCGGACCTGGCCTTCGTAGCCGGGGGGGATCTCGACGCAGAAGCCGAGCGGGATCTTGACGATCTGGCCCCGTGAGATAAGCACCGTCGGCGTCGTGACCAACCCGCGCGGCAGGCACGCGTACAGATCCATCCCCGCGGCACAGTCCGAGTGATACACGGGCGTTGTCGCGCGGGCGTCAAGCTTTTTGAATCGAACGGTGACGTCGTGGGTCATGGGATCAGCGTAGCTCGACCGAGCCGCGAGCGTGAGCTCGCGCAGATCGCCCGGTGCCACGGCTGACCCGCCAGGGCAGCCGTGCCGAAGAAACGACGAGTATTCTAAGCATCGGGAGTCGCGCCACGCCTGCCGCTGCGCGGTCAGACGTGCCACCGCGCGGGCGATCTGCGCGAGCTCACGCTCGCGGCTCGGACGGAGCTTTGCTTAGCCGATGCTGGGCGTCTGGCCCTCGATGCCGCCGAGCAGTTCGAGGTCTTCGTCGGAAAGGTTGGTCTTCAGGTCGGTGATGACGCGGTTGAAGCTCTCGATGAGGCGCTGGGTGCTGGCGATGGCGTTGTCCATCGAGCTGCGCCCGGTGACCTTCTTCAGAAAATCCGGCTGACGGATCTCGGCCAGGTTCTTCTCGCTCGTCGCCTTGGCATCGACGAGCGCCCGGAGCAGCGCCTCGGCCTCGTCGCGCCGACCGAGTGTCTCGACCAAAATCCGCTGCTTCTGGCTCATGCCCATGTCCGTGGCCTCGGTGATCATCATCGTTCTCCCCGCGAAGCCAGCGTGCCCCGGGCGTCATGCCTGTGCCTGCGAATACAGATTCTCGCGACACCGGTGGATAAATCAAGCGTCCACAAAGCCCCCAACCACTCTCAGGCGGGCGTGATTCCCACGATCGACGCCGATTGTGCCGGGATTGCAGAGCGGATCAGGCCGCGGCCCGGGCGGATTTGAGGCCCGGGAGGTGCTGTTCGATGGCGTCGAGCACTGCTTCTGGGCTGGCTGCGCGGGCGGAGGCGAGGTCTTCGAGCATCGCGCGAGCGCCCTCGGGCGTGTGGGTGAGTTCGTCAGACAGGACGCCGATGCCGGGGTGGGCCGTCGGCGCCAGGGTCTCGGCGTCGTACGACAAACGCTCGGTGAGTTTTTCGCCCGGGCGGGCGCCGGTGACGATGATGTCGCCCGCCTGGGGAGCGGCGCCCGAGTCGTCGTGCGGGGCGATGCGCCGAACGCGCGGGGTCATGGCGTGGGCCTCGATGAAGCGGCGCGCCAGGTCGATGATGCGCACAGGCTCGCCCATGTCGAGCATGGAGACGCGCGTATCGCCCGCCTGGGTCATGGCGCCGGCCTGGGCGACGAGTGCCGCGGCCTCGGGGATGGTCATGAAGTAGCGCGTCATGCGCTCGTCGGTCACGCTGATGGGCTCACCCTCAGCCAGCTGGGCGCTCCAGATGCGCAGGACGCTGCCGCTGGACCCGAGTACGTTGCCAAAGCGCACGATCGCGCCCAGCGTCGAGGCGCCCGCGCCCGGCGCGCACGCGCCCTGGACATACAGCTCGGCTAGGCGCTTGGTCGCGCCCATCACCGAGGTCGGGTGGACGGCTTTGTCTGTCGAGATAAACACGAACCGCCCCGTGCCAGCGGCGAGGGCGGCGTCGAGGATCGAGGCCGTGCCGAAGACGTTGTTCGTCAGCGCGTGCGCCGGGTGGTCTTCCATCAGGGGCACGTGCTTGTGGGCCGCGGCGTGGAAGATGACGTCGGGGCGGTGCTCGCGCACAAGCTCCTCGGTGCGACCATGCTCGACCACATCGTGCAAGAGCGCCGCCCGCTCGACGCCCGGGAAGCGCGTCGCGAGCTGGCGGTCGATCTCGAAGAGCGCGTTCTCGGATCGTTCCATCAGGATCAGACGCTCGGGGGCGAAGGCGGCGCTGATGCGGGCGAGCTCGGAGCCGATCGACCCGCCGGCGCCGGTGATGAGCACGCGCTTGGCGCTCAACGCCTCGCCCACGACAGCCCGGTCGATCGCGTGGGGCTGGCGCCCGATGAGCAGGGCCGGGTCGATCGAGCCCCCGGCGTTGAGGCCAGCACCGGGCAGGGGAGACGGGGCGCAGCTGAGCTGTTCGACCATGGGCGCCACGAACCGCTCGCTCACGCCGACGCGGCGCAGGTCCGCTCGGACGCGGGCGATCTGGTCGCTCATGGCGGCGGGCAGGCTGACGATCGCCCGCTCGATGGTGTGGGCCGTGCAGATCTCGCCGAGGTCGGTTTCTGGCCCGAGCACAGGGCCGGCGGCGCCGACCGCCTCGCCCGCGGGCACACGCTCGCCCACCGGCACACACCCGAGCGCCTCGGGCGCGTCGGGCAGGTGCCAGAGCTGGCGCGAGAGCACCCGCAGCGTGTCGGGAGTCCCCACCAGAATCGTGCGGGGCTGCGGCTTGGTCGTGTGTGGTGTTGGCATAGACAACCCGTGTATCGGCCTTCACCCCCCACCGACGCGAGATTGGCGCTCGATCGGCGCCAGTTTGACGCGCGATTGCACCCGGGCGCGAAAGCTGCTCTGATAGGCCCATGGTCAGGAGGATCACAGGGCGCCTGGACGGCGCCACCGAGGCTGCGTGCGAGATCACACCCGAGGGATCGGGTCTGACCTACGAGGTCCTGCTCCCGCGCTACCTGGGCGAGAGCATCCGCGAGCGCACGGGCGAGGTCGTCACGCTGCACACACGCCAGCACCTCGAGGCCCAGGGCCAGGGAACAAGTTTCATCCCGCGCCTGATCGGGTTTGAATCGCCGGCGGAGCGCACGTTCTTCGAGCTGCTCACCACCGTACGGGGCCTCGGCGCCCGCAAGGCGCTGCGGGCGCTCGCGCTCGAGCCGGCCCAGATCGCCCGGGCCATCGCCTCGCGCGACGCCAAAGCCCTCCAGAAGCTGCCCGAGATCGGCAAACGCTTGGCTGAGACGATCATCGTCGAGCTCTCGGGCAAGGTGGACGGGTTCCTCACCCCGGGCGAGACCGCCTCGCTCGACAGCGCCACGATCGAGCTGCGCCCGAGCCCGAGCCTCTCCGCTTCGGCCCAAGGGGCGGTCTCGGCGCTGATGGCCCTGGGCGAGACACGCGACACCGCCGAGCGGAAGGTCGAGCGGGCGGCGTCGGTCGTCGGAGCCCAGGCGGGCACGGACGAACTCGTCGCGGCGTCGTTCGGGCAGCGGGCGGGATAGGTCTTTCGGTGGGACAGGCGTCCCACCAGAGAACGAACTCGCCCAGCGTTGACCCGTCAAACGGAAACGAGCCCCTATCCTCGCCCATGCGATACGCGATGATTATGGCCGGCGGCGCGGGAACGCGCCTGTGGCCCACGAGCCGGGCGGGGACACCGAAGCAGCTCACCCCCTTTATCCACCGCCCGGGCGGGGCGGTGACACTTCTGGATGTCGCCGCCGAGCGGATGGACGGGCTCGTTGACCCGGCGCGCCGGTACATCTGCACCAACGAGCGGTTCCGGGCGCAGATCAAGGATCGCCTGCCCGCGTTCACCGACGCGAACATCCTGGGCGAGCCCGCGGCCAGGGACACGGTCAACGCGGTCGGGCTCGCCGCGGCGGTCTTGGAAAAACAAGACCCCGATGCGGTCTTCGCGGTGCTCACCGCCGACCACCTCATCACACCCCAGGATGTTTTTGCACGGGCCATGGAGATCGGATTCTCTCTTGTTGAAGAGAAGGCGGACAGGCTGGTGACGTTCGGCATCAAGCCGACGTTCCCGGCCACGGGCTACGGGTACGTCGAGCAAGGCGGCGAGATCACCGGGACCGACTCACTGGGGTTCCACGTCGCCCGGTTCGTCGAGAAGCCCGAGCTGGCGCGTGCACAGGAGTACCTGCGCAAGGGGACGTTCTTCTGGAACTCGGGCATGTTTGTGTTCCACGCCGGGACGGTGATGCGCTTGCTTGAGAAGTACATGCCGGAAAACTACGCGGGGCTGCGGAAGATCCAGGAGGCCTGGGGCGCGCCCGAGCAACAACGTGTGCTCGACGAGGTCTACCCGACGCTGCCCAAAAAGAGCGTGGACTACGCGATCATGGAGCCGGCCAGCGAGGACCGCTCGGTGACGATCTGCGCCGTGCGCATGGACGTGGACTGGCTCGACGTCGGCTCGTGGCCCAGCTACGCCCAGACGCTCGCGCCCGATCCCGAGGGCAACCGGGCGGCGCCGGGCACGGAGGCGGTCATGGTGGACTGCAAAGATTCCAGCGTCATCAGCTCGGACCCAAAGCACACCGTCGCCCTGCTCGGGTGCGAAGGGCTGATCGTGGTCCACACCGCGGACGCGACGCTGGTGATGCCGGCGGAGAAGGCGCAGGATTTGAAGACGCTGCATGAGAAGTTGGATGATCGCCTGAAGTGATATTCTCGGCGTACTCGCCTCTTCCTCAAGCGAACCGGAGATGCAGGTCGAGAGTAGGTCCAACGTATGGGCACAATCGTCCGCCAGTTGATGATGATGTTCGGCGCGGGAATCGTGCTGACTTACCTTGTTGCGTGGGGATGCGTCGCACTCCAGCAACACCGACGCGTGACGAATCGTGTCCAGTACTTTGACGCCCGCAACTGTGAGCAGGTGGGACACCACTCAATCGGCGTTGATTCGTACGCGTATCGGCGAACGTACGACTGCTTCGGGCTCATCAATCCGGCGAAGTACCCGCTCCCGCCAGAGAGCATCCGCCCGATGAACAGGCGTGCGCACGAGCGCAGCCGGTATATTTCGAGCAGCCGCGCAGTTCTGGCCGGGTTTCCGTTTAAAGGACTCACCGGAGCCAGTTTCGGAGAAGACCCTGATCGCCCAAAATCAGACGGCGCCATCGTCATCGAAGCGTGGTCGCACCCGGTGCGATACCGCAAGTCAGGCGAGTTGGATTGGATGCTGCTGCCCCTGATCCCGGTCTGGCCGGGCTTCATACTCAATGTAGCCAGCTTCGCCACGCTGTACTGGCTAATCCTGCCGTACCCGATTCGTCTCCGTGCCAGACGTCGTCAAAGACGCGGGCTCTGTCCCCGCTGCAAGTACGACATCGACGGCGACTGGTACGCCGGCTGCCCCGAGTGCGGCTGGGGGCGCGAATGGGAGGCGGATCGCTCGGCGCCCTCGGCGGGTTGAAATAGAACCGCTCAGGCAACGATGCGAATCAGAGGCGATGAACCAGTGGAAAAAGCTGATCCTGGTCTTTGCCCTGATCGGGGCTATTTCGAGCACGATCACGGCTTTCGCAGCGGGAATCCTTGCCGACCAGCTCGCAAATCTCGGGTTCATCAAGACCGATCCGATTCCATGGATCAACGAGAATGTAAACGATTCGTGGACCAACTGGCTCATTCTTGAGTACCGATACTTCGGTGTATCGCACCACGTCGGGAACTCCGGGACGTGGTGCTGGGGACCACCTCCGCGCGACGGGTTTGTCCCGCCCTCGTATCTGCGGATGGATGCCGACTTCATATCGAGCACCGCGACCGGATTCCCGATGCGTTCTTTTGCCGGCGAGTACAGGCCTGGAAAGTTGCCGGGCGTGTCTCGGTGGGACGATTCCCAGTACGTCCCTGTCAACATGCTCGAACTGAGCGTACCGGAGTCCCTCCAGCAAACCCTCCGCACAAGTGAAGTGGTGCTGCCAACACGCCTCTTCTGGACCGGGTTCGCTGTGAACACCGTTGCACACGGGGCGTTCTTCTTCGGGCTGGTGCGGAGTCCGGGCCTGATTCGGAGCAGGCTGCGATCTCGCAAAGGCCAGTGCTCACGTTGCGGCTATCTGTTGCGCGGGATCCGCGTCCCCGGCTGCCCCGAGTGCGGTTGGGGGCGCGAATAGGAGACGGATCGCTCGGCGCCATCGGCGGGTTGAAGTAGACTTGCGCCATGCGGAGCTGGGTAATCAGGCGGGTGTTGCTTTGCACGGTGCTCGGCGTGCTGACATCGCTCGGCGTAGCCTGGGGCGCCGGCGTCCGAACCTTCCGCACTCGCCCGGACAGCTGGATCCGTGTGACCTATGACGGCGTCGGGCGATGGGATGAGATTCGCGCATGGGGCACGACCATTGTCATCCACTGGTCCTTCGCTCAAGATGATTTTCATGCACACGGACGGATACCGGATCCTGTGAAGAAAACCGCGCCTCGCTGGCTTGACCCATCGACCGTTCCTCGGGACGACGATGCAATTGCGATAGCGTGTGGCTGGCCGCTTCGCTGCCTCGCCGGACGATCTGATTCTTCCCGCACCATCGGGGCGAGTGGGACGTCGAGCTGGCATGCCCAGGACGCATGGATCGTAGATATCCCAAAATCGGGTGGCCCAACTGAGTTTCTTACAAACCGTGCATTCTTGCCACTTCGTCCGGTCTGGACCGGCCTGCTCTTGAACAGCGCGTTCTTCAGCGCCTGCTGGGCAATGACTCTGTTTGGTATCCCGATGGCGAGGCGACAAATGCGCCGCCGCCGTGGGCGCTGTCCCACCTGCGCCTACGACCTCAACCACAACCTCGCCACCGGCTGCCCCGAGTGCGGCTGGCGACGTGAATAGGAAGCGGATCGCTCGGCGCCATCGGCGGGTTGAAGTAGACTTGCGCCATGCGGAGCTGGGCGATCAGGCGGGTGTTGCTTTGCACGGTGCTCGGCGTGCTGACATCGCTCGGCGTAGCCTGGGGCGCCGTGTACCGTGCGTACCGCGCAACAACACCGGGTCCGACCCGGTTTATCCTGCACGGTACTGTATGGGAAGAGATGCGTACCCCGGGCGCCTTGTTTGTATCGCGCCGATGGATCACGCAATATTCCCACTTTCTCGGCAAAGTTGACATCCATGACGCTGATTCATGGCTGGAATCGCGTATCAGCGCGACGCCGGGGTTGAATAACGTCGTGGTCGCGGGATGGCCTTTCCGGTGCCTCACCGGGTACGAGCAACGAGCGCAGCGCAGCGCGACGCCGGGCGGCGCGGGTTCGTCGCGTCGGTACGCGGGCGCCGTGCTCTTGCCACACCGGCTGGGGTATGTGGAGATGGTCATTGGTCGCGCGTTCTTGCCGACCATCCCGCTCTGGGGCGGGCTCGTGCTCGACACGGCGTTCTACGGCGCGCTCTGGTCGGCGGCGCTGATCGGGGCGCCGCTCGGGCGGCGCGCCATCCGTCGTCGGCGCGGGCGCTGCCCCTCGTGCGCCTACGACCTCCGGCGCGACCTGACCGCCGGGTGCCCCGAGTGCGGCTGGGGGCGAGAATCGTCCCCCGTCCCGCGTTCACCCGTCCAACAATGACCCGTGCGGTACCTCGCGATCGATCTGGGCGACAAGCGGACCGGGCTGGCCCTGGGCGACGCGGTGATGCGGATCGCGCTGCCGGCAGGGCTGATCGAGGTCCCGATCGAGACGCGGGGTGGCGAGGCCCTGCTCGACGCGATCGCCCGGGCCTGCGACGAGCAGCTCGGGGGCGGGTCTCCCGGGGAGCTGGTGCTGGGGCTGCCGCTGAATATGGACGGGTCCGAGGGGCCTCGGGCGAAGCTGGTGCGGGCGTTCGGGGGGCGTGTCAGCGAGCGGACCGGCAGGGCGGTTCACCTGCAGGACGAGCGGAGAACGAGCCTGCGGGCCGATGAGCGTCTGGCCCGGAGCGGGCTGACGCACGGGCAGAAAAAAGCCCGCCGGGACGCGATCGCCGCAGCCGGGTTCTTGCAGGACTTTCTCGACGCCCTGGAGACACCCGGGGCGGACGATCCGAACGCATCGCCCGAGGCGTCGTAGGCTCATGTGGGCGCCCCGACGCAACGCGAGCGGGTGGGCGCCGATAGACCAGTACGCGGGCGGCGCGCCCGACACGCACGGAGGAACCCGATGATCCGACGCACGATGCTGACACTCTCGATGATCGCGCTGCTGGGTTCTGCGGCTCGGGCGCAGGAGGCGGAGCCAGCGTACGAGACCGCCGACGAGCTGCTCTCGGCGCTGGAGACCGCCGACGAGGGGATCCAGACGCTGCGCTGCAACATCGTCCACACAAAGCTGTTCGCGATCGCGGGCGATATCCAGCAGCGCCGCGGCGCCCTGATCTACTCGACCGAACCGCGACAGCGGTTCGCCATCAGCTTTGAAGCGAAGATCATCGACAATGAGGTCCGCAACCGGGAAGAAATCTACATCTTCGACGGCGAGTGGCTCGTCGAAAAATCCCCGACGGACCGCGAGTTCATCAAAACCCGCATCGTCCGCCCGGGCGAGGCGTTCGACCCCCTGCGCATCGGCGACGGCCCGTTCCCCATCCCCATTGGGCAGAAGGGCGAGGAGATTCTGGAACGCTTTTTCGCGGAGCTTGCGCCCGCCGCCGATGGGCTCGAGGACGAGGCGTTCCAACCCGCTTCGCGGGCGGCCAGCGCCAGCGGGTGGATCCAGCTTCGCCTGACGCCCCGCCCGGGGTTCGCCGATGAGACGAAGCTGACCGAGGTGCGGGTGTGGTACGACCCGGACGATCTGCTGCCGCGGATGGCCAAGACGATCAACAAGAGCGGGGACGAGTCGCTGGTGTACCTCTACTCGCTGAAGAAGAACACCGAGACGGCGGAGGGCGAGTTCAGCGTCGAGACCCCGGGCGAGGACGAGGGGTGGAACGTCACGCTACGCGATCAGACAGGCGCCGCGGCGCAGATCGAGGTCACTCCGTGAGGCGTTGGGCGGCGCACGCGCTCGGGGGCGCGTGCGCGATCGGGATCTCGCTGGGAGCGATCGCGCAGAGCGCTGGCCCGAACGCCCGGCCCGCAGCCCCGCCGATCGAACTCTCCGATGCGGCCCAGGCCCGGATCGACGCGCCGTACCTGAGCGACGACGAGAAGCGCGAGCTGCGCCTGTACCACGGCGTCTGGACCGAGAGCGACCTGGACACCCCCGCGCGCCGCGCCCGGGCCGCGCTTGTCCTCGGGCTTGTCGATCATCCTGTGTTCGATGAACCCGGCGCCAACCCGCTCGACCGCGCCGAGGCGCTGCTCGGGCGGGGCGACCCACAGGGCGCCATCGAGCTGCTCTCGGGCAGGAGCGAGATGCGGGCGATCCGCATCCGGGCGCAGGCGCTGGCGGCGCTGGGCCAGTTTGACGAGGCGGACGCCGCCGTCGAGCCCGCGGTCGAGCGGATGCTCCGGTCGCGTCTGGACTCGGCTGGCGAGATCAGCGAGGGCGTGCGGGCGCTGATGCTGCGCGCGCGCATCCGCGGCTCGCAGGGCGCGGGCGGGGGCGACTTTCGGCGGATGCTCCAGATCCTCTCGAAAGCGCGCGACGAGCTCGACCGCCTGTCGTGGGAGGTCCGCCTGGTCGAGGCGGAGCTGCTGTACGAGAAGCACAACAACCAGGAGGCCAAGGCCGCGGCGCTCGAGGC
>JAJRXR010000074.1 GCA_024276195.1 Planctomycetota bacterium
GCGGTCGTACCCGAGCAGGCGCACGATCCTCGGGACCGGGATCTCGAGGCGGACGGTGCTGATCCAGTCGTGCTTGTCGGGCTCGAACTCTTTCTTGAACTCGGCGACCTCAAGCCATGACTCGAAATCGTGGTTCGAGTAGACGCCCTCGTCGTGGTCAATGACCTCGGCCGTCTCACGCGCCAGCAGGCAGAAGGCCTGACGCGCGGTGACAACCCGCACAGCGACGTAGAGTTTGTTGAGGACTAGCACCTTGGCGTCGAGGCCCTCGGGGCCGTCCATCGCGGGGATGCCGTAGCGGGGGGGAGTGTCAGACGACACCAACCCCCTGGCTGGTCCCGAGGTCTCAGCCTTGCCCGTCGTGCGGGCGCGTCGCTTGGATTGGTGGCGTTTGGATCTCCGGCGCATGGTCTGCTCGTCGTCTGTACGTCCCTTGTTGTACGGGGTTCAGCGCGAAGAAACAACAACAGAACCCGGCAACGCCCCGCAGGAACGCTCCAGGGCGTGAGACCCACGGATTTTGCGTTCTTTATAGACCGTACGCCGGGCGCCGGTTCAGGTTTGCGACGGGGCGTCGTTGTTGCGGGCGTCGCGGGCGGCGCGCAGCAACTCCTCGGCCTTCTTGGCCGAGATCATGCCCCAGGCCACCGCGTCGCCCATTTTTTTCTCAAGCTCCTCGCCCAATCCCATTGCGATCAGGCGGCGCGCGTCGTCGGGCGTGATCGAGCCCTCGGCGACGTACGCAGCGATCTCCCGGCGCGTGGTTTCGCGGGAGCGAGTTTCGAGCACCTTGCGGACATTCGTAAACACGATCAGCGTCAGAATCACGGCGCCGATGATCGTGATGAGCACGATCGGGATGATATTGTCCTCGATGCCCGCGAGCATGAATGAACTGTCCATGGCGTCTCCCGATCGGTACTCGTTCGTTGGTCAGACTAGAGAATCAGCGTCCACTGCACAAGACGCCCTGGGCATACCCATGGTTGGGAAGTCCGAACGGGCGATTTCAGTCGGGCGCCAGGGAATCAATGTCGGAAGTGGCGGACGCCGGTCGTCAGGCAGGTGACGCCCCGGGCGGCGCACAGATCCAGCGTTTCCTGGTCCCGCCTGGAGCCGCCCGGGTGGACGATGGTGCGCACGCCCGCGTCGATGAGGACCTGCGCCCCGTCGGGGAAGGGGAAGAAGGCATCGGAGGCGGCGATGGGCGCAGGGCACGACGAGAGCGCGTCGCTGGCCTTTGTGACCGCGTGCTCGCACGCGCTGACCCGGTCCACCTGCCCGGAACCGAAGCCGAAGAGGCGGACGCCGCCGTCGCCAGTTTGCCCGCCGATGGCGATCGCGTTGCTCGAGAGGGCGCGCACGGCGCAGACAAGAAACGCTGCGCCAGCGAGCGTCGAGGCGTCGGGCGCAGGCCCCGCCGCGTGAACCCACGCGGTCGGGTCGGGCGTGTTTGCATCCCGGTCCTGCACCAGCATCCCGCCCGGGATCGAGCGGGAGTCGAGCTTGCGATGGCTCGAAGGCGCCTTGTCCCCGACCGAGAGCAGGCGGATGTTTTTCCATTTGCCCTGGAGGATGTCGCCCGCATCGTCGTCGATCTCGGGGGCGATGACGACCTCGAAGAACGAGCCGCCAGCGATGATGGCGCTGGCGAGCGGGGCGTTGATGGCCCGGTTGAGCGCGAGGATGCCGCCGTACGCGGCGCGCGGGTCGCCCGCGATGGCGTCTGTGACGCTCTGGCGCGGGTCGGGGCAGAGTGCCATGCCGCAGGGGTTGGTGTGCTTGACGACGCAGGCGCCAGCGCGTTGGCTGTCCAGACGCGAGAGCGCCTGTACGCACTCGAGCGCGGCGCTGGCGTCGAGGATGTTGTTGTAGCTGAGCTCTTTGGCGCCACGGATGCGGGCGTTGACGATGGTGGGGGAGGCGGATGTGCGGTCGCGGTAGAGCGCGGCGTTCTGGTGGGGGTTCTCGCCGTAGCGGAGGTCGCAGACCTTGGTCGCGGTCTGGCGGAGGGTGGGGGGGAAGGCGAGCGGGCTGGTCCGGGCGAGGTAGGCGGAGATAGCGCCGTCGTACTCGCTGGTGCGCGCAAACGCGGCGCTGGCCAGGTGCGCCCGGGTGGCGTGGCTCGTGGCGCCCTCGTTGGCGCTCAGGTCCGAGACGACCCGGTCGTACTGGGAAGGGGATGTGACAACCGCGACCCAGCGGGCGTTTTTGGCGCCCGAGCGGATCATGCTCGGGCCTCCGATGTCGATCTGCTCGATCGCCTCGTCCGGCGTGACTCCCTGGCGCGCGACGGTGGACTCGAACGGGTACAGGTTCACGCAGACCAGGTCGATCGGCTCGATTCCGTGCTGGTTCAAGGCAGCGACGTGGGCCGGGTTGTCGCGCAGGGCGAGCAGGCCTGCGTGGACGCTCGGGTGGAGCGTCTTGACGCGACCATCCATGATCTCGGGAAAGCCGGTGAGATCGTCGATCGAGCGGACGGGCACGCCGGCGTCGGAGAGCGCGCGGGCGGTGCCCCCGGTGGAGATGATCTCGGCGCCGATGGCGACGAGCGCCTTGGCGAACGGGACAAGGTCGGTCTTGTCGCTGACCGAGAGCAGGGCGCGCCGGACAGGGACGAGATCGATCGGCTCGGGCATGTGGGGGCTGTCTCTGGTGTGTCAGGAGCGGGGCACGAAGCGGACGATCACGCCCGAGCGTCCGACGACGTAGATGGATCCGTCAACGAAGGCGTCGGTCTTGAGCATGACGGCGCCCGGGAAGCGGTGTCTGCGGATGACGTCGCCGCGGTCGATATCGACGAGGGCGAGGTCGGAGCCGTCCCAGACGACGAGCTCGCCGTCGCGGACGCCGATGACCGTGCCGCCGATTTTGTTGTTGCGCCAGATGAGCGAGCCGTCGATGGTGTCGAAGGCGGTGAGGCCGTGCCCTTCGAGGGAGATGTAGAGAACGCTCTCGTGGAGTGTGGGCTGGGATCGGATGGGGAACTCGGTGCGGACGCGCCAGGCGAGGTCGCCGCCCAGGGCGTCGTAGGCGTAGATGGACTGGTCGAGGCTTGCGATGTAGAGGCGGTCGGTGTCGGCGACGGGTCTGGAGGCGACGCCGCCGGAGATTCTGGCGCGTCCGACGGAGGCGCCGGTGAAGGGGTCGAGGAAGATGACGTCGCCGCCGCTGGAGACGGCGCTGACGATGCGGTTTCCGACGAGCACGGGCTGGACGTTGATAGGGCCGTCGAGCCCGTAGGCCCAGGCGATGACGCCCGTGTCGCGGTTGTGCGCGAGCAGCTTGCCCGAATCCGAGGCGTAGATCACGATGTTGCCGACGAGCACGGGCGGGGAGCTGACGAGAAACTTGAAGCGGCTCTTGGCGACGAGGTTGCCCGAGGTGGCGCCGAGTTCGAGCAGCTCTGCGGCCGACGAGGTCAGGATCACGTCCCCGTCGCGGACCGAGCCGACGTACTTGGTGAAGCGGCTGCCGAGCTGGCTGGTCCAGAGCATCCGCCCGGACCGGGTTTCGAGCACGGAGATGTTCGAGCCGGATTCCTGCGCGATCACGAGGTCGCCGGCGGTCTCGAACATGGTCAAATGCCCGCGCGCCGAGATGAATGGCTTGGAGGTCCAGTCCCACTGGTAGCCGAGGTGGGCCCAGTCGTCATGGGCGATTCGGAAGCCGTCGGCGTGGGTGACGACCCCGCCCGTGGGGCTCTCGTGGTCAACATCAGCGCTCAGGGGCGGCGTTGAGGTGGCGTCGTGGGTGCTGGCGCGGGGCGCGGTTTCGCACCCGAGCGTGAGCGAGGCGAGGAGAGCAGCAGCGACAAGATCGACTCTGGGCATCCCGGGGTATCTCCGGTGGGCGCCCGGGCGAGGCGGCGATCGGGTCGCGCCGAGCCGGGCGTGGGGTGCGTGGGCGGGGACGGGCGGGGGCGGGCGCCAAAGAACGCCCGCAGCGGAGTATCGAGGCGCCCACCCCCCCGGTCAAGCTCACACAGGCACGACCCCCGCCCAGCCTGAGCCCAAGCCCTCCCCAACCCCGGCCTCAACGCCCCCGACCGACCCGGGGCGGGCTCGGGCTTGACCCTCGCCCTGGGGGCGAAAGACTCGTCCGGTGTTTACCGGATTGGTCCAAAGCGTGGGGCGGGTTCTCGGGGCGAAGCCCTCGGATGGGTTGCTCCGTCTGGAGATCGATCCGGGCGGGTGGCGCCCGCGGTTCGAGGCGGGCGAATCCATCTGTGTCAGCGGGTGCTGCCTGACTCTGGTTGAGGCGCCCGGAACGGGCGAGCCGCTCCGCTTTGACGCCATCTCGGAAACGCTCGACAAGACCATGATCGGCGATCTGCGAGCGGGCTCTGCGGTCAACCTCGAACGCTCGGCGACACCGACCACCCTCCTGGGCGGGCACATCGTCCAGGGGCATGTCGATGGGGTCGGGCGGGTTGCGAAGGTAGAGGATGGCGCCGAGCACCGGATCCGGATCTCGCCGCCGCCTGTCCTGATGGAGTTCATCACGCCCAAGGGTTCGGTGTGTGTGGACGGCGTCTCGCTCACGGTCGCGGCGCTGAGCCCGGGCGAGGCCTGGTTCGAGGTGGCGCTGATCCCGACGACCCTGGAGCTGACCACGCTCGCCCAGCGGGTGGCGGGCGACCGGGTCAACCTCGAGTGCGACATCGTCGCCAAAACAATCATCCACCACGCCCGCCATTACACCAGCAGCGCGCGGTAGGCTGTCGCCGTGCGTGTGCTTGGCATCGATCCCGGACTCAGGCTCACTGGCTATGCCTGCATCGAGGGCACGCGCGTGAAGCCGAGCATCATCGAGGCGGGCGTGATCCGCCTTGACGCCTCGGACGCGAGCAATCCTTCAGAGTCCATACCGCGCCGCCTGCTGGAGTTGGAGGGAGATCTCCGCGAACTGATAGAGCGAGTTATGCCTGAGGTGGTCGCGGTCGAGGGGCTGTTCGTGCACCAGAAACACGTGAACACTGCGGTCAAGATGGCTCACGCGCGGGGTGTGATGCTGCTGACGATCCGACGCGCCGGGCTCCGCTTGGTCGAACTCAAGCCCATGGAGATCAAGACGTCGCTCACGGGCTCGGGGCGGGCCAACAAGGCACAGGTGCAGGAAGTTGTCCGGCGGGACTTCGGGCTGGCGGAGGCGCCCAAGCCGGCGGATGTGGCCGACGCGCTGGCGATCGCGCTGTGCGCCATGTCGCGCGGCGGCGCCCCGGCGGGCCTGGGCAGCGGTTTCGGGGGCGGGGTTGGCGCCCGGGGCGGGTAGACTCTGGCCTCATGAGCGCCACGAAAGACAGCACACCCATCGGCGCCCAGGTGCTGATCGTCGAGGACGAGCCCGACCACGCGGACGTCATGGCCGACGCGCTGCGCCGCCCGGGGCACGTCTGCACGATCGTCGGCTCGGTCGATGGCGCGATGGAAGAGCTGCGCGGCGGGTCGTTCGATGTGATCGTGACTGATCTTCGGATGCCCGGGTCCGCCGGGCAGGAGGGGACGGCGCCCGACGGGTCGGACGCGGGGATGAAGGTGCTCGAGGCGGCCAAACGCCTCCAGCCCGACGCCGAGGCGATCATGGTGACGGCGCACGGGGATGTGCCGACGGCCCGGGCCGCGTTCAAGCACGGGGCGTTTGATTTCATAGAGAAGCCTCTGGACCTGGGGTTGTTTCGGTCGCTGGTGAACCGGGCGAGCGAGGCGGCGACGCTGCGCTGCGAGTCTGGCCCGCTGGGCGAGCTGGTGCAGCACGACGGGTTCGAGGGGATCATCGCCGGGTCCGAGGCGATGCGCAAGATCCTCAAAACGGTCAAGACGATCGCGCCGAGCACGATCTCGGTGCTGATCACGGGCGAGAGCGGGACGGGCAAGGAGCTGATCGCCGAGGCGTTGCACAAGGCCTCTGGTGGGCGCGCCGGTAAACGTTTCGTCGCGTTCAACTGCGCCGGGCAGAGCGAGAGCCTGCTCGAGGACCAGCTCTTCGGGCATGTGCGCGGCGCCTTCACGGGCGCCGACAAGGACCGCGAGGGCGTCTTCGAGTATGCCAGCGGGGGGACGCTGTTTCTCGACGAGATCGGCGACATGCCGCTGGCCATGCAGGCCAAGCTGCTGCGTGTGCTCGAATCGGGCGACGTGGTGCGTCTGGGCTCGAACGCGCCCCGCCAGACGGACGTGCGATTCGTCAGCGCGACGAACCGGGATCTGCGGGCGATGGTGGACGAGGGGGCGTTTCGTGAGGATCTGTACTTTCGGATCAACGCGAGCCACATCCATCTGCCGCCCCTGCGCGATCGGCGTGACGACATCCCCCGGATCGTGCGCCACGCGATCGCTAGGTTCAGCGAACAGCTCGCGCCCGGGCGCCCCGTCCCGGCGATCACCGACGCGGCCCTGATGCGTTTGACCAGCTACGCCTGGCCCGGGAACGTCCGTCAGGTACTCAACATTGTCCAGAACATGGTCGTCATGGCCTCGGGCGAGAGCGAGGAGGGCGGTGTGCCCGTGCTCGATGTCAGGCACATCCCCGAGGACATCCGGGCGGACCGGGACGACGCGCCGGAGCCGGGCGGGGCCTCGCTGGCCGGCGCCAGCCTCGAGCAGCTCGAAAAGCGGGCCATCCGCGAGACGCTCCGCCTGACGGGGGGCAACCGGGAGCACGCGGCCAAGCTGCTGGGCATCGGCGAGCGGACACTGTATCGGAAGCTCAAAGAGTTCAATCTCCGTTAGGGCAACCGCTTGCATGGCGCGGGCTGGTGGAGTTGTGTACGCCGAGGTGGGGTTGTGCCGGAGGCACGGCAAATCAAGGGGTTCTATTCCTGTAGTCGCTCGCGATCCCTCCCGATAGGTACCCAGGGGTTCACCCCGTCGGGGATGGGTTGTTGTGAGTTCAGACGCGCCCTCTTGCGGGCGTCAAGGGCGAGAGAACGATGGCGAACGAGGTTCTCGAAAAGATTCTGGGGTGTCCGTCTCTCCCATCGCTACCGTCGGTCGCGGTCCAGCTTCTTGACATGACGAAGGATCCCGACGCGAAGGTCGGTGACATCTCAATGCTCGTCCAGCAGGACCAGGGCCTGGCGGCGAAGGTGCTCAAGACGGTCAACTCGAGCTACTATGGGCTGGCCAAGCCCTGCGGCTCGATCGAGCGCGCGGTGATGTACCTCGGGCTCAACACGGTCAAGTCGCTTGTGCTCGGGTTCAGCCTCGTCGAGACGACGGGGTCGGTCGGCGAGGACTCGGTCTTCGATCTGAAGGTTCATTGGCGGACCTCGTTGCACGGCGCCGTTGCCGCTCGCGAGCTGGCGGTGATCACCAACGTCGCCGAGCCGGACGACGCATTCACAGGCGGCCTCTTTCAGGACGTCGGGATGCTGGCGATGTTTGTTGCGTTGGAGCACGAGTACGAGGACGTGCTCCAAGAGTCCGGCCCGCGGCGCAGCAACCTGTGCCTGATCGAGCAGCAGCGATTGGGTCTGACCCACCCCGAGGCCGGGGCCGCCCTCGCGGGCAAGTGGAGCCTGCCTTCAGAAATCGTCAACGCGATCGCGATGCACCACGAGGGCGATAAGGCCGTGGGTCGTGAGGCGGCGCTCGCGCGGATCGTGGCGCTCGGGTGCATCGCGGCCGAGGCGCTGGCAACCGGGGCGTCGCCCGTCAAGACCCGCGAGTTCGCCGACAAGGCCCGGGAGTGGTTCAAGATCACGGGAGATATCTCGCCGATCCTCGAGTCCATCGCGTCGGGGACCACGATGCTGGCCAAGCTGTTCAACGTCGATGTGGGCGAAGAGCCCAACATCAGGGTCATCATGAGCCAGGCGAGCGATCGCGCTTTCGAGCTGCAGATGGAGACGCAGCGCCAGGCCGATGAGATGGCCGAGAAGGCGTCCACCGACGGGCTGACCAACATCTCGAACCGGGCGGAGTTCGACCGCCTGCTGGGCGAGGCGTACGCCGAGACCCAGAGCGGCGGCGCAGCGCTGAGCGTGATCTTCATGGACGCGGACAAGTTCAAGAACGTCAACGACACGCACGGGCACGCCGCGGGCGATGCGGTGCTCATCGAGCTGGCCAGGCGCGTGAAAGAGACGGTTAGCGATCGCGGGCGCGTGTGCCGCTATGGCGGCGAGGAGTTCGCCGTGGTTCTCCCGGGTGTGGGAATCGAACAAAGCAAAGACATCGGCGAGGAGATCCGCAGCGCGATCGAGGCGGCTCCGTTTGATCTGACCGCGGTTGAGGACACGCCCGACGAGCTTCCCGTGACGATCAGTGTCGGCGTATCGGCGATGGACGCGGCGGACCCGGCGCGGGTTCGCTCGGCCGAGAAGCTCGTGCTCGAGGCCGACGAGGCCGTGTACGCGGCGAAGAAAGCCGGGCGCAACCGTGTCAAGGTCTTCGGGCGTCTTCGTGACATCGACGAAGCGGCTGCGGCTGTGGCGCCTGCGGAGACCAACGAGGCTCCGATCGAGCCGGTCCGGAACCGGGATGTCGCTGTGCCGAGCGAGGGTGGCGCCCCGCTGATCCTTCTCTTTGAGGACGACGCCCTCGCGGCGACGCTGCTTAAGACCGTGCTCAGCAAAGGCGGAAAGGCTCGCGTTGAGTGGCTCTCGACCGGCTCCCGGGCCGCCAAACGTCTGGAACAGATCGCCTCGGGCGCCCTGCCTGCGCCCGATCTGATCATCGCGGACCTCAACCTTCCTGGTGTGCCCGGGATCGACCTCCTGCGCACGGCACGCGCTGCGCCAGCAATCGCCGAGACGCCCTTTGTCATCATGACTGCTTCGAGCGAGGCGGAAGACCAGCGGTTGTGCAAAGAAGCCGGCGCGACTGAGTATGTACGCAAGGTTGATCTCTGCGCCGGGCTGCCCAAGTGGGTGGAGACCCTGCTGACCGCAGCTCGCGGCGGAGCGATGCAGGCCGCCTGAGGCGTGTCTACCAGTCCAGCGTCCCGCGCCACGCCCGGGCGAGCGCTTCGACACCGATCGAGTCGTCGAGATTGCCGCGCAGCTCCAGCTCTCCGGTGCTCGTTGTCCGCCCGACCCATGTCCAGCCGGCGCCGCGCTCGGTCATCAGCGTGCGGAACGCGTCGGCGTTGGCCCGTGAAACCTCCAGGACGTAGCACCCGGGACGCTCGGAGAACAGGCGCGCGGTCGCGCCCATGCTCGAATACCACGCGCCGATCGGGTGCTCGGGGGTCGAGCCGGCGATGAGCATCTCCGCGAGCGCGACGAGCGCCCCGCCGTCCGAACAGTCATGACACGACGCGACGAGCCCGCGCGAGATCGCGATGGCGATCGCACGCGCCGTCAGCGGGCACTGTTCTAGATCGACGCGCGGGATCTGCCCCGGGTCGAACCCGTTGAGCGGATCGGGCGCTGCGTCAACGGGCAGCCCGAACAGACGCTCGTAATGCGACCCGCCCAGGCGCACCGGGTTGTGCGCGCTCTCGCCCTGCCAGGGCTCGACGATGAACAGCTCGCTGTCCGGGGCCTTCATGTCCATCGTCACACACAGATCAACACTTTCGACGATGGCGACGGCGCTGATGAGCAGGGTGGGGGGGATCTCGATGGTGCGTCCTGATTCGCCGTCTGCGCCGGGGATGGTGAACTGGTTGTTGAGCGAGTCCTTGCCCGACACGAACGGCGTTCGGTACGCCATCGCCGCGTCGTAGCACCCCTCGGCGGCCCGCACCAGCGTGCCAAGGTTCTTCTCGTTCTGACAGCTCGGCCAGCAGAAGTTGTCCAGGATCGCGATGCGGTCCGGGTTTGCGCCGACGCACACCAGGTTGCGCACACACTCGTCGATCGCGCCCAGCGCCATCAGGTACGGGTCGCCCCCGGTGTCCGGGTCGCCGATGCCCGTCGAGAGCCCGCAGGCGATGGCCAGGCCTTTGCCAGAGCCGGGCACGGGCTCGACGACCGCCGCGTCGCCCGGGCCTCGCCCGAGTGGGCCGACGAGCGGGGTGAGCGCGGTGGCGCCCTGCACCTCGTGGTCGTACTGGCGGATGATCCAGTGCTTGCTGGCGATGTTGGGGTGCGCGAGGAGCGTCGTGAGCACTTCCGTGACACCGGGGGGAGTAGAAGACGGAGTCACGGGCGGGACGCCCGTGCCACGAGGTGATGGAGACCAGACGGCTTCGCGCGTCGGCGTCGGGATGCCATCATGGAGGAAGGCCATGGGCAGGCGCCCGACCTCACGCCCATGGAAGTTGAGGATCAGCTCGTCGCCCTCGGTCCCGAAGCGTCCCAGGTCGGCCAGCTCGACGTGCTCCTCATCGCAGATGTGTTGGAGCGCTTCAACACGATCCGCCGGGACAGCCAGGACCATCCGCTCCTGCGCCTCGCTGATCCAGATCTCGTCGTAGGTCAGCCCGTCGTACTTCAGCGGCGCCCGATCGAGGTGGACCTCGGCCCCGATCTTCTCGCCCATCTCGCCCACGGCGGAGCTGAATCCCCCGGCGCCGCAGTCGGTGATCGCGGTGAAGAGCGGCCCACCCTCAACGTCGCGCGCCCGGAGAATCGCGTCAAGGACTCGCTTTTCTTCGATCGCGTTGCCGATCTGGACCGCGTGGCTGAACTCGTCGGCGTGGGTGTCGGTCAGCTCGGCGCTTGAAAACGTAGCCCCGTGGATCCCGTCGCGCCCCGTGCGCCCGCCAAGGGCGATGATGCGGTCGCCCGGCTGTGCGTCGCCTGCGATCAGCGCGTCGTCTTTCCCCCTGGGCATGACGCCCACGCACCCGCAGTAGACCAGCGGGTTGCCGACGTAGCGGTCGTCGAACCAGACGGCGCCGTTGACGGTGGGGATGCCCATGCGGTTGCCGTAGTCGCGGACGCCGCCGACGATCTCGGTCAGGATGCGCTTGGGGTGCAGACATCCAGCGGGAAGCCTCTTAGCTTCGTACTCCCTATGTGCCACGTGCGCATGGTCTCGGACGATTCGATCGATCTCGTTGTTCGTGAGGTCAGCGGCCGTCTGATTTGATTTCAAGAAGATGTCGGCTTCGTACCCGTCTGCCTCCCCTGCAGCGACGGATTCGGGTTCGACGGATGGATCGAATGGCATCGCAAAGACCACTCTCCCGATGTCGGAGAGGTCGTAGAGGTAAAAGGGAAGCTCTCCAACCATGCCATCGATCCTCAGGAATGGCGCATCAGACCTCTCATATCTGATTTCTGGCGTGTCTGATTCGCTATTGGCGCTCTCCGTGTGCCAGCCGGTGGGATCTGCCACACAAAACACGTCCATGCTAGCGATCGGCTTGGCGGCCATCCCGGTCCCGATGATGTCGCGGATGCACCCGCCGATGCCCGTCGCGGCCCCGCCGTACGGCTCGATCGCGCTCGGATGGTTGTGCGTCTCGACCTTCACGCACACCGCGTGGTCCTCGTCAAACTCGATGATCCCCGCGTTGTCAACAAAGACGGACAGCGTCCAGTCCACACCATCCGCGATCAGCTCGTGCGTCGCAGCAGCAACCGTGCTCTTGAGCAGGTTGTGGATTGTCACCGACCCGTCCGCGTTCAGGACGTGCCCGGGGCGATCCTTCGTGCTCGGAGTATCAAGCCCAGGGATTTCAATCCCTGGGCATTCGGGGCTTCGCGTGTAGCGGATTGTGCTCTTGAGCGTTTTGTGGACGCAGTGCTCGGACCAGGTCTGGGCAAGAGTCTCAAGCTCGATGTCCGTCGGTTCGCGCTCGAGCGTGCGGAACTCATCCCGGATGGCGCGCATCTCATCGAGCGACAAGAACAGATGCCCGTCGCGGCTGAGGCGTTCGAGCCCCGCGTCGTCGAGCTCCCGGATGGGAACGTGTGTGACCTCAAACGCACTCTCGCGCCCGACCGGGAACGACTCGGGCCAGTGCGCCTTGGTGTGGATCGCCTGCACGACCGGGTTGGCCAGCAGACGCTCGCCCAGACGCACGGCGTCCTGCTCGCTGATGCCCGCCAGGTCATAGCGCCACCCGGTCGAGACCCTCGCCTCGGCCCCGACAAGCTCTCGCACCGCGTCCTGGACGGTCTGCGCGGTCGGGTCCATGACGCCGGGCAGGGGGTGGACCTCGATGAGCACGAGCCCGGGTTCGGTTGGTGCGATTCCGGGCGCCGCCCGTTCTGTGACGGGGTCTTCGAGCAGGCGCGATCGGATCGTCTCGGCGTCCCAGTCGCCCATCGACGACTCGATCAGGTAGACCCGCGTTGTGCGGGCGGAGGTGATGCTGAACCCGAGGGCGTTGGCTTCGGCGATGAGCGATTCGGCGCGCGGGTCGCCCACGCCCGGCGCCGCCCTGACCTCCACACGGATCACGCGCAGGCCCTCGCTCGTGCGTGTCGCGTCGGGGCTCGCGTCCGTGCTGGCGCTGGTCATGCCCCGATCGTAGCGACCGAATCGGGCGTCTACACCCGCCCGGCGCGTTCCTGGAGCGCGTGCCATCCGAAGTACGCGCTGGCCCCGAGCGAGACGACGATGAGCCCGCCCCAGAGGATCAGCGCAGGGGAGATCGCCCCACCTGACAGGGCCAGGGCCGAGCGTCCGGGCGCCGCCGGGTCGTAGAAGACCGTCACCTCGCGCCCCAGCGGGTGCTCGTCGGCGTAGCGGACCGCGATATCTCGCGTGGCGAACTGGTTGTCGAACAGGGCGACGCGGTCGCTGGTGTACGCCTTGCCATCGACCTCGTACTCATATTCGAGGTACACACGGTGGATCTGGCGGTTCCCGCGGAGGGAGCTGCCCGCC
Organism: Planctomycetota bacterium; assembly: GCA_024276195.1. Classification (GTDB taxonomy): domain Bacteria; phylum Planctomycetota; class Phycisphaerae; order Phycisphaerales; family UBA1924; genus JAJRXR01. Next base: position 12,735 of record JAJRXR010000074.1, read on the forward strand.
TCGGCGGCGTCGGTGACGACGCCGGTCGTCGTCCGCATTGACCCGCTCCGCAGCGCCGTCAGGATGGTCGGTCCCTTCCAGACGACCAGACCGATCGCGATGATCAGAGCGAGCACGGATCGCGGCGCCGGGCGGTCCCACATCGCGGTTCTCCTGCGGGGTGGTTCGGGCCAACACGGGCCCGGTCGCGGGCGGTATAGTCCGCCCGTGCCCACCAGACCCCATGTCGAACTTTACACCGACGGCGCCTGCTCGGGGAACCCCGGGCCGGGCGGCTGGGGATATCTGCTGCGACATCCCGCGTCTGGCAGCGAGCGCGAGCGGTCCGGCGCTGAGGCCCAAACCACGAACAACCGCATGGAGCTGATGGCCGTCATCGAGGGCCTGCAAGCGCTCGAGAGGCCATCGGTCGTGGACCTGACGAGCGACTCGCAGTATGTGCTCAAGGGGCTCGGGAGCTGGATGGCGGGGTGGAAAAAGCGGGGCTGGAAGACGGCCGACAAGAAGCCGGTCAAAAACCGCGACCTCTGGGAGCGCCTCGACGAGCTGGCCCGGGACCACGAGATCCGGTTCCACTGGATCCGCGGGCACAAGGGGCACGCCGAGAACGAGCGGTGCGATGAGCTGGCGGTGGGCGCCCGTGAAGCGCTCGTCGCGGGATCGCGCTCCTGAGACAGATCAGCAAGGCGCCGGCGCCTCCGGTTGTGCGGGTTGCATCGGTCGCGTGGGGAGGGCGCCCGGGCGGGGGGCGATCGGGGCATGTCTGCGCCGGAGAGCCTTGATCCGGGGACGGGTCGGCCCGATGAGCGATCGGGCGCCGCCCGTCCGCCTGGCGGTGGAGAGCGGGCGCCCCGAGAGCCAGGAGCTGCCCGTGGACATCAACGCGATCCTGCAAGCCGCCTACGACGCCGACGCTTCGGACATCCACCTCGTCGCGGGCCAGCCCCCGATGATGCGTGTGCACCAGGTGATGACGTCGCTGGACATGCCTCTGCTCAGCCCGGACGACACGCGGGCGATGTTCGAGTTCATCGGGGGTGAGGAGACCCAGGCGACCTTCAAGACCAACAAGGACGCGGACTTCTCGTACATGATTGACGGCCTGGCCCGCTACCGCGTCAACGCGCACATGCAGCAGGGCACGATCGGCCTCTCGATGAGAATGATCAAGACCAAGGTCCCGCCGCTGGGCGACCTGGGCCTGCCCGAGGTGATCGCGCGCCTGACGTACCTGCCCCGCGGGCTGGTGCTGGTGACGGGCGACACGGGCTCGGGCAAGTCCACGACGCTGGCCGCGATGATCCAGGCGATGAACGAGCGGTACCGCAAGCACATCATCACGCTCGAGGATCCGGTGGAGTACCTGTTCGAGTCGGACCAGTGCGTGATCGAGCAGCGCGAGCTCGGGCGAGACATGCCCGCGTTCTCCTCGGGCCTCAAGCACGCGCTGCGTCAGGACCCGGACATCATTCTCGTGGGCGAGATGCGTGACCTGGAGACGACGTCGCTGGCAATCTCGGCGGCGGAAACCGGGCACCTCGTGCTCTCGACGCTGCACACGGTCAACGCCTCGCAGACGGTGTCTCGTATTATCGATATGTACCCGGGCGGGCAGCAGAACCAGATCCGGTCGATGCTCTCGTCCACGCTCCAGGCGGTGGTCTCGCAGACGCTGTTCACGCGCTCGGATCGCCCGGGCATGGTGCCGGCGGTCGAGACGCTGCTGTGTACGCCGGCGGTCCGCAACCTGGTGCGTGAGAACAAGATCTACGAGATCCCGAACGTCATCGAGACGAACCGGGCGATCGGGATGTGCTCGCTGGACTCTTCGATCGCGGAGCTGTACTTCAACGGCCTGATCTCGAAGGAAGACGCGATCGCGAAGGCGGTTCACCCGGACAAGATCGAGAAGCAGCTGGTCGCCTAAGACCAGAGAGGACACGCACGCATGGGCGCGTACAAGTACCAGATCCGGACCGCGGACGGCCGGGTGCAGACGGGTGTCATGGCCGCCGAGAGCGCAAAAACCGCGTCGGCGATCCTGCGCAACCAGGGCGCACACGTCATGTCGATGCAGGCCGAGGCCCAGTCAGCAAGCCCGGTCGAGGGCCTGGCCAAGGCGTTCGCCGTCCTCAACCAGCGCAAGCCCACGCAGAAGAACGTCCTCGACTTCACGACGCAGCTCGCGGTCATGATCCGCGCTGGCATCAACCTGCGCGCCGCCCTCGAGGGCATCGCCGACCAGACCGAGCACAAGATGTTCAAGCAGGTCATCCTCCAGCTCAAGGAGGACGTCGAGAGCGGCAAGCAGTTCTCCGACGCTTTGGCCGTCCAGCCCAAGCTCTTCGGCACGCTCTACGTCAACATGGTCCGCGCCTCGGAGATGTCCGGTTCATTCTCCGAGATGCTCGACCGCATCGCCGGGTACATCGCTCAGCAGCAAGAAACCCGCAAGATGGTGATCGGCGCCTCGATCTACCCCGCGATCATCGGTGGGCTTGCCGTCTCCGTCACCGTCTTCCTGCTTACCTTCGTCCTGCCCAAGTTCTACACCGTCTTCGAGGGCAAGGAGGACGTCCTGCCCTGGGCGACCAACTTCCTCATGGGCGTGAGCCAGTTCATGGTCGCCTACTGGCCCTTCCTGCTCGGCGGGATCGCGGCGGTCGGGGGCCTTGGCTACGCGGCAACGCGGACCGAGCTCGGCTCGTTCTGGATCGACCGGATGAAGCTCTCGGCGCCCGTCCTGCGCGGCATGTTCCGCGCCCTGTTCATCTCCCGCTCCCTCCAGACCATGGGCCAGCTCATCAACGCCGGTGTCCCCATGCTCGACACGCTGACCATCACCGGGGACATCTCCGGCAACCAGCTCTACACCGCGATGTGGCGCAAGGTCCACGACTCGGTCAAGCAGGGCAAGAAGATCGCCACTCCGCTCCAGGAGACCACCCTGCTGCCCCGCGCCGTCAGCCAGATGATCGCCGCGGGCGAGGAGTCGGGCAAGCTCGGCGAGGTCCTCGATGAGATCTCGGTTTACTACGCCAAGACCCTGCGCGATCACATCAAGATGGTTACCGGAATGATCGAGCCCATCATGATCATCATGATGGGATCCGTCGTCGGCTTTATCGCCATGGCCATCATCCTCCCGATCTTCAAGATGAGCCAGATCGTGAAGTAATCCGATGCTTCACGCGGCGGGACGCTCCGCGCGGAGCGGCACACCACGGAGGGATCGTCATGCGTCACGCCTTACGCCCGAGAACCCCGATCGCGCGGGCCACTGGCTTTACGCTGATCGAGACCGCCCTGGCGACGGTCATCATCGGTGTCGGCTTGCTTGCCATGATTGATGCGCAGCAGTCCTTCATCAAGACCAACACCTGGTCCTCCCACACCGCCAGCGGCACGTTCCTCGCCAACGAGATCCGCGAGATGACGCGGATGCTCCCCAAGCATGACCCCATCGTCGGCCTCTCGCTCGACGACGACGGCGGCGGCGGGACCGTGCTCACCGGCTGGGGGCCAAACGCCGCCGAGTTCGGCCTCATTGATTTCGATGACATTGATGACTTCGACGGCATCACCTTCGCCTACGACGGGACCGCGGATATCGCCGACGGCGACCTGCCCGGTCCGGTCAACGCCTTCGGCGAGGTCGTCCCCCAGATCGACCTCAACGGCTCCATCGTCATGGACGGCGGCGTCGAGGTTCCCCTGGACGGTTGGCGCCAGACCGTCATCGTCGAGAAGGTCGATCCCTTTGACACCTCGGTCGTGCTCGCCGATGACTACGTCGAGTCCGCCTCGGGCGCCTTCGAGGGCCTGGGTGTCGGACAGTTCCCGGTTCGGGTGACGGTGATCGTCACCTACCAGCGCCCGGGCGAGCTCATGGGCGAAGAAGTGGCGCGGGTGTCCTGGATCGTGCCGTGATGGTGGGGTTTGGAGGAGACGACGTGATGAGATCCATACGACCGACCATGCTCCGCCTTCGGCTCAAGGCCCTGTTCGCGTCACGGCGCGGCGTGGCCTCGGTGCTGGCGATGATGTTCCTCGTGATTTTCGGCTCGCTGATCGCCGCGATGGGCGTGGTGACCACGGGCAACATCCGCACGGCCGCGACGCACCTGCGCGTGATGCGCGCCATGGGAGCCGCCGAGACCGGCATGGCGATCGCCGAGGCGCGCCTCAACGAGGCCGCGGGCCGGTTCGTCGTGTCCGAGAGTGATATCAACTCGACGATGACCACGGCGTTGTGGGACGGCGCGGCCGGAACCATCGGCGACTACTCCGTCCTGCCCCCGCCCAGCGGGCACGCCGAGGGCGGGCTGCCCGCCGGTGTGATGCAGGCGCTCGTGAATCGTCACTTTGCCGATGAGAACATCATCTCGGGCGGCGAGTTCATCGACGAGCCCGCCATCGCCGCCGCCCCGGCCAACGCCAGCAGCACCGTCTACCGCATGAGCAACTGGGTCTTCACGCCCGCGGTCGCGCTCGAGACCCCGAACGTCAACGAGGCCCTGCCCCCCGCATTCCAGATCCGCTACGCCCCGCTGGCCGATGGCGAGCACATCCGCATCATCGTCGATGGCATCGTCTTCGACGACATGCGCTCGGGCAAGCCCATCCGGCGCACCATCTCGCGCGATTATCGCCTCGTCAAGCGCGTCGACCAGGCGATCATCAGCCCCAGCCGCATCATGATCGGCAAGAACGTCCTCGTCGAGGGCAACCTCGGCGCACGCTTCGAGGATGTCACCTTCAACAACGGCGACCCGCTCGTGCTCAAGAGCGACTTCGTGGGCATCGATCCCGGGCTGGATGTCAAGCTCCAGCTCCTGTTCGACGCGCTGCTCGCCAGCGACGTTGACGGCGACAACCGCCTCCGCGTCGGGCACCCCGTCGAGGGCGCCGCCGTTCCCCCCGACCAGGACTTCGACGGCGACACCACCCCCGACGGCGCGTTCAACGACGTCACCCAGGACGGCTACGTCGATGAGTTCGACGTCTTTATCCGTCACTTCGATTCCAACGGTGACGGTCGCCTCACGCTCTCGAGCGCGCTCATCGCCGGCACCCCCGCGGGCCTGGCCGGCTCCAGCCCCGAGTTCGAGCTTGATGAAGACCTCGCGCTGCTCATCGACTCGGGGCGCCCCGACCGCAACCGCAACGGGCTCTTCGGCTGGGTCGATACCGACAACGACACCTTCTACGACCCCGAGGCCGAACTCCCGGTTGACTACGACGACTTCAACTCCGTCTACGCGGACGTCGAGCTCGGCTGGCGCGACGGGTACCTCGACGTGCTCGACCGGTATTCCAAGGTCAGCGGGCGCCTGATGTTCACCGTCTCCGAGAGCGACTGGATCACCGAGCAGGGCGACTATTCCCCCAGGCTTCAAGGCCCGATTGACCCGGCCCGGGGCGAGTCTCCGATCACGTTCAACGCCGGCGCCGACGATGTCCCGCTCATCACCGCTGACAGCTTCTCAGATACCGAGAGCGCCCTCCAGGCCGCCGCCGACGGCGATCTTTTCTGGAACCAGGTCGCCACGCAGCTCGGCGTTGCGACGACGGACCTCGAAACCTGGACCATCGCCCAGAACTCCGGCGCCACCGACGCCCCGTGGTTCGAGGCCGTCTGGGCTGACAACGATCTCGACGGCCTGCCCGACAACAGCGACGTCGCCTACTACGAGAAGGCCCCGTTCAACTCGCCCGCGTTCGCCGACTGGTACTACCGCCCCGTCTTCCGCAACTTTGTCTTCCGCAACGTCCAGATCCCGATGGGGCTCAACGCCCTCTTTGACAACTGCACGTTCGTCGGCGTCACCTACGTCCGCACCTACATCGACAACTCACACCCGCACTGGACCGTCTTCGGCAAGCGACAGACCGACACGGGCGTCCCCGTGCCCCTCTTCCCGCGCACAGTCTGGGGCGACGACGGAAGCGAAGACCCCGCCGAGTCCTACGACGGGCTCCCCAGCACCGCCATTCCCCCCGACCAGATGCTCCTGCGCGCCACCAGCCCGCTCGACAAGGGCGACGTGCTCGACTCCGAGATCGGCACCTACTCGCCCGCTGACTACGCCTCGCTGCCCGAGCCGCTCGTGATCAACGGCCTCCGCGTCACCGACACCAAGCTCTACTCCAACAACATCCGCTTCCACGACAGCCTCTTCGTCGGGTCCATCATCTCCGACCCGCCGCAGATCTTCACCCAGGTCCGCAACAAGCTCCAGTTCACCGGCAAAACCCGCTTCTCCACCGTCCACCCCGAGCTGCCCGACGACGGCTATTACAACCCGGACCCGGCCGACCTCATCGAGATCGCCAAAAGCTCGATGATGCTCCCCAACTACTCGGTGGACATCGGTTCCTTCAACTCGCCCCCGGAGCAGAACGTCAACCTCAACGGCGCCATCGTCGCCGGCATCCTCGATGTCCGCGGCAACGCCACCATCACCGGCGCCCTCCTGCTCACCTACGCCCCCGTCCTGGGTGAGGGCGCCCTCCAGGACGTCTTCGGCAACCCCATCGGCAACCCCGCCGGCTTCAATGCCACCCTCGGATACTTCGGGCCTGACGACGGCGACTTCGAGTCGCTCGACCCCAACACCCTGCCCGAGATCGGTGGCGTCAAAATCGTCGGCTGGGATCTACCTCCCTATGACGGCATCCCCGACCTGCCCCACGACGCCGACCCCGTCGCCGCCCAGGCCGCCGGCGGTGTCATCGTCCCGTTCTACGGCTACGGGCGCATTGTCCTCCGCCACGATCCCAACATGACCCTCCCCTCCGGCATCCGCCTGCCCATCCAGGTCCGGGCCGAGCCGGGCACCTACCGCGAGGGCGGGCTGTGAGACACACCATGAACACGCCCGCGTCGTCCCCCTCCCGCGCACCCCGACGCGCCTTCAGCCTCGTCGAGGTTCTGATCGCGCTGACTATTACCGCCACGCTCCTCACGGCGACCCTCGCCGCGCTCGATACCTCGTTCAAAAGCTACAAGCACACCACCGAGTCGGCCTCGACCCATGTCGTTGCGCGCATCGTCGTCCAGCGCGTCACCGCGATGATCCGCACCGGCTCCGAGTTCGGACCCTACCCCGTCAACCCGATCACCACCCCCGAGATCGAGAGCGACTGGCTCGAGTTCGTCACCTTCGAGGACGTCGTCTCCGGCTCGAAAGAGGTCATCCGCCTCGAACGCCGCACCGGCACCGCCCAGACCGGCCCGTTCGTGCTGTGGTACGTCCAGACAAGCCTGGTCGGCGGCGCCGCAATCTCCACCCAGGAGTTCCCGCTGCTCGAAAACCTCGCGGACCTGACGTTCATCCTCGAGTACGAGGTCGGCCCCAGGCTCCGGCGAGCCACCCTCGACATGACCATCCTCCCCGACGATCTCCAGGACCTGAGCATCGGCTCCCCGCTCGGCTCCCCGGTCATCCGCATGGTCGCCTCCGCCGCCCCGCGTCAGCGCGAATGAGCGCGGCACGCAAGCAAAGATTCCCGCAGAACCGGCTGGAAAGCCCTTTTATGGGGGTTGCTCGCCTCCCCTGAAGCGGGGGCTTGTGCCCCCCTACCTGGGCTTGACCGCCCCCCCCCCCCCCCCCCCCCCCCCCCCCCCCCCCCCCCCCCCCCCCCCCCCCTGCCCCCCCCCC
>JAJRXR010000010.1 GCA_024276195.1 Planctomycetota bacterium
GGCGATGTCCCCGGAGAGCACTACTTCTACATTCCAGATGCCGTCAGCGCCGCGTCAAACACCTCAGTGCTTGTCTACACGCACCCGGACCTCTTCCTCGATGGCGGCGCCAACATCGGCTACCGCGACGGAAGCGTCCATTCGATGACCCAATGGGAATACACCCCGCTTCTCGAATCGTTTAGGAATACGGACGGCTCCCCCTGGGCGCCTCACCTGCACGAGTAGCGAGGATCTGCGCACATGAACCATGCTCGAACCCTCCTCCTGGGACCAGCACTTGCGATCACGGCCCTCACACTGACCGCCTGCGCCACCTCCCCCTGGAGAGCCAACTTCGAGCCCGAGCCCGGGGTCACGCCGCTGGCGCCGATCCCGAGCGATGTCGTCGTGGTCCGCCCCGCGCCGTTCGAGCGCATCGACGAGGCCCTGCTCGCCTTCGAGCGGGCCTGGAGCGAAAGCGATACCTACTGGGAAGACTGGCCCGAGCACGAAAAACGCGCCCACGCCGACCGCCTCATCGACGCGCTCCAGCTCCCGGGCGGGTCCGACCGGTGGACCATCCTCGGCGCCTCGCGCTTCACCAGCTTCAACGCGATCGACCCCGACGCCGGCGACCTGCGCCGCTTCGCCTCCGACATCGGCGCCGACCACGCGATCTGGTCGTCGTACGACCTCGGAAGGTCTGAGCGCGTCATCGATCGCCCCGTTCACTACCCCTCGTGGCACTACAGCTACGGGCGCTTCGGGCACGATGGCTACGGCGGGTACGACGGCTACGGCGGCGGGTTCGGCTCGCACACCGTCTGGGTTCCCGTCACCATCGAGGCCGACGAAACACTCTGGATGGCCTACTTCCTCGCGCGCCGGTAAGAATCAATCCCCGCCCGCCAGCTCGCCCAGCGCCGCGCGCAGCGGACCCAGGTTCGCCTCATAGTTCGCGCAGCGCCCGACCGACTTTGTATACAACGGCTCGCGCACCTGCTCGCTGCTCCACGTGATCGCCGCCCGCCCGGACTCATAGAACCGCAGGCACGCGTCGTCCCACTCCAGACCCAGGAACTCGATCAGCTCGCGCGTGACCGCTTCCTGTTCACGCACAAACCGCTCATAGCTCAGCTCGAACACCTCGATCCCGAGCGTGCGTGTCCAGTGGTCCATCAGGCGCCGGTACTGGACCGTGTACCGTCCAAGATTCTCCAGGTCGTAGGCATAATCGTGGCTGCCCGTGAAGTCGTGGAAGTAGCACGAAAGACAGGTATCCAGCGGGCTGCGCACGCAATGGATGATCCTGGCCCCGGGCAGCATCCGGTGGATCAACCCCAGAAACTGGAAGTTGTACGGCATCTTGTCCGTGACGCGCTGGGCATTTGGCCCGAGTTTTTTCAGCTTCGCCGCGTACCCACGCCCCGCCCGCGTCAGCGACTGGCCCGTCAGCCGACCCGCCGCGTGCGCGCCCGCGATGTCATACCCGCCCTCGCCCAGCAGCGCTTCCATCGGCTCGCGCATGTGCTTGAGCTCGCCACCCGCAACAACGCCCGGATGGCTCGAGAGCACCTGCTCGCACAGCGTCGTGCCCGATCGCATCATCCCCACAACAAACACGGGCAGCTCCGTGTCCAGCGTGGACTCTGGGATCGACGCGTACAGCTCTGGCGTGATTGTTTGTACCTGCTCATCGACCGCCCGCTCGACGCGCTCGCCATCCCACCGGGCCGGGCGCAGCGCGTTGGCCTCGCTGAACGCACCGAACGCCTCGTCGTAGCGCCCCGCGCGGTCGAGCATCTGCCCGAGCTGGAACCCCGCCTGCGCCCGGATCGGCGCGGGCAGGCCCGGGCGCGCCAGCAGCGAAGTCAGCAGCTCGATCGAGCGGTCAACCCCGTCGAACCGGCGCACGAGCATCGCGAACATCGTCACCAGCGTCGGGTCGGCGCCGGGCGCGTCCGCGTGCGGGCGCAGCAGCTCGCACGCCGCCTCAAACTCGCCCTGCAACCGGTGCAGGTCCGCCCGCGTCCACAGCGCGAACGCCCCGCCCGCCTCAGCCCGAACCGCCTTGTCCGCCGCTCGGACGGCGTCGTCGAGCCGCCCCTCCTGGCGGTACACCGTCGCGAGCTGGGCCAGGGCCGTCGCGTCGTTGGGCTTGGCGCTGAGCGCCTCGAGCAGATGCTTGCGGGCGCCCCGGGCGTCGCCCACGAGCGACAGGCACTTGCCCAGGTTCAGGTGGACCCCCGGGTTTTTGGGTTCGAGCTTGAGCAGGCGCCGGTACAGCTCGACCGCCGCGCGGAAGTTTCCTGACGTGTACGCCGAGTTGGCCCGGTCGAGGATCGCTTTTTTGGTCGCTGGGGAGGCCATGGGTGAGAGTGTATGGAGTCACAAGGCGTCGCCGTGCAAACACACGCTGAGGCATATTGGGGGCTAGTAGATGCTGGACCCCATCTCAAACGAGCTGAGCTTCGGTTCGAGTGGAAGCCCGAGAAGTACCGAGATTTTCTGCCCAAAGTCTTCAAGGACACTTGAGGACTGATCCACCCCGATGACAAATCCGTGGTCGTGATCTTGCAAGACAAGCGCCATCCCCAGTGACCGAATCTCTGTTGTCACAGTAAGAAACGAACTCCTCCGACTCAACTGACCAATCGCTATGGATGTTGTGTCACGGTCAAGCTGTACAACTCGCTTGCGCATACCTCGGTTGCGCATGATCGTGATTGGTCCCGATTCCGGGACATCGCACTGAACGACACGCGTCCAGAGATAGGCAGTCACGCAGGCACAGGCAACTCCGATCCCGAGGATGAAAAAAGCAAACGCTGTATACGCGGAGCCTGACAGAACAAACCACGCATACGCGCCGGAGCCAAGGAATGTACATGCAACCGCCGCCCACAACAGGACAAGTGACAGAGGTCTCTGCCGGAAGCTCCAGTCTCCAGAGATGCCTCGGCGCGGCTTTGTCAGAAAGTACGAAGATGGCAGATACTCGCTGTCAAGACGAAATGCCTCCATGCTCACTCCCCGATCGTCCACGACACAGCCGCAGCGGCCACTACAAAATGGCCACCAGCCCTTCACCCTTCTCACACGTCACCCCGATTTGATCTGAGAGGGCGTCCGCACGTTCCCGGGCTGACTCTGCGAATCCTCTCGACTCCCACAAGATCGGCGCCTCGGCGCCAGCGACACCGAGAAATACATGTGTCGGAACCTGATCGAGCATGTGCCGTAGTTTGCTGCTCAGGATCAGAGCACGCCACAACCTCTCGGCAAGCGAACTCACCGGGCGCATGACCATCCGGGCTTCGCTCAGAGGACTTGTCACGCTGGCATTCCGGATGAATCGTCGGGATACCTGCGTTTCGTTCTTCTGGAGATCAACCCTGGCGATCTCCCGGTAGCGGAGCAGCAAGATCGCAGCTGCAATTGACGTAAAGCCCGCCAGTCCCAGCCCAATCGCCAGGATGACGCCCCCGCGATCAGGCGCCCCGAGCGAAGTCATCAGAGACCAATGCACACCCAGGGCATACACCAAGATCATGCCCAATGCAGCCGGCGCCGCTGCAGCCAGGCGTGTTGTGATCACACACTCATACACGCCCGCCTCAATTTCTTGCAGCTGCCCCTTTCCACTGCCCGTGCTTTCTGGCTTGAACAGACGCATCACTCCCCGATCGTACTCTTCCGGCGCAGCACATGGTGATAGTGCTGTGCGAACCGACTATTTCGAGAGCACCCTCACCGTCGCGTTCGACCCTCGCAACCCGCACATTGCACTGAGTTCTTCCGCGATCCCACGCAACTTGTTCTCGCCCTTCTCGGTGTCGGCGAGACCAATCAACATGGCGTCTGCGCCATCATGAAGCACCAGCCCACAGTATCTGTATACACGGGCGCCGACAACAATATGGCGAAGCGGGTTCACAATAAACGAGAGGATTGCGTTATCACGGTGCTCGTACTCGCACACGTCAAGCCTCGCTCGCTCGGGGGGGATGTCGATTGTGCGCCGCCGAAAGACCGTATTAAACTTGAGACGCGCCGATCCGTCTACATTGATGATCGCGGTTCTGCTCGCCAATAACAGGCGAATACCGATCAGGAGCGGCATAAAAGCAAGCCCGACGACAACATAGGCGAGCGGGGAGTTGAGCCGAACAGCAGACCCTGTTCTCCACAACTCGATCGCGACGAATACGAACGCGCCAAAGAACACGAGCGGGACCACAGCAGCGAGCCACGGTCGGAATGTGTACCGCACACCGCCATCCGGCGTTGCTCGCCGCCTCAGGCGGTACGCACCGCCGGGAACCAATCGGCTCTTCAGGTTGAGTTCGATCTGGCCAGACATCGCTCACTCCCCGATCGTCTTCTTCCGGCGCAGCACATGGTGATAGTGCTGCGCGAACCGGTGCGCCTCATCCCGGACCTGCTGGCACAACCTCAGCCCCGGGTTGTCGCGTCCGAGCCTGATCGGCTCGGACCGCTCCTGGACGTAGATCAGCTCCTGCTTCTTCGCCAGGCTGATCACCATCGGCGGCTGCACGCCCAGCGTTTCAAACGCCTGCAGCGCCGCGTGGAGCTGACCGAGGCCGCCGTCAATAAGAATCACATCCGGGTACAGCTCGCACCCGGCGCCCGCCTCCCGGTACCGACGGCTGACCACCTCGCGGATCGACGCGTAATCGTCGTTGCCGCCCTGCACCGACGTGATCCGGTACCTGCGGTACTCGTTCTTGAACGGGCGCCCATCGACGAAGCAGACCTTGCTCCCGACGGTCTCGCCGCCCTGAAGATGCGCAATGTCGATGCCCTCGACGCACCGGATCGGGCTCTCCATGCCGATGGCGCGGGCGAGCGAGCGCAGGCCTTTTTCCGGGTCGATGTACCCGATCTCGGTCTCGGGCTGCCAGGCGTCGTCGGTGCTGGCGCGCTCGTCGAGTTTTTCTATAGCCCGGATCTGGTCGCGGATCGCCGCGGCCAGCTCAAACCGAAGATCCTTCGACGCCTGCTCCATCTCGGCGCGCATCTCCCGCAGCATCGGCGCCCGCTTGGACCCCACAAACCGCACGAACCGGTCGATGTCCGCCCGGTACGCCTCGGGCGAGATCGACTCGTTGCACGGCGCCGTGCAGCGCCCGATCGATGCCAGCAGGCACGGGCGGAATCGCCGGTTCTTCGGGTCGCCCGCCTCGATGTCGAGCGAGCACGTTCTGAACCTGAACACCCCTTGCAGCAGGTGGATCGCCTGCTTGAGCGCCCAGGCGCCGACGAACGGGCCGAAGACGCGCCCGTTCTTGACCATCAGATCGACCGTGCCGTCGTCGCGCACGCCCGAGGGGTTGCGCGTGACGATCACGCGCGGGTAGTCCTCGCCGCGCGTCACAACGAGGTAGGGGTACGACTTATCGTCCGTCGAAAGCTCGTTGTACTTGGGGCCGATGTCCTTGATCAGGCGGTTCTCAGCCAGCAGCGCCTCCCACGGGCTCGCAAACCGCAGCCAGTCAAAGCTGTGGACCTCGTCCAACATCCGCCCCTTACGCGGGCCAAGATCGGCGCTCGGGAGAAAGTAGCTCGACACCCGATCGGGCAGCCTGCTCGCCTTGCCCACGTACAGCACAACCCCCTTGCTGTCCTTCATCAGGTACACCCCCGCAGCCGGGGGCAGCTCCTTCGCCGCCCGCAGCAGGCGCCCCAGCCGCTCCTGGCGCGTCTCGCTCCCCCACGGCGGCGGCGCATCGCTCGGCGCAAAGCCCTCATCGTCAAGAAATGGAGCATCCGGGTCGTCAGGCACGCACGATCCTACGGATCCTTAGCCGGGCGCCACAATAAACGGGAGTATGTACTTGGCGCAAATGGAGAGCGGCCAGGTGTCCAGACCACAGCCCTAACTGCTAGAGGGGGCAAGTCGAAGTCCCAGTCGCCGAGGCCAATTGACATCTATCACGACTCATGTACCTCGAGCTAACTGGGAGCATATAGGGCAATTGGCAACAGAATCGCTATCGCACCCGATCACACGGACGTACCGGTCGCCTTGTTGGATCGCCCGTTCTTTATGGTCGGTTGCCGCAATTGTGATGTTCTCAACATGTCCCCCCTTGACGAATCCAACGTGGTCGTCGAATCGACATGGTGAAACTCGGATGAGCCATCGGGGCACTGCGTCGCATTTTTTCTTGAGACCCGATCGGCACTGCCGTCCATGATCTTCTTCGTTCGGGAGAGATACTTTGTCTGGGTCAGTTGCCTTCGTTGATATTCCGACAACCACTGCATAGTAGCGATACGGGTTGGGCTCACCCTTCTCCCCGTGCGTTTCCAGCACAACACCATAGTGTGGCTTCAGATCTTCCGTATCAAGATCAGGCATCGCCCTGAAGTAAAATATTCCACCCTTGCGTATCGGGATACTGCCGGACATCTAGGCGATCGTAACCTGAGACAGGTTGCGAATGAGATTCGCAGATGCTTGATCTCTCATCTCTTGTACATCTCGGCCCATATCCTTGGCCTGGATTGGAGTATTCCGACCTTGCTCAAAGGCAGCTTCGTATGCAGGCAAATCGTGGGTCAGATTGATCAATGACCCGCCGGACATACGCCCGTAACGCGCCCACACCGCTTCAAGAACTTCTAAATCGTCACCCGTTGGCACAACACGATTGTCTCGCGCCCTGACTCTCGTCATGAAGCCTTTGAATCGATCGTATAGCGAGCGAATGACTGGACCGTTGTCCCATGCCTCGATCTGATCGGAGAACATAGGGCGATCGCAATCTGCCACACTGGCTCCCTGCGCAAGCGCAGCAAGTTTTTGTACCTTGATCTTTCCAACATCGATTTTTTCTTCCTTCCCTCGAAGGATGAAATAGTCGGCAACATCATGGACAGTCAAACACGAATTGTTCGGATCGTCATGCATGGTTCCCGCCTGCAAGCGGGGTTGAGGTCCCCTAGTACCTTCCACTATGTCATTCGTATAGCACTACGGCAAGTTCGGCCCAAAATGGGCACAATTTTGTATGGTACATGATAGGGCTGACAAGAATTTACAGCAAGTACATATCTGAAAAAACGCCCCGCGCTCAGCGCAGGGCGTTGTTCGGTATTGATCTGACAGCCCGGGTCTCAGTCCTGCGGAGCGCTCTGGACCTCGGCCCGCTGCTGGGCCTTGGTCAGCTCTTTGCGACGCTCGCGGGCGAGCTTCCGCCCCCGCCACTGCTTCCACGGCGCCAGCTTCTGGGCCTGCATCGTCTTGTCAAAGTCCGCCTGAGCCCGCGGCGAGCGCTGCTCGAACGCTGGCAGCTCCCTGACCTCGACCGCCCGGCGGTCCAGGTAGTCCTCGGCGTCCTGCACCCGCAGGGGCTCCGCCTCGGCGCTGCGGATCACCGACGTCGTCAGATCGTGGTACATCCCCACGACCCGCTCAAAATCCTCACGCGCCACGCTGCCCTGCTCGGCCAGGCGCGCCGACTCGGCGTTGAGCACGCCCTGGATCTCTCTGGCCCGATAACGCTGCGCCCGCGTCCGCTCCACCCGGCAACCCGAGGCCAGAAACATGGTCGCGAGCAGCCCGCACGTCACGATGGTTGATGTCCGTCTCATAGTTTGATTCCCGTCGGCGCTGCGGCGCCACCACTGAAGGGCCTCCCAGGCCCAGGCGTCACGGGCCGCGAGATCACCCCGCCCATACCCGACGACCCAACCCTACGCCCGCCCTTGCCCAGACGTTCGCGCGGAACAAACTTCCTCACCCTCGCCCCCCGGATTACCCCTCCGAAAGGGCCATCCGGCACAACATCTCAATCCCCAACCCCATCGCATCATCATTGAAGTCGTACTCCGCCTGGTGCAGCAGGGGCCAACTGGGCGCCCCGGGCGCCCGAACCCCCAGCACCGCGAAGCAGGCCGGGACGTGCCGCCCGTAAAACGAAAAATCTTCCCCCCCCATCGTCGGGTGCTCCACCCGGACGACCCGCTCGCGCCCCAGGGCCTCGTCGGCGACCCCGAAGAACCGGGCCGCCTCCCCCTCGTCGTTGTACGTCACCGGGTACCCCTCCCGCTCGGTGATCTCCGCGCGGCACCCGTGGGCCTCGGCGACCCCCCCGATGATCGCCCTGACCCGCTCACGGGCCAGCGACCGCGTCTCGGGCGTGAGCGTGCGGATCGTCCCCCCCAGCGAGGCGCCGCTGGGGATGACGTTGTGGGCGACGCCCGCGTTGACCTGCCCGACCGTCACCACCACCGAATCCAATGGACCCACGTTCCGGCTGACGATGCTCTGCAACGCCGTGATGATCGCCCCCAGCGCCACGATCGGGTCCGCACCCTGGTGCGGGTACGCCGCGTGGGCCTGGCGCCCATGGATCACGGCGTCGAACTCGTCCGTCGCTGCGAGCAGCGGGCCGGGCCTGGTCCCGACCACGCCCAGCTCATAGTCGGGCCACCCGTGCTGCCCGTAGATCCGCCCGACGGGCGTGCCCAGCCCGCCCGCGCCCGCGCCTCGCAGGGCGCCGTCGTCGCACATCCGCTCCGCCCCCGCCCCGCCCTCCTCGGCGGGCTGGAAGATGAACGTCACCGGGTTGGGGCGCCGATCCAGTTTTTTCAGCACCCGCGCCGCGCCGATGAGCATCGCCGTGTGCCCATCGTGCCCGCACGCGTGCATCACCCCCGGGTTCGTCGAGGCGTAGGGCGTGCCGGTTCTTTCATCGATCGGCAGCGCGTCCATGTCCGCCCGCAGCGCGACGCTCGGGCCTTGCGCCCCGCCCGTCGCGGGCAGATGCCCGAGCACCCCGGTCCCGCCCGCGAGCCCGGGCTTGTGCGCCAGCCCGATCGCTGCAAGCTCGCGCACGACAACCCCGCTGGTGCGCCGCTCCTGGTACAGCAGCTCCGGGTGGGCGTGCAGGTCGCGGCGCAGCTCGATCAGCGAGGGCAGCTCGGGCTCGATCAGGTCTCGCAGGTGTGTGCCGGGCGGCGCGTTCGTGCTCATCTGCGATCGTAGGTGAGCGTTTACGGCCCCCGGCTCTCGTCCCACAGCTCCAGCGCCGGGGCGATGGCGTCGGCGACGCGCTCCAGATCCGGCAGCCACGCGTTCGGGATCACCAGGTCCGGGTGCAGCTCGATCGCGACCGGAATCACGGGCACGTTGCGCGATGCGCTCGACGCGATGCGTGATTCTGTCCGGGCGCTGAGCAGGAAGTCCATAAACGCCCGGGCCTGTTCCGGGTTCGCCCCGCCGCGCACAACCCCGGCGGTGTTCGGGATCACCATCGCCCCGTTGGACGCCCACACCCCGTCGCCGGCGTGGGGATCTATGATCTCGTACACCAGCTCGACCGCCCAATCGTTGCGCTGCGCGCTCCAGACATCGTCGGTATCTGTCAGGCCCGCGTCGATCTCGCCCTCGGCGATGGCGCGGACTACCGAGGCGTTGCCGTCGTACAGGCGGATGTTGTTCGCCTCCATAGCCTCGCCCCAGCGCACGAACGCGGTTTTCCCCCACTGGTCCAGGAGCGCGCCCATCTGCCCGCGCGTGGTCCCGAACGCCGGGCGGGCCATGCCGACGCGCCCCTTCCATTTCGGGTCGGTCAGGTCCGCGAGCGAAACCGGGATGTCCTCCTCGCTGACGCGCTTGGGGCTGAAGGCGATCACTCGGGCGCGCTGGGCGAAGGCGTACCACTCGCCCCTGGAGGCGCGCAGGCGCGGGGGCCACTCGCCCACAAACTCCGCCTCGCCCAAGAGGCTCGTGTACGGTTCAAGCACGCCCTCGCGCGTGAGCTGGATTGTGCCGAACGCCTCGGACGACCACCAGACGTCCGCCTTCGGGCTGTCCTTCTCCGCGATCAGGCGCATCACCAGCCCGGTGGTCTTGGTCGCCTCAGTGTCGCCCACCAGAAGCACCTTCACGCCCGATTCCTGTTCGTACGCCTCGACGACCTCGCGCAGCAGCTCGTCGTCCACGCTCGAATACAGCACCAGCTCACGCTGAGGCGCCTCGTCAGACGGTCGGGAGCAAGCGCCGAGCATCAATGCGCACACAAGCGCGCCGCCCATGGCCAGCACATTCACGGTTCTGAGTATGGCGCTCGCAGGCATCACAAGAGAATAGCAGACGCGACCGCCCGCCCGGAGAGTGCTCAGTCGTCCGAATCGGCGCCCGCGGGGGTCACAGGCCCCCCGGCGCGTTTGGCTTTGGCGCGTGCTTCGAGGCGCCCGAAGTAGTGCTGGACGGCTCGCTCGTATTCGCGCGGGATGCGCTTGGTCTCGATCGCCTCGGCCGCCTCGGCCCGTCCCGCGTCCACCGCGCCCTCGAACGCCGCGACCGATTCGCCCCGGACCTGGTCCCCGAACACGAGCGTGGAGCCGATCGTCGGCCCGCCCTGGTTGAGCACCTTCTGCTTTTTCTTGTCGAGCATGAAGTCGATGGCGCGTTCGTCGGGGCTCTCGCCGTAGCCCTGGCCCGGGCCGCCCGAGCCCCGGCCTTGTTGCGAGCTGTCGCCCTCGCTCCAGTCGCCGAGGCCCTCGCCCATGCCCTCGCCGGGCGCCCCCTTGCCGCCGCCGTTCATGCACTCGCCCATCTGGTCCATCTGGCTCTGGACCTCGTTCATGGCGGACTCGAGCGATTCCATCTCGCCCTGGGCCATCTCCATGTCCGAGAGCTGCTCGCTCATCGACTCCATGCCCTCGGCGCCCTGCTCGCCCATGCTCTGCTCGCTCATGCTCTGCGACATCTGTTGCATCGCCTGCGACATCGACTGCATCGACTCGCTCGCGCTCTGCTGCGACTGAGCCATCTGCTGGAGCTGGCTTGCCATGTCAGAGCTGATCGAGGGCATGTTCTCGAGCATCTCGGACATCTTCGACGGGCTCTGGGCCGCCTGCTGGGCTTGCTCCTCGCTCAGGCCCGCCTCCTGGAGCTTCTGCTCGAGCTCCTCGCGGCTTTCGGCCAGCTTCTCAAGCTGCTTGGCCAGGTTCTTGAGCTGCTTCTTGATCGCCTTGGCCTGCTCCTCGCTGAGCTCGCCCTGGCTGAGCTGCTCGCTCAGCTCGCGGAGCTGCTCCTTGGCCTCGCCGAAGTTGCCCCGCGCGAGCTGGCGCGCAAAGTCCGTCATCGCCCCCTCGCCCGGCTGGCGGAGCTTGCGCAGCGAGTTCTTGAGCGCCTCCATCTTCGCGCTCTTGTCCCCCGCCTGCGCCCGCTTGATCCTGTCCGAGAGCTTGGTCAGCTTCTTGATCGCGGCCCGACGGATGTCGTCGGCCTCGGTCGGCTTGTCCAGCTCATCACCGCCATCGTCGTCCGCGTCGTCATCGCCCAGGTCCACGTTTGTGTTGGCCAGCAGGTCTTCGAGGCGCTTCTCGCTCGCCTTGACCTCGCCCATCACTTCCTGGATCTGTCGCGATTGCTCGTCCGCCGCGTCCTTCTTGGCAAACAAGCCCGCGACGTCGTAGCTGGGCAGCCACCAGACAATCGCCAGCGCCAGGGCCGCCGCTAGAGCCGCGGGCCAGACCCGCGGCGGCGTCAGCGGGATCGCCTCGCGCACATCGACGCGGCGCGCCCGCTCGCTGGCCTGCTCAACAACGACGCTCGACCAGGCGCTGTTCTCGCTCTCGACACACAGCGCGGTGGAGATGGACTCGCGCAGCCCGCCGCGCTCGTCCACTTCTCGGGCGACCTCGGACGTGCGCGCGCGCCGGGCGGCGCTCCACGCCAGGGCCGCGAGAACACTCCCGCCCCCTGCACCAATGAAAAGCCAGTTCCAGGGCAGCTCGTACGGGAACAGCTTCTGCCCGATCCGCGCCAGCACGAGCGCGCCCAGCGCGATCGTCAGCGTGATCGTGATCGTTTTGAGCAGATCGACCAGGAACAGTCGCTTTGACGCGACCCTGAGCACGCGGCGGATGTCGTACATGGCTCGCTCCTGGGGGCGATTCGCCCCGTGGTTTGCCCGACTGCTTCTTCGGAACCGTACCCCGCCGGGTTCGCCCCGGTTGCCCGGTGCGGCGCCAGAACCGCGCCCGTCGGGGCGCCAGATCGAGCCCCGGGCTTGCCCATCGCCCGAAAGAGCCCCATGATGCCCCGCGATGCCATCGGGCCAACACCGCACATCATCCGAATCTTCGAGTGAAGCACAAGCCGATCGCGCCGGTTTTTTCTCGAATCTTGCCCGCGCCCCGTGGATCGACCCGCGCCAACGCGACGACGCCTTCGCCCGCCAGCACCAGCGCGACCTCATCGGCGTCCGCCTGCACTGGCTCTTTCTCACAGGCGGGCTCATCGCCTTCACCACGACCACCAGCGCCACCGAGATCGCCCTGGCGCCGGCGCTGGCCTACACGCTGATCCGCCTGAACAACACCTGGCGCTGCTACCGCTCGTGCCTGCTCCAGCCCGCGCTGATCCTGTCGGTCGCGCTGGTCGCGTGGAGCGCGCTGAGCCTGCTGTGGACCCCGAACGTCGCGCACGGGCTCGATGAGCTGGCGATGGCGCGCGTGCTGGCGATCTGGCTGATTCTCTGGCCGCTGATCGAGTACCGGCGCTGGTTCATTGGCGCGCTGTGCGTCGGCTTCCTGATTGGCAACGCGATCCAGTTCCTGCACGCCCTCGGCGTCGCCCTCGACATCCCCGCCATCCGCTGGGACCGACACCTCGGGCGCAACTCGGGCTGGTGGGATCCCGTCGTCGCGGGCACGCTGCTCACGGGCGCACTCGGGCTCCACCTGCCCGCCGCCCTCATGGGCTCGGGCAAGTGGCGCCTCATGGGCGCGGGCGGATGCGTCATCACCGGCGTCGGCATCATCGCGACCGGGTCGCGCGGCGCCTGGATCGCCGCTGCGGGCCTGGTCGTCATCGCCCTATGTGTCGCGGGCGTTCACGCGATCCGCCACCGGTGGTCCAGCCCAAAGACACTCAGCGCCGGGCTCCTTGTGATTGTCCTGACGCTCGCCCTCGGCTGGCTGGTCGCGGGCTCAACCGTCCAGAGCCGGTTCAACGAGGCGCGGGATGAGCTCACCCGCGCGGTCGAGGGCGATTACGACAGCTTCACCGGCGCCCGCCTGCTCATGGGACGCTGGGGCATCGACGCGATCAAGCGCAAGCCGATCACGGGCGTCGGCGTCGGCGGGTACGCCAGCGCTGTGCGCGCGCAGCTCGAACGTGAAGGATCGGATCCGGACTCGATATCGGTCCACGACCATGCGCACAACACGCTGATCCAGATCGGCGCCACCACGGGCGCCGTGGGGCTTGTGCTGGCGCTGGGCGTGTTCGGGGTTTCGCTCGCGTCGGGGTTTGTGCGCGCCCCGGGCGAGCGGTTCGGCTCGTACGACGCCGGCCCGGCGTTTGCGCTCATCGGCCTGTTCCTGGCCGGCGGGTTTGACGTCGTCCACCTGAACTCACAGACCGGGGCGCTGCTGGGGCTGCTGATCGTCCTCTGCGCCAGCGCCCGACCGGCGCTGCGCCCGGGCGATCCGTTCAGTCATCCAGGGGCTTGATGGTCTTGGGGCCTTCGCTGCCCGCAACGCGCGAGAGCCCGCCGTCGGAGTTCTTCTCGTACTTGGTAAAGCCCATGCGATCGAGGTTTGAGTTGCTCAGCAGGCCCTTGGCTTTCATGTCCGACCACTTGCCCGCAATATTCGGCGCCTGCGGCACCCGGTGCACCGGGCGCCCCTCGTGCTCGGTCAGCGCGTCCGCCGTGATCGGCTCGACGAGCTCGAAGCTCTCGCCCGTGCCCTCGCCCTTGTCATCCAGATACTCGTAAACGTACGTCGGCATGCCCACATCATACGGAGGCGAGGGCTTCCAGCCCTCGCGCGATTGAGCGGGGCCAGGGGTGGGTGGGCTGGAAGCCCACCCCTCCGTGTGTCCGTTTCACCCGAACATCTGCCCCGACTCCACGTCCTGGAGCTTCCAGGCGTTTCCTCGGCACAGCTTCATGAGCACGGGGAAGGCGATGTCCGCTTCGATGACAGTGATCAGGGCTTGCTGGATGGTGTCGTGCCCGCGTGGGATCTCGACGACGATGCCGGGGCCGTGGAAGAAGATGGTGCCGCTGGACGTGCCGCCCGAGCCATCGCGGGCGGTGTTGTACGGGGCCAGGGCGTCCTCGACATCCTCGGGTGATCCGAGCGGGGCGTACCCCGCCGATGGGTCCGACGGGTCGTTGGGGTTCAGGAGCACGAGCTGGCGTTTGGTGCGAGGGGGCACGGGGAGCATTGTTGCATCCCCATCTCGGGCGCGTCGGGCCATAGCGGGCGGCGGGCGGTGGGCGGTGGGCGGTGGGCGGTGGGCGGTGGGCGGTCAATCCTCGTCGTCGTCCTCGGCGTCCTGCTCGTCGAGCAGCCTGATCGCCGTGTCCAGCAGGCGGCTCAGCGGCACGGGCTTGAGCAGATAATCATCCACGCCCAGGCTCTCGGCGTACGCCTGGTGACGCTTGCCCTCGTTGGCCGTCACCATGATGACGAGCGGCGCGTCCTCGTACCCCTTGATCTTCTCGAGCGCCAGAAACCCGGACCGCTTGGGCAGCATCACGTCCAGCACGACCAGGTCCGGCGGATCCTCGGAGCAGATCTTGACAGCCT
The DNA here is from genome assembly GCA_024276195.1 of Planctomycetota bacterium. Classification (GTDB taxonomy): domain Bacteria; phylum Planctomycetota; class Phycisphaerae; order Phycisphaerales; family UBA1924; genus JAJRXR01. The sequence goes on from JAJRXR010000010.1 coordinate 14,569, forward strand.
CGTCGCCGTCCATCGCCGTCAGCGTCGCGGCGCCCTCGGCCCGGAACACCGTGTCGATCGATTCGAGAATGTCCCGATCGTCGTCCACGATCAAGACACGCACATCCTCGAGGCGTCCACCTTTTTCGCTCATCGTTCGTTCTCCCGCCCGTGATGGGTCAGTATCTCATGTCGCTGGCGTACAGGCAATGGGCGCCATGCTCAGGGCATGCGGCTGAGCCCGTGCTCGCTCAGGAACGCCCGATCGCGGTCGGACCGGTCCACGATCCGCGCCACGTCCTCATCGGTGTTCCAGGGCAGGGCCGCCAGCTTGGCCCGGAGTGGCTCCGGGAACGCCCTGTTGAGGCGTTCGTGCCTCGGGCGACTCTTCCACATCCGGTGCATCCACAGGTACTGTTCCGGCGCGGCGCGAACCATTTTTTCCACGGCCCTGCGGTACCAGGCCGTCAGGTAGAACATCGGGTCCTCCTGGCTCCGGTACTCGCCGGCCTTGAGCACGCCCTCGATCTCGATGTGGTAATCCAGGGCGCCCGGGTGTCGGACCGCGCCCGCGCCCGAGCCGCGCGGCAGGCGCCTGGCCATCCCCGCGATCAGCGTCGCGTCGTGCTCGAGCGCCAGCAGCCCGATGGACTTGTAGCTGGAGGTCAAGCGCCCAAAGTACGGCACGAACAGCGCCCGGTCGCCCGCGTTCTGGTCGGCGACAAAGGCGGGGGCGCCCTTGCCCTCGCGGAGGATCTCGGGGAGCTGGTGCATGGCGCCGAACTTATCGAGCAGGATCATGCCGCGCCTGGAGCGAGACTCGCGGACCCAGGTGTCGAGCGGCCGGACATCGAGCGGGCGGTAGATGCTCTGGACCTTGAATCCGAGCAGGGCGACGGTGAAGCCGAGGACTTCCCAGTTGCCGCAGTGCCCGGTGATGAGGATGGCGGGCTTGCCGGTGAGCAGGACGTCGATGGCCTCTTTGATATCGCCCAGGCGGATGTGGTGGGGCCAGGCGTCCTCGGAGATGGCGCGCGAGCAGGCGGTCATCTCGACGCCCAGCTCAAACAAATGCTCGTACGCGCGGATCGCCAGCTCGTGGCGGGCAGGCAGGTCGAGCTCGGGCATGGCCTGCTCGATGTGCCCCATGGCGCGCTGCACGCGCGTGCGGTTGAACTTGGCCGAGCCGAAGGCGCGCCCGGCCTTGCGGGCGACATCGACCGATGGCCCAAGGCCGGCAACGCCCGGCGCGACGAGCGCGCCTCGGATCGCGTAATAGAGCGCCGGGTGGATGACCGCCCGTTGGAGCGGCGTGGGCCCGGCGGGTCGGACGCCCATGCGGTGGGTCTCGCGGGTCTGGTTGAGCCGGGAAAGTCTCTAGCCGGGGAAGTCGCCGATGAGTGTGCGAAGTCGGTTCTCGTTGAGCACGGGGATCGCGGTGGTCGTCGCGGTGTCGAAGAGCTGGTCGTAGCGCTCGATGATGCGCTTGCGCCGGAGGTACTCCTCGACGATCTCAACGGGCGAGCCGGTGGTCGGCTCAGGCCCGAGCACGGGCTTCTCGCCCAGGACGACGAAGTCCAGGTCGCCCGTGATCTCGGTGGTCAGGTCGCCGCCCCAGCGCTGGACGAGGGCCTTGAGATCCTCGCCCTCGAGCGGGGTGGCCACGCCGTCGCCGTCAACGTCAAAGTTGCCGTAGACCAGGAACTTGTACGTCTTGTTGGGGTCGTAGACCGCGTTGGCGGCGACATCGCCCTTGACGATCGGGTTCCCGCGGGATTCTTCGATGATCCGCGCCGTGCTGAACCCGTCGTTGATCTGCGTCACCTCCACAACCGCCTTGCCCCGGGGGTAGACGCCCGTGACCCGGTCCGGGCGGATGTCCGTCGCGTCGTTGAAGATGGCGAACGTCATGCCCAGGATGACCTTTTCGCCTCGCCCGATCGAGAGCACGACCTCGCGCGCCACCGGGTCAACCCGGCGCACCTCGGCGTCGGCCAGCGCCTCCTCGGCCAGCGGGTGCGGGCGGTCGCTCGGGTTCTTGCCCCGAAGCCTCGCGAGCTGGGCCTGGAGCACGGTCAGCTCGGAACGCTGCTCGGCGATGGTCGTCCGCAGGCGGCGCTGCTCGCTGTCGGCGTCGCCCTGGATGCGATCGACCCGCCCGTTCATCTCGGTCTCAAGATCCGCCACACGCTGCCAGACACCCTTGAGGTCGGCGCGCATGGTCCCGACATCGTCGCCCATTATGTCGCCGGCGATGGCGAACTCGGACTCGATCTCGGCGACCCGGGCCGCCTCGGCCGCGAGCTGCGTGAGCGCTTCCTGGCGGTCGGTCTCGGCCTGGCTCAGGCGGGTTCCCAGGTCGTCGATCGTGGTGTCGCGGTCGCGGACCATCCCGACGAGCGAGTCGCCCTCGCCCCCGCCGAGTGTGACGATCTGCTCACGCAGGCCCGAGGCGGTCAGGTCCGCCGAGCCCGGGCCGGCGGCCAGCGTCATGCTCTCGCGCATCTGCGTGAGCAGGTAATCCACCACGCTCTTGCGCTCGTCGTTGGCCTGCGTCAGCGCCCGGCGCACGCCCTCGCGCTCGCGCTCTGTACCCTTGATGAAGGACTCGGCCTCGGCCTTGAGTTGCGTCTTCTCCTGCTCCGCCTTGGACGCGTTGCCGTAGAACACCATCGAGAGCACGAACAGCCCGAGGCAGAGCATGCCCAGGATCGTGATGGTGACGGCGACGCCGACGCTCGCTCCGGTTCGCGCTGCCATAGACAAGCTCCAACTGCGCCAGCGCCGCCCGGCGCCGGGTGTTTCTATCTCTGTCTTCGGAAGGGTCGCCTCCGGGCCCCCCACGATCGCGAGCGCATCCGCGCCCGCGAAGCCCACCACCGGTACGTCCGGAGGCGGAGCGGGATCCATCCGTGGCCCCGAGGTGAGCAAGTGTCGCCCTCTCCCGGTCGCAGGTCAACCGAACGCGACGACCACACCCCCGCGTCACGCAACGAGCAACGACCCAAACCGCCCCCTTCGGTCAGCAACTCCGGAGGAAAGGCACGCCAAGTATGCCGTACAAATACCAACCCACAAGCCCGGCGCCTCATCTCTCTCTCGGGCTCTCCCTATGCTCAGGGCTGCATCTATTTTACGGAGGATCGCGTTGAACGAGCTTGGCCTATTGACCCTCGCCTCCCTGACGGACACCCCCCTCGGGGGGAGCGACCGCCTGGAGCTGATCGTCCGCTTGCTGTCCGCCGGGGTCATGGGTGGGCTGCTGGGCTGGGAGCGGTCGCGCTCGGACAAGCCCGCCGACACGCGGACGATGGTGCTCATCGCGGTGGGCGCCGCCGGGTTCGCGGCTCTCGGGGTCGAGCTCACCCGTGACCACGCGATAGGCGAGACGATCCGGACGGACCCGACGCGGGTGCTCAGCTACATCATCTCGGGCGTCGGGTTCCTGGGCGCGGGCGCCATTTTGCACTCAAAGAAATCGGTGCGAGGCCTGACGACGGCGTCGGCGATCTGGGCGGTCGCCGCCATCGGAGCCGCCTGCGGGCTGGGCAAGTTCGAGATCGCCTTCTTCCTCTTCGCCATCGTCTTCGCGCTGCTCTGGACCAACTGGGTCGCGCACGCCATGTTCGGGCAGGCCAATGGCAACGGCAACGGCAACGGCAACTCCGACAACGCGAAGTAGCGCACGACCACGGCGCCAGTTGCTTCACGGCGCGAGCCTGCTCGTGCGCAAAAAAACACCGGCCCCCGTCGCGGGAGCCGGCGTGTGAAGATAGAGCAAGCGGGCGACGGTCAGCGGCTCTGGACGTACGCCGCGTCGAGCGCCCTGGCGATGCGAGCCCGAATATCACTCAGGTGGGCGCTGGTGTAGGCGTCGGGCTTGGCGCCGAGCGCCTTGTCGGCCATCGCATCGATCCGACGCAGCTCGACGTTTGCGAGCGTGCCGATCGTCCGGAGAACCGGGCTGCTCTGGTTGAGCAGCGAGAGCGTGATGAGATACTCCACATGCTGGCGCTGGAGGTTGCGCCGGAAGCTGGAGACCTCGTGAGAGGGCTTGGCGACCTCGCGCCACGCCGAATCCGTCACGCTCGTGATCAGCTCGTTGAGGGTGAAGACATCGTCCTGGCCCCGCGTGCGGAACTCGTTGTCGTAGACGCGCCGGAGCGTGCCCGGGTTCATCACGAGCGTGAGACCGAGCGCCTGAACGCCGCCGACCATGTCGTGAACGGTCATGCTCGGATCGGCGAGCAACTCGCTCATGCCCGACGGATCCCAGTAGTACTCCTTGCCCATGTGACGGACCAGCTCGGGCGTCAGGCCCAGCGAGTCGTCCTCGAACGAGTTGTCCATGATCAGGTTCATCGCTCGGCGCTGTCGCTCGGCCGGGACATCCTCGATCGGCGCCCGGTTGCCCGGGTCGCCCTTGAAGTCGTTGTTGGTGAACGACCCACCGATCCAGTTTGACGCGATCACCAGCGACTGGACGTGCGTGCCGAGCAGAGCGCCGTAGCGCCGGCGCGCCTCGGCCCAGGACTCACCCTCGCCGACGATGTCGTCAACGAGGCGGGCGCGGATGCTGTTGGCCAGGCTCAAGCGCGACTCGGCAAACTCGAGGTTGTCGGCGCCGAAGTCCCACGTCATGTTCCGCGGGTCGGCGCCCACGCTCATCGCGATCTGGCTGATGTAGATCAGATCCGGCTCGCCCACGCGGGCGAGGACCGTCTCGCGGTCCTTCGCTGGGCCGTAGCCGAAGGCGATCGCCCAGCGGTCGTACGGGCCGACCGTCGGCGTCGCGTACGCCCCCTGCACCTCGCCCAGCTCGTAGTTGATATTCGGGGCGCAGTAGTCCATCACCGAGCCGATTGTCGGTCCTTCATACCCCGGAGTGTTGATCTCTTCAAGCGTGCGGATGGTCGAGGCGGCCATGTTGTGCTGCAGGCCCAGGCAGTGCCCGACCTCGTGGGCCGTGATGTAGCGGATCATCGGGCCGATGAACTCCTCGGGGAGTCCATCGAGCAGGTCGCTCTCGTCACCCGCGTCGAGAATGCCCGCGCTCATCGCCGACATCACCAGCGACATGTCCACCGAGAGCATATTGCCGATCTTGCAGGCGCTGTTGGTCTGGTCGCTGGCCCAGCGCGTCCACGGGTGTTCGGTGTCGCCGAGCTCAAGCTCGGTCGCGGCCCTGGCATCGACGGCGCGCATCGCCAACGCCTGCGCCTTCCGCTCGGGCGAGGCGAGGATCACGCGCGGGTCCCAGTCGGGGTGCTGCTCGAACCACGCGAGCGTGTCGGGGCTGAATGTCTGCTCGGTCAGGTCATCGGTCAGGTTGGTGAGCATCCCTCGGATCGCCCGCGTCAGGCCCTGGTGCCACACCACGTCGGCGTCGAGAATCTCGCCCGTCAGCGGGTTCGTGCGGCTCGGGCCGATCGCGTACCCCTGGTTGGACGTGTTCCAACGGAAGAAGTTGTACCGCGCGTCCTCCGGATCGATATCCATAAACGCGCCCGTCTCGGCGTCCTGCTGGCGGACCTCGAGCGCCCCGTCGATCCCGATCTCGCGGTACGCCTCGTTCCACAGCTCGATGCCCTCGCGGACATACCTGCGGAAATGCACGGGCGTGGTATGCTCGATGTACCAGACCAGCGGCTCCTTGGGCGGGCTCACCTTCAGCTTCTTGCTCGCCTTCTCGATGTTCCAGCGCGAGATGTACCGCTCCGTGACGTCCTCGTTCGCCGCCTTGGCGTAGTCCTCGTGATAGTCATAGAAATAGCCCACGCGCGAGTCCGCCTTCCGCGGCTTGTACCCGGGCGTGCCCTTGAGTTCGCTCACGTCGTACGTCAGGCGGATGATCCGCCCGTTGGCGCGCGGGACCTGGTACTCGACGATCACGTTCTTCGGGAACGCCTTGGCCTTGGTCAGCTTGGCCAGGCGCGCGTTGACGGCGCCCCCGCTCGGGCCGAACCCGCCGAAGACCGATGGGCCGAAGAACTTGGACGACTGCCCGGTCGCCATGGCGCCGAAGTCGATGACCGGGCGTGAGCCCTTCATCGAGACAATCGGGACGCTGAGGATGACGCGCCCGGTGTAGAGTTGCTTGACGGAGTCCTTGGCCTGCTTGTCGCCCTCGGTGCGAACCCCAAGGTTGGGCGCAACGAGCGCGAGCTGCTTGCCGATTTTCTCCCACTTGACGTACAGGGTCGGGCCCATGACGCCCGCCTGCGGGTCGCCGCCGGAGACCGTGCAGGAGATCATCATCAGCTGCTTCTCATACCCGGAGTTGAGCACGGCCAGCAGCTTGCCCGTCTTGTCGTCCTTGTAGAGGTCATACAGCCCGCTCGAGCCGTCCGCCGTGGAGACGACCTTGGTCAGCCCCTCGGTCACCTTGTCAAACGGGGGGAAGTCCGGCTTCTTCGCCGCAGCCTTCGTCGCCTGGGCCATGGCCGGGCTCGTCGTTCCCGCAAAGATCACCATCGCGCCGACCAGGGCGGCTGCGCCAACTCGCACCGTGCTTCTCATCACCAGACTCCTCAGATTCAGTTGCTGACCGCCGCCGCTCCCCCCGGGATGGCGGCGTGATTCGACTCTCCGCCTGTACCGCAGGCTCTCGGGCGGGATGCACCCATCGCCTGGAACGGCTATCGGGCGTTCTCAGGCCAGTCTGAACGCAGAGAAAACAGAGGTGAGCAGAGCCCGCAGAGGGATCTGAACCGGGACAAAGCCGCAGGATTGGAATCCTGCGGACCCCCTCACACCCCCCGGTCCGAATCGCCCAGGGCTTCAAGCTCGTCTGCGTACCGCTCGCGCAAGGGCTCGACGACCTCCTTGAGGAACCGCTCGGTCTGCTCGACCGCCCGCCCGACGTACTTCATCGGGTCCATCAGCCCGCCCCAGTCCAGCTCATGCTTGAGGGCCGGCGTGTGGAACGCGGGGTCGCCATTGAGGCGATCGAGCAGGTCGTTGTCGAGGCCCTCGTCCTTGACGCGCATGCCCGCCGCCTGGGCGTGGACGCGGATGATCTCGTGGTATTCCTGCCTGTCCGCGCCCGCCTTGACGCACTCCATCAGGATGTTCTCCGTCGCGAGAAAGGGCAGCTCGGCCATCAGATTGCGCTTCACCATCGCCTCGTGAACAACCAGCCCCGACGCGACCTGGTGCATCAGGTCCAGCGCGCCATCGAGCGCGAGGAAGGACTCGGGCAGCGACAAGCGCCGGTTGGACGAGTCGTCGAGCGTCCGCTCGAGCCACTGCGTCGCGGCGGTGTCGTAGGCGTTGCCGACAAGGTTCATCACAAACCGAGTCAGGCCGCAGATCCGCTCGCACTTCATCGGGTTCCGCTTGTACGGCATCGCCGACGAGCCGATCTGCTTGTCCCCGAACGGCTCGTCGAGCTCCTTGCGGTTGGACAGCAGGCGGATGTCGGTGGCGATCTTGTGGAGGACGGCGGCGATGGAGGCGAGGTCCGCGAGATACAACGTATCAACGACCCGTGGGTACGTCTGCCCCGTGAGACCAAACGTCCGGTGGCTGATCGTCATCTCAATCTGCGACTTGAGATAGGCCTCGTATGTGCACTGTTCGAGTCGCGCTACACGCTGCTCCGCTTGCTTGATTTGGGTAGTGTCACCCTCACTTTGTCGTCCTTCTAAGAGCCGCCGGTGGTCCCTTAGGACTTGATTGCGCCATTCTTCGAAGTCCGCTTCTGTGCGCGGAGTGTCCAGAAGATTCCAGATCGCACGGGCCTCAAACTCATCGACACGACTCGCGTCATTGTCGAAGAGCGCCAAGAACGAGGCTTGAGTACCGGTAGCGCCCCGAAATCCGCGAAACATCTGCCAATCGTTATACTTCACCTCTAGCCGCTCGCTGTACACGTGATGAAGGGCACAAGCCTGCTCCGCCAAGCGACGACCCAGCGTGGTTGGCTGAGCTGGTTGATAGTGGGTAAAACCCAGAGTTGGGAGCCGCAGATGTGCTTCGGCAGTGCGACTCATTGCGATTACCACACGTGTGACTTTTTGAACGATCAACTTATGCGCACTGTAGATGAGCAACAGATCCGCATTACACACCACATCCTGGCTCGTACACCCTAGATGAATAATCGCCTTTGCCTTGGGCGCGACATCGCCGTACGCGTGGACGTGCGCCATCACGTCATGGCGCAAGTCCTTCTCATACCCTGCGGCTCGCTCCATGTCCTCATCAGTCACCTCGACGTGCGCCCGAAGCTCTGCGATCTGCTCGTCGGTGATGTCGAGCCCGCACGCCTGCTGCGCCTCGGCGACCGCCAGCCAGATCCTTCGCCACGTCGTGAACTTATGCCTGGGCGACCAGATCCGCAGCATCTCGGGCGAGGCGTTGCGCGAGGCGAGCGGGCTGGTGTAGGTGTCGTGCGGGTTTGTCATCTTCCAATCCTCGTGGCACGGGCGTCCCGCCCGTATCTCCGTTCCTCTGCCTTTCTCCCTCTCACTCCCCAGCCCTTTCGTATCGAGCAATGGAAGACACGGGCGGGGACGCCCGTGCCACGAGTGAACGGAGTCAGTTCGCGACGATATTCACAAGCCGCCCCGGCACCACGATCACCTTGCGCACCGTCTTGCCCGCGATCAAATCCTTGATCTTGGGATCGTCCAGGGCCGCGGATTCCAGGGTTTTTTGGTCCGCGTCCGCCGGGACGGTCACCCGGCTTCGCACCTTGCCCAGGATCTGCACCGGGATCTCGATGGTGTCGCTGACAAGCATCGCCGCGTCGAACTCGGGCCAGGCGCTGTGCGCGATCGAGCCGCTGGACTCAACCCGCCCGAGCTTGTGCCACAGCTCCTCGCCCATGTGCGGCGCGAACGGCGCCAGGACCCGCGCAAACCGATCAATCTGCGACCGCGTCAGCGATGCGGGCATCACGCCGCCGCTGCCCTGCGCGGGCGTGGCGGTGTTGACAAACTCGATCATCGCCGCGATCGCGGTGTTGAAGCTCAGGCGCTCGATGTCCTCGCCGACCTTGGCGATCGCCTTGTGCAGCGCCCGCTCGATCTCCTCAGACTCGCTCGGCGCCACTTTCAACTCGCCCGAGTCCTCATCCACGCACAGGCGCCAGGCGCGTTGCAGGAAGCGGTACAGCCCGATGGTGTCCTTGGTGTTCCAAGGCTTGCTCGCTTCGAGCGGGCCCATGTACATCTCGTAGAGGCGCATCGTGTCGGCGCCGTACTCCGCGATCACGTCGTCCGGGTTGACAACGTTTTTGAGCGACTTGCTCATCTTCGCGGTGATCTGCGCGACGGGCTCGCCCGTCGCGATCTCGATGTACTCGCCCGCGCCCCGCTCCTCGACCTCGTCCACCGGCACGAGGCTCTTGTCGCCCCGCTGGTACGCGAAGCTCGTGATCAGCCCCTGGTGGAACAGCTTCTGGTACGGCTCGGGCGTCGAGACGTGCCCCAGATCAAACAAAACCTTGTGCCAGAAGCGGGCATAGAGCAAATGCAGCACCGCGTGCTCGGAGCCGCCGATGTACAGGTCAACCCCGCCTTGCGTAGATCGGCTCTCCGAGCCGATCGTCTCCCTCGCGCCCCGCGACTCCCCAACACACACATCCCCGTGCAGAAACACACCCGCATACGCCGACGCCTTGCCAACCAACCCCGCCTCCACCGGGTTCCCCACGATGTACCGGACAAACTCCCCGAACCACCGCTCATCGCGCACCACATGGTCAAAGCGATCGGCCTGCCACAGACTGCCATCCGCGCCGCTCTCTGTGTTGATCTGGCGCGCCGAGTATCGCTTGACGCTGCTGACCAGTTCCCCCAGCGTGTGCCCCTCGAACGGGCGCACGAGCCAGTGGACATGGTCGGGCATGACACACGCGCTGTACACACGGCAGCGTTCGCCATCAAAGTGCAAGAGCGAATCCAGCACCTCCTGGCGCTCCGGCTCGCTGAGCTGGCGCCCCTCCGCCGTTCGCCAGGTCACGAAGTACGTCGCGCCCGGGAGCTCGAAGTGGGGCAGGTTTCGGGTGGTCGCGATCAGGTCTTGCGCCGGGCCATACTCGCCCGGGGGGTACGGGTCTCGGGGGATGAAGCCCGCCGCGTTGATCGCACCGGGGGGGAGTGAATCCAAGGCGGATGGGGGGTGTCCATGCGCATTCGGATCGGCTCGGAGAGCCGATCTACCCATCCAGTACCGCTCGCTGTCCTCATCGACCAGGCGTGTGTCGCTGGCGCCGCAGTAGCGCAGGTGGTACCAGCACGAGCCCGCCCAGCCGGGCATGGTGTTTGTCTCGCGCGTCATCGGCGTCGCAGGATCAAGCCCCGCAACCCCCGCCTCGCCCGCGGTCGTCTTGAGCCACTCCGTCGCCTTGCCCAGCAGCGGCTGCGGCTCGTCCGACTCGACCGGCTGATAGTCCGTCATCTTCGGCAGCCGCACCGGCAGCGCGCTGTCGCCCACGGCATAGTGATTCCCGCGCGCGTCATACACGATCGGGAACGGCTCGCCCCAGTACCGCTGCCTGCTGAACAGCCAGTCGCGCAGGCGATAGTTCACACGCCCGGCGCCGATCCGCTTCGACTCCATCCACTCGATCATCTTCGCCTTCGCCTCGCGGACACCGAGCCCGTCGAGGAACGACGAGTTGATCGCGGCCCCGTCGCCGGCGAACGCCTTGCCATCGAAGCCCGCCGGGGGCTGGACCGTGCGGACGATCGGCAGCCCAAACTTCTCGGCAAAGTCCCAGTCGCGCTGGTCCTGCCCGGGCACCGCCATGATCGCGCCCGTGCCATAACTCATCAGCACATAATCACTCGTCCAGACCGGGATCTGTTGTTCTGTCACCGGATTGAGCGCGTACACGCCCGTGAACACGCCGGTCTTGTCCTGGAACTCCTGGCGCTCGATGTCCGTCCGGTTCTTGGCCCACTCGACATAGCCGCGCAGCCGCTCGGTCTCGCCGCCGTTGCGCGCGTCGTCGATCGCCATCTCGACGAGCGGGTGCTCCGGCGCCACGACCATGTACGTCGCACCGAACGCCGTGTCGGGGCGCGTCGTGAACACCCGCAGCGTCTCGCCCGAGGCCTCGCCCTCACCATCAAGCAACGGAAACCCGACCTCGGCGCCCTCGGACCGCCCGATCCACTCGCTCTGCTGCACCTTGGTCGAGTTGGGCCAGTCCACCGTCGCCAGGTCGTCGTGCAACCGGTCGGCGTACGCCGTGATCCGCAGCATCCACTGGCGCAAGGGCTTGCGCAACACCGGGAACCCCCCCCGCTCGCTCTTGCCGTCGATGACCTCCTCGTTGGCCAGGGCCGTGCCCAGCTTGGGGCACCAGTTGACCGTCTGCTGGCCCACATATGCAAGGCGGTACGAGTCCACGATCGCGCGCCGCGTCTCATCATCAAGCGACGCCCACGCCCCCGCGTCCGTCCCCCCGGGCAGGTCGCCCGCCCCGCCGTACTCCGCCGCCGCCGGGTTCAGGCGCACCGTCCGCGACCCCGCCTCAAACTCCGCGACCAGCTCGTCGATCGGGCGGGCCTTGTCCGCCTCGGGATCAAACCAGGACCGGTACAGGCGCAGGAAGATCCACTGCGTCCATTTGTAATAGTCCTCGTCGATAGTCCCGAACTCGCGGGACCAGTCGTAGCAGAAGCCAAATCTTTTAAGCTGCCTTCGGAAGTTGTCGATCGCGGTCCGCGTCGTCACCTCGGGATGAACCCCGGTCTGGATCGCGTACTGCTCGGCCGGCAGCCCGAACGCGTCCCACCCCATCGGGTGCAGCACGTTGAACCCCTGCATCCGCTTGTACCGCGCGATGATGTCCGTCGCCGTGTACCCCTCCGGGTGCCCCACGTGCAGCCCCGCGCCCGACGGGTACGGGAACATGTCCAGCACGTAGTACTTCGGGCGGCTCGGTACGAACGCCGGATCGCCCGGGTTGGGCTGGACGAACACGCCCTTGTCGTCCCACCACGCCTGCCAGCGCGTCTCGATCGTCTCGGCCAGCGCTGCGGTGTATCGGTGCACTGGACCAGCGGGGGTCCGGGCTTGCTCGCTCTGCTCGGATGCTGTCTGATCGCTCACGCCAAGGCTCCTCGGTCCATGGGGCGACTCTAGAGCGTGTTCGTCGCCGGCGGAGCCTTCGACCTACATCTCCGGGTCGCCCGCAACGGGTCTCGCCCCCCCTCCGCCCCGCCTGCGGAACCACAGCGAGACGAGCGCCAGCGCGATCACCCCCGCGTAGATCGCCCCGATCCTCGCCAGCATCGCCCGCTCGTTGTCCCACAGGTGCCCGAGCAGCAGCGCAATCGTCACCACGCCCACGCCCATGCCCACGACGACCACCACCGGGCGCGCCTTGGTCAGGCGCCGGAGCTTGAGGTTGGCGACCGCCACGCCCAGCGAGACAACCAGAAACGTCAGGCTCGAAAACGCGGCGATCGTGTCGAGCGAGTCAAACGCCGTAAACAACGCCCCGGCCCCGCCCAGCGTGCAGACCGCGACCACGGGTACGTCCGCACCCTTGGACCGAACCGAGAACACCCGCAGCATAACCCGCTCTCGCCCCATCTCGTCCATCATCCGCGACGCGCCGAACGAGGTCGCGTTGATCGCCGACGCCGTCGCCATCAGCGCCGCAACCCCGACAAGCACACGCCCGGCATTGCCCAGCGTCGGCTCGGCCGCCGCCGCCAGCGCGTACTCCCCGCTGGCGACGATCTCGTCGTACCCCAGGTTCCCCACCGCGACGACCGCGATCACAAGATAGATCAGCGTCGTGATCAGCACCGACCCGTAGATCCCGCGCGGGATGTTCCTGTCCGGGTCGCGCGTCTCGCAGACCCCGTTGGTGATGAGCTGAAACCCCTCGAACGCGACAAAGATCATCGCCCCCGCGACAAACACCGAGCCCACCCCGTGATCGAACACGGGCGTGAGGTGGTCCCGCCGGACCGTGGTCATCCCCGCGACCCCGAACAGCGCCAGCAGCAGGATCTTGGTGTACACGATCAGGTCTTCAACCCGCCCGCTCGAGCGCGCCCCGAGCAGGTTGACGACCATGAAGAAGCCGAGCACACTCAGCGAGAGCACGACCCGGACCCGCGCCGACCCGGGGCTGCCGAGCAGGTCGGCGCCGTACGCCCCGAACGTAAACGCGTACAGCGCCAGCGTCCCGACGTACCCCACCACCACAACCCAGCCGAGAATCCCGCCGATCCACGGCTGCGAGGGGAACGCGCGCTCGAGGTAGGTAAAGCTGGCGCCATCATTTCGCAGCGCCAGCGCGAGGCAGATGTAGGAGTACGAGGTGAGCAGGGCGATGATCCCGCCGAGCGCAAACGCCAGCGGCGCCGCGTGCCCGCTGATCCCCACCGCGATCCCGAGCACGGAAAAAATCCCGCCCCCGATCATCCCGCCAACCCCGATCGCGATCAGCTCCGGAAGACCCAGATCCTGGCGCGTGGTAGACGAGACCTCCGGGTTCCGCTCGCTCACACGAATGTTCCTCCGTCCCTAGGGCGAAACTGCCCCGACGCCACCCTCTCAAGCCAAAACAAGCAAGGCCCCGCATAGGGGGGGCCAAGATCGCACAGCAACTCTCCGCGCGCGGCTCACGCTCCAGGTGGGATAAGAAACAGTGCAACAAGAATCGGCGTGAGAGCCGTGCCAGAGAGTGTATCCGCCGGGGCCGAGAGCGCCATCACTCGATCAATACCGCTCATGGAGAACATTCCGCGATGATCGGAAAGAAGTTGAGAATCAGATCCAGATCCTCATCGCGAGCCGAGAACCACGAGGCTCGCCGAGGGCATTCTGCATCGAATCGCCCCTGGTTATCGCTGCCATCGGCCCCCACCGAGTAAACGATGAATGGCCACGGTCGGCGAGCGTCCGCCTCCACCCTGCGATACCGCAACCCTTCCCCCGGCGCAAACGGGTCTCGGGGAATCGACCCCAAGTAATCCGGCACAAGCTCCCCGAGACTGTCCGGGTAGGCGCCGTGGTCTGTCCGGAAAAGTTCCAACGCGAGCAGCGCAATCAAACCCTGCTTCCGCGCGGCGGCAAGACGGGTCGAGCTCACATACCTGAAATAGCTCGGCAGCAGCTCATCAACCATATCGTACGACGGGTATCGGTTTTCGGCGCTGCGCCGCTGCTCAAAGGCGTCAAACCAAGACTCGGCTTGAGCCCGTGCGTCCGCGTCGTCTTGGCAAAGCATGATCCAATGCTCGAAGAACGCTCCGATCTCGTTCATCTGAGCGTCTCGCGGCGCCAGACCCCGAATCGCCGCCCGGCGTCGCTCCCGCACTTCGCTCTCAGGCACACCCTGATATCTCTCGAGGCGCCCGTCGAGACGAGCGCGAGTGACAATCTGCCCGGCCTCAAGCCCGTACACGATATCCGCGCTCGGGTGATTCAACATCAGCCGCAGATACGAGACCAGTTGCTCTCGCGGCGGCTCGAAGTGAACGAGCAACGCATGCACCGAACCGACCGCGACGTGCTCAGTCGAAACCGCGAGCAATGGCCCCAAGGGGTCCGCCCACGAACTCGAAACACGAGCAATCGCAAGAACGACCGCCAGATCTTGCTCGACTTGGTCCCAGTCGGCGCGCCGCGCATCCGACCAGAGCACGCCTCGCATGGTGATCGCCACCGATCTCGCGTACCGGAGCCATTCCGGGAATGAGTACCGGATATCACTGGCCAGCGATGGCACAAACCCCTCCGCCGAAACGAGCCACTCCCCGTATTCAAGGAGACCCGTCGCGTGCAGCGCCCGAACCAGGTCATCGCTCACATCGACCGCCAAGCCTTCAGCCCCGCCAGGTTCGGCGCCCGCGAACCACGCCCGCTCTGGCGCCATGCCCGGCTCACTCGCGAGCCATTCCTGAACACGCTCATCGCCGTAAGGCAACGCTTCGATGGCGCCGCTCAGGCGAGCAACCCAGGACGCAAACTGCTCCCAGTTGCTTTCGCCCTCAACAAGGCTCGTTTCTTCCGGAAGTTTCGACACAATGAGTTCGCGTAGCGCATCAGCGTACGCCGACTGCGGCTGCACACCCGGGAAACTGAACACCGGTTGCTCTTGGGCGCTGCAGTTCAACGCCGCCGCAGCGACCACGATGATCCCGATGCCGCCCCGAAAGCCTCTCATAATCTCCAGCATACAGGCAGCCTCACCCAGCCCGGCGCTGCTTCTCTTCCAGCAGGCGTTTCGCCTCGCCCGCCAGGTAGAAGCTGCCCGTCACCAGGATCAGATCATCCCGTCCCACGGCCCGCGCCGCCATGTTGAGCGCCGACTTGAGATCATCGCCGATCTGCGCCATCTTCCCCGTCTGCTCCTCGTAGATCCGGCGCAGCTCCACCGGGTCCGCGGCCCTCGCGTTGCCCTCGGCCTGCGTGAAGATAATCTTGTCGGCGCCGCGCCCGATCTCCTCGAGCATCTTCTCCACGTCCTTGTCCGCCGCGACCCCGAAAATCACGACCATCGAGTCATAGCTGACCTGCGCCCCGACCGCCTTGACCAGCGCCGAGATGCTCTCGGGATTGTGCGCGCCGTCGATCATGATACGCGGGTTCTGGTTGACCATCTCCATCCGCCCGTTAGGCGCCGTCTGCGCCAGGCCCAGGGCCACCTCGCGCTCGGGCGTCTCGAACCCGCGCTCGCGCAGCTTGTCGAGAATCGCCAGCGCCAAGCCGCAGTTGGGCGCCTGGTGCTCGCCGCCCAGCGGCACCGAAATATGCTCGAACTCGCTCCGCTCCGTGCTCACACAAATCCGCGCGTGCGGCCCGCGCCCGTGCGAACTCTCGAACCGGCACGAATACTCCACGTCCTCGCCCAGCACCGCCAGCGTCGCGCCCGTCTGCTCGGCCACCTCGCGGAACACCGAGATCACCTCCGGGCGCTGCGGCGTCGTGATCGCCGTCACCCCCGGCTTCATGATCCCGGCCTTCTCTCGCGCGATCTTCTCGAGCGTGTCGCCCAGAATCCGCGTGTGCTCCAGGTGAATCTCCGTCAACCCGCACACCTCGGGCATCACCACGTTCGTGCAGTCCAGGCGCCCGCCCAGGCCCGTCTCCAGGATCGCCAGGTCCACCGCCTGCTCGGCGAAGAACAGGAACGACGCCGCCGTCAGAATCTCAAAGAACGTCGCCTCGCCGTGCTTCTTCGCGATCGTCTCGCCCGCGTGGCGCACGCGCGCCATCGCGCCGCTGAGCGCCGCCTCCGGGATCGGCGCCCGACCCAGGCGGATCCGCTCGCGCACACTCACAAGATGCGGGCTCGTGAACACCCCCACCGCGTACCCGCACGCCTCAAGCGAGGACGTCAGCATCTCGACCGTCGAACCCTTGCCCTTGCTCCCGGCGATGTGAACGAACTTCAGATCTCGCTGCGGACTATCGAGCTTGTCCAGGATCGCGCGCATCCGGTCCAGCTTGAACGCGTCCGCGTCCAGGCGCTCCGGGCGCACACGCTCCATGTTCGGGCGCTCGTCGAGATACCTCATCGCCGCCTGATAGCTCGAGAACGTTCCGACTCGTTTGGATCTGGTCACGCCCGACGTGCGGGCGCTCGCGTTTGCTTTGGGCATAATCAGCCGATTCTACCTGCCATCCGCCCCAAAGCCGAATCGACATCCGCTCACAAGTTATCAACACCCCGTGAACATCCCGCCGCCTCGATCATCAGGCGCTTCATCTCCGACACCGCCCCACGCATCCCCGTGTACACCCCGCGGCTCACGATCGCGTGCCCGATGTGCAGCTCCTCCACCCCAGGAAGCGCCGCGATCACCCCGACATTGTGATAGTTCAGCGCGTGCCCGGCGTTGAACCGCATCCCATCGCCCCGGATCGCTCGCCCCGCCGACGAAACCGCTTCGATCGCCCGGGCCAGCTCCGCCCGCCGACGATCGCCCCCCGTCTGGGCGAAAACCTCAGCAAACGGGCCTGTGTGAACCTCGCACACGTCGAACCCGGCCTCCGCCGCCGCCTCGACCTGCACCCGGTCGGCGTCGATAAACGCGCTGACGATCAGCCCGCTCCCCTTGAGGCGAGCGACCACATCACGCATCCGTCCGATCTGCCCAGCAACATCCAGCCCGCCCTCGGTCGTGACCTCCTCGCGCCCCTCGGGCACGAGCATCGCCGTGTGCGGCTTGATCCGCTGCGCGATCCCGACCATCTCCTCCGTCGCCGCCATCTCCAGGTTCAGCTTCACCTTGACCAGGCGGCGCAGCAGCTCGACATCCCGGTCCTGAATATGGCGCCGATCTTCGCGCAGATGGACCGTGATCCCGTCCGCCCCGCCCAGCTCAGCCTCATGAGCCGCCCGAACCGGGTCCGGCTCGCCCAGATCCACGCCCACCCCCCGGTACCGGGCTTGACGGACCGTGGCCACATGATCGATGTTCACGCCGAGCTGAATCACGGGGGATCGTAGGGAGCCATCCGAGCCCGCCGCGAGCCCTGTATTTTGCATAATTGAAAGTACAACTTGACAATGTGAAAGCCAAAGATCAATATTCATCAAGATGGGCTCAACGATCTCAAACTCCACCCCCGGCGCCCGCCCGGGCGATCACCCCCTCCTGGCCCTCCCGCGTGAGGATCTGGACCTGATCTGCGAGTTGGTCCTCCAGTCCGGCTCGCTCAAGGGCCTCGCCTCGTCCTACGGCGTCAGCTACCCCACCATCCGAACCCGCCTCGACCGGACCATCGCCCGCCTCCGGGCCATCGTTGACGGCGCCGCCCCCGACCCCGTCTCTGAACTGCTCGCCCACCTCGTCGAGCGCGGCGAGCTCACGCCCTCCGGCGCCCGTCGCCTGCGCGACACCATGCGCGCCGACATCGCCCAGCCCCAAGGAGAATCCTGATGGACCCGTGGTGGACACAACAACAAGCCGGGATGATCGGCGGACTGCTCGGAGGCGTTGTGGTTGGCGCGATCTTCGGCGGGCTCGGCGGGGGCATCGGCGGCCCACTCGCCGCCAAAGGTATCGCCAAGCGATTCGTCGTCGGCTTTTTCATCTTCGGCATCATCACGGGCCTGGCCATCGCCGGTGTCGGCCTCACCGCCCTCGCCCTGGGCCAGCCCTTCCACGTCTGGTTCTGGCTGCTCCAGCCCGGCGCCCTGCTCGCGTTCCTCTACGCCGTCCTGCTCCCGACCGTCATTCTCAAGTCGTACCAGAGGCACGACGAGCGCAAGCTCGCCGCCGAGGAACTCCGCCGTGCGTAGTGCCATGCTCATCATCGCGATCATGCTCTTCGGCGCACGCGTCGGCGCAGAGCCCGAGCGTTTCACACTCGACAACGGCGTGCGCGTTGTCCTCAACCATGTCGATGATGCCGGCTCGATCGCGGTCATCGCCGCCTACGACACCGGGTTCTCGTCCGACCCCGCCGGCGCTCCCCAAGCCGCGCACCTCGCCGAGCACCTGCGCTGCACGAGCGCGACCGAGTCATGGGACGCGGGCGTCTCGTTCGCGCGCCTCAACGAACGCGGCGGCGCCAACGCTGAGACCCTCGCCTCGCTGACCTACTACGACATGATCCTGCCCAGCGACGGGCTCGCCCTGGCGCTGCGCGTCGAGTCCGAGCGCCTCGGGTCGCTGCGCATCACGCGCGAGGACATCGCCCGCGAAGGCCCGCGGGCCGCCGCCGAGCTGGCCGGGGCGGACCAGAGCCCCCAGCGCTTCGTCGGCAAGTTCGCCCTTATGGCCCTCATTCAGGGCTGGACGCACAACGCGACCCACGTCAACCTCATGACCGCCCTCGAGCAGACACCGATCGGAACGCTCCGCCCCGTTCTCGACCGACACGCGCCGCAGTCGCTCACCCTCATCATCACAGGCGAGTTCGATCCTGCGGAAGCGCGCCAGCGCATCAACGCGACCCTCGCCGCCCTCCCGCGCACCGAGGCGCCCCCCGCACTCGCCCCGATTGACTGGCAGCAACAGCCCCAGACGCGGCGCATGACCTGGGACAGCACAACCACCGTCGTCGCCATCGCGTGCCCAGCGCCGGCCGATCCCGTAGAGCGCGCCGTGCTCACGGGCCTGGGGTTCGTCGCGCACATGACGAGCAACAGTGTCGAGGGCGTTCTCTCGCTGCACACCTCGGGCCAGACCGCGCCCGTGGGGGCGATACCCTTCCATGTTCTCGCCGCGATCGACGACAACGCCGACCCGCAAGCCGTCATCGACGCCCTGCACGACCGTCTCGACGCGATCATCAAGAATGTCCCGCTCTACAAGTCTCAACTGACCATGATCCTCCGCGAGCCGCCCCGGATGAACGCGGACCAGCTGCGCGCCCAGGTCCAGGCCATCGCCCGGATGCAAAGCATCACCGAGCAGGACGCCATGGGCCTCGCGCTCGGCAACATGGCCCTGCAATCACTGATGCGCGAGCGCGCCGGCGGAGACGCAATAGCCGACGCGATCGACGCGCTCACCCCCGAGCAGCTCCGAGACATCGCGGCCCGATCACTTGCGCGCGATCAGCGGCGTGTCACGATTCTCTCGCCTCGAACGCCGGCGCCTCGCCCGTAAGCACCGCGACAACGTCGCGCACCACCCAGCCCATCGCCTCCTTGGCGCCTCGCGTCGCCGAGCCGATGTGCGGCAATAGCGTCGCATTCTCCAGCCCGAGCACCGGGCTATCGCCCGCAATCGGCTCGGACGAGTGAACGTCCAGCACCGCCCGAGCGCCCTGGTTTTTCAGCAAAAACGCCGCGCACGCCGCCTCATCAAGCACGAACCCGCGGCTCGTGTTCACAAACACCACCCCCGCCCGCATCCGCCCGAACGCCCCGCCCCCGATCAGACCCCGGTTGCCCTCGCGCCCGTCAACGTGGACGCTCAGCACATCGGCCTGTGCCAAGAGCGTCTCCGCCTCGACCGCCTCAGCGCCCTCGCGCTGCGCCGCCGGGATCTCGCGCAGGTCGCAGTAGATCACGCGCATCCCAAACGCCCGCCCCGCCCGCGCCACGCGCCGTCCGATGCGCCCGAACCCAAACACGCCGAGCGTCGATCCCTCAAGGCTCATCGTCGCGACACTCCGCTCGCGCAGCTCGCGCCACGCCTGCGCGTCCATCGCCTCGGTGATCCGAGGCCTCGGGCGGATCGCGTCGAGCACGCCCGCGAAGACCAGCTCCGCCACCGCCCCCGCGTTCGCCTCCGGCGTGTGGACCACACGCACCCCCCGCGCCGCGCACGCGCCCAGATCAATATTGTCCAGCCCCACCCCGGCCCGACCCACAACCCGCACCCCCGGCGCGCGCGCCAGCATCGCCCCGTCCACGCGCGTGTAGGTGCGCACAACCAGCCCCGCCGCCCGGGCCAGCGACTCGTCCGACGGGTCGGCGCCCGCGTCGATCACCTCCGCCCGCTCGCCCAGCCACGCCCGGGCCTGGGGCGAGATCGCCTCGCAGACCACGACCACGGGCCTCGTCTCAGAGCGATCGGTGCTGGCGGGCTGGGTCTCGGGCACGCCTGATTGTCCCCGCCCGGGCGCCCGAGGCCAGCCGGGGCGAGGCTGGCCCGCAGGCGAATAGGCCAGAATCTGCCCGGAAACTGGTGTGAATTCGCCCGCCGGGCCGATGGAAAGGCCTTCGGTGGGGCGGCGAGCCCCACCACGAACCACCCCCGGCGGGGACCGCCGGCTCAGCGCGCAGGAGGCGCAAGCGATGAACAAGACCGATCTGATCGAGGCCGTAGCTTCTCAGCTGGAATCCACCAAGGCCGACGCCACCAAGGCCGTCGAGGCCGTCATCGCGAGCATCACGACCGGCCTCAAGCAAGACGAGAAGGTCGCCATCACCGGCTTCGGCACCTTCCAACGCAAGATCCGGGCCGCCCGCACAGGCATGAACCCCGCCACCAAGCAGCCCATCCAGATCCCCGAAACCACCACCTGCGCCTTCAAGCCCTCGCAGAACCTTAAAAACACCCTCTGAGCGAACGCGCGAGCCGTCACCCTCGTGGCAGGCGCCATCGAACACGGACCCGGCGTTCTTTCTGAACGCGGGGTCCGTTGTCGTTTGGTCGCCACCCCTCGAATACGCATCGGACAGGGTGAAGACGACGTGCCGTAGCTCTCGATACCCGGATCTGGATTGATCCCCCCCTCATCGGCGATTACTTTGGGGTAGCAGATAGGTCACGGTGACACGAAAGCACTCATCAAACGGGCACTCCAGTGACGCACTATTGCGAAGTCTGGTACTTAGTCTGATTGGAATCGCACTCCATTTTACGGGACTGTTTATCCTCATAAACTGGGTACGTTTCGTCGAATCCCCGGAGTACATCGCAGGATCCTTGCTGCTTGTTAGCGCCTTCGTGTGCGGGATGTTCTCTCGCTACTGGATCCTCCGATTCCATGGAAAACGACGTACGTTGGTTTTCGTGATCGCTGTGCTGATGGCAGCCTTCACAATCGGAAAGACGACCCTCAGCGTTATCCGCCTCTTGTCAGAAATATATTGAGCAACAGAAGTCGCAATCGGGCGCCGTGGAGACGCCATCTTCGGCTTCCCCCACGAACAAATCCCCGCCGGCGCAGAAATGCTGGCGCCATCTGCACGCCACACACATGCTGTTGGTGACGATCAACCGGCGCCGAACGCCCGCTCGCCCACGTCGATCGCCCGCCCCATCGCCGCGGCTTTGTTGACCGTCTCGTCAAACTCCGCCCCCGCCTGAGAATCGGCCACGATCCCGCCCGCCGCCTGGATGTGATACGTCCAGTAGCCGTCGGCGCTGCGCTGCGCCGTGGGCACGACAATCGTGCGCAGGGCCAGGGCGATGTCCATCTGCCCGTCGAGCCCGACCCAGCCCATGCCCCCGCCGTATGGCCCGCGCCGGACCGGCTCAAGCTCATCAATGATCTGCATCGCCCGGACCTTCGGCGCCCCGGAGATCGTGCCCACCGGCAGCGCCGCGCGCAGCGCATCCCAGCAATCAAGCCCCGCGCGCACCCGCCCCTTGACCGTCGAGCTGATGTGCATCACATGGCTGTACCGCTCGACCTCCATCACCGGCCCGAGCTCGATCGAGCCCGCCTCGCTGACGCGCCCGACGTCGTTGCGCCCCAGGTCCACCAGCATGATGTGCTCGGCCCGCTCCTTCGGGTCCGCCAGGAGCTCTCTTTCGAGCGCCTTGTCCTGTTCGGGCGTCGCCCCGCGCTTGCGCGTCCCGGCCAGCGGGCGGTTCGTCACAACCATCGCCCCATCGCCGCCCCGGCGCACGCGGCACAAAATCTCCGGGCTCGACGCCACCAAAATCTGCCCCCGCCCCTGCAGGTACACCATGTACGGGCTCGGGTTCACCGCGCGCAGCGCCCGGTACACGTCGAATGGGTCCGCCGCGCTCGCCCGCTCGAACCGCTGGCCAACGACAACCTGAAAGATGTCGCCCGCGCGGATGTACTCCTGCGCCCGCGCCACCATCTCCGCGTGCCCCTCACGCGTGATGTTCGAGTCCATCGCGGGCTGCTCCAGCGCCGCCCGGTCCATCCTCCCCGATCCCAGCGGCTTGGAGTGGCGCTCGATCTCGTCGATGCGCCGCTCGATCGCCTCGATCGCGCGGTCGTACGCCTCGCCCGCGTCAGCCCCGGGCAGCGCGATGGCAAGCTGCACGACATGCACGAGCTTGTCCACATGATCGAACACAACCACGCCGTCATAAAAACCAAACTGGACATCGGGCAGCCCGCGGTCGTCCGGGGGCGCCGCGTCCCAGGGCAGCTTCTCGCCCTCGCTGTAGCGCACCGAGTCGTACCCCGCGTTGCCGACCCACCCGCCCAGAAAGCACCCCGGCAGCATGCCCTGCGCGACCGCGTGCTCCGGGATCACCAGCTCCACCCTGTCCGAGATCGCGCGCAGCGCCGCGAACGGATCGCCGCCCGTTTCTCCCCCGGCGAGCCCCGCCAGCTCCTGACCGTGAACCTCGGTCGAGATCGAGTTGCCCGTCGCGATGACCTCGATCGCGGGTCGGGCGCCGAGGATGGAGTGGCGCCCCTGGCGCTCGCCGCCCTCGACGGATTCGAGCAAAAACGACGGCGCCGTCCGCTCGTCCGGGCTCACCAGACGCCGGTACGCGAGCACGGGCGTGAGCTGATCGCTGAGCAGGCGCACGCCCACAGGCGCCGCGATCGCCTTGCCCGGGCGGCGCCCGCGTTCACGCTCGACCAGATCAACAAGCTGCTGTCGGGAAAGGCTCGCCATCGGGTCGAGTCTAGCCCCCGGGCGCCATTCCAAGCCCCGCTCCACCCAGGTCCCGGCGTCCAACCCACGACCTAAGCGGCGCGATCCCCCGGCGCCCCAGCCGCCCAGATCCGGAGAATCTTCGCCGATCTTTCGTTGAGGAAGAGCTGGCTCGACCTCTCGCCGTCGGAGACAACGCACTGGTACATCTGCTTGCTCCTTCTCTGAATCCAGACAGACGTGCCCGGACTGCCTCTGTCATACACGATGACCCTGCGAAAGCAAGGAACGCGCAGACTCTCTCTATCAACTAGCACGGCGCCCGCACGAAGCCACCCGAACTTATACAGAACAATAATCGGTATGGCGCCATACATGCCATCGATCAGCGCAGCGGACATCGACAACGACTGCCTGGGGAAGTTATTCGCGAAGTAAAGTCGAAACAGAATGAACAGTATACCGGTCACAGGAAGTGAATATAAGAAGATCCCATAGCTACCAATACTCCAACCCGTTTCGAGCCTGTGGATCTCGTTTAGGGCCTCGTCATCCACACCGAACCCTCTTGTCACCAAGGCCGAATCGACCTGCATGCACTTCTTCTTTATTATTGTAAAACGCCAAATGGCGATGAGCATAAGGGCGCCAATAGTCGCTGCGATCAGCACAACTCTTGGGAGTATCCCCCCCGTTTCTTGCTGTAATAAATCACTCGACATCGAAAGGGCGATGAGTAGGCCGAAACCTCCACCCGCGACACCCTGTACGATTCTTGGTGGTATTTTTTCCTTGTTGAAGATCACGAATGATATTACTCCGGATCCTCCGGGCAGTTCTCTTCACCGAAAATCAACCTCGCGGCCTCTCTGTCTGCCTGGCGGATAATGGCCGCGTTTCCCACCGCTGCAGGAGTGATGAACGACGACCGGACCCGGTCCTACGCGCCCCGATCCCCAGCCGCCCCAGCCGCCCAGATCCGGAGAATCTTCGCCGATCTTTCGTTGAGGCAGAGCAGGCTCGACCGATCGCCGTCTGAAACTATGCACAGGTACGTCTGCTTACCACCTCTCTGGATCCAGACAGAGGTACCAAGATTGTCTCTGTCATACACAGCGACCTTGCGAAAGCAAGGAACACGCAGGCTTGCCTTGTCAATCAGCACAGCCCCTCTACCCACGCGCGGCATCCACAGGAACATGCACACAACGACCATCAAGCCAATAAGCATACTATCGGAAACCACGATTACGCCGCTATCGGGAA
Organism: Planctomycetota bacterium; assembly: GCA_024276195.1. Lineage (GTDB taxonomy): Bacteria > Planctomycetota > Phycisphaerae > Phycisphaerales > UBA1924 > JAJRXR01. The sequence goes on from JAJRXR010000010.1 coordinate 39,014, forward strand.
TCATTACGCCGCTGGCTCCTCCACCGGGGAGAACCTTGGCGGTAATAATATCGACTTGGTATCCGATATAAGTCCGGTACAAAAGATACGCGACACCCAGCACCAGAAACAGATACCAGATGAGCTTGAAACCATCAATCTGCAAGCCCATACCAAGTCTGTGTGTCTCATTCAGAACCTCGTCGTCCACGCCTGGCTTTCGTGTCACCAAGGTCGAAGCAACCCGCATGCTATCCTTTGTGATTGCAAAGAACCAAATGGCGGCAAAGTACCAAACGGCGGCAAACACTGCGGTCAGCGCAATTCTTGTCAGCATCTACGTTTCCTGCAGAAAATCACCGGCTGACTTTATGCCGGATCGTCCGGGCAGTTCTCTTCCCCAAAGATCAACCTCGCGGCCTCTCTCGCGCCCTGGCGAGTGATGGCTGCGTTTCTCACCGCCGCAGCAAACTCCCCACGACATGCCGCGACCGCAGCAATAGCAGCTCCAGACGCCAGAGCTGCACAGGTTCCAAACGCATACAGTGCTGCCATTACAGCGCCAGGCCCTGCTGGCGATGCAGCCAGGCCCGCAAATCCCCCGACGATACCACAGATGACGCCGACACCGAATCCACCAAGAAATAACCCGCTGGCTCCGTTGAGACAACCTTGGAGGTTCGACGCCGCGATCTGAACGGCCGTCCCGTACGCGATCTCCGCAAGAGCAAACTCCGTCTCGCAGTCTTCGCGCGCCGTATCAGTGCCGCCCGGTGTGGGCGGGGACGGCGGATGAACCGACAGCAGGTAAGCCTCTTCCAGAGTATCGATCATCTCCTCATCGACAAGGACCAGAGGAATCATCCCCCTGTTCCTGCCGCCATCGGGCCGCGTGGCCTGAAAGATAAAGCCGGTGACGTGCTCCGACCCGAGCGCCGTGAAGATGGTTCCGGTGAAGACAAAGAGGCTGAACTCGACCGCCGCAAGCTCCGCAACAGCGTCCGCAGGCAACGATGAATCGTTCTGGTAGTCATACTCGACGATGAGCGAAAAATGCACCGAGTACTCGTACCCGAGAATCGTCGATCCGGTGCTCGTCGCGTGCTCATGCCCAGCGGTGGTTTCGCTGTCCATGATGTAGACCGCGTCGGCGATGTCGAAGGTCTCACCAAAGAGGTTCTCGTAGATATCCCGCTGCGTCGATATCCAATGGCGATAGGGCACCGACGAGGCCCCGAACGCATCCAGGGGTGAAACCCCGGCTTCGACGGTGTCGATCGCGTTCGCGATCTGCTGCGAAGTTTGCGCCACCGGCTGGATGGGCTCCTCGCTGGCGCCCGCCGCCCGGAACCCCGGAAAGATCGTGAGATTCAGCAGAAGCATGATCCCGAAGATTGAGTTGCCAATGCCGATCCGTTGTGACGTTTGCGTCATTGATGCGTTCCTTTCGCGCCTGTGCTGGCCGCAACCTACCCCCCCCCCCCCCCCCCCCCCCCCCCCCCCCCCCCCCCCCCCCCC
>JAJRXR010000075.1 GCA_024276195.1 Planctomycetota bacterium
CTCGACCTCGCGTGCGAGCCTGCCTGCGAGCTCCGCGTCGCTTGTGGCGCTGTCGAAGTCGATCAGGCGTCCGCACTCGGGCGAGTCGATGACCTCGCTGGCGCCGGAGGCGGTGCGCGTGATGACCGGGGCGCACCCGCGCGCCATGGCCTCGAGCAGCGAGAGGCTCATGCCCTCCTGGCGCGACGCGAGCAGGAAGATGTCGCTCTGGTCGAGCAGGGGCGCGATCTCGTCGGGGGCGACGCCCGGGATGATGCGCAGCGTCGGGGTCGCTTCGGCGATCGCGGTGAGGCGGTCGAGTGCTGGCCCGTCGCCGACGAGCGTGAGGCGGTGATCGACGCCATGTTCGTCGAGCTGTCGCGACATCTCGACGAGGGCGAGGACACGTTTTTGTTCGTGCTCGAGGCGCCCGGTGTAGATCAGTTCCGGGCGGCGTCCGTCGAGGGCCGGGCGCGCGGGCGGGGCGCTGGGGGTTTCGACGGCGTTGGGCACGGAGCTGATTTCGCTGGCGCGATGGGGGAAGCGGGCGCGCAGGAGTGAGGCGAGGTGGGAGCTGGCGCCGGTGATGCGCGCGAAGACGGGCTCGTACCTTGTGAGGACGGCGTTTTCGTACGCCGAGTCGAGTTCCTGCCAGCCGATGATGCGTACGCGCTCGGGCTGGTCAAGGGTGAGCGCGGCGCAGCAGGCGAAGCAGTCGCCGTGGCGCGTGGGCACGAGGGCGACGGGGGCGTCCGGGCTCAGCTCGTCGCAGGCGGCGCGGTAGACGGGGATGAACGCGGAGAGGTCGCCCCGGGTCGAGCCGATCTCGGGCAGGTGGTCGGCGCGGAAGAGGCGGACGCCCGGGGGGATGTCGATCTCGAACTCGCGGTGTCCGGGGGCGGAGCCGTGGGCGAGCACGCCGACGCTTCGCCCGGCGCGGGCCATGGCGCCGGCGAGACGGACAAACCAGGTCGTGACGCCGGTGACGGTCATCCCCTGGGGCAGGATCATCAGGACGGGTGTGGGCAAGGCGGGCTCCACGGGGAAGGGCGCAGGCATGGCGTCATCGGCGGCGCACAGAGCTTTTGCAGGAACGCTCTGTATCGGCACGGCGATCGCGGGCTCTGCACACCGGATGTCAGGTGGCGGATGTCAGGCGGCTTGATTGTCGGTTTGGTCAGCAGCGCGGCGCTGGCTCAGGGCGAGGGCGGCGCGGTGGGCGTCGAGCTCGAGCCTAGCGATGCGTTTGATGCCAAAGCGGTCGTGGGCGCAGTCGCGGGCGGCGCCGCCGAGGGTGGCGCGGAGGAAGGGGTCTTCGATGAGGCCCGAGATGGCGAAGGTGAAGGATTCGGGCTTGGGGGGGACGACGAGGCCGGTCATCCCGTTCTGGACGACGCCGCCGAGGCCGGGCGTGCTGGCGACGATGACGGCGCACCCGGCGTTCATGGCCTCGAGCACGGTCTTGGGGTGTCCCTCGAAGGCGCTGGCCTGGCAGAAGATCGAGCACTTGCGCATGCGCAGGAGGAGCTCGGGGTGGGGGAGGGCGCCGGGCATCTCGACGGTGATGTCGAGCGAATCGCCCAGCTCGGCGAGCGCGCTCTGCTCCGGCCCGGACCCGACGATCTCGAGCACCAGCCCGTCGCGCATGGACTCGGGCAGGGCTGCGGCGCCGCGGAGAACCAGCTCGATCTGCTTGCGCTTGATCAGGCGCCCGGCGCACAGGATGCGTCGCTCATCGCGTTCCTCGCTCTTGGGCGGGTGGGCGGCGTCGAGGACGTAGTTCGGGATGACGCGCGTGCGCTCGGCGCTGAGATGGCAGCGCCAGGCGAGCTCGTCGATCATGACGCCGGTGGTGCCGACGATGAGGTCGGCGGCGGCGCACAGGCGGTGCTCGTCGTGCCCGGCGTCGATGGCCTCGGGCGAGGCGGGGCCGTGGGTTTTGGCGGCGAAGCGTGAGCGGAGGATCCCGCCCCGGGCGATCAGGGCCGCTTGAACGCCGCCGGTGCGCAGCTCGAAGAGCAGCGCGTCGGCGATGCCTGCGTCGTCCATCTGGTTGGTCTTGATCACGCACGAGCCGACCCGCCCGGCGCCTCCCCGGAGCAGTTCGCTCACGCGGGCGACGCACTCGCTGGCGTAGGTCGCGGGGTCGAGGCTTTCGTGGTTGCAGATGATCTCGGGCGAGGCGGGGAGAGTGGCGGCGATCTCGGCGTCGTCCGCCCCGCCGTGGGTGACGAGGACGATGCGTTTGTAGTGTTCTGCGATGAGCCCGAGCATGGCCCACTCGCGTTCGAGCAGGCCGGAGTCTTTCCACTGGCGCAGAGAATCGCCGCGGGTGAAGATGAAGACAAAGGCGTCGGCGATGGTGGAGCTCATAGAGCGGATCCCGGGTGGGTTGTGTGCAGACGGAATATCGGGCCGCGCCGGGGTGAGCCCGAGAACGGGAGGGGCGATTGGAGGGGGTGCGAGGGTCTGTGCGGGCTGGTGGGGTTGAACCGGCGCAGGACTGGTCAGGCGGGCGCCTGGTCGGTGTAGCCCAGGGTGTCGAGCTCGCCCGCGGCGCTGGCAGCGAAGCGGGCGCTCTGGGCGGGGGTGAGCCAGGAGGCCCAGTCGCCTGCGACGCCCTTGCGGAAAAAGCTCGACCGGCTCTCTTGCCCCCTGGCGCGTCCGCCGGCGAGGCGCTCGAAGCTGGCCGCGTCGAGGCAGGCCCGGGTGGTGTCGTGGTCGCAGGCGACGCCCAGGAAGTCGAGCAGGGCGCCGAAGCGCTCCTGCCCGGAGTCGAGCATGTCCTCGTAGCGCAGGCGGAAGGAGGCGTCGAACACACGCTCGCCCTCGAGCCCGGCGCGAACGCAGGCGGTCCACATCGAGGTCCACAGCCCGAGGAACTCGTCGGGGATGGATCGGCTTTCGAGGGCGCGTGTCAGGCTTTCGCGGTGTTGGGGGTCGGCGCGTTTGATGGCGTTGGACGTCTGCTGGGCGAAGCCGGAGACCGCGACATCCCGCCCGTCGCGGACGAGGTTGATGAATCGGAGGTCGGGGTTGTACTGGTGGAGGCGGGCGATGGTGTCGAGCTCGACGCCGGCGAAGGGGGTGAGTTTTTCGCCGTAGATTGGCTTTCCCGACTCGCGCCGTACGGACTCGGCGATGGTGTCCATCAGATCAAACAGCAGGTCGCGCCCGAAGGCGTCGCTTGGGGCGCGGTCGCTCGGGTGGAGGTAGCGCGTGAGGATCGAGACGTACTCTTCGAGGGCGATGTGGGGGGTGGCGTAGGCGCTGTCATCGACTTTGAGATACCGCCCGAGCGGGCGTGATTCGGCGCAGTGCAGCTGCGGGTGGGCGCACAGGGCGCGCTGGAGCCAGGTGGTGCCGGACTTGGGGCACGCGAAGACGACGAAGCGCATCCTGGGGTGTTCAAAGATCCTGGGCATGGGGCGCCTGATAGGCTAGCAGGATGAGCGGAAACGAGCCGGTGTATATCTCTTTGCATCTGCCGATGACGGCGGGGATGCTGCTGCGCGAGTTGGGCATCGACGCGAGGCCCGACGCGATCAGCACGGCGCCCGGCAGCCGGGCCTCGTCGTACGCGAGCCTGGATCTGGAGACCGCCCGGGTCTGGCGCGAGTTGAACTGGGCGGATATGGACCTGTACGAACAGGCGATCTTGCGCCGCAACGCGGACCGGTCGGTGGTCGCATGACACGGGAAAGAGGGAAGGCGATGGGCATGGACGTGCTGGAGTTTCTGACGAGCAACGAGCCGCGTGCGCGGTTCGATGTTGAGCGGATGGCGTACCTGATCGCGTGCCAGGAGAGCGCCGCGTTCTTTGTCGAGCGGATGCCGATGGCGCACAACCGTGTGACGCGCGAGGGTGTGCTCGGATTCTGCATCGACAGGGCGCACGTTGACGGTTTGACCCTTGAGTTCGGCGTCGCGGGCGGGGACAGCCTGCGCCTCATCGGCGAGCGCGTCGATGGACCCGTGCACGGGTTCGATACGTTCGAGGGGTTGCCCGAGGACTGGACACACTTCCAGCGCGCCGGGCGCTACGACCAGAGCGGCGCCATCCCGGACAACCTCCCGGATAACGTGCAGCTCGTCGTGGGGCTCTTCTCCGACACCCTGCCCGGGTTCCTGCGCGAGCACGAGGGGGCGATCCGCCTGGCGCATATTGACAGCGATCTGTATTCGAGCGCTCGGTGTGTGCTCGAGCTGATCGAGCCGCGCCTCGTGCCCGGGAGCGTGATCGTCTTCGACGAATACTTCAACTACCCGGGGTGGAAAGAGCACGAGCACCGCGCGTTCGAGGAGTTGACGGCGAGATCTCCGCTCGGGTTCGAGTACCTCGCGTTCGCCTCATCAGGTCACTCGGTCGGCGTGATCGTGACGACTCGCTCATGAGCGAGGGTGGGTCCAGAAAACCATGTCCTGCTCGGCGCGCCGGACGGTGTACTCGTCCGGGCGGAGAATCTCGCTCCACCACTCGGGGCCTCGGACGGTCCGGTGCAGGTTGTCGCCGTGCTTGTCGTTCGCGCCGGCGCGCCGGCAACTGACAGCGCCGAACAGAACACCATTCGGCGCCAGCACGCGGCGCAGCTCGCCCACGAGCGAGCAGATGTCGTCCTCGTCGAGGTGCTCGAGGACGTCAAAGCAGGTGACGAGACCGAAGTGCGCGTCGGGGTGGGGGATGGTCGGGTGGGTCATGAGCTGGACGCGGTCGGCGCCGGCGCGGGCGGCGCCCCGGTCCACCGCGACCCGGCTCACGTCCACGCCGAACGCGTCGCGCTCGAACCCGTACCCGCCCAGCAGGGCGACAACGAACCCGCCGCCGCACCCGACATCGAGCGTCCGCCCGGTCGTCATGCGGATCCTGTCGGCGTACGCCCAGCACAGGCGCAGCCCAGGCGAGCCCTCGGCCCCGTCGTACAGCGGGTTGGAGGCGTGGACGTGGTCGTAGAGGTCTCGGTAATCGGTCATGCTGTGTGCCTTATCTCGCCTTGAGAATACGTGTCAATCCAGCGTGTTGCGCAGGCGCCGTAGATCGTCCGCACGGGCATACCAGCGCCGCGGAGCGCGAGGGTCTTGCGCCAGAGCGCGCCCTCGTGAGCATCGGACGAGATCAGAACACCGTCGATCCCCAGGCGGGCGACGCCCTCGTCGGGCGTGAGCACGGGGCGCCCGTGCAGCATGGGTATTGCCGGGGTGTCGTCGAGGACCGCGACGATGGGCAGGTCGAGCTCGAACAGGCGGGCGAGGCGTTTGGTGTGCGCGCCGCCGCCGTAGATCGCAAGCCTGCGCGCGCCGGCGCGCACCATCGCCCCGAGGTGGATCGCGCCGACGCTCCAGAGCGGGGGTGTGAGCGCTGGCGCAACGACGGCGCCCGGGCCAGCGCGCCGGGCCGCGAGGACCTTGCTGTGCATCTCGGGCGTGTAGAGCCCCTCGAACACGACAACATCGCTGCTGGTCTGGTTTCTCTCACTCGCAATCCGCCTCGCCCCGCAGCGCTCGAGGGTCGAGATGATCCACCGGCGCGCACAGTCCGGGTCATCCGCCCAAGCCTTGTTCCATCGCCGGGGCGACCAGAGGCGCAGCGCGTCGCCCGGGCGGGCGGGCGGGCGTCCGCGGGCGGCGCTATACATGGCCTCGATCGAGCGCCCCAGGTCGGTCTCGCCCCCGTCAAGGCGATCGGGCGCCAGCCGCTCGACCGCTTCGAGCACGTTGGCGAGGCGGAGCGTGTGGTCTTCGGTCGGGTCAAGAACGAGCACATCATGCGTAGGGCCAGCGGCGCGGTCGTGCTCAGTCAGCCCATCGGCGCGCGGGTCGGTGAGGATGACAAGGGTCCGTGCGCCCGCTTGGGCGGAGCTTCGGATGGCGCGTGCGCGTGCGTCGCTCTCGTGTGATGCGGCGGCTCCGTCGATGACGCACAGGCGAACGAGCCCGCCGGCGCGCCCTGGGGAGTTGGTCTGGAGCGGGCGTGCAAACCGGGGCATGGGGCGCGCCGCTGTGCGCGGGGCGGATCGCGCCAGGGACGCGATGAGCCTGGCGACGCGGGGCGATGGGTCGGCGCGCCGGTGGATGGTTGCAAGGAGGCGATCCTGCGCGCGCACATCAGCGGGCGATGCGCCGAGGATGCGCTCGATGAATGGCGCCGGGTCGGGGGCGCTCCGCTCATCGCTGGCGCCCCAGGTCGCGAGCGCATTGTGCAGGAGGGGGGTCGGGTGCGGGTGGATGAGCCCGGTCGGGCGTCCGGCGCCCATCGCCTCGATCATGAGCGTCGAGACGCTGGTGAGGACGCCTCGGGCGCTTTGGAGCGAGGATTCAAGCGTTTTGGTGTCGCGCTCGACGCCCAGCTCGTGGGCCAGGCGGGGGCTGATGCGCCAGTCGGCGGGGATGGCGAGGCGGTCGGTCGCGTCGCGCACCGCTTCGAGGGCGCAGCGAAGGCGCGCGTGCTCTTGCTCGTTGAAGGCGGCGCGCCGGGCGGTGGCGATGAGCAGGCGGTCGCCGAGTGGGTGGCGCGGGCGATCGGTCGCAAGGCGGGGCAGGCCCGTGGCGCGCGCATCGTTGCCGAGAGAGCGCAGGGTTGCACGATCAACCCACCCGGCGCACGCGATGAGATCGACGGGCGCGGGGCGGAGGAATGCACGATCGACGGAGGGGTTCTCGTGGGTGTTGCGCCACTCGACGATGCCGTCCATGAGCAGGAGGGTCGGCACGGAGCGCGCGCGGGCCGCCCGGATCGCGCCGATCGACTCGAGGCGCAGCGTGTCGGCCAGCGCAACGACGCGCACCCCGGACGGGAGCGTCGGCGGTGTGTCTTCGGGCAGAGCGGTGATGGGCTCGATCCCGAGGGCGCGCAGGTGATCGCCGACCCCTCTGAAGTGGTCTGCGCCCGAGTCGGATTGGAGAAGGAGCGCCTGCATGGGGTTGGGTCAGTGGGCGCCCTCGCGCTCGTGCTCGAGCGAGTCGCGCACGAGGCGCACGAGTGAGGCGCTCAGCGCGTCGGTGGTGGCGCGGGCGAGTACGCGCGAGCGGATGCTCGCGGAGAGATTCTCTCGCCAGAGCGGGCGGGCGTGGGCGCGGTCGATGAGTCGTTCGAGGCTGTCTTCCGACCAGAAACAGATTTCGCTGAGGTCGCCCAGGAGCCATCGCGCGGTCCAGGCGAGCTTCCCGGTCGGGGCGAGGCGCGTCTGGCGCTCGCGGGCTTCTTCGCTGAGATTGAACGCAGCGGGCGAGCCGAGGCCGAGGCGCTGGGATTGTGCGCACCAGTCCATGAGCCCGGGGAGATCGGCGACGGGGATGCTCGGGTCGGTTCGGCGCGAGTTGACAACACAGGCGGCGCCCATGGAGTTGAGCATCTGGTGGGTGAGGCGTGCGAGCGGGAGCCCGCCGGACGCGGCGCACTCCATGACGCGCTGGTGGACAGCGGTGCTGGGCGAGGCGTGCAGGTGGACGAGGGCGCTCTGATAGCACGCGCGCAGCGGCTCGCCGTGCGCTAGTTCCGGGGCGGCGTAGCGGGCGAAGGGGCTGTGCTCCCAGCCCCGTCCAAAGATTTTCAGGCGCCAGTTGCGGCGCCGGGCGATGGACACGGCCCAGCGGAGTGTTTCGTGTCGGAAGATGCGCTCGCCCATCGGGCAGACGCACTGGGACATGATCCGGGCGATGGTGTCCGGGTCGGGGTCGGCGCTGAACCGGCGCATGGCGTCGGGAAGTTCGCGGCGGAGCTGGTTCAGGAACGGGCGGGCGCCCGCGTCCGGGCTGAGCTGGACCATGCGCTCGTGGATCCAGCGGATCACGGGGGAGAGGCGTTCGTCGGCGATCTCGTCGATGATGCGGTCGCGCTGGTCGCTTGGCGTCTCGGCGTGGTGCGAGACGAACGCGATCTCGCATCCGAAGCGCTCGCGTTGGTCTTTGGCGACGGGCTCTGGGTGGAACTTGGCGCTGTTGATGACGACGGGGACCGCCAGGGCGCGCTGGACGGGGTAGGCGAAGCGCTCGAAAAGCTGTGGGGGGGTGTGCCCGCAGAGGAAATCGAGTTCGCCCTGGGCGCGCCCGATGCGCTCGTCGAAGAGGTGGGGCATCTCGTCCTGGATCCAGCAGACAAAGGGGACGTTGGCGGTGAAGGCGCCCGGGCGCGAGGTGCGCGGGTAGTTGATGAGCACGACGAGGTCGGGCTCGAAGCGTTCGAAGGCGCGCTGGTAGGCAATGTTTGAGAGGCGGGTGCAGTCGTCGGGTTCGACGAGGATCTGGGCCTGGGCGCCGGCGCGTTCGAAGGCGTCGCGCAGATCGCTCGAGGCGTGCTGGATGTACGTCGAGTGGCGGTGCGTCGGGATGAGCACGCGCAGGGGCTCGGTCGTGCCCGGCGCCAGGGCACGCTCGAAGCGAGCGAGCCACCACGCCCGGTCGCGCCCGGCGTACGCCGCGCTCACCCGTTCATGCGCGCGGTTCAGCTCGGAGCGTTGGTCGGCGCGGATGCGCTCGGCAAGCTGGCGCGGGTCCGGGCTGATGGGGGAATCGAGGGGTGTGGGAACGATGACGGGGCCGAGCGCTTCGGCGTCGAAGCGCCCGCGCGCCCAGGTGTCGTAGTCGCGCGTCGCTTCGGGGCCGGTGAAGATCAGCGCCCGTTCGCTGCGGGCGAGCGCCAGCGCACCGGGCCAGGCGAGGGCGTCGAGGACGCTGATCGGGTTGGGCTCGATGAGCACGATCCAGGGCGAGTAGGCGTGCGGGCCGGTGTCGGTGAGGTTGAGAAGTTCGAGCAGCGTGCAGGGCGGGGCGGCGCCGACGACGGTGATCGGGGCCAGCGGGGCGCCCTTGCTCTGTTCGATGAGGTCCGAAACACACGCACCGGCCCGTGATCGTTCGTCGGTGAGCCAGCGCCACGCCAGGGGATCACGCGAGCCTTTGGGGCGCGAGACCATGGCGTCATCCGTCGTAAGATAGTGATCTTGGGCCGCATCGTGAGTTGCCCAGGCGTCGAGATGCTCGCGCAGATCGATCCCGCGCCCGGCGAGCGTGTCCAGGGTGGCGCTGATGCGGGCCAGGCGCTGGGTATGCCCGTCGGTCGCGTCTGGCGCCGCCTTGAGACGCTCGCGCAGGGCGACGACCTCAGCCAGATCCGCGGCGCCCTCGGGCAGCTCATCGAGCTGCTCGCTCGCGAGCGCGCCCAGCCCGAGCTGACCCAGAGCCTGAGCAAAGAGAAAGCGGAGCCCCGCGTCCATCGGCGCCCGAGCCAGCGCCCGGGCGGCGGGGTCGAGAAAGGCCCGGGGCTGGGCGGATTGTCCGAGCGCGAGCAGGGCCTCGCGACTGATGGGGGCGCATGGCGCAAGAGTTGCGCTTGCTGGAATGGGCGGGGCGGATGGGCTCATCAGGAGGGCAGATCGGCCTGTTCTGCGCTGGCGCGACAGAAACGGGAGAGGACGGGGTTGACCTGGACGGGCGGTTTCATGGGGGGCGCCCGGGCGGGCCGATGTGAGGGCGACGATGAGCCAGGCCAGCCAGCCAGATCGCGCCCCGGACCGCTTTGCGAAAATTCTTTCGCGTGGTGAGCTGGTGCGCGTGCGTGATGCGGCGCGGGGCGCGGGCGAGCGGGTGGTGCATTGCCACGGGTGCTTTGACATCGTTCACCCGGGGCACATCCGCCACCTGCGATTTGCCAAAGCCCAGGGCGACCGCCTGCTGGTCTCGATCACGGGCGATGCAGGAGTGGGCAAGGGCGACGGGCGCCCGCTGATCCCGCAGGAGCTGCGGGCGGAGAACCTGGCGGAGCTGGACTGTGTGGACTGGGTGGTGATCGAGCCCGAGGCGACGGCTGAGGAGCTGCTCAAGGCGGTTCGTCCCGATGTCTTTATCAAGGGGCAGGAGTACGAGTTCAACAACGACCCGAGGTTCATGCGCGAGCGCCGCGCGGTCGAGGACGGCGGCGGGCGCGTGGTGTTCAGCTCGGGCGACGTGGTGTTCAGCTCGACCGCGCTGATCGCGGCGATGGAGCACGAGGTGGACCCGTTCCACCGGCGCCTGACGCAGCTGAGCGAGCACGAGGAGCTCTCGCCCGGGCGTCTGGCGGGGTTGATCGAGTCGTTCCGCGGGGCGCGGGTGCTGGTGGTCGGTGAGACGATTATTGATACCTATATTTTCTGCGATCGCCCGGAGGTCGCCGGGGAGAGCCCGGTGATGACGCTGCGCCCGCTCGAGCGCAGGCAGTACGACGGCGGGGCGGCGATCATCGCCAGGCACGCGGCGGCGATGGGCGCCAAGGTGACGCTGGTGACGGCGCTGCCCGACACACCCCGGGCGCACGAGCTTCGCGCTCGCCTGATCGGTGAGGGGATCGATGTTCGGAGCGTGCCGATCAGCGCGAAAATCGCTGAAAAACAGAGGTTCCTCGTCGGCGCGCAGAAGATGATGAAGGTGGACCTGATCGACCCGGTCGTGCTCGATGCGCACGAGCAGGACCGCCTGGTGCAGATGGCCAGTGACCTGGCCGGCGGCGGGTGCGACGCGGCGATTGTGGCGGACTTTGGGCTTGGGCTGATGTCTCCCGCGGTGCTCGGGCGGATTTGCCGCACGCTGCGGACGCGGGCGCCGGTGCTCACGGGCGACGTGAGCGGGCGTCGGGCGCCGCTGCGCGAGATGCGCGGGATGGACCTGATCTGCCCGTCGGAATCGGAGCTGCGCGACGCGATGGGCAACCCGGGCGACGGCCTGCCCGCGGTCATGTGGGAGCTGATGCGCGAGACCGGCATCCGCTCGGCGATCGTCACCATGGGCGGCGAGGGGCTGATCGGCTTCGGACGGATCGAGTCGGACGCGCGCACAGGCGGGGGCGGGAGCGGCGGCGCCTGGGCGTCGCGCCTCCGCGGCGAGCACGTCCCCGCGTTCACACCCCACGCGACGGACGCGCTCGGGTGCGGCGACGCGCTGCTCGCGACCGCAACGCTCACGCTGGCGAGGGGCGGATCATTGCTCGGCGCGTCGTACCTCGGGGCTGCGGCTGCTGCGGTCGAGGCCAGACGCATCGGCAATGTTCCCGTCTCCGGCTCGGACCTGCGCAGGGAAGTGCAGCGCGTCCAGGCGGCGCACATGGCGTTCATGCAGCCCGAGCTGATCCGCCCGGGCGCGGGCGCGGACAGCGCCTCGGTGCAGGCGCTGCGCGAGGCGTCATGATCTGCGCGGTTATCCCCACCCGTGACCGCCCGGACGAACTCGCCCGCACACTTTCAGAGCTGGATCGTCTCAGCCCCGATGATCTCGCTGAGGTCATCGTGATCGATAATGCGTCGCGCACGCGTCCGAGCCTTCCTGCGAGGCTCAGCGGTGGGCAGCGCGTCGAGCTGGTGTGTCTCGATGAGAACATCGGCGCCGCGGCCCGGAACATCGGCGCCGAGCTTTCAAGCAGCGACTGGGTGCTCATGCTCGACGACGATTCGCACCCGAGCGCGGGCGGGATGGGCGAGGTTCTCGCCCACCAAGATCCTGGCGTCGCGGCGGTGACGATGGATATTCATCTGAGCGCCCGTGGCGTGCGAGAATCGGGCGGCTTGCCGGAGGTCCCGGTCGGGTGCGGCGTCGCGTATCGGCGGCGAGCGTTTCTTGACGCGGGCGGGTACGACGCGGCGTTCGGGTACTACGCCGAGGAGTACGACCTGGCGGGCAAGCTGCTGCTCGCGGGCCATCGCGTCGCGTTCGAGCGGGGCCTGCGGGTCGAGCACCGGAAGGTCGCCGGCGGGCGGGATATGGGGCTGATTCTTGGGCGATTGGTGCGCAACAACGGGTGGGTGCTCCAGCGGTACGCGCCGCGCGATGAGCTTGAGGCGCGGATGCGCGAGATGATCGATCGCTACGGGACCATCGCCCGGAAAGAGAACGTGGTCGAGGGGTTTCGGCGCGGGCACGATGAGCTGCTTGAGACCCTGGACCGGCAGCGCGTCACAGCGCTCGAGCCGGCGCTGTGGGATCGGTTCACGGGGCTGAGCGCCGCACGGGAGGCGCTCGGCGCGGCGCAGGCTCGCCACGGGTTTGCGAGCGCGCGCCTCATCGCGCGCGGCAAGCACGACTGGGCGGTCGAGCGGGCGCTGGTCGAGCTGGGCGTCGCGGTCCGCGAATCGGGCGAGGTGGATGTCATCGGCACGCTCTCGCCCGGGCCGATGATCGATGCGATGGAGCGTGGGTCGGATCGACAGGTTGTCGCGCCGTGGGTCGATGCGGTGGGGGCGCTCCGCCCCGAGCAGCGGTGCGCATAAGTTCTCTTTGAAGGCTCAACACCCGTGCCACTGACCCGTCTTCGGGTCAGTGCTGATGCAAGGGTGGCGTGCAGACGGCGCCAGCCTTCTGCACGGTTGGCGCCTGCTCGTGGAGAAGCCGCAGCGGCGTCTCCACGGCACCCATTGAGAGAGACTGCACTGACCAAAGACGGGTCAGTGGCACGGGGAACTTCGTACTCTTGCCTCAAGGTCGAGTTTCAGACTGACTCGGGTGTTCTGAGCACCGCGCTCAGCGCCCGGGCCTTGACGAGTGTTTCGTCCCACTCGGAGTCCGGGTCGGATTCGCTGACGATGCCGGCGCCGACGGGGTAGTCGAGCACGCCATGCTCGAACGCACCGAGCCCTGCGGCCCCGGGCGTCCCGGTGATGAGGGCGGTGCGGATGGAGACGCCCAGGGTGAGGCGCCCGCTGTCGGAGAGGACGCCGCAGGCGCCGCAGTACGGGCCGCGCCGGTGGGTTTCGAGCTCGTCGATGAGCTGCATGGCGCGGACCTTTGGGGCGCCGGTGATGGAGCCGGGGGGGAAGGTGGCGCAGAGGAGTTGCTGGAAGCCGACGCCGGGGCGGAGGCGCCCGGAGACGCTGGAAGTCGCCTGGAGGACGCCAGAATCGTGGCGTTCGATGGCTCGCTGCGTCTCGACGCGGACAGTCCCGAAGCGGCAGACGCGCCCGAGGTCGTTGCGCATCAGGTCGGTGATCATGTCCAGCTCGGCCCGGTCCTTGGGGGCGGTGCGCAGCTCTTCGGGGTCGCCCTCGCCCGGGCGTGTGCCCTTCATCGGGCGGGTGAGCACGCGCCCGGTGCTCAGGTCCGCGTCGAGAAAGAGCTCGGGGCTGGCGCAGACGATGGCGCGCCGGACGCTTGGCTCGTCGAACTCGAGGTACAGCCCGTGCCAGGGGCGGGCGCGGGCGAGCAGGTCTGATGCGAGCGCCCGGGCCGAGCCCTGGAAGGCGCCCGAGAGGCGGTGGGTGAGGTTGACCTGGTAGATGTCGCCTGCGCGGATGCGCGATAGGGCGCTGGCGACGGCGCTCTGGTATGCGGCGCGGGCTTGGCTCGGGTCGGGCGGGTCGAGGTGGTACTCGCGTTTGAAGGCGCCGGCGCTGTCGTCTTGCGGCGCCAGCGCATCGACTCGGACAAGCACGATGTCCGGGTGGTCGCGGTCGTCGGGGGGGCGCGTGGGGCTCTGGGCGAGGGGTTCGAGGCGGCGTCCGAAGTCGTAGGAGAGGCTGATGAGCCAGGCGCCGGGGGAGGCGGGGTTTCGAGTTGCGCACCACAGGCGCTCGATGGCGGCGAGGGGGTCTTCATCGGGGGCGGGACTGGGGGGAATAGAGCGGGCGGCGGCATCGGAGCCCTGCCAGCCTTGCCCGGGGCGCCAGGTCCAGACGGCGGCGGGGCGGGCGAGCAGCACGCCCGGGCGCGAGGCGGGCGCGTGCGACCAGACAGCGGCGAGCGGATGGGCTGCGGGCCAGCGGGTGAGCGCGAGATGTTCGGTCTGTCCGGTGGGCATCATCGAGGCTTGTGATGGTAGGGGCGGGGGGTTGGGCGTGGGAACGGGCGAGTGTGTACGGCTAGAGTCCGTCTTGGAGGCTCCGGGCGACGCCCGGGCCTCGCTCAACGAGACCAACCAAGAGATCGGCGCCCAGACGGACCGACGGAGAGGGCTTGCCCGCGATGGCCAAGAAGACCACCCGCAAGAAGACGACGAAGAAGACCGCCAAAAAGACCGCCAAGAAAGCGGCGCGCAAGGGCGCGAAAAAGGGCGCGAAGAAGACGACCAAGAAGAGTGTGAAGAAGTCCGCCGGCGCACGCACGCACGCGGGCGGCTCGCGGTCGCCCAAGAAGCGGTCCAAGAAGAAGGCGCGGACCTCGACCAAGCGGGCGAGTGCGGGCAAGATGGTCTACTTCTTCGGGAAGACCCGGACCGAGGGCGGGGCCTCGATGAAGGAGCTGCTCGGCGGCAAGGGCGCCACCCTCGCCGACATGACCTTCATCGGCCTGCCCGTGCCCCCGGGCATGACCATCACCACCGAGACCTGCGCCAAATACAACGAGCGCGGCGGGCGCCTGCCCAAGGGCCTCATGGACGAGGTCGGCAAGCACATGGCGACGCTCGAACGCGAGCTCAAGAAGAAGTTCGGCGATCACAACGACCCGCTGCTCGTCTCCGTCCGCTCGGGCGCGCAGGTCTCGATGCCGGGCATGATGGACACGATCCTCAACCTCGGGCTGACCGACGCCTCGGTCGAAGCGCTCGCGGACATGACCGGCGACCGGCGCTTCGCCTACGACGCGTACCGGCGCCTGATCAACATGTTCGGCGATGTCGTGATGGGCGTGGACCACCACCAGTTCGAGGCGGTCTTCGACGAGATCAAACGCGAGCACCGCGCCAGCGCCGACAACGATGTCCCCGTCGAGGGGCTCATCGAGCTGTGCGAGCGGTACAAAGAGGTCTACCGGCGCAGCGTGGGCGAGGTCTTCCCGCAGAACCCGCACAGGCAGCTCGAGCTCGCGATCGAGGCGGTGTTCAAGAGCTGGAACGCCAACAAGGCCATCAGCTACCGGCGCATCGAGGGCATCACGGGCCTCCGGGGCACGGCTGTCAATGTCCAGGCGATGGTCTTCGGCAACATGGGCGACGACTGCGGCACGGGCGTCGCGTTCACACGCAATCCGTCTACAGGCGAGAACAAGTTCTACGGCGAGTTCCTCGTCAACGCGCAGGGCGAGGACGTCGTCGCGGGCATCCGCACGCCGCGCCCGATCAATGAGATGAAGAAGTGGAACAAGCCGATCCACGACAAGCTCATCAAGATCAAGAACAAGCTCGAGAAGCACTACAAGGACGTGCAGGACATCGAGTTCACGATCGAGCGCGGCAAGCTGTTCATGCTCCAGACGCGCAGCGGCAAGCGGACCGGGCAGGCCGCGGTCAAGATCGCGTGCGACATGGTCCGCGAGAAACTGATTACCGAGAAGCAGGCGCTGCTGCGCATCCCGGCGGACGACCTGACGCAGCTTTTGCTGCCGAGCTTTGACGAGACGAAGAAGCAGCTTTCGGATGTGCTGACGAAGGGTCTGCCGGCGTCGCCCGGGGCCGCGGTCGGCAAGCCCGCGTTCACCGCCGACGAGGCCGTCGAGCGGGCGCACCATGAACAGGTCATCCTTGTGCGCAAAGAAACGAGCCCGGAGGATGTGGACGGGATGCACCACGCCGCGGGGATTCTGACCTCCACCGGGGGCATGACCAGCCACGCGGCGGTCGTCGCCCGGGGCTGGGGCAAGTGCTGCGTCGCGGGCGCGGGCGAGATCCAGATCGACGAAGAGCGCGGGGTAATGACCATCGGCGGGCATGAGTACGGACGCAACGACGTCATCTCCATCGACGGCTCGACCGGAGAGGTCTTCGCCGGCGCCCTGGCCCGGGTCGAGCCCGAACTCTCGGGCGATTTTTCCAAGATCATGCGATGGGCGGATAAGTACCGCAGGCTGGGTGTGCGCACCAACGCGGACACCCCGAAGGATGCGCAGCGGGCGCGCGAGTTCGGGGCCGAGGGCATCGGGCTGACGCGGACCGAGCACATGTTCTTTGAAGGCCCGCGGATCACGGCGATGCGCGAGATGATCCTGGCCGAGACGCTCGAGGACCGCGAGATCGCGCTCGCCAAGCTGCTGCCGTACCAGCGGGAAGATTTCATCGGGATTTTCGAGGCGATGAAGGGCCTGCCGGTGACGATCCGCCTGCTGGACCCGCCCTTGCATGAGTTTTTGCCGCACGATGACAAGAGCCAGAGCGAGCTGGCGTCGTCGATGGGGGTGAGGGTCGAGGCGATCCGCAGCCGCGTGGCGATGCTGCACGAGTCGAACCCGATGCTCGGGCACCGGGGGTGCCGCCTGGCGGTGACGTACCCCGAGATTTTGCGGATGCAGGTCCGGGCGATTACGGAGGCCGCGATTGATTGTGTCGGGCGGGGCGTCAAGGCGATGCCGGAGATCATGGTCCCGCTCGTGGGCACGCGCCAGGAGCTGGCGCTGCTGCGCACCGAGACCGAGACGGTCATCGCGGAGGTCAAGGCGGAGAAAGACTGGACGCGGAAGCTGGACATCAAGATCGGAACGATGATCGAGATCCCGCGGGCCGCGCTGACGGCCAACGAAATCGCCGAGGTCGCCGACTTCTTCAGCTTCGGCACCAACGACCTGACGCAACTCACCTACGGCTACTCACGCGATGATGTGAACACCTTCCTGCCCGACTACATCGCCCAGGACATCCTGCCCGTGGACCCGTTCCAGTCGCTCGATCAGTCGGGCGTGGGGCAGCTCGTCGAGATGGGGCTGGTGCGCGGGCGCGAGACCAACCCGGGGCTCAAGGTCGGGATCTGCGGCGAGCACGGGGGCGACCCGGCGAGCGTGGTGTTCTGCCACAACGTCGGGCTGGATTATGTGTCGTGCTCGCCCTTCCGCGTGCCGATCGCGAGGCTCGCGGCGGCGCAGGCGGCGTTGATGGAGTGAGCGGGTGAAGCTCGCCCCCGGCGCCTGCCGGGGGGGTGGGAACTGGCGGGAGGGGCTGGCGCGTTGCCCCGAGTACAACCGCGTTCCGATTATCTGGTGAGCCAAGCCCCTGAGCGGCATAGCATTGCGGCCATGCCTATCCCCCGGATCGCCATCATCGGACGCCCCAACGTGGGCAAGAGCTCGCTGCTGAACCTGATTGCGCGCAGCCGGATCGCGATCGTGGACCCGACGCCGGGGGTGACGCGCGACCGGGTCTCGGCGATCATCGACCTCGAATCGCCCGACCAGCGCGGGCCGATCAAGCCCGTCGAGCTGACGGACACGGGCGGGTTCGGGGTGTATGTCGCCGAGGGCAAGCGGTACGACGACATCGGCTCGGACCTGTCGTCGCTGACCAAGGACATCGAGCACCAGATCGCTGAGGCGGTCTCCAACTCGGATCTGATCCTGTTTGCGATCGACACCCACGCCGGGATCACGCCCCAGGATCTGGCGATCGCCAAGCTGCTGCGCGAGCAGAAGCTCGGCGACCGGACGCGCGAGGGGCGCGACCTGGTGCCGGTGCGGGTGATCGCGACGAAGGTTGACGGGCCGAAGTGGGAGGCGCACGCGTACGAGCTGAGCGCGCTGGGGTTTGACGTGCCGCTGATGTGCTCGGCCCAGAGCAAGTACATGCGCCGCGACATGCTCGACAAGCTGTATGAACTCTTGCCCGAGCCCGACGACGAGCCCCGCCCGTACGCGGACCTGAGCGTGGCGATCGTGGGCAAGCGCAACGCGGGCAAGAGCACGCTGGTCAACACGCTCGCGGGCGAAGAACGGGTCATCGTTTCCGAGATCGCGGGCACGACGCGCGACGCGGTGGACGTGATGATCGAGATGGATGGCAAGACGATCATGGCGATCGACACGGCCGGGCTTCGACGGAAAAAGAGCTTCCAGGACCGGATCGAGTGGTACGCCTACGACCGCGCCCAGCGCGCCATCGAGCGGGCGGACGTCGTGCTGTTGCTTGTAGACGCGACCGAGCGGATCAGCCAGGTGGACGAGCAGCTCGCGGCCCTCGTCGCCAAGAGCTTCAAGCCCGTGGTCGTCGTCATCAACAAATGGGACGAGGTCGAGGGCAAGGCCTCGCCCACCGGCAAGCAGATCACGACCGAAGACTTTGACGAGTACGTCCGCAAAGAGCTCAAGGGCCTGCGCTTCGCGCCCATGGCGTTTATGAGCGCGAAAGAAGGCGTGAACGTTCGGGCCGTGATCGAGCTGGCGGGCGATCTGCACGAGCAGGCGACCGGGCGGGTCTCGACGGGCAAGGTCAACCGGCTGATCCGCTCGATTGTCGAGCGGCGCGGGCCGAGCAACAAGCTCGGGACCGAGGCCAAGGTGTACTACGCGACGCAGGTCGCCACGGCCCCGCCCACGCTGGTGCTCGTCGTCAACCGCCCCGAGCTGTTCACGCCCAACTACATGCGGTTCCTGATGAACCGCCTGCGCGAGGAGCTGCCGTTCGACGAGGTGCCCATCCGCGTGCTGCTGCGCTCACGCAAGCGCGTCGAGGCCCAGCAGCGGACCAAGCGCGGCGGGCGCGACCTGCTCCACGAGACCGACCCCGAGACGGGCCAGTATGTCGATGAACTCCGCGAGGGCGGAGCCGGGCTTGATGACCTGCTCGCGAGCATGCCCGACGAGGGCGAGGCGTACTTCGAGGACTGAGTTTCTGGGATATTTTGGGAAAGAGCGGACATCATTGTGCCTGGGGGGCGGGTGAGATAGTCTGCCGGAGAGACCACCCGGAGGACCGCGGAGTGATAAGACGCCCCGGTTTCACGCTGATTGAGCTGCTCGTTGTGATCGCGATTATCGCGTTGCTCATCGGTATCCTCTTGCCCGCTCTTGGACGAGCGAGAGATACCGCCCGGGTCGCTGTATGTCTTTCCGGCGAGCGTCAGATGACGCTGGCGTTTACGACGTACGCGAACGACCAGAAAGAGTGGTACCCCATTCTCCCGTTCAGCACCGGGATGCAGGCTGCGTGGGACAGCGGCGTCTTGAGCAACCAAGAGACCTACGGCGGCATCGCCGGGATGTTTAGTCTCTTTCAGATTGGCGACGCCCAGGCGACCTTCCCGCCCTCGGGCGGAGACTTCGGGTACTTTGGCGTCCCGGGTTTTATTCGCGCCTATGCGGATGGGCAGACGACACCAATCATGGAGAGCTACCTCTCTTCGTTCGCGCCACTGGTGTGCGCTTCCGACCGCGAAGATCGGTACTACGGCAATCGCCTCCAGCTGCGAGACTACGACGACGCGCGGAGCAAGATCCCGCAAGCGCCCGGCGGACCCGAGGACGTCATCAGCTACAACATCAGCTACCTTTACATCGTTGGCCTCCGCGCCGATGACCCCGTCATCATCAAACCCGTCGCCATGTGGGGCGATGAAACCAATGGGCCTGACATCGGGGTTGGGGCGTGGTGGGGAAACCCCAATACGCTCTACCGGGAGCAGGTCGGCTATCGCGCGGACACCGGCTACGCCGAGGTGGACAACCACGGCAGCAGGGGGGCCAACTTCGCGTTCTCCGACGGGCATGCCGAATGGGTCAGCCAGAACGTGCCTTCTTTGCTGTTCTCCGGGCGCATCGATACGGATGGTGACACCATCCCCGACCAGTCCAACGGGCAGGGGCTCAACGTAATCGACCCGAATCGCTCCGATAAGACCTACACCCTCGATTGACGCCTCAGCACAACTGAACCCTCTAGAATCCCAAGAATATCACGCCGGGCGGTCTTGTTCGGCTGGGGAGGCGACGCATGTCATTCTGGAAAAAACTACGCGGCGAGCTGATCGACATTGTCGAGTGGACCGACGAGAGCCCCTCGATCCTCGTGCATCGGTTCGAGCGGTTGAACAACGAGATCAAGCACGGGGCGAAGCTTGTCGTCCGACCCGGGCAGGCCGCAGTGTTTGTGAACATGGGTCAGATCGCAGACGTGTTCACGCCCGGCATGTACACGCTGGACACGAAGAACCTGCCGATCCTCTCGACGCTGCTGGGCTGGAAGCACGGGTTCGAGAGCCCGTTCAAGGCCGAGTGCTACTTCGTCGCGACGCGCCAGTTCACGGACCTCAAGTGGGGGACGATGAACCCGATCATGATCCGCGACAAGGAGTTCGGGCCGGTGCGCCTGCGCGCGTTCGGGACGTACGCCTTCAAGTGCGACGAGCCGGGCACGCTGATCAATGAGATCGTCGGCTCGCAGGGGCGGTTCACGGTCGAGGGCATCGAGGATCAGCTGCGAAACTTTATCGTGTCGGGGTTTTCTGATGTGCTCGGCGAGAGCCGCATCCCGATCCTGGATCTGGCGGCGAACTACGACGAGCTGGGCGAGTTTCTGAGCGAGCGTCTCGGGGCGGAGGTCGGGGCGTACGGGCTGGATCTGACGTCGCTGCTGGTTGAGAACATCTCGCTGCCGCCGAACGTTGAGGAGGCGCTCGACAAGCGGTCGAGCATGGGGATCATCGGGGATCTCAAGAGCTACATGCAGTTCCAGACCGCCGAGGCGATCGGGGACGCGGCGACAAACCCGGGCGGGGGGATGGGCGACGCGATGGGCCTGGGCGCCGGGTTCGCGATGGCGAACCAGATGGGCCAGGCGATGAACATGGGCGGCGCTGGCGCGCCGCCGCCGGTGCCGGGCGCTGCGCAGATCTGGGTCGCGCAGAACGGGCAGAAGACCGGGCCGTTCGGGATGGATCAGATCGCGCAGATGGCGCAGGCGGGGACGATCAAGCCCGACTCGCTGGTCTGGAAAGAGGGCATGGCGGCGTGGGCCAAGGCGATCGAGACGCCCGAGCTGGCGTCGATCGTGGGGCGGACCCCGCCGCCTTTGCCCGGGCAGGCGGCGCCCCCGCCGGTCCCGGTGACCCCGCCGCCCCCACCCGCTGAGGGCTCTTGATGGGCGAGCCCGAGGTCCACGAGGCTTCGGAGATGCCCGAGGCGACGCCGGATCGGGGCGCCGGACGATCGCACGGGGAGCGGCGCTTTCCGTGCTCGAACTGCGGCGCCCAGCTCCGCTTCGCCCCGGGCGCCTTGGCGATGCGCTGCGCCCACTGCGGCGCGCTCAACGAGATCGAGGCCAGCGACGCCGAGATCCAGGAGCTCGATTACGCGGCCCAGCTTCGCGATCTTGAGTCCAGCGAGGAGCTCGTCGATGAGATCATCAGCGCGTGCGAGTCGTGCGGCGCTCGGATCGAGCTCCCGCCCAACGTCACCAGCGGCCCCTGCCCGTTCTGCACGCGAACGGTTGTCGCGACCGGGCGCAGCATCAAGCTCATCAAGCCGCGCTCGGTGCTCCCGTTCGCGATCGATTCAGGCGGGGCGCGCGAGCGGTTCGCGGCGTGGCTCAAGAAGCTCTGGTTCGCGCCGCGGAACCTGAAAAAGGCCGCGGTCATCGACGGCAAGCTCAGCGGTGTCTACCTGCCCTACTGGACCTACGACTCGGGCGCGATCACCGATTACACCGGGCAGCGCGGCGTGCACTACTGGGTGACAGAGACCTACACCACCATGGTCAACGGCAAGATGCAGGTCCGCACCCGTCAGGTCCGCAAGACCCGCTGGTATCCCGCAGCCGGGCGCGTCAGCGACTGGTTCGACGACCTGCTCATCCCCGCGAGCACCTCGGTTCAGACCGATCGCCTGCACAAGCTCGAGCCGTGGGATCTTGAGTCGCTGACCGAGTACGCCGATGAATATCTGGCCGGGTTCCGCAGCGAGAGCTACAGCGTGGGGCTGGGTTCGGGCTTCGAGCAGGCCAAAGCCGCGATGGTCCCGCAGATCCGGGCGACGATCTGCGCCGATATCGGAGGCGACGTCCAGCGCGTCGGGACCATGGACACCCGGCACCACTCGATCACATTCAAGCACATCCTGCTGCCCGTCTGGGTCTGCGCGTACCGCTTCAAGGGCACGCTGTACCAGATATTGATCAACGCGCGCACGGGCGAGGTCATCGGCGAGCGCCCGTGGTCGTGGGCAAAGATATCTCTGAGTGTGCTTGTGGCGCTGCTGGTGATTACGGCTGTTGTCGCCGCCATTGCCCTGCGGGGATGAGCGAGCACGCCCCTTGCCTGCGCCCCGCCGTCCTGCGATGATCCCGTCTGCCAGAGCGTGCAAGGCGCTACCAAGGAGAGACCGATGAAGATTCGAACGACGATCGGCGTGTCATTGCTCGCGTGCGCCATCGCGGGCGTCGCCCTCGCCTCGCGGGCGCAGCCCGAGGCGCAGCGGGGCGATACGCAGCAGCCCGAGATGCGCCCGCCGACGGGCATCGTGACCCCGGCCCACCGCGTCCCGGTGATCGGTGACTTTGCGCCCATGGCCGGGCACTGGCGGACGGAGGCGCAGGGGCGGGTGTATGAGGAGGTCTGGCTCCCGCCCAGAAACGGGCAGATGACCGGGGCGATGCGCTCGTTCGACGCCGACGGCAAGCTCCTGCTGCTCGAGCTGCTCACGATCGCAGAGATCGAGGGCGGGGTGGAGTATCGCCTGCGCCACTTCGATGCTGAGATGACCCCGTGGGAGAGCGAGGCCGAAAGCCCGCTCATCATGCGGGGCTCACGCTTCGTTGATGGGCGCGTCCTGTTTGACGAGGTCGAGGGCGCCGACACGCTCGCGGGCGCGATCATCGACCTGGGCACGCCCGACCGGATGTCGTTCGTGCTCTCGTTCAGCAAGGACACGGGCGGCGGCGCGTTCCGCCTGACGTTCGAGCGCATCGGATCCGAAAAAGCTGCTGACGAAGAGACGCCGGCGACGCCCGAGGATTGACCGGGCCGTCTTCGTCAGCCGTCGTTTGTGCGGGCGAGTTCGTCGCGGACGAGCTGTTCAACACGCTCGATGACCTGCTCGGGGGTGTCGCTTCCCTTGGCGGGGGTTTCGGTCGCGACGACGCCGCCCTGGGCGTCGAGGATGAAGATGGTCGGGTAGACGCGGACCCGGAAGCTGCGGGCCATCGCGTCGGCATCGACGAGCAGGCGCTGGCGGTAGGCGTTGGAGTTGATCATTGCCTTGGCCTTGCCCGGGTCCGAGCGCACGACCGGCGCCAGGACATCCACCGCCTCGCCCGCGAACGTCTCGGCGAGCCCGGAGATCAGCGGCGCATAATCCCGGCTCGGGACGCTCCACGTTCCCCAGAAAAAGATCACGCTGATCCGCCCCTGCTGCGTCTCGTTCGAGACCGTTTCGCCCGAGGCGTCCTCGACGCTGAAGCTCGCGGCCCTGGCCCGTGAGGGGGGCCTGGGCGTGGCTTTCACGTTCTCGCCGCGGCGCACGCCGGCGCCCTTTACGCCGGTCCGGACCGGCCCGGTCGCGGTGCGGGGCTCGATCTTCTTGTATCCGTCGGGGATGTTGACCTCGAGGTCTTCGGGCGCGATCTCCGCGTCGATGCGCATGTCCTCAAGCGTGAGGATCAGGCTGATGGCGATGATGTCGGCGTCGGTGATGCGTTCGATGCGCCGGGGCAGGTTGTCCTCGACGCCCAGGAACCACTTCGCCTTGTTGGCTCTGGCCTGCCCCCGGGATGTGGCGCTCTGCTGGTCTTTGGCGTAGGTGATGAGCACGACGTCGCACTCGACGCCGCCGATGGTTTCGCGGTTTTGCAGCTCGACCGAAACCGCGTCGAGCTCGCGTGCGAGCGGGTCGGCGCCGAGCAGCTCGTCGAGGTTCATCTGCTGGCGCATCGAGAGCCCGACGCCCCTGGCCCGGGCGCGGGAGTTGGTGTTGACGCTCTTGGAGCGGTGCTCGACCCAG
Organism: Planctomycetota bacterium; assembly: GCA_024276195.1. Classification (GTDB taxonomy): domain Bacteria; phylum Planctomycetota; class Phycisphaerae; order Phycisphaerales; family UBA1924; genus JAJRXR01. The sequence goes on from JAJRXR010000075.1 coordinate 23,560, forward strand.
GTCACGGTGTCGCCCCGGGTCGCGGCGTCGAAGGTGTACTCCTCGCCGTCGCCCCGGTCCTTGCCGGCGCCGACGATCCGCGTCGCCCACACCCGCTCGCCATCTTCGTTCTCGACCCTCTGGGCGCGGAAGACCCCCTCGCCCGAGGGCATGAACTGCATGAAGTTTTTGCTGCCCCCGCCGGCCAGGGTCATCCGCGCGGTGAGGGATTCGACCTGCTCGATCGCGCGGGAAGCCTGCTCGATGATGGCGCGTCCGTCGGGCGCCGCCTGGGCAAGCGCCCGGGGCGAAAGCACGGCGAGGACCGCCGCCAACACCAAGGCGCGGATCGCGCCGATCGAAATGCTCGTGGTCTGCACGGGGGGTCTCCTCCAAACGGGTCGCGGGGGGTCCACGCTTGTACTGGTTCAGGCGGGGCGATGTTCCAGCGAGTTCCAACGATGTTCCAGCGATTCTCTCTAGGACCGCCCGAGCATGGCTTCGAGTGCCCGTCCCGGGTGTTCGGCACGCATCAGGTGTTCGCCCACGAGAACGATCTTGACGCCCGCCCTTCGCAGGCGGGTCAGGTCGTCCTTGGTCCGGATGCCGGACTCGGAGACGAGCACGGAGGTGTCGTCCACCAGGTCCACGAGGCGCAGGGTGTGGTTCAGATCGGTGGTCATGGCGCTCAGATCGCGGTTGTTGATCCCCAGGAGCCCGTAGCCGGGGTGGGGGAACCCGACGTGGGGGCGGACGCGCAGGAGGTTCTCGATGGAGTGGACCTCGAGCAGGGCGGTCATCTGGAGCTGCTGGCTGAGGATGAGCAGGTCCACGATCTGGCTCTCGGTGAGGCACTCGGCGATGAGCAGGACGGCGTCGGCGCCCGCCGCCCGGGCCTCCCAGAGCTGCCAGGGGTCGATGACGAAGTCCTTGCGCAAGACCGGCAGGGGGACGACGCTCTTGATGCGCTGAATATACTCGAGGCGTCCAGCGAAGAATCTTTCGTCCGTGAGGCACGAGATGGCCGATGCGCCGGCGTTGAGGTAGGCCCGCGCAATGATTTCAGGCGAAAACCCATCATCTTCGTATTCGGGGCGGATCCAGCCGGCGGACGGGCTGCGCCGCTTGATCTCCGCGATCACCGCTGTCAGCCCGGCGTCGCTCATCCGGCGCAAGGCCCCAAAGAAGTTCCGAGGCGGCTCCGCCTGCGCGACCCGGGCCTCGAGCTCGCCCATCGAGACCCCCGCCTTGGCCCGCGCGACCTCCTCGCGCTTGTGCGCGATGATCGCTGCGAGCGTCTCGGGCATCTCGGGGCGGGTCGGCTGGCTCTCGGGGTCGGGGGGCATGGCGTTCATTGTTGCGCTGGTTCTGCTGGCTGTCGCCCCGCAGGCCCTGGCCCAGGGAGATACAGCCGACCGGACCGTCGGCGAGGTCATGCAGGACATCGACCAATGGAAGATCCCGCTCCTGGGGATTGGGACATTGCTCGTGCTGGCCATCCTCGTCGCGGGGGGGCTGCTCAGGCCGGGCGGGTTCGAGAAGGCGGGGCTGCGCAATATTGACCCCCTGCCCTGGGGTGTGTGGCTGTTCGCCGCCCTGGTCGTCCTGCTCGCCCAGTCCTCGGCCCACGGCGTTCTCGCGGGCACGGGCGCGCTCGACAAGCTCGGGGGCGAGGGCGGGCTCAGCGATGAGCAGACGGCGATCGTGCTCAGCCTGGGCGGGTACTTCTTCGGCGCGATAGCGGGTTTCGGGATGCTGTACATCCTGCACAAGTCCGCGCCCGAGGGGGGGCTGCGCGTCTCGCCGGTCGATCTGCCGCTCGGGCTCGGGTGCTTTGTTCTGGCGTACCCGCTGGTGCAGCTCGCGTCGATCGGGGCCGTGGCGATCTACAAGTCGTTCCAGGACGGGCAGAGCCCGGACCCGATCGCCCACGACGTGCTCCAGCGGATCAACGAGCAGTTCGCGACCAACACGCAGGACATGTGGACGTGGCTGACAATCGGGGCGGCGGTGATCGGGGCGCCGATCGTCGAGGAGCTGATCTACCGGATCTTCATCCAGTCGGGCCTGCTCAAGCTGCTCAAGAGCCCGTGGGTCTCGATCATCACAACCGCGTTGATCTTCACGGCCATGCACCGCGCCAGCGCGGGCGACAGCGTCCCCGTCCCCTGGCACGCGCTCATCCCGCTGCTGGCGCTGGGCATCACGATGGGCGTGGCGTACGAGCGCACGCGGCGCGTCGGCGTGCCCATCGCGATGCACATGTGCTTCAACGCGCTCATGGTGACGCTGACGATTCTCGCCTCGGACGCGCCGCGCACGACCGAGCAGGCGCCAGAGCGCACCGGCGACCGCGCGAGCGAGCGGGCGCCCGAGGCCCAGGACCCCGACCCGAGGTATATGGAGACGGTCCCCTGAGCGTCGTCTTGAAGCCCTAAGCGTCAGCGCCGGGTTGGCCTTGCGAACCGCCATGGGCGCTCGAACCCGGCGCTGACGCTTTGGGCTTCAAGAGAGAGCGATCGCACGCGGCGCCCCCCTCCCTAGCATTGCCCCCATGACTGCCCAGAAACCACGCATCCTGACCGGCGACACCCCCACGGGGCGCCTCCACCTCGGGCACTGGGTCGGCTCGGTCGAGAACCGCGTCGCCCTGCAGGACGAGTACGACTGCTACTTCCTGATCGCGAACATGCACGCCTTCACGACCCGGGCCGACAAGCCGGGCGAGATTCGCGAGTCCACGATCGAGATCGTCAAGGACTGGCTCGCGTGCGGCATCGACCCGGAGCGCGCCAGCGTCGTCCTCCAGAGCGAGATCCCCGCGATTGTCGAGCTGAGCTGGTACTTCGCGATGCTCATCCCGTTCAACCGCGTGATGCGCAACCCGACGCTCAAGACCGAGATCGAGGCCAAGGGCCTGGGCGATCATTACAGCTTCGGGTTCCCGCTGTACGCCGTGGGGCAGTGTGCCGACATTCTTGTGTTCCGCCCCGAGCTGGTGCCGGTGGGCGAAGACCAGGTCGCGCACATCGAGATGACCCGCGAGGTGGCGCGCCGGTTCAACCAGGTCTACTGCGACGTCGATCCGCAGACCGAGGACGCGGACTACGTCAACGCGGGCGGGCTCTTTCCCATCCCCGCGGCCAAGGTCGGGCGCATCGCCCGCCTGCCCGGGACCGACGGCGTCAACAAGATGTCCAAAAGCCTCAACAACGCCATCTCCCTCACCGACTCGCCCAAGCAGGTCAAAAAGAAGGTGGGACAGATCTACACCGGGCGCCAGTCGATGGACGAACCGGGCGACATCACCAACTCGCTTTTCCAGTACGTCCGCGCGTTCATCAAGGACGAGGGACGCATAAAGGAGCTGGAAGATGCGTATTCCAAGGGCGACAACATCGGTGACGGGCACGTCAAGGTTGAGGTTGCGTCTGCCATCAGCGAGCTGCTGGCGCCGATCCAGGAGCGCCGGGCCAGGTACGAGGCGCCGGGCGGGGATGAGCTGATCGTCGAGGTCATCCGCGAGGGGATCAAGAAGGCGACGCCGATGGCCGAGGAGACGCTCGAGCTGGCCAAGAGCGCGATGAAGCTGGACTTTGCGCGCCGGTCGATCTCGTTTACCTGACATCGAGAAGGACCCCGCGCCCCGGGTCGGGGGCGGGGGGGCTGTGCGCGCCGCGAGAAACCCATCGCGCGGCGCGGGGATGGTCAGCCATCGAGCGCGTGACGCACGGCGCCGTTGACCTGCATCAACGCCCGGTTCCTCATCATGCGGATGGCCATGCGTCCGCCGTGGGCCGCGCGGTGGACCCTGCGGATCAGGGCGGGGGGCGCCTCGATCGATTCGAGCTCTTCGATGCAGCGCCTGGCGATCCGGGTGACGTCCTGCATCGCGTCGCTGGCGCGCCGGTTGATCGCGTCCTTGCCCTCTTGCCCGGCGTGGATGATGGCCGCGTCGGGCGCGCCCGCGTCGTCGAGCTCGCGGATGACTCCGATGGTTCTGGTGCGAACCGTGCGGATCTGCTCGCTTGCCCGCTCGACGCGATCGCCGATGCGTTCGATGCACGCCTGGGCGATCTCGCCCGCGTCGCTGGCCTGCGCCGGGGTGCCGACCATCAGACCAAGCAGCACCGCACCCAGGGGCGCGAGCGCACGACCACGAAACGAAAGACTCATCATGATGACCCTCCAAACAGTAGAGAACACGCCTGCGCAGACCGGCCGCCTCCAAGGCGGGGGCGCGCGGGCTCGGGACCGGACTCATCTGGTGTCAACGCGCCCGCCGATCGCTCGGCGGGCTGGGTCTCTCGACGGCGCCCTCGGGCGCCGCCGGCGCGTCAGAGCCTCAACGCAGGGGAGTGCGCCTCATTGCAGAAAATTGGCGACAATTCGCAACCAACCCGCTGCCCCGGCGCGTACGCCCGCTCCGGCGCTACCCTTGCCCATGACCTTCTGGATCGTCATGGGCCTGATTCTCGCGGTCGGAGCCGGGCTCGGCACGCTCATCTGGTGGCGCGTCGGCGACCAGTGGGCCGACGCCGAGCACAAAAAGTTCGCGCCCAAACGCGACCGCATGCACGGCGCAGACCCGACCGTGATCCGAGGTTTCAATACCGACAACGACGACACCACCCCACCCTCCCCCTGAGCTGCGCGTGCCCCGATACAAGCTCACAGTCGCCTACGACGGCACAGACTTCCACGGCTGGCAAAAGCAAGAGCCCCTCGCCCCCGATCCGTCCGACCCGGCTGCCCAGACCTTGCCCGAACTCAGCGAGCCGCTTGAGAGTCGCCCCGGGCGCGTCGCGCTGCGCACCGTCCAGCATGTCCTCGAACAAGCCGTCCGCCAGACCATCCGAGAGCCGATCACCCTGATCGGCGCCTCGCGCACCGACTCGGGCGTGCACGCCCACGGGCAGGTCGCCGCGTTTACATCAACGCCCGACGCCGCCCGCGGCGTCGGCTGGCCAGCGGAGCGCGGCTGCGACTCCCTCATCCGCGCGCTCAACGCACGCCTCCCCGATGACCTGCTCGTGCGCGCCGCCGAGATTGTCGGCGATACCTTCAACCCCATCGGAGACTGCGTGAGCAAGGGCTACAGCTACACCCTGCACCTCTCGCAGCAGCGCCCGCTCTGGGATCGGCGGACCGTCTTCCACACCTGGCAGGATCTCGACCTTGCCCGCATGCAAGAGGCGGCGGCGTTGCTCACCGGCACGCACGACTTCGCCGCCCTCGCCGCAGCCAATCACGGGCGCCAGACCACCGTCCGCACGATCTTCGATTGCACGGTGTCAGAAGTCTTCCTCCCTCTCCCCCTCGGGGGAGAGGGGCGGGGTGAGGGGGGGGCGCCCTCCCCGGTAGAGCCGGTTTCCAACCGCCTCATTGCTTCCTCCCCCTTCCCAGCCCGCCGCCTCCGGATCGACGTCTCCGGCGACGGCTTCCTCTACAACATGGTCCGCATCCTCGCCGGAACCTTGCACGAAGTGGGACGAGGCAAGATCGACCCGAACCAGATCCCCGCGATCCTCGAATCGAATAACAGGACCAACGCCGGCCCGACCCTGCCTGCGGAGGGGCTGAGGCTGGAGTGGATTCGGTATGAAGCAAGCAGGTCAAACGAACGCTGAGAGACTTCGGAAGCGGCATCGCGCGGTGCTCGCTCGTGCAGGCATCGCGCTCGTGCTGTTCGCATTCGTTTGCCTGTTTTCAGCATCTTTTGCGTGGATGCGCTCGGACGGACACACGGAGTGGATCCAGATCGGATCGGGCTCGTTCACGCGCGGCTTTACTTCACGCGAGTATTACAGGGATCGGCCAGTTGATTTTCAGTTTGAGCCCAGCATCGATGTCAGGTGGCTTCCGATTCCAGAGGGGTTCACCCTTGGTGGAATCGGACCACCAAGATGGGAGTACCTGCAGTTCTCGTTCATGCCATTTGCTCTCGTGTACATGCTGATCGGCATCCGGTCTGCGTTCGTCTTGAGGCGGCTGGTTGATGAGAGTGTCTGTTCGCATTGCGCGTACTCTCTTGCGGGGTTGACGGCCAACCGCTGCCCCGAATGCGGCGAGCCGGTCACAAGTCATTCGCGAGCTCACGCTCGCGGCTCGGAATGAGGGCGTCGCTGTATTAAACAGAGCCGCGAGCGTAAGCTCGCGCATCATGACCGATCCGCTCGCATATCTCATCACCTGGACATGCCGAGGAACATGGCTCCACGGCGATGCCCGCGGGTCGTTCAAGCGAGTTTCCGGTCGTGATCTGCCGGTGAAGCTGGAGTCAGACCCTCACCGCGAAGCGGAAATACGCAGGAAACTCGTAGACAAGCCAAGGCTTCTCGATTGTGTTGCGCGTGAGCGGGTCGAGTCCGCCATCAGAAAAATCAGCGAGATCCGCGGGTGGAATCTGCATGCGGTAGCGGTCCGTTCCAACCATGCTCATGTTGTTGTGTCCGCACCTCAGCGCCGCCCCGAGGCCGTCATGCAGCAGTTCAAGGCGTGGGGGACGCGGGCGTTGCGTGATTCGAGCGATCTCGCTGGCGATGAGAGTCCATGGACCAGGCACGGCAGCACCCGGTATCTCTGGGACGAGCAGAGTGTCGAAGCCGCGATCGAGTATGTGCGAGATTGGCAGGATCGCCCGAGAGCGTGAGCGCATGGTTCGCGAGCTCACGCTCGCGGCTCGGAATGACTCAGAATCTCCCTTTCCGAGGAAGCTCTGGCGCCATCGCACCAGATCGGCGACACTCATCCAACCCCGGAGGGCCTCTATGCGTCTCACAATCCTGGTCGCAGCTTTCGCCCTCCTGACATCTCACGCCATCGCCGGCCCGGTGCTCGTCGGGGACGAGCGTGTGCTGACGGCGTTCGCCCACTCGATCGACGCCGGGGGCGACGGGCTGGCCGATGGTCCGAACATGACTTCGCTCGGAACGTTCGGCGGGCTGTACTCCGATACCGTGCGCGCCGATTCCTCCGGTGGGAACTTCAACGCGGTCAGCATCGCCGGCGCCGACCAGCTCTCGTTCTTCGAGCCCGATTCGCTCAATACCTTCAACGCCAGCGGCGGCGCCCAAGTCCTCACGAAAGCCCGCCTCGGCGCCTCGCAGGCGCACGCGCGATCGACCAACTCGATCCGCCTGGTCTTCGAGGTTGACGCCGGGAGCGCCTTTGAGCTGGCGGGCGGGCTCGGGGGGTACGCCAACGGCGACGCGACCTCGGGCGTGCGCGTCACGCTCCGGGCCGAAAGCGATATCGACGCGCTGTTCGAGCAGACCAAGCTCGGGTCGTTCGCGACATCGGGCACGCTCAGCGAGGGGCGCTGGGTGTTGGAGCTGCACGCCGAGGCGAGTGTTTTCTCGTCCGGGTCCGGGCTCGGGGATTCGAGTTCGGGCGCGTTCTTCCAGGAAGTCCGGTTCACGCTCGTGCCGGCGCCCGCGTCGCTGGCGCCGCTGGCGCTTGCCTTGGCGTTTGTGCGCCGCCGTCGCCTGCCCGCCTGAGACGCCCTCCGTATGCTCGGGGTGTGAGCCTGCGCATCCTCCACATCTCGACGCGACTGATCCTGGGCGGCTCGCAAGAAAACACGGTCCTCTCCTGCGAGGGACAGGCCCGCTGCGGGCACGAGGTGCACCTCGCCTTCGGCCCCATCTTCGGTCCCGAGGGGTCGATGCTCCCGCGCCTCAAAGCATTCAACGAGCGAGTCGCGCGAGACGGGAGCGCCAAGCCCATCACGCTGCACGAGCTGCCGCACATGGTGCGGGAGATCCACCCGATCAAGGACCACCTCTGCTTCCATCGCGACCTGAAACGATTACTGCGAGAAGTGAAGCCGGACGTTGTCCACACGCACTCATCAAAGGCCGGCATCCTCGGGCGCTGGGCAGCGTGGCGGGCTCTCAAAGCCGCGGGATTCACATCCCGCGGACCGCAGGATTCACATCCTGCGGCTTTAGAAACAACAAGGAATGTACGCCCCGCGATCATCCACACCATCCACGGCCCCCCCTTCATGCCCATCGAGGGCGGGGCGATCGCACGAGCCAGGATCCGGGCAAAGAACCACCTCTATACGCTCGCCGAGCGCTTCGCGGCCAAGCGCTGTCACACCATCGTCAGCGTCGCCGACGCGATGACCGAGCAGTTTCTGGCGCGCAACATCGGAATGCCAGAGCAGTACGTCACCGTCCGCTCGGGCATGGAGGTCGAGGCCTTTCTCAGCCCGCGCCCGGGCGAATCGCGCGATGAGATGCGCGCCGAGCTTGGCATCGACCCGGGCGACTTCGTCGTCGGCACGGTCGCCCGCCTCGCCCAGCACAAGGGGCACGATGATCTGCTCGACGCTCTGGGCGATGATCTGCGATCGCGCGATGGCTGGAAGCTGCTGTGGGTGGGCGACGGGTGGTGGCGTGATCGCCTGCTTGCGCGCGCGCGCGAGCTGGGGCTGCAAGAGAAAATCATCTGCACGGGTTTGGTCCCGCCCGAGCGCGTGCCGGCGATGGTGCGCGCGATGGACGTGCTGGCGCACCCGTCGTACCGCGAGGGCCTGCCCAGGACCGTGCCGCAGGCGCTGTTGTGTGGGGTCTGCCCGGTCGCGTACGATGTGGACGGCACGCGCGAGGCGTGCATCGACGGACGCACCGGGCGCCTCGTGGCGCCGGGCGATACGCGGGCGCTCGGCGACGCGATCCGAGAACTCTGGGAGCGACCCGATGAGCGCGCGCGCTTGGCGCAACAAGGACAGACCGAGTGCGCCGAACGATTCTCGGCGCAGACCATGGTCCACGCGCTCGAGGGCGTGTACCGGGCGGCCATCGTTCGCGCTCGCGGTGATGGTGTGTCTGGGGATGCCGACGCCAACGCTCCAGGCCCAGCTTCTTGATCTCGACCCGCCCGCAGCGGAGGTGTTGGGCGAGCAGACCGGGGCGATGGCGCTGCGCGATCTGCTCCTGGCCCAGAGCGAGCGCCTCGAAGCGAGAGACGACGCGGGCGCCCCGGTCCGGGCGGAGCTGCGCCGCCTGAGCGCAGCGCTGCTCGAGAGCTCCAGGGCGGTCCCCGTCCTACTCGGTCGCACGATGGCCGCCCGCCTGCCCGAGCTCGACGCCCTGGCCAGCGACCCGCGCCTCGACGCGGTCGATCGCTCGCTTGTGCTGGCGGACCTGCGCCGGGCGCGCTCGCAGATCCCGGTCTCGACCGACCAGCTCGACCGGGCGATGCGCAGCGCGCTGGCGAGATTGGCCCATGTATCAGGGCGAACGTCGGGGCGAACGCCGTCGGGACCAGGGTGGGTGCTGAACGTTCGCGCAGATGTTTCCGGCGCCCCGACGCTCGAGCGCGCAATCGAGCTGCTCGTGTCGCTCTCTGATGATGATGAATACCGCCTCGCGTGCGAGCGACTTGCCTCGGTGGCCGGCGCGGCGCAGGGGCGCCCGGCCTATGCGCCTGCGGGCGATCGGCTCGCCCAGCGCGTTCGCCTGGCGAGCGTGCTGATCGACTCGCCCCCGGGCTGGGTGTCGCAGGAGCAGCGCCAGCAGGGCGGCGCGGGGATCGCGCGGGCGTGTGCGCTCGTGATGGACCCGGCGACGCGCCGCGTCGGCGCCGACCTGCTCGACCGGTACGCGGGCCTGGCGCGTCTGCTCGCGCTCGGCGATGCGCTGGACACGACCAACGACACCCGGGCGCTGCTCGCCAAGCTCGCGGCCAGCATCGAGGGCCCGCCCGGGCTGGACACTACCGAGGCGATGTCGCGCGGGCTCAGGCTCGCGATCGGCGATCCAGCCCTCGACCGTGACGAGTCGGACCTGCTGCGTCAGCTCCGACCGGCCTGGCGCACTGCGCGCCGAGAGGCGAAGCTTCAGGCCCGCGCCATCGTGCCGCGTCTGGCGCCGATGCTGGATGTGGACGCCCCCCTGACGGACCCGGCCACTCTCGCGACCCTCGCCTCTGCCAGTGCGCCCACGGCTCTTGCCCGCACACTCCTCTCGCTCTCGGACCTGCTCGACGACGATGAATCCGGGGCGAGCGCCCGCCCCAAGGCCCACGGCGACCGCGCCAAAGTTGCAGACCGCGTCCTCGCGTTGACCTCCAACATGGACGACAGCGCCGAGCGGGCACGCCGAACGCTTGAGCTGATGAACGAAGATCTCCGGCGTGCCAGCGCCCTGGTCCGTGCGCACACCGACGCTGACCCGCTGGCGAAGATCAGCGCGCGCGTGTACGACAACACGCTCTCGGCGTGGGCGGATGAGGGCGCGGACCTGATCGAGGCCCGGGCTGCGCTCGGGCGAGCCGAGCGCCTTGCCCAGTGGCTCGACGCCGAGGCTCTGGTCGCCCCGCTCTCGGCGGGCGACGCGCTCGTGCAGCGGTGGGCGGGCATCGAGCTCTCGCGCGGCGCGGTCGAGATCATCAGCGCCGGGCTCGCCGAGAAGGTGTCGGTCGCTGTGCGCCTCGCGGATGAGGGCGATGCCGCCCGGATCGACAGGGCGCTGGCCAGGCTTGACGAGCGGTACCTCGCCATCCGCCTGCTGGCGCAGCTCGACGGGCGCCTGCATGAGCTGTGGTCGGGCGACGCGAAGGACGCGAGCGTGCTGTCCGAGCTCGCCCTCGGCCCGCCCCCCGAGGGCGCGTGGCTGCTCGACCAGCGCACGGCGCTGGCGACGCTGTGCATGCAGGGCGAAGAGCTCGCCTCAGCGACCATCCGCGACGACCGCCCCGTCGCGAGCGACCTGCGGAAGGCGCTCAACGCGACAGCGCAGCGATTGATGCGGGCGATCGAGGGGCGGTAGGCGCCCTTAGATCTCCACCACCTGCATATCCGCCTCGCGCTTCTTCGCGACCGGCGGTGTGCGCACGTCGGTCGTAAACATGCGCAGGGCCTCGCTGGCCCGGGCCATTTCTTCGCGGATGGAGGCGCTGTCGTACAGGCGGGCACGGGGGAGGGTGACGCCGCCGTCGCCGGCGGGGACCTGGCCCGGGCCTTCGTCGACGATGAAATCGTCGATGGTGAATGAGGGGCGGTCGAGTTCGCCGCCGCGGGCGAGCTCGCGCAGATCTTCGCTGATCTGCCCCTCGGTCTTGGCCGACTGCACAACGGGGATGGCCTGGACGAAGGCCTGGAGCAGGCCCCGGGCGTTCTCGAACGTGCCGCCCTTCTCGGCGAAGGTCGCGCCGGGCAGGACGACGTCGGCGATCTCGCTCAGGCGGCTCGCGTGCGAGTCGATCATGATGACGTGCGGGTCGGAGAGGGCGTCGAGGAGCGTGTCGGTGGCCCAGTCGCTCGGGTACGAGCCGGTGACGATGACGCTGGCGAACTCGGCGCGCATGGCGCGGTTGATGAACTCATCGCACGCGAGGACGGACTCTGGCCCGGCGTTGGTGATGGCTTCGAGCACGCGCCGGACGCCACGGGCGTTGGGGGCTTTCTCGGCGTACATCGTGAACGCGCCCGCGTCGTCTGGTTTGGCGCCCTTGGGGAAGGTCTTGTCCTCGCCCTGGAACGGCACTGGTCCGACCGCCAGCACGGCGTCCGGGTCCAGCTCGCGCGCGAGCGAGGCGAGCGAGAAGGCCTCTTCACAGGTGAGCATCGGGCTGACGAGCAGCGCGAGGCGCCCGCCGTGGTCCTTGGCTTCGCGGATGACGTCGAGCGATTGGTGGTAGGCCTTGACGTAATCGGACTCGACGAGCGTGCCGAACTGTCTCCGCCAAGGGCGGGTCAGGCGGTTGTCGGCGTGGACGTGCTTCCAGCTGTACCGGACCTCGTCGGTGATCCACCACTGGTTCACTTCCGTGTTCTCGCGCGGGCGCAGGCGGTGGATGCGTCCCTCGTTGTGGTCGATCCAGATGTTGTCGCCCGAGGCGGTCAGCGGGTCGATGCCCGCAGTGGACTTGAGCAGCCACACGCGCTGGGCAAAGAGAAAGTCCTTGTCGAGCAGGGCGCCCACGGGGCAGAGGTCAACGACGTTGCCGCTCAGCTCGTTGTCGAGCGGGACGCCCGGGAAGACGTCGATCTGGCTTGTGTTGCCGCGACCGTCGATGGTGAGCTCGCTCGTGCCCGGGATTTCTTTGGCGAATCGGACGCACCGGGTGCAGAGGATGCACCGGTCGGCGTAGATGTAGATGTTCGGGCCGAGGTCCTTCTTGGGCGCCTTGACCTTGGTCTCTTCGAAGCGGCTGGTCCCGCGCCCGTACTTGTAGCTGAAGTCCTGCAAGGTGCATTCGCCGGCTTGGTCGCAGACGGGGCAGTCGAGCGGGTGGTTGATGAGCAGGTATTCCATGACCGCCCGCTGGTTGGCGACGGACTTGGGGCTGTCGGTGTAGACGACCATGCCGTCGGAGGCGTCGGTCGAGCAGGTGGGCAGGAGCTTGCCGCCCATCATGGGCTCGAGCTTGCCCTCGTTGCGCGGGTTCGGCGCCCAGACCTCGCCCAGGCAGATCCGGCACTGGGCCGGGATCGACAGCCCCGGGTGATAGCAATACTGCGGGATCTCGACGCCGGCGCGGTTGGCGATCGAGATGATCTTCTCGCCCGGCGAGAACTCGCACTCGGTCCCGTTGATCGTGATGGTGGGCATGGGCTCAGGCAGTCTCAGGGTGAGGCGATGGCGCCTCAGGACAATCCCAGGCGCCGGGGCACACTGTAGGCGAAATCGCCCCCCGTTCGAGTCTGGCCCTCGCCCGAGACCCGCCCTCAGATATCGCCCCAGCTCTCGATCCAGCGCCGGATGCGTTGCTCGGGCGTGGGCTCGACGCTGAGGATCTGGCTGGTCTCGCCCTGGTTGGGGCTGCCGTGCCACGGCGCCCGCCCCATGCTCGCCCGGGCGATGCGGTCGAGGGCCGTAGCGTACCTGGGCGAGTCCCGCAGCGGCTCCATCGCCGGGTCCGCCTTGAGCACCATCGCCTGGCGGAACCCGGAGCTGACCGCCAGGTGCAGGATCGTCAGCGCGTCCTCGCGCTCGCCCAAGCCCGCCAGCATCCGGGCGACGTGGTAGTAGTTCTGCCCGCTGGGCGTTCGCCCCTGGGTGGAGATCGCCGTCCGCTTCCAGAGCGTGATGGCCTGGCGTTTGCGTCCGTTGCCGTAGTGGGCCCAGGCGCGCATAAAGAGCTGCCCCGGGCCAGCGCTTCCCTGTCCGCGCCGGGTCAGATCCATCAGGCGCCCCCACCCGCGGGTCGCTTCTTCCCGGTCGCCGAGTTTCTGGCGGACGAGCGAGTAATACAGCCACGCCGCCGTGTCATCGGGCGCCTGCGCGATGTACCCGCTCGTCAGGCGTTCGGCGTCGAGCAGGCGCCCCTGGTCGAGCGACTCGCTGATCTGGCGGGTCATCTCGCGCGCCAGCGCCGCCCGCTCGCCCGCTTGGCGGACCAGATCCGCCCGCGTCGGCGGGGCGCCGAGGATCAGCACACCGCCCGCCGTCACGACACCCACCAGGATCGCACAGCTCAGGATGGCCCGAATCGGGATGCGCCCCATGGCTTGGCTCCTGCCCACTCGCCCACTCGCCCATCTCGCCCGTCTCGCCCGTCTCGCCCGTCTCGCCGGACCCGCCCGCCCGGGCGCCCCGCCTCGAATAGGCTACCACCGATGCCCCCGAACCCAGCTTCAACCCCGGCGCCAGATCCCGCCCAGCCCCCCAGGCCCATCAAGGCCCCGCGAGGCACGCGAGACCTCTACCCGGAGGACGCCGCCAGAATCCGATACATCCAGAAAGCCTGGACGGATGCCTCCGTCCGCCACGGATTCGAGGAAATCGAAGGCCCCACCTTCGAGAGCGTGGACCTGTACTCGGTCAAAAGCGGCGAGGGCATCCTGGGCGAGCTTTTTCAGGCCTTCTCCGGCAAGAGCCCCGAAGAGATCGAGCAGGTCCAAAGAACCGGGCAGGCCCCCTTTGCGCTCCGCCCCGAGTTCACCCCCACCCTCGCCCGCATGTACGCCGCCCGGGCCAAGCAGCTCACCAAGCCAACCAAGTGGTTCACGGCCGGGCCGTACTTCCGGGCGGAGAGGCCCCAGCGCGGGCGCCTTAGAGAGTTTTTGCAGTGGAACGTGGATGTGATCGGGGATGATGGGACAGCGGAGGGGCGGGCGCAGGCGGATGCGGAGTGCATTGGGTGTTGCTGCGCATTGCTTGAGACAACTGGGATCGCCGCCGATGATGTCATAGTCCATCTCGGTAACCGCAAGATGGTCGATGGAATCATGTTGGCTGCTGGCCTTCCCATAGATCGGCTGAGTTCGTGGTATGCCTACCTTGATGGCGCTACAAAACGATCCGACAAAGAGAACAAAAAGTTTTGTGTAGACAATGATATTCCGTCAGACATCAGCGAACGAATGGGAGCGGTGATTGGCTCCACACAGCACTCACGCAAAGGTCTTTCGGAATCGCTTGGCATTGACGAGAATCTTGTTCGCGAGCACTTGGCGCCTGTAGAGATTTTGGTAGAGCAGGGCTGGCGAGCTTGGTTGAACTGGCTCAGCCTGGGCATCGTCCGCGGCCTCGCCTACTACACCGGCACGGTCTTTGAAGCCATCGCCGACGGCGAGCGGGCCGTCGCGGGCGGCGGGCGCTACGACAACCTCATCGAGCTCTTTGGCGGTCCGCCCACGCCGGCCGTCGGCTTTGCGATGGGCGATGTCGTGCTCGGGCTGCTACTCGAAGACAAGGGCCTGATGCCCGAGGGCAGCGAACTGCTCGACGCGATCAGCGCGCCCGGCGCGAGCCGCAGGCCAGAAGTCTTTGTCATTTCCGCCGATGATGAGGCGACGGACCCGACGACGCGCCGCCTGGTCGCGGATCTGCGCCGGGGCGTCGAATCGCACCGGTCCAAGGACGAATCGCTCAAACCCTGGGACGCGCGCCGGTACGAGGCGTCCAGCGCCGGTGTCCGCCCGATCCACGCTCGCCATACCTACAAATCCACGCGGAACCTCAAGAAGCTGCTCTCCGACGCGGAGCGTCAGCACGCCAAGCTCGCCGCCATTATTCACGGCGATGACCGTGTCCAACTCCGCGATCTCGACCGGCGCGCCGAGCTGACGCCCAAGGACGTGCCGGGCTTGCCCGATGATGTCGCCGAGTTCAGCGTGAACCCGCAGAGCCCGGTCTACATCGGGCGCGCGGCCGCGGCGCTGCTTAGCTCTTGAAGCCCCAAGCGTCAGCGCCGGGTTTGGATCACAAATGCGTACGCGGAGGGCGCGAATCTGGAACGCGGAGATCGCGGGGAGATGGCGGAGAAGAAAGAAAAAATCCTCTCTTCTCTTCTACTCCGCGTCCTTCGCGTTCCTCCGCGCCCTCCGCGTACGCATCTCTCTCCCCCCCATTGCCCATTGCCCGGCTCTAACGACCTGGTTTCAAGGGACATGCGGATCAGGCGTATCGTGTTCGCATGAGCTACATCGAAATCGTCCACGAGTCCGAGGCGACCGGCGAGCTGGCGGGCCTGTACCAACGCTTCGGCAACGGGGACGGCACGGTGGACAACGTCCTCAAGGTCCACTCGCTCAACCCGCCCTCGCTCGAGGCGCACTGCGCGCTCTATACCCAGGCGATGCACAGGCCCAGCCCGGTCTCGCGGGCCGAGCGCGAGATGGTCGGCGTGTGCGTCAGCCGCATCAACGGGTGCGCGTACTGCCTCCAGCACCACGCGGTGGGCCTCGAACGCCTGCTCCCGCTGGATCGCAAGGCGATCGCCGACGAACTGAAATCGGGCGATGTCTCGGGCCTGAGCGCGCGCGAGCGGGCGATGGTTGAGTACGCGACCAAGCTCACGAGCGCCCCGGCGTCGATGGGCGCGGGCGATGTTGGCGCCCTGCGCCAAGCGGGGCTGAGCGACCGGGAGATTCTGGATGTCTGCCAGGCCGCGGCGTATTTCGCGTACGCCAACCGCATCGTCCTGGGCCTGGGCGCCTCGCTGGGCGAGGGCGAGGGCGGGCAGGGGCACTGGCCCAGCGAGGGGTAGACTCTGCCCGTGCGCCGATGGATGGTCATGGTGATTGCTGGTCTTTGTCTCGCGGGATGCGAGCAGCGCACGCAGCCGACGCCGATACCAGATACCAATCTGCTGAAAAACGCGTCGTTCGAGGGCGATTCGCGCGAGCCCTGGTTCTCGTTCGACGATCGGAACCCGAAGCAGTGGGGGGCGTTCTCGATCTCCGATGAGCGTGCGCACACGGGCGAGCGATCGGCGCTGCTGGAGCTGGATTCAGATGATTCGGACGACGCGATCCGCGTGCTCGGCGTAGTTCAGGAGATCGAGGGCGCCGCCTGCCCCGAGTATCTCAGCGGGTGGTACCTCGTCGAGGGCTGGCGGCGCGGCGCACAGAAGCAGTATGTGCAAGCCGTCGTCATCGCGTCCGGCGGGCCAACGCCCGCAGGCGTGCCCAACTACCAGCTCGCCTACACACTCGCGGGCGTGACAACGAACCCGATGCCGACGCTCAAGAACCGGAAGTTTGTTGTGACCGGCCCGCCCGAGCCGGTCGAGGGCGAGTGGGTGTTCTTTGAGATCGAGATCGCCAGGCTCTTTGAAGTGAAGTGGGGCAGGCGCCCGGGCGAGGACGCGTCGCTGCGGGTGTTCTTTGAGGTCCGCTACGACGGGCGCGACCCGGCGGATGATGCGCGGGCACGGGCGCGGGTCTGGTTTGACGATCTGTACTTTGGCCCAGAGTCTCGCGCGCCCGGGGGTGGGTGAGCCGGGATTCCTACCAGATCCAGCGGACGCGCCCGAGGTCGGGGATGGGGACGGCGGTGTCCTTGAGGGGCGCCGGGAAGTAGACGACGAAGGCCTTGCCGATGAGCAGGTCGCGGTGGACGACGCCGACGGTGTTGTCCACCTGGTCGCTGATCCACGGGTCCGGCCCGGTTCCCCAGGGATTGGGCGAGCCGTTGCCAGCGCCCAAGGCCCAGAGGCGCGAATCGAGGCTCGAGGGCGAGTTGTCGCCGCACATGAAGAACTGGTCAGAGTTGAGGACAACGGGGAAGTTGGGGTGGGCGCCGCGCGTGGCTTTGCGAAAGTTGTGCTGGTAGTAGATGTCGCGTTTGATCGTGACGCGGTGGAGCGTGAACGCAGCCCCCTCGAAGGACCATTTGAGCTTGGTGGGGCGGTAGACGTCCGGGTTGCCCAGGATGGATTTGGTGATCGCGGGGCGTTGGGCGAGGAGGCTTTCGAGCGAGCGACCCGTGGCGCCGGCGATGCGCTGGGCGGGGGTCAGCTCGTAGGCGCCGTCCTCGGGTCCGCCGGCGCTGAGCGCGCCGTCGATGAAAACGGACAACGCCTGGTCGGCGTGCCAGAACTCGACCTTGGTGACGCGCCCCGGCGCGAGCGTGCGCTTGGGGGCTTTCGTGCGCACGAGCTCGGCCCACGCGGGGTCGGGCTCGTCCGGGCTCGGGAGAAGGCGCATGGACAGGACGATCTCGCTCTGGGAGACCTGGGCGCGGTATTCGTGCCCGAGGGCTTCGAGCAGGGCGGTCGCGTTGGCGCCGTCGGTATCGGGCTCGATGCCCAGGCTCGCACCAACATCGGGCGCGGGGAACCGGGTCTGCTGGAGCCCTACGCGCGACTGGTTGTACGCGACGGCGTCGTCGATGGGGCGCTTCCAGGTGAGGGTGCTGGGCGAGGGCGAGTCCTGGCGGTAGGTGACATCGGTGTCCACGCCCGTCCACGAGCCCTCGGCGCGCCAGGGCGAGGAGTAGGTCGAGCCAACAAGCGACGAGGCCGAGGGGGGGGTGTAGAGCGAGTCGAAGAGGGTCTGGAACATGGCGCGCTGGACGTGCTCGGGCTTGCGCTGGACGCGCCAGGAGTCGTCCTGCCAGGCCTTGACGCCTCGCTCGGAGCCGTCGCTGGGGACGGCTCGGCGGGCGAAGACGTCGCCGGCGACCAGGGCGATCTGCTCGTTGGGCAGGCCGACGAGTCGTTTGATGTAGTTCTCTCGCGTGCCCGGGTTCTTGAAGACGACCACGTCCCAGCGTTTGGGATTGAACAGGGGCATGAGGTACTTGAGCACGAAGACGCGGTCGCCCGCGCTCAGCGGGACGTCCGTCTCCTGGAACCTGGTCCCCGTGATGGGATCGACGACCGAGATCGCCGCCCGAGGCTCGGCGCCCTGGGTCGAGAGGGGCCTGTTGTTGAGCCCCGGGTCGGCATAGTCCCACGGGCCGACGCTGAAGTCCGCGCCCGTCTCCGGCGCGACGAAGCGCATGTGCTTGCCCATCAGCGTCGGCGCCATCGAGCCCGTCGGGATCAGGAATCCCTCGATCACAAACCCACGGAACACGAACGCCATCATGAAGGCGATCATGACGGACGTGAGCGTCTCCTTGATCGAGATCGCGGGCGAAGGCGTTGCGGACGTTGGCATGGGGCAACCTTAGCGTCTGGCTGAACGTCAGGGCGCAGGGGCGGACGCGTGCGCTCAGGACGAGCCGGCGCCCGAACCCGGGTCGGGGCGATTGGGGGGTGAGCCTCCCCGGCCCGGACCTTCTCCGGGGCCAGCGCCCGGCGGGCGTCGCCGACGCCGACGCCGTTTCTTCTTTGACTGCCCGCCAGACCCAGACCCAGACTCGCCGGATTTTTCTCCGCCTCTGCTCTCGCCTTGGGGGCGGGGCTCGCCCTGGCGGGGCGGGCGTCCGCCGGCGGGGGCGTTCTGGTCGCTGCCGGTTGCGGAGCGCCGCCTTCGCCGTCGGCGTTTGCCGGGCGACTTGGTCTCGCCCTCAGCGCTGGGCGAGGCGTCCTTCGTCTTCGCTCGCCTCTCGCCCGAGCCCGAGCCTGAACCCGAGGCGGGCGTCTCGGGGCGGGTCCGCCCGGAGCGATCGGAGCGCTCAGATCGCGGGGCGCGAGGCCCGGGCGGGCGAGATCGCGGCGCAGCAGGGGCGGACGGCGGCGGCGGGGTCTGCGATTCGGGCTCGGTCAGGTTCTCGACCGGGATCGCGGCCTGCTCGCCCGAATCCAGACGCACGAGCGCGAGCTGCGTCAGGATCTGCGTGTCCATGACGTACCCGTCGCCCTCGGGCGTGCCGACGCGGGCCTTGCGGTGCGGCAGGTTCTTGCGCAGATCGTCGTAGGTCTGGTCCTCGTAGCGCAGGCAGCACATCAGCCGCCCGCACCGACCCGAGATTTTGAGCGGATCGAGCGTGGCCTTCTGCATCTTGGCGGACTTCATCGACACGGGCTTGAGCACCTTGAGGAAGCTCTTGCAGCAGCAGTACTGCCCGCACCGCTCGTAGTCCGCGTTGATCCGGGCCTCGTCGCGGGCGCCGATGGTGCGGACCTCGACGCGCTGGTCCAGCGCCCGGCCCAGCTCGCGGGTGAGCTCGGGCAGCTCGATGCGTTGCTCGCTGGTGAGGTAGACGCTGGTGCGCTCGCCGCCGAGGATGGGCTCGACGTTGACGACCTTGGCGTCGATGCTCATGCGATTGAGCACGTCGCGGGCGATGGCGCGGAGCCCGTGCATGGACTGCTCGATCTGGGCCTGTCGGTCAAGATCCTCGCCCGTGGCGATCCGCAGGGCCTGCCCCTTGGAATAGAACGGGTAGTCGCGCCCGCCCGAGCTCTCGATGTACTCGAGCATCTGCTTGCGCGACACCGAGCTGGCGCACCCGGCGTTGGGGCACGTGCTCGTGAGCATCTCGCCCAGCTCGTGCCCCCGGTGCGTGCGGACGACGATCTTGGACCCGCACCCGGGCTTGGCGTCGCCCTTGTACGGGAACTCGCCGACCATGCGCATCACGCCGAAGCGGACCACAATGGCGGTGGGCACGTTCAAGCGCTCGTACGCGTCGCGGTCCTCCCGCTCGCGCAGGTACTCGCTGAGATCGGCCTCGAACTGGGGCAGCGGCTGGATAGACATGGGCTGGGTTGGGCGCCTCGGGCTCGGGCCGCAATGGCCCGGGCTCAGGGCCTTGGCGCCCCCTTGGACCGGGCCCGGGCCGCGTTGAACAGCTCGGGCAGGTCGTGCTTGGCCCACAGCTCAAACCGCCCCTGGTCGTATTTGTACACGAACAGCGTCTCGGTCCGGTCGTCCACAACGATCAGCGGCTCGGTGTTGCTCGATCGCGTCGTCATCATCGAGACGCCGGCGCTCGAGGTTGTCATCTCCGCGCTCGCCCGCGTGTCGAACAGACCGGAGCCCTGGGCGATGATCAGCGCGCCGATGACGACGGCGCTCAGGCACAGCGCCGCGCCGGCGCCGCGCCCGTCTGGTGTGTTGGTGTCGGTGTTCATCGTGTGGGCTCCGCGTTGACGTCGTCGTTGAGGTCACGGTATCCCAGGCCTTCGACGATGTTGCGGGTGTTGTCCCAGCGGAGCAGGATCAGCTCGCGGTTGGCCGAGTCGAGCACGTACACGCCGTTGGAGTTGCCGCTGGGCAGATCGCCTCCGATGATGCTGTAGACACCGGGCGGGCGGCGCGTGGCGCCCTGGGCGCCCGCGACGGGGGTGAGGCTGACGGCGCCGAGCACCACCAGCAAGGCCGCGTTGAGTCCGATCAGGGCACGGGTTTGTCGCCGACGCATCGTGGACCTCCTGTTGCAAAGTCTGTTGCAAAATCCCGCGAGCGGTTTCTCGTCAGTACCGTGCGCCGTTCCTGCGCCGGTGTTTGGTCAGCCCGGGCGCCCCGCCTAGTCCTGATGTCCGCGCTTGGAGGGGAAGACCGCGACGAACAGCGTCGCGCCCGCGAGCACCACCATGACCAGGACCGTCAGGACGACGGGCGCCGAGGGATCCTGGCGGGGCGCGGGGGGCTTGAGCGACTGGGTCTGCTGGGCGATGGTGGGCGCGGCAGCGGCCGCGAGGCAGGCCGCCGCGATCAGGCCCGAACGCAGGGCGCCGACGCGCCGCGAGACAGAGTTGGAAATGGGCTGGGGCATGCTGTGATGCTACGGGGCGGGCGGGCGGCGGTAAACCGTTGTTTCCTCATGTGTTTCCTCACGCTGGACGCCCAACCTGAGCCCGCCCCGCTCCTACTCCCCCCCGATCGGGGCCAGCGCGGGCAGGGACGAGCCCGCGTCGAGCGTCAGGCCGGCCCTTGGGGGCGGGGACGCGCTCTCGGGCGACGAGAACGGGCGGCTCAGGCGGGCGAACGCCTCGGTGGGCAGGTCCACCGTCCGCCAGCGGGGCGAGCGGGTCTTCATCGCCCCCTCGTACTCATCCAGCGAGATCGCGCGCAGGGCGTACCAGCGTCCCTCGCGCTCGATGACCTCCTGAAAGAGCCCGTCCGGGGGCTGGTCCTCGCAGTGGTAGACGAAGATGAAGGCGCCCTCGTACCCGAGGCCGAAGAGCCGCTCCCAGGCCCGGAGCGATGAGACATCGTCGAGCGTCACCCAGCTTTCGAGGCGGGCGCGCCCACCGCCCCGCCCTGACCCCGGGTTCTTGCGCGCCGGGACTTTGCGTCCCTTGATCTCGATGAGCAGGTTGGTGTTCTCGCCGTAGACGACGAAATCAAAGCTCTTGAGCGCCGGCCCCGCCTCGCCCGCGCCGTCGAGGCGGAGCCTGGCCTTGGGCGGGAGCAGGGCCTTGCGCGCCTCGTTCACCGCGACGTACGGGATGCGCCGCTGGCGAAGGAACGCCTCGAACGCTCGTTCGTAGTGATGGCGACGCTGGGCCATCGCCCCAGCCTACCCGCTCGCCTGTTCGGCGTCGATACGGGAGTGTGGATCGGGACCATGGCTTACGGCGGGGCGAGGCGATCCAGCACGATCTCGATCCCCGGCGGGGGCGTCTTTCCGGGGCTCAGCGCCAGCGAGCGGATCATTGACCGGTGGTTGGCGCTGAGAAAGACCACGTCCTCGCACCCCTCGAGCTGGGCTGAGGCGACGGGCACGACACCGTCGCCGAGCTTGTTCGCCAGGGCGACAAGCTCACCCCGGGCGCCGGGTGGCAGCGTGACAACCTGCCCCACGAGGCAGGTGAACTCGACATCCTCTGGCGCGGGGCGGGCGTTGAGGTCGGTCAGGAAGGGCGAGCCCGGGCGCAGGTCGGCGCCGGCCTGCCCGTCGCCGTCGAAGCTGAAGCGGTACAGATCCTCGGCCTCGGGCGCCGACTCACCCAGCAGACGCTCGGCCTGCTCGCGCACCTCCGACGCCCATTGCATGCCCGCCCAGGGCGAGCCCGCGTGCGGCGTGCCGATCGTAATCAGACGATCGACGGCGCTGCGGGCCTCGGGCTCGCGATCGGCAAAGCCCGGGCGCGTCAGCGCGTCGCGCGCCACCAGCCCGCCCATGGAGTGGGCGACGATCGAGACGCGCTCGACGCTGCGGGCGCGCAGGCGGCGCAGGGCCGTGTCGAGCAGCTCGCCCGAGTCGCTGATCGCCTGGTCGTTGGGGTACTCGAAGCGCACCGTCGCGTGTCCGGCTTCGCCCAGCGCCGGCGCCAGCTCGTCCCAGATGCTCCCCGGCTCGTCGAGCCCATGAATCAGCAGCACGACACGGGCATCGAGCGTTTCGCCCGGGTCGATCTGGCGCCAGTCGCTCTCGCCCTCGCCGGGGCTGTAAACGCGGAGCCCGTGCCAGTGGGCGACGCGCTGGGCGGCGCTGTCTGAGTCGCCACGCGATGTGAACGAGAACGCACCGATCGTCAGCGCGATCCCCCCGATGATCGTCAGCGCTCCAACCAGGATCACACGCCTGCGTACCACCCTGGGTTGTTCGCTCTTGGGGCGGGTGCGTTTCATGGCGCGTGTCCGGGCGACTTACCCGTCGCGTTCGATGATGAGCTGGAGCAGCTCCTGCTCGGCCCGCTGATACCGGTCGAACGCGGTCTCGATCGAGCGGGTCATGCCCAGGACGGTCTGCGGATCGACCAGGGCCGCGGACCGACCGTTGGACTCGACCTGCGCGATCACCGATTCGAGCGCTTCGGACGCGCCCCGCAGGTCGCCCACCGCCTCGGCGTACGAGCGGGCGGCGTTGTAGAGCGGCTCCTTCTCAAGATCCTCCTTCGACGGGGGCTTGAGCAGGCGCCAAGGCTGCGAGCGCAGCTCCGCGACCATCAGGTTGCCCTGCTCGGAGATCCGGCGCACGTTCATCACCGTCCGGTGAATCTCAGGCCCTTCCCGCGCCAGGATCAGGTTCGCCTCGTCGCCGAGGGCCGTGAAGCTCTCGACCGCGAGCGTGCCCTTGTCGAGCACGGTGTTGAGCTTGTCCACCGTCTCGAAACGGGCGCGCTCGGCGATCGCCTCGACGTGCGTCAGCGAGCGATCGACCTTGGCGCGGTTGGCGTTGATGCCCGCCTGGACCGAGGCCATGAGCGTCCGCGCGTCGGCGATGCCCCGGTTGGCGCCCTGGAGCAGCGGGCGGGCCTCGTCGGCGGCCTCGTCGAGATCCACCAGCAGGGCCGTGATGTGGTGGTCCCATGTGTCCAGGCGCGTGTTGATCTTGTCGGTGAACTCGCGCACCGAGCGGACCGTCGCCTTGATGTCCGGCTCGATCTCCTCCGACACGTTGTCGATCCGCGCGATGATGCTCTTGATGTTGTTAATCACTTCGGCGTCGATCCCGGCCTGCGCCAGCAGCCCCGGCGCGATCTGCCCGCGCAGCTCCCCGCCCTTGCTCACGACCGAGCTGTCCTTGGGCGTGCCCACGCCCGCGAAGTTGATCGTGCTGATCGACCCGATCAGCGGCGTGACCAGCCCCGCCCGCGCGTTGTCATAGAACTTGATCCGCGAATCGACCGCGATCGTCACGAGCATCGCATCGACAAAGTCGCCCTCGCCGAAGTTTGGTTTGACCGCCTCGACCCGCCCGACCTTCTGCCCGCCGAGCGTCACCTCGGACCCGGGCTTGAGCCCCGTCGCCCCGTCGCTGAGCGAGTATCGCACGACATACTCGGTCCGCGGCGTCAGCAGCGTGTCCTTCAGATCGCCCAGGATAAAGCTGATGACGACCGCGACGATGAGCGAAGTCACCAGGAAAAACCCGGCCAGCACGTTGTTCTTTGAGGTGATTCGAGACATAAGCCTGCTCCGATGGTCGCGTCCGGGGGCGGTCTAGCCCCGGGTCGCCTCCACGCTGGGTGTCTTGTGGATCCCCGGGCGTTCGGCGCCGAAGAGCGCCTGCTCGTACCCGCTGGTCTTCTGTCGGTCTGTGATCGGCCCGTGCGCGTCGCCTCGCAGTAACTGGCGGATCAGGCGCTCGTCCTCGTCCAGCCCCGAGGTCTCGTCCTCGGGCATGTCGCGCACGCGCTCGTACCACTGGCGCGACTCGACGCGGAGGATGCGCCCCTTGTCGAGCATCGCCATCCGGTCGGCGATGGTGAACGCCGAGTCCATCTCGTGTGTCACCACGACCGAGGTGACGCCGAGCTGCTTGCTCAGGGCCATGATGAGCTGGTCGATCTGCGCGCTCGTCACCGGGTCGAGCCCGGCGCTGGGCTCGTCGTAGAACAAAATCTGCGGGTCGAGCGCCAGGGCGCGGGCCAGGCCCGCGCGCTTCTTCATGCCGCCCGAGATCTCGGCCGGGTACTTGTCGGCGTGCTCGCGCAGGCCCACGAGCTCGAGCTTGATCTGGACCTGGATGCTGATGATCTCGTCGTCGAGGTTGGTGTGCTCGCGGATGGGCAGGGCGACGTTCTCGCCGATGGTCATGGAGTTGAACAGCGCCCCGGACTGGAACAGGATCCCGAAGCGTTTGCGGATCGAGTTGAGGCCTTCCTCGTTCTGCTCGCTGAGGCGCTGGCCGAAGATCTCGATCTCACCCTCGCTGGGCGGGAACGACCCGATGAGCATGCGCAGGGTGGTGGACTTGCCCGAGCCCGAGCCTCCCATGATGACCATGGTCTCGCCGCGCCGGATGTCGAGGTTGACACCCGAGAGCACGGTGGCGTCCCCGAAGCGCTTGGCCACGTCCCGGCAGCGGATCACAGTCTCTGGTTCCCCCGTGCTCACAACGAGGACTCTATCGGCGCGTCCCGCCCCGGGCATGCACGCGATGGGGCAAACCCGGGCTAGGGGGCCTCATCGGGGGCCGGCTCGGGCTCTGGCTCGACCTCTGGTGCGATCTCAGGCGTGGGGTCAGGCGGGATGGGGGCCAGCCCGGAGGCGAAGTCGGTCAGTCGGATCTCCGTGCCATCGCTGAGGACAATGACAAGATCGTCAAAGGCCGGCCCGCCCGAGGCGTTGGTCCCGGGGTTCTGCGGGTCGAACTCGAGCGCGAGCAGGGCGAGCCCGTTGTCGAACTCTGCGGGCACCGGCAGCACGCCAGGGCCTTGGTGGGACTGCATCTGAGGACCGACGTCGGGGTTGGCATAGGCGCTGAAGAACTTGATCAGGTTGGTCGGGACACCGATGTAGACGCCCATTGAATCGTGGTAAGCCGTCCGGAACGCGATGAACTCGGCGTCGGTGAGGTCGGCCGCGGGAGAGATGAGCACGAGGCGGGCCTCATCAAACTCGTCGGCTTCAATGTGCCTGAACACGGGCGAGGCCATCTTGTCCATCTGCCCGCCGACCATGCCCAGGCCGATGACAATCCCGACCCAGATGATCGTGACGAGCAGCCCGAGGATGATCCCCGCGATCGCCAGGCCCTTGCCCCCGACGCGCCCGCGTGAGCCGCCGATGCCGATGAGTGAGAACACGCCCAGCATCGTGCCCAGCAGCCCCAGCCCGGGGATGCAGCAGATCAACGAGCAGACCAGCGACAGGATCGCCATGATGCTCGTGCGCTCGGTCTCGGGAAAGATGTCGGCGCCGCCCTCGGCGTAGGGGTTCTGTGTCATGGCGCCAGCCTATGTCCCTCCGGGCCAGCGGGCCACCCCGCCTATCCCGTTGGACGCCCGATCCGCCCGACACACTCGACCAGAATCTCGACGCCCCGGTCGATCTGCTCGTCCGTCGTCAGCCTCGACAGGCTCAGGCGGATCGACGAGTCCGCGTCCGTTTCATCGAGCCCCATCGCCAGCAGCACCGGCGAGGGCTCGATCGAGCCCGAGGAGCACGCGCTGCCCGCCGAGGCCCACACCCCGCGCTCCGACAACGCCAGGAGCAACCGCTCGTTCTCGATCCCGGGCAGCAGCAGGTTGGTCGTGTTCCAGATCCGGTCGCCCGGGGCCGAGGCGCCGTTGACTTTGGCGCCGGGGATCCGCCCGAGCAGGGCGGTTTCCAGGCGGTCGCGCATGGCGCCGAGGCGTTCACGCTCGCTCGGGTCGTCAAGGAAGTCGCCCGCCTCGCGGGCCGCGGCGCCGGCGCCGAGAATCCCGGGCACGTTCTCTGTGCCGGCGCGCCGCCCGAGCTCCTGGGCGCCGTGCAGTACCGGCGGGAGCGTCAGCCCCGGGCGCGAATACAGCGCCCCGACGCCCTTTGGCCCGTGGAACTTGTGGGCGCTGAGGCTCAGCAGGTCAATCGACGGCGCCTCCGGGGCCGACAGATCCGTCGGGAGCTTGCCCACACGCTGCACCGCGTCGGTGTGAAAGAGCACCCCGCGCTCCCGGCACACCGACGCGATCGACCCGATCGGCTGGATGACCCCTGTCTCGTTGTTGACCCACTGCACGCTGACGATCGCGACGTGCTCGTCGATCAGGTCCGGGGCGGTCGAGAGGTCAACGCGCCCGTCGGGCGCTGCGGGCAGACGCCGGACCTCGACGCCGCTGGTTTCGAGCGCGTGGGCAAGGTCGCGGACCGCTGCGTGCTCGAGCTCGCTGATGACGATCGCCCGTCGCCCGGTCAGGGCCAGGGCCGAGCGGATGGCCAGATCGATCGACTCGGCGCCCGAGCTGGTCAGGGTGAGCTGTCGCGGGGCGGCGCCGATGAGGCGGGCCAGGTCTTGACGGGCGAGCTCGAGGGCGCCGCGGGCGCCCTGCCCGCCCCGGTGCAGGCTCGACGGGTTGTGCCACGCGGTCTCGAGCCCGCGCCGGACACCCTCGATCACGCCCGGCGTCGGGCGGGTGCTCGCGTTGGCGTCGAAATCAATCACGGGCAAGTCTATTGAGCGCCCGGGTGGGAGGCGGGGTCGGGCGCCGGGGTCGGGTATCGTCCGTGCGTGGACCCGAAGCAGAGACCAACCGAGATACGAGCGATCGGGCTGGGAAAGTCGTTCGGCGCCCAGCGCGTGCTCGAGGGGATCGACCTGGAGATCGCCCGGGGCGAGATCGTCGCGATCGCGGGGATGAGCGGCTCGGGCAAGACGGTGCTGCTGGACCTGCTCACGGGCCTGATCGAGGCCAGCGAGGGGCGGGTGCTCATCGCCGACCACGCGATGGAGGGATCCCCCCTCGTCGAGCTGAACGCGCTGAGCGAGCGCGAGCTCGACGCGCTGCGCATGCACTGGGCGATCGTCTTCCAGCACAACGCGCTGTTCAGCGCGACGGTGCGCGAGAACTGCGCGCTCTGGCTCCGCGAGAACGCGCGGATGGGCGAACGCGAGATCGACGAGCGTGTCCGCTGGGCGCTCAAGTCCGCGGCTCTGGACGTCGAGAGCGTCATCGACAAGCACCGCGACGAGCTCTCCGGGGGCATGGCCAAGCGCGTCGCCGTGGCCCGCGCCATCGCGATGGACCCGGCGATTATCTTCTACGACGAGCCCACCACCGGGCTCGACCCGATCGTCGCCGGCGAGATCCACGAGCTGATCTGGAACACCCACCACCTGCCCCTGAGCGACGGCGCCCAGCGCACCAGCATCATCGTCACCCATGACAAAGACCTGCTCCGCCGCCTGCGACCGCGCGTCGTCATGCTCCACAACCGGGGTGTGTGCTTCGATGGTCCGTACGACAACTTCGGCAAGGACGGGTGCGAGATCGCGGTCGAGTACCTCGCGGCGATGCCCGTGCTCCACGCGAGAACGCCGAGCTGATTACCCGTGGGGCGCGTTGTCGCTGCCCTTGGGGCCAGCGTCTCGACCGACAAGGATGCGGGTGAGCACGTCCTGAACGTGCCCGCCCTGCTCGTCGCGCCCGTGACCGGGGATTTTCATCGCGGTCATCACGCCGTAGCCCATGCCGATGTTGATCAGCAGCCACGCGACGACCTGGGCGCTGAAGCGAGCCGTCACCTTGTGCTGGTCCTGGGCGAGCTCGATCTCGCGGACGAGGAACTCGTGGACCTTGGTGATGTGGTCGGACAGGGCCTTGTGGATGTCCTCGTCGTCCACCTCGCTGATCGCCTGGAGGAAGACGCGGTACCCCGCCCGACCGCGCTCCGAGACCATCGGGTTGTCCCCGATGACGCGGCGCAGACGCTCGCCCGAGTCGCCCGCGCCCTCGAGGTCCTTGGCCCACTGCTCAAGGGTCTGGCGCCCGGTCCGCTCGATCAGGGCGATGAACAGCCCGCGCTTGGAGGCGAAGTGCCGGTAGATGATGGGCTCGGTGACGCCCGCGGCCCGGGCCAGCTCCGCGGTGGTGGTCCTGGCGAAACCGCGTTCGCTGAACAACTCAGCCGCACGGTCGAGCAGCTGCTCGCGTCTTTCTGCGGCCGGTAGGCGGCTCATGCGTCGTCCCCTGTCTGCCCGGGCTCTGCCTGGGATCAACCCCGATCTCGCCAGTAGGTTAGCCGAGACTCACTCACGCCATTCCGCTTGTCGGCTCGCCTCACCCCTCTGGTTGAGTGGGACCGGGTCATACCCGCCCCGATTCAGCGGATGGCAGCGCAGCAGGCGCGAAACCATCAGGCGAGTCCCCCGCATCAGCCCGTGAACCCGGTACGCCTCGAGCGCATAGCGCGAGCACGTCGGCTCGAACCGGCACTGCCCGCCCACGATCGGGCTCAGCGTGAACCGGTACACCCAGATCAACCCCACGATCGGTGCGCACAGAATCCGCGACACCAGCCCCGGCGGCGCGTGCGACAACGCCTCGGGCACGCGCTCAGCATCGGCGGCGTCCGGGTCGTCAGGCATCGCCCGGAGCCCGCTCGGCGGCCCGCCGGTCGCGCCTGGCCTGCTCCCGGCTCGCCTCGTCGATCAGCTCGCCGAGCAGGCGCGTGTACTCGTCCAGCGAGGCCCGCCCGGAACGCCTGGGCGAGACGATGATGTCGTACGAGCGCATCCCCGGGCCAGTCGGGCGGGGCAGATCCGGGCGGATCTGGCGGAAGGCCTCGCGGATGAGGCGTTTGAGGCGTGCCCGGGCGACGGCGGACCCGACCCGCTTGCTCACGCTCAGCCCGAGCCTGGGCTCGGGGCGATCGGTGGGGAGGATGTGGATGCTGAGCGGGCCACGGGCTTTGCGCAGTTTGTGCGCATAGACGGCGCTGTACTCGGTATCGTGCTCGAGGCGGTGGCGGCGGCGGAAGACCAGGACGCGCGCCTGGCCCGGGCGGCGGGGTTGGGTGGGCGGGTTGGGGCTCACGTCGAGAGACGATAGGGGCGGGCGCCGGCGCGTCTGGGGGTTTCCGGGAGGAGGCCCATGAGGGTGAGCAGGGCGCCGAGTGCGATGAGCCAGAGGCGGGAGGTGGGACCCAGGGCCAGGCGGGCGAGCGTTGAGCGGTGCTCGGCGCGGGCTGGCAGGATCGGGGGGTCGGGCTCGAGGGCCTGGAAGATGCCAACGGCGGGCGCGGCGGGCTCGGGCAGGTCCAGCGCGGCCCGGTCTTTGGGGACGAGATTGAGCTGGGCGGTCGCCAAGGCGCGGGCCAGGGCGGGGTCGTCGGATCGGAGGGCGTCGAGGTAGGCCATGTGGCGGTCGAGACGCTGGAGGTGAGCCCGTTCGAGGACGATGGTCCGGTCGCGCTGCCAGCGGGCGCTGCTGAGCTCATCGGCGGCGGGGATGAGCAGGGCGGCGGCCAGGAGGGTGACGCCGGACAGGAGCAGGAGCCACCCGGCGTCGATCCGGGGCGTGATCCTTCTCTGGCTCTGCCTGGGGCGCCTTGGCTGGTCGGTGTTGGGCTCTGGGCGCTCGCTCACGCGGGGGCTATCGGGCGAGGGGGCGGTCGGGCCTGAAACACGGGGCGGTGGTCGGGCGGAAGGGAGCGGGACAGTGCGGGCAGCGATCGTGCGCCCGTAGACTTGTCGGACATGCGTGAAGGCGTCGTCATCACGGGGATCGGGACGGTGTGCGGGCTGGGCATCGGGGCGGATGCGCTGTGGGACGGGCTGTGCGCACCGCGGTCGGCGATCGGACCGATCACGCGGTTCGACGCCTCGGGGCTGCGCAGCCGCCTGGCGAGCGAGGCGCCCGAGTTCTCGGTGCGTGACAGCGTGCCCAAGAGCTACCGCAAGGCGACGAAGGTGATGTGCCGGGACACGGAGCTGGCGGTCGTCGCGGCTCGGCTCGCGGCGCTCGACGCGGGGGTGCGCACGCGCGGGAGCGACGAGGCGGACGAGGGGTTCGAGATCAGCGGCGAGCGTCTGGGGTGTCACATCGGAGCCGGGCTGATCGCGGCGGAGACGGGCGAGCTTGGTCGCGCCCAGGCGACGGGGCTGGATGAGGACGGGGAGTTCTCGATCCGGGCGTGGGGGTCGGTGGGGGATGAGGCGCGGGGGGCGATGGAGAACCTGACGCCCTTGTGGCTGCTGAAGTACCTGCCGAACATGCCGGCGTGCCATGTGACGATCGTGCACGGGGCCGAGGGACCGAGCAACACGATTACCTGCTTCGAGACGAGCGCGCTGCTGTGCCTGGGCGAGTCGTCGCGGGTGATCGAGCGCGGGGGTGCGGACGTGTGCTTCTCGGGGGGGACGGAGAGCAAGCTGAACCTGGTCGGGATGGTGCGGCTGGAGCACGCCGGGCGGTTGGCGACGACGCCGGTGGATCAGGCGGACCGGGCGGGCTCGGAGGTGGTTCGCCCGTACGACCCGCAGAGCGCGGGCGGGGTTGCGGGCGAGGGGGCGGGGATCCTGATGCTCGAGGGGATGGGGCACGCGCGGGGGCGCGGGGCGCGGGTGTACGCACAGGTCGCCGGGTTTGGCGCGGCGCAGACGCGCACGGCGGTTGACGCGATCTACGGCGAGCCGGTCGAACGCGACGAGGGGCTGAGCGACGCGATACTGAGCGCGCTGCGCGACGCGGGGATCACGGCGGAGCAGGTCGACGCGATCGTGCCCGGGGCGCAGGGAGCGGCGGCGCTCGACCGGGCGGAGGCGGGGGCGCTGTCGGGCGTGTTTGGTGAGCGCCTGCGCGAGATCCC
Source organism: Planctomycetota bacterium (assembly GCA_024276195.1). Lineage (GTDB taxonomy): Bacteria > Planctomycetota > Phycisphaerae > Phycisphaerales > UBA1924 > JAJRXR01. The sequence goes on from JAJRXR010000075.1 coordinate 54,578, forward strand.
GCTGGTGACGATCAGCCCGAACGTGGGTTCGTGCGTCGCCGGGCAGGGGGGGCTGCAGACGGCGGTCGCGGCGATGTGCCTGCACAGACAGATGCTGCCCGGGCGGATCCACGCGGGGAGGCCTGCGGATGGGCTCGACGCGGGCGCGGCGGATACGCGCGACGCGCGGTTGACGTATGTGCTGGTGTGCGCCAGCGGGCTCGGCGGACAGAACGCGGCGATCGTCCTGCGTCGGGACGAGGGCTGATGGGACGATGCGAACAGTGCGAACAGTGCGAACGATGAGATCGGATTCTTTCTTACCCTTCACGATGGAGACTCAACATGTCTGACTACGGACGGAACGATCGGGGCGCCAGGCGGGGGACCCCGCTGTCGGATCTGGACCCGGCGCTGACGGATATCTCGCGGCGCGTCATCGGGTGCGCCATCGAGGTCCACAAAGAGCTCGGCCCCGGCTACCCGCGCGATCTGTACGTCTCGGCGCTGTCCAAGGCGTTGACCAAAGACGGCGTGAACTTCGCAGCGGACGCGCCGCTGGATGTTTCGTGCTGTGACGAGGTGATCGGGACGGTGACGGCGGACATGTACATCAACGAGCGGTTCCTGGTGGCGTTGTACGCCGAGCACATGGAGATCGGCTCGCAGGAGCGGTCCGAGCTGCGGGCGCGCCTCCGGGCGGCGGACCAGGAGCTGGGGCTGATTATCAACTTTGGCGAGCGCCGCCTCAAGGACGGGCTTGTCCGTGTGCTCAACCCGGACAAGCTCAACCGGCTCCGTGAGGACGAGGAGTATGAGGACGACGACGAGGGCGAGTACGAGGATGATGATTGAGCCTCGGAGCGTTGACGAATGAGTGAGCGACGGGTTGTTCTGATGGGCATGGGCCTGGTGACGCCGCTCGGCGAGGATGTCGAGGCGGTGTGGTCCGGACTGGTCGCGGGCACGAGCGCGATCGGGCCGGTGACGCGGTTCGACGCGGGGACGTTCGCGACGAACTTCGCGGCGGAGGTGCGCGGGTTTAGCCTGCGCGATTCGATCGGGGGCGAGGCGAGTACGCACGAGGGCGCCGGGCAGAGCACGCACTTTGCGCTGGCCGCGTGCGCCCGGGCGTGGGCGCAGGCGGGGCTGGGCGCGGGCGCGGGGTCGGCGCCGGAGGGCGTGGACCCGCGCCGGATCGGGATCTATCTCGGCGCGGGCGAGGGGCCGCCGGACTTTGAGAGCTTCAGCGCCGCCAACATCGCGGGCTGGAACGCGGACACACGCACTGTGGACGGGGGCGCCTGGGCGAAGGTCGCGTACGAGCGGCTGAGCAAGATGCGCGAGTTGGAGCAGGAGCCGAACATGACGGTGGGGCGCCTGGCGAGGGCGTTTGGCGCCCGCGGGCCGGCGTTCAACTGCATGACGGCGTGCGCCGCGAGCACGCAAGCCGTGGGCGAGGCGAGCGAGATGATCCGGCGCGGGGACGCGGACGTCATGATCGCCGGCGGGGCGCACTCGATGATCCACCCGCTGGGGATGACGGGGTTTATCCGTCTGACGGCGATGTCCACCCGGCGCGATGACCCGGCGACCGCGTCGCGCCCGTTCGACGCGACGCGCGATGGGTTTGTCATGGGCGAGGGCGCGGGGATTGTTGTCATTGAAGAGCTTGGGCACGCGCTGGGGCGCGGGGCGACGCCGCTGGCGGAGATCGCGGGCTATGGCTCGTCGGCGGATGCGTTCCGGATTACCGATATCCAGCCCGAGGGGCGCGGCGCGACCAGCGCCATGCGCCAAGCGTGCGCCCAGGCGGGCATCGACCCGACGAAGGCGGACGACAAGGGGCGGGCGCCGGTGCAGTATGTCAACGCGCACGGCACGGGCACGCAAGAGAACGACAAGATCGAGACGACGGCGGTGCGAAACGCCTTTGGGCCGATGGCGGACAAGCTGCTGTTCGGGTCGGTCAAGAGCATGCTCGGGCACCTGATCCAGGCGGCGGGGGCGGTTGAGCTGATTACCTGTGTCAAGGCGATCGAGACGGGGATCGTCCCGCCGACGATGAACCTGAAAAACCCGGACCCGAGGTGCGACCTGGACCACATCGCGGGCGAGGCGAGGGATCTGAACCCGAGCGGCGGGGTGGATGTCTGCCTGTCCAACTCGTTCGGGTTCGGCGGGCAGAACAACACGGTGTGCGTGCGGCGGTACGAGGAGTGACGGTGGCACGGCTGACCGCGCAGCGGCAGCCGTGCTTTCTTGGTGCTCGCCGCACGGCTGCCCTTACGGGTCAGCCGTGGCGCCGGCCATGCGTTCTCCGCGTATGTCTTTCATTGAGCCTGCCTTGCTCGCCCGATGAAGCTCCCGGAGGCTCCCCATGAAGACCCTGGCCCTGTCCAAGATGGTTTCGGCGTCGGCGGTGCTGGTCGCCTCGGGCGTGGCGCTGCTGTTCGGGTACCAGCTTGTCCGCGGCGGCATCGTCGAGGACGTGTACAGGGACCGCCTGCGCGAGGTCTCGGGCGAGTATCGAGCGTTGCGAGCGCAGTACAACGAGGCCGTGCGCCGGACGGCGGTGACTGAGCTGCTTGTTGAGGATGGGCGGTTATCGGTCCGGGTGCGATCGGCGGCCGGGGTCGAGCGGGTGATCGAGACGCCGTACGACCCGTCGGGCGAGATCTATGTTGATTACGTCGTGCTCGACGGGCGGGTCTGGATGCGCCGCGTGTTCGACGCACAGACGGCGCCGAGCCGGGGCGTGCTTATCGACCCGGCGCTGAGCACGATCGACTGGGACGACGAGAGCGCCCGCTTCGGCAAGACGGTCTACCGCTCGCTGGGCGAGGGGCGATGGGTGATTACGGTCTCGGGCGACGGGTCGCTGGGGATCGGGCCTGGGGGCGAGGCGGCGGCGGAGCTGGGCTCGGCGCCGGAGATCGGGGAGTTTGAGGAGATGGAGAAGGATCTCGACGAGGATGTCTCGGGGATCGGGCTCGGCGAGGTGCTGCGCCGACTTGTTGGGGGGTGAGGTCGCGAATGGCGAAGTGGCGAAGTGGCGAAGTGGGGTATTGAGTCGTCCCCGACCTGCCAATCTCGCCATCTCACCACTCGCCATCTCGCCACTCGCCACTCGCCACTCGTCCCTATCATCGCCCCACTCCCGCACGCCACCGGGGGGCAAGGAGCGATTGATGGGCGAGCAGACGACGACAACAAAGTCCATGGACGACATTATGGCGCTGTGCAAGCGGCGCGGGTTTGTCTATCAGGCCTCTGAGATCTACGGCGGGGTGAATGGCTTCTGGGACTACGGGCCGCTGGGGGCGCAGCTCAAGAAGAACCTGCGCGACGCGTGGTGGCAGGATGTTGTCATGCTCGGGTGCTGCGGCAAGGCGGGGCCGGACGGCAAGCCCGTGCGGATCGTGCCGGTGGACACGTGCATTATTCAGAACCCGAAGGTGTGGGAGGCGAGCGGGCATGTTGGAGGGTTCAATGATCCGATGGTGATCGACCAGTCAACGCCGGATGGCAAGCGATTCCGAGCGGACCATCTATACGGAATGTACCTCACCTGGTCGATCGATGAATCTCCTGACGAGATGCTTGAAGTACTTGAGGGTTACGCCAACGACACGACGCGCGACTTTCCGCATGGACCCAATCTCACCTGTGTGGCAAGCGGGCCAGAGGAAGCGCTTGGAGTTTTTCGCTCAGTCGAGAAAAAGATTCGTGCCGAGATTCGTGTCTATGAGGGCTCTCACCGATACCCGGTCTTCGAGTACATCTCGAAGCGTGGAGATCATGACAAGCCCATTTTTGGCGCTGTCTTCCCAGTTCCACAGTGGATCCTCAAGCGACATTCAGCGTGTGTACCGAGTCCGTTTAACGCGCCTTCCCCGGAGTTGTTTGCGCAAATCCCTCCTCAAGGTAAGGTCTCGGAACTCATGGCGCCCCGCGCCTTCAACCTCATGTTCAAGACGTACATCGGCGCCACGGCGACCGAGGACGACATCGCGTACCTCCGCCCCGAGACGGCTCAGGGCATCTTCATCAACTTCAAGAATGTCGTGGACACCACGCGGGTCTCGCTGCCGTTCGGGATCGCCCAGACGGGCAAGGCGTTTCGCAATGAGGTGACGCCGCGGAACTTCACGTTTCGCAGCCGTGAGTTCGAGCAGATGGAGATCGAGTTTTTCTGCCACCCGGACGAGGCGAAGGCGTGGTACACGTTCTGGCGCGACTGGCGGATGCAGTGGTGGCAGGACCTGGGGCTCGGGGGAGAGAACCTGATTTTGCGAGAGCACGACACGGACGAGCTGGCGCACTATGCGAAGGAGGGCGCGGGGACGAGCGATATTGAATATCGCTTCCCGTTCACGGCGCCCGGGTACGGCGAGCTCGAGGGAATCGCCGACCGGACGAACTTCGACCTCAAGCAGCACCAGGAGCATTCCAAGAAGAAGATGGAGTATCACGACACGACGCGGGGCGAGTTGTTGCCCAACGGGCAGCCCAAGGGCGAGTGGTACTTGCCGCATGTGATTGAGCCGAGCGCGGGGCTGGACCGGGGGGTGCTGGCGTTGTTGTGCGAGGCGTACACGCCGGACCCGGACAGGCCGAGCAAGGTGTACATGAAGTTCCACCCGCGGATCGCGCCGATCAAGGCGGCGGTCTTCCCGCTGGTCAAGAAGGACGGCATGCCCGAGAAGGCCCGCGAGATCCACGCGGCGTTGGTCACCCGCTTCGGACGCTTTGGAGCGATTGAGTTCGACGAGAAGCAGTCGATCGGCAAGCGGTACGCCCGGATGGACGAGGCGGGGGCGCCGTTCTGCTTTACGGTCGATGGGCAGACGCTCGAGGACGGGACCGTGACGGTCCGCGACCGGGACACGCTCGAGCAGACGCGGATACCGGAGGCGCAGGTCCCGGATTTCCTGGGTGAGCGGCTGGGGCTCTAGCGGAGGCCGAGCCGCGTGAATCGGTGGGAAAGCTGAAACGCGGGGCGCGGCGCCCCGGTAGAGCAGGCGGGCGCCCGAGAAACGTGGGCGCCGCATGTCCCAAAGAAATCATTCCGCTGGTGTGAACCGGCGCGGCGGGTCGGAGACTGGCGCCTCGGGTTGGGGCGGGTTCGAGAGCCCGGTTCTGGGGCGGATCCTGAGCGGTGGGGAGCGAAAGCGTGTGGAAGTGGCTGCTGGGGATCGTGATTGTGTTCGCAGTGGTGCTCGGCGGCGGGGCCTTGGTGGTGATCAAATCGCCGCTGGGTGAGCGGCTGCTCGGGTCGATGAACCAGCAGGGCGGGGGGACGGAGGTTCGCCTGGAGGGCGCCGAGCTTGGGGATCTGGTGCGGACGGTCAGCGCTCCGGGCTCGATCGAGCCCAAGACCTTGATCAATATTTCGAGCCAGGTCTCGGCGAAGATCACGGCTCTGCCATTCCGCGAGGGCGACAAGGTCGAGGCGGACGACGTGGTGGTGCGTCTGGACCCGGTGAATCTTGTGGCGCGCCTGGACGCGGTCAAGGCGGCGCTCAAGAGCGAGCGGGCGAGGCTGACGGGGGCCGAGGCGGGGCTGATCAACGCGAGGCTGAACTTCGAGCGTCTGCGTCAGTTGTTCGAGACGGGCGATGTTCCCAAGGCGGACCTCGACGGGGCCGAGGCGGGGTTCCTCAGCGCCATGAGCAACAAGCAGGTGATCGAGGCCACGATCGAGCAGGCCCAGGCCACGATCGAGCAGGCGCAGAAGGATCTGGACAACACGGTCATCAAGAGCCCGATCGACGGGGTGATCACGGTGCTCAACGCGGAGGTGGGCGAGACGGCGGTTGTGGGCACGACCAACACGCCCGGCTCGGTCATCATGGAGATCGCGGACCTGTCGGAGATGCTCGTCAAGGCGCAGGTCGATGAGACGAACATCGCGCCCGTCCACGCGGGGCAGGGCGCGACGGTCTACGTCAACGCGTACGACGACCGGACCTTCACGGGCAAGGTCCAAAAAGTCGGTCTCAAGCGACAGGTCGCGGCGGACGGGACGGGCGTGTTCAACACCGAGATCCTGCTCGGGCTCGAGGAGGGCGAGCGCCTCTACTCGGGCCTGACGGCCAGCGTGGACATCGAGGTCGAGAACTTCTACGACGTGATCCGCGTGCCCAGCCAGGCCGTGCTCGACCGGCGCGTCGAGGATCTGCCCGATGAGGTTGTCAAGGGGTGCGAGCATGTGGACACGACCAAGACGTTTGCGCGGGTGGTGTACCGCCTGGTCGATGGCAAGGCGGTCGCGACGCCCGTGAGCGTCGGGGCGAGCGATCTGACGCACACCATGATTCTGGGCGGGCTGGACGAGGGCGAGCGGGTGGTGACGGGGCCGTACCGGGTGCTGGTGGATCTCAAGCACGACCAGCGCCTCAAGGACAAGGACGCCGAGGCTGCTGAGGGCGAGGACGCGGACGCGTCGGAGCAGGACGAGGCCAGCGCTGAGGAGTCGGGCGGCGACGCATCTGATGAGGCGGAGGATGCGGACGAGCCTGCGGGCGAGGTCGCGGGGGGCGACGGGGGACCATGAGCGACGGGCTCGACAGCTCGCTTCCGATGATCGAGATCCGAGGGCTCCACAAGGTGTTCAAGGTGGGCGAGGGGCGTGTGCACGCGCTGCGCGGGGTGGACCTGCGGATCATGCCCAACGAGTTTGTGGCGATCATGGGCGCGTCGGGCTCGGGCAAGAGCACGCTGATGAACATCCTGGGCGCGCTCGACAAGCCGACGAAGGGTGTGTACCTGCTGCGGGGCAAGGCGACGCACGCGATGGGGATGTCGCGCCTGGCGAGTGTGCGCAACGAGGAGATCGGGTTTATCTTTCAGAGCTTCGAGCTGCTGAACCGGGCGTCGGCGCTGAAGAACGTGATGCTGCCGATGCTGTACTCGAACCAGCGGATTTTTAGCGCCCGGCGGCGCGCCAAGCGGGCGTTGGAGCTTGTCGGGCTGAGCGATCGGATGAGCCACAGGCCCAACCAGCTCTCGGGCGGGCAGCGTCAGCGTGTCGCGATCGCGCGGGCGCTGGTGAACGACCCGGCGATCTTGCTGGCCGACGAGCCGACGGGCAACCTGGACACGAAGACGACCTCGGAGATCATCGGTCTGTTCCGCAAGCTGCACGAGAACGGGCAGACGATCATCGTGGTGACGCACGAGGAGGACGTCGCGGGGTACAGCGACCGGATCGTGCGCCTGCGTGACGGCGAGATCGTCTCGGACCACCCGACGAGCGAGGACCCGATGCACCAGGCGTGGGTGCGCCGGATGAGTGAGGGGATGGGTGGGGTTGCTGGCGCGAGCGAGGCGGAGATCGACGAGGGCAGCCCGGAGCCCGAGGCGCAGGAGAGCGCGCGATGAAGGTGATTCTTGCGGTCATCCTGTTTGTTGTGCGCCTGGTGGTGCAGACGGTGTTTTTGGCGCTCGGGCAGATCTGGGCGAACAAGACGCGGTCGGTGCTGACGTGCCTGGGGATTATTTTCGGTGTGGCCGCCGTGATCGCGGTGGTGGGGTTGCTCGGGGGGATGCGCGGGTTTGTGCTCAAGGAGTTCGAGACGATCGGCGCCAAGAAGATGTGGGTCTGGGGCGATGTGCCCGAGTCCAAAGAGTCGGTGATGTCGTGGACGGACGTCAAGATGACGCTCTCCGAGGCGAAGCTGATCCTTGAGAAGGCGCCGTCGATCGACACGCTCACGCCCATGACCGAGATGGGCATGGGCGTGTCGTACAAGGGCAAGGTTTTGCAGGGCATCCGGGTCAAGGGGGTGTGGAGCGAGTGGCACGAGATCGAGGACCGTCAGGTAATCTACGGGCGCCCGTTCTCGCGCATTGATGAGGAAGAGGCGCGCCAGGTGGCGCTGGTGAACCTGACGGCGATCGAGAAGCTCGGTCTGAGCACGGACCCGTCGGGGGAGTACATCCTGCTGGATAACCGGCGGTTCCTGGTGATCGGGCTGGTGGAGACCAAGGACTTCAGCTTCGCCGACGGCGGGCAGGGCGCCGAGGCCGAGATCATCATCCCGTACGCGACCGTCAAGTCGATGAACCCGTACTCCGGGGTCTACTTCACGATGCAGATGAAGGACCCGGACGCGGCGGACGACGCCGAGGCGGAGGTCCGGTTCATTCTTCGCAACCGGCGGGGGCTCGGGCCGGAGGATGAGGACACGTTCGGGATTCAGGTGCTGCAGAGCGTGATCGAGCAGTTCAACATGATCGCCAGCGTCGCGACGATCGGGGGGTTCTTTGTCGCGGCGATCTCGCTGTTCGTGGGCGGGATCGGGATCATGAACATCATGCTCGTGTCGGTGTCGGAGCGGACGCGGGAGATCGGGCTGCGCAAGGCGGTGGGGGCGAAGCCGCCGACGGTGCTGCTGCAGTTTCTGGTCGAGGCGATCGTGCTGTGCCTGGTGGGCGGGCTGATCGGCCTCGGGATCGGCCAGGGCGTGATCATGGGCTTCCGCGCCGGGCTGGACTGGATGAGCGAGGCGGGGGTTCCCGTGTGGATCGTGGTGGGGGTGCTGGCGGTGACGGGCGCCACGGGCGTGATCTTTGGCATGTTCCCGGCGATCAAGGCGGCCAGGCTCAACCCGATCGACGCGCTGCGCCACGAATAAACCTTTCTTGAAACGCCAATCCTGAGACGCCAAGACGCCTCGGACCGATCTGTTCTCTAGAGGACCCGGATGCACACGACACACGAGTTGGCCAGACAAAGTACCCCGATCGTGCGCTTCGCTGCAGGGGGCGCGTTGGTCGGGATGGCGCTCGCGCTGAGCGCCTGCACCAACCCGTTCGGGTCGGACCCGATGGACTACGACCGGCGCACGTCCGGCGAGCGGCTGCGCGAGATCCGCTCGCTGCCGGTCGATCGCTACCGGGCGCCGGAGGTTGACGCGCAGGTCGAGACGGACAGCGCGGTCGCGGCGGCCCGGGCGCGCTTCGAGGCGATGGAGACGTACGAGCTCTCGCTTGAGCAGGCGCGGGCCGAGACGCTGACGAACAACCTGGGGCTTCGGGCGACGCTGGTGGCGCCCGCGATCGCCGCGGAGGCGGTCAACGTGGAGGAGGGGCGGTTCGAGGGGGTCTTCACGCTCTCGGGCGCCTGGATTGAAACCGATTCGCCGACGGCCTCGACACTCGCGGGCTCGCAGACACGGACGCAAACGATCACGCCGGGCCTGCGCATTCCGCTGCGCACGGGGGGGGAGGCGTCGATCACGGTGCCGATCACGAAGTTTCAGACGGACAACGCGTTCAGCACGCTCAACCCGGCGGTGACGGCGGATTTGCAGTTCTCGCTGAGCCACAACCTGCTCCGGGGCGCGGGTCGGCGCGCGACGATGCACTCGGTGCGCATCGCCGACTACAACCGCCAGATTTCTGAGGTACAGACCAAGCTCGAGATCATCCGTCAGCTCGCGGGGGTGGACCGCTCGTACTGGCGCCTGTTCGCGTCGCGCGAGGTGCTGCATGTCCGCCTGCAGCAGTACGAGCTGGCCCACGAGCAGCTCGCGCGGGCCGAGCGTCAGAACCGGGCGGGGACGGTGGCCGAGATCGAGGTCATCCGGGCGCGCTCGGGCGTGGCGGACCGGGTGGACCAGATCCTGCGCGCCCAGAACCAGGTTTTGCTGCAGGAGCGCGAGCTCAAGCGGATCGTGAACATCCCGGGTCTGGACGTGGACACGGATGTGATTCTTGTGCCCGCGAGCCCGCCGGATCCGGTGCGGTATCTGTTTGACCGGGGCGAGCTGATGGGCGAGGCGCTGGCCACGCGGATGGAGCTGCTTGAGGACGAGCTGCGCCTTGCCATGGACGCAGCGACGATCGCCTTCAACCGCAACCAGGCGTTGCCGCTGCTGGCGATGAACTACACCTACCGCATCAACAGCCTGGGCGGGACCACGGGCGACGCCTTCAGCCAGCTCGCGGACAACAACTTCGAGGATTGGACCGTGGGGCTCAACGCGGAGGTGCCGCTGGGCAACCAGCAGCGACGCGCCGCGGTCGCGCAGAGTGTCTTGGCAAGGCTCCAGCGCCTGAGCACGCGCGAGGCAAGGCGCCAGACCATCCGCAAGGAGGTGCTCGACGCGATCGACAAGCTCGAGAGCGACTGGCAGCGCATCCTCGCGGCCCGCGAGACGGTGATCCTCAACACCCGCTCGCTCGAGGCCGAGCAGCGCCAGTTCGGGGTCGGGCGTTCGACGAGCACGGACGTGCTCAACGCGGACACGCGCCTGGGCGAGGCTCGACTGACCGAGATCCAGGCGATCGCGGATTATCAGATCAGCCAGGTGGATTTGGCGTTCGCGTCGGGGCTGATGATGGGCGCGACCAAGGTCCGGTGGGAGGTCAACGACCCAAGGGGGACGCCCGAGGCCGAGGCCCAGCGGGCGGGCGAGCCCGATTACTCGCCCGGGACCGGGCAGGTGTACCGGGCCAAAGACCCGGCGCCTCTTGGCGAGCTGGAGCCCGAAATATCGGCGCAACTGCCCGCGGCGCCGGCGACGGCGGATGTTGAGCCCGTTGTCCCGATCGAGCCAAACTCGGGGGGCTGATCGCCCGATCACCGGGGGCATGAGCAGGCCCGCTGATCGCGCAGAGCACCCGACCCCAGCGACCCCAGCGACCCCCACGAGCCCGAAGAGTTCGACGAGCGAGGCGCCGGCGCCTCAGGTTGAGTCGCAGATCGAGCCGCACGACGAGCTGCTGCGGTTCGCGGCCAACGCCGACGAGCTGGCGCAGCGGATCTGGAACGGGCAGGGCACGGACCTGAACCATCTGATTGGTGATGCGATTCAATCGCGCGAAACGCTCCGGGCCGCCTGAGCGCGGCTTACTTCCGCGTGTAGCGCGCGACCATGAACTCGACCCACTCGCCGTCCTGCCCCGGTGTGCGCGAGCGCAGCAGGCGCGTGTTCTCGTCCACGATCTCGATGACGTCCTGGTACGTCGCCAGCTTGCCTTCCTCAAAGAACGACGGGCCCTCGGTGTTGAGCGGGAGGATCTTGCCACCTTCTTCGAGCTGGCCTTCGTAGACAAACATGCTGGTCATCACCGAGCAGACCCAGTTGCCGACGAAACGCTCGCGGGCTGGGTCGTAGCCGAGCGTCATCCGCATGGACATTGTGCCGGCGTTGTCGGGCATCTCGCCCTGCCCCTCGCAGATGATCCAGAGGTCGCCCAGCGCGCGCACGGTTTCGGCGCCCGTGCTCTTGATCTTGGGCTGATCCTGGCCCATGTCGGCCTCGGACTCGAACGTCCACTCGCCAACGAGCTTCTGAAGCCACTCGTGCTGATGCTGGGATTTGGCGTTGCAGTCCATTGGAATCTCCTGAAAAGGCGCCGGGGAGCAAAGACATGCGAAATCGGAGGCCGGCACTGGTTGAGTCTACTTTGCCTTATGCAGTGTGCTACATTCGGGGCAGCAGAATGCTTCGCCGGAAGGGCAGAGGCCGCTGAGGTCGTACAGCGTATCTGGAACGGGCAGGGCACTGATCTGAACCATCTGATTGGTGATGCGATTCAGTCACGCGATGAGCGGACGGCGTGAGTCAGGGATTGTGGCTGATCGATGTCCCACATTCGGGACATTGTTGAATCTCTTCAGCACCACAGAGTCCACGCAAGTCATAGTTGCACTCAGGACACACTTCCCAAGGGGGCGGTAGCTTCGGGCGTGTGCCGGGAAGGACCTCGGCGAGTGCGAGGCACAGGAGCGCGAACCACGCGATGGGCGCCGTTCCACATACGAACCAGGCGGTGCTTATCCCTGCGAGTGTCGTGCTCCCGCTCGGGTTCGTGGAGAGCAGGTTGAGCGAGTTGAGCAAGAAGAGCAACAGAAACGACAGGGTGAGCCATGCGAGCGGGAATATGGTGATCCAGAGCGTCTTGATCAGCGTTGCACGAGTCTTTGGCTTCACTTCCCCAGTATCTCCAGCGCCGCTGTTGTCATGGCCTCAACCCCGGCCGTGATCGTCGGCTTCGCATCGGGCGCGAAGTACGGCGTGTGCAGGCTGGGCAGGGTCTTGCCCTCGGCTTTGAGCTGGTCGTACATCTCTTGCTCGATGGCGCCGACGCGGAACATGAGGCTGGGGATGGGCGGGCTCTGGCGTCCGTAGCGGGCGAAGTCTTCGCCGCCCATGATGGGCGTGCCGGGCAGGATGCGCTCGCGGCCCATGCGATCGGCGATGACCTGTTCGATGCGCGCTGTCAGGGCCGGGTCGTTGTACAGCGACGGCGTGAACTCGTCCTTGACGACGACGTCGGGGAGCTTGTCCTCGGGGATGCCGAAGGCGCGGGCGTTGCCGATGGTGATGCGTTTGATGGCCGCGAGGAGTTTGGCGCGGGTTTCATCGTCGTAGGAGCGGACGGTGACCTGGAGGTCGGCCCGTTCGGAGATGATGTTGTGCTTGGTTCCCGCGTGGATGGAGCCGACCGTCACGACGGCGGGCGCCTGCGGGTCGATCTCGCGGCTGACGACGGTCTGCAGGTCCATGATGATCGACGCGGCCAGGACGATGGGGTCTTTGGTGGTGTGGGGGGCGGAGCCGTGCCCGCCGATGCCGTGGATGGTGATGTCAACGGAATCGACGTTGGCCATGGCCCAGCCGGGGACGAAGGCGAACGAGCCGGCGGGGTGGTTGGACGAAACATGGAAGGCGATGTTGAAGTCGGGGCGTGGGAAGCGGGTGAAGAGGCCGTCTTCGAGCATGGCCTTGGCGCCGGCGCCGCGTTCCTCGGCGGGCTGACCGATCATCATCAGCGTGCCCGACCACTGGCCGCGCATCTCCATCAGGCGCCTGGCGGTCCCGACGAGGACGGTCATGTGGACATCGTGCCCGCAGGCGTGCATGACGGAGACTTCTTGCCCGGTTTGTTCTGTGGCGCGGGCGGTGGAGGCGTAGGGCAGGCCGGTGCGTTCTTCGACGGGGAGGGCGTCGAGGTCGGAGCGGATCATGAGGGTGGGGCCGGGGCCGTTGTGGAAGAGGGCGACGAAGCCGTGCCCGCCGACGCTTTCGGTGACGTCCATGCCGGCGGCCCGCAGCTCGCGCGCGAGGCGTTTGGCGGTGTTGGCTTCCTGAAAGCTCAGCTCGGGGTTTGAGTGCAGGTGGTGGTAGAGGGCTTCGAGGGATTGGTAATCGCCCTCGATGGCCCGGGACAGGGCGTCCTGGGCGAGGGCGACCGTCGTCATCGTCGCAACCGCGAGAAGTGCCAGGGGCAATCTGAACCGGGTCATGAGAATCTCCTCGGGCAGTAAGGAAGGAAAAAAAGCGGAGCCGGTGGGATTCGAACCCACGGAACCCTTGCGGGTTCACTCGATTTCAAGTCGAGCGCCTTCAGCCGCTCAGCCACAGCTCCGAATAGCGCGATCTTGGCGCCGTGGGCAAGCGTACCCACGCCGGGCGTCGCCTCAACCGGGGGATACGATCCAGCCCCAGGAGACCCCCCGCGTGAGCCCGATCGAGACCCTGACCTTCGCCGAGCTGCTCGATGAACTGGCGGCCAAGACGCCCGCGCCCGGGGGCGGGGCCGTCGCGGGGGCGGTGGGGGCGCTCGCGGGCGCCCTGGGCGGGATGGTCGTGGCGTATTCGGTGGGCAAGGCCTCGCTGAGCGAGCATCAGGACGAGCTCGAATCCGGGGCCAACCGGCTCCGGGCGGCCCGGGGCCTGCTGCTGGCGCTGGCGCACGAGGACGCCCGGGCGTACGGGCTGCTGACGGAGCTGCGCCGTCTGGCGGAGGATGATCCGAGGCGGGTGAGCGAGGAGGCGGGGGTGGAGGCGGCGGTGCTGGGGGCGCCGCGGGCAACGATGGCGGCGGCGATCGACCTGCTGCGATTGCTCGAATCGCTCGTGCCGATCACGAACAAGTTTTTGCACTCGGACCTAGCGGTCGCGGCGGTCCTGGGCGAGGCCACGGCCAGATCGGCGTGGTGGAACGTGCGCGTGAACCTCTCGATGGCCGACGAGGGGGCGAGGAAGACGATCGTGCGCGAGGGGCTGGCGTCGCTCGAAGACGCGCGGGCGCGGCGCGAGCGGATCGAGCGGGCGTGCAGCGACGGGAGCAGCGCATGACGATTGGAGCCGACGAGCTTGACCTTCGGCGGGCTGACCTGAGCGCCAACTCCACGCTCAGCGAGCTGACCGAGCTGCTGCGCACGGGCAGCACGATCCAGGACCCCGCGGAGATGCTGGCGCACTACGCGTCCTGGTTCGGGCGAGATCCGGCGGCCATCGCCACGGACCTGCTTGTGACGGTGTCGAAGCGCGACATGCCCGAGGGGCGGTACAAGCTCACGCGCGTGCTCACGGCCCGCCAGCGCCTCGAAGACGGGCGCGGCGTAGCCAACCCGTGGCGCGAGTGGGATCGGCTGCCCGAGGGCAGCGGCGGGCTGATCGGGATGATCCTCGAGCAGGACGAGCCGCAGTTGATTACTGGGCTGGAGGCGCCCCACGATCCGGTGCTGGGCGAGCTGCTGGCGCCGATGCGCGCGTGCATGGCGACGCCGCACTTTGATGATGGGCAGGCGCTCAACTGGGCGTTGCAGTTCTCGATGGACCCGGCCCGCTGGTCGCCCGAGGATGTCGAGCGGTCGATGCTCAACGGGAACCTGCTGGGCACGGCCACGCGGAACCTGGTTTCCAAGCAGCAGGCCCAACTGCTCAACGAGCGCCTCGAGGCGCAGCTCGACGAGGTGGCGCGCGTGCAGCGGTCGCTGCTGCCGGACAAAACACCCGAGATTCCCGGGCTGAAAATCGCCACAAGCTATCTGACGAGCGAGAAGGCGGGCGGGGATTACTACGACTTTCACAGGTTCAGCGAGACGCGATGGGGGATCGTGATCGCGGATGTCTCCGGGCACGGCGCCGCGGCGGCGACGGTGATGGCGATGCTCCACGCGCTGTTCCCCCTGCGCAGCTCGGGCGACGCCTCGCCCATGGGATCGATCGAGGAGACCAACCGGCGTCTGTACCATTCGCTGCACGAGGGGATGTTTGTGACAGCCATGTTCATGCTCTACGACGCATCGACGGGGGGGATGGAGTTTGTCCTGTGCGGGCACCCGCCGGCGCGGGTGCGCCGGGCGGACGGGCGCGTCGAAGAGCTCTCTGGTGAGGCGATGCTCCCGCTGGGCATTGTTGACCCGTACGAGCTTCGCGCCACACAGGGCAGACTGAACCCGGGCGACACGATCGTCATGTACACCGACGGGATCACCGAGGCGGCGCGGATCGACGAGGACGGGCGGCGCGACATGTTCGGCGTCGAGCGCCTCGACGAGGCCCTGCGCCGGTGCACCGGGCGCCCCTCGTGCGTGATCGATTCGGTCCACAAAGCCCTGTATGAGCACGTCGGCGCCATGACGCGGGACGACGACCAGACGCTCGTGGTCATCCAACGCGAGGGCGATGCGTGAGCGCACGCGAGTGGTTCGACACGCCCGACGCGACCGGAACAACAGACACCGGCGAGCGCGGGCTGCGGTTTTCTTGCACAAGCTGCGGCGCCTGCTGCACCGGCCCGACCGGGTACGTCGCGTTTACTCGCGATGAGGCCGGCGGCATCGCCAAACGCCTCGGGATCACGCTCTCGCACTTCATGCGCTGGTACACGCACGACACGGTCGAGGGGCGCTCGCTGACGGAGCGCAAGACCGAGCACGGGCACGACTGTGTGTTTCTCGATCGCGAGACCATCCCGGGCAAGGCGATCTGTTCGATCTATGAGGATCGCCCGAGCCAGTGTAGAACGTGGCCGTTCTGGGAGATCAACCTGCGATCGCCCAGGCACTGGAAGTCGGCCTCGCGCGGGTGCCCGGGGATGAACACGGGCAGGCTGCACGCGCCCGAGCACGTTCGTTTGACCCGCGAGCGCGACGAGATCGGATAAGCCGGGGCGTATGATGGTTGGCGTCGAGAGCGCAGACCCACGAGGAGAGCTTTATGTCACAGGCAGTCAGCGAGTTTGTCCCCGCCGATCTTGACGCGTCCGAGTGGGCGAACATCGAGCCGTTGCTGCGCGCGCTGCTCGGGCGTTCGGTCGAGTCGGCGGCGGATTTCGAGCGGTGGATCGTGGACCGGTCCGAGCTCGACGCGGCGATCAGCGAGGCCACGGCGCTGCTCTACATCGGCATGACGTGCGACACAGAGAACGAGTCCCGCCAGAAGGCGTACGCGAGCTTCATCGAGAACGTGGCGCCGAAGGTCAAGCCCCTGGCGTTCGAGCTGGACAAGATGCACGCGCGCCTGAGCGAAAGGTTCGACCTGGGCGAGCGGTACTTTGTTCTCAACCGGGATACGAGCGCGGATGTCGAGCTGTTCCGGGAGGAGAACATCCCGCTCCAGACGGAAGTAGAAAAACTCTCGACCGAGTATCAGGCAATCATCGGCGCGATGACGGTGACGTTCGATGGGCAGGAAAAAACCCTGCCGCAGATGGGCGTGTACCAGGAATCGACCGACCGCGACGAGCGCGAGCACGCCTGGAATGTGGTCAGCGAGCGCCGCCTGCAGGACAGTGAGAAGATCAGCTCTATCTTTGACCAGATGGTGACCAGGCGTGACGCGATGGGGCGCAACGCCGGGTTTGGGGGCTATGTCGGGTACACGTTCAAGGGGATGCGCCGGTTTGATTACACGCCGGAGCTGTGTTTCGCGTTCCACGACGCGATCGAGAAGCACGTCATGCCGTTCGTGGCGCGTCTGGACGAGCGCCGGCGTTCGCAGCTTGGGCTCGAATCGCTCCGTCCGTGGGATCTGGGCGTGGACCCGAAGGGGCGCGGCCCGCTCCGCCCGTTCGAGGGCGGGGTGGACCTGGTGAGCAAGACCCAGCGGGTGTTCGACCGGATGAGCCCGGAGCTGGCGGGAATGTTCGAGACGCTCGGCGACGGTTCCAACACCAGCGGCGCCGACGGGGGGGCGAGCCTGGATCTGGACAGCCGCATGGGCAAGGCGCCCGGCGGGTACCAGTACATGCGCGACCGCTCGCGCCGGGCGTTTATCTTTATGAACGCCGCGGGCCAGCACCGTGATGTCGAGACGATGGTGCACGAGGCGGGGCACGCGTTCCACAGCATGTACTGCGTCGATGAGCCGCTGGTGCATTACCGCGAGAGCCCGATCGAGTTCGCCGAGGTCGCGTCGATGACGATGGAGCTGCTGACGATGCCCTGCTGGGGCGAGTATTACCCGGACGGGGAGGACCTCGGTCGGGCGCGTCGCCAGCAGATGGAGGGGTCGCTGAGCCTGCTGCCGTGGATCGCGACGATCGACGCGTTCCAGCACTGGTTGTATACGAACCCGGCGCACTCGCGCGAGCAGCGCGCCGGGGCGTGGCTCGGGCTCGAAGAGCGATTTGGCGTGCAGGGGCACCGCGTGGACTGGACCGGGCTCGAGAGCGCCCGCCCGCTTGTCTGGCAGCGCCAGGGGCACCTGTTCGGGAACCCGTTTTATTACATCGAGTACGGCATCGCCCAGCTCGGCGCGCTCGGCCTCTGGCTCAAGAGCCTCGAAGAGGGCCAGGACGCGGCGCTGAGCGCGTACAAGCGAGCCCTGTCGCTCGGCGGCTCGCGCCCGCTGCCGGAGCTGTTCGCAGCGGCGGATCTCCCGTTCGACTTTGGTGATTCGACCGTGGCGCGCCTCGTCGAGCGCGTCGAGGCGGAGCTGGAGAAGCTGCCCGAGTGATGTCAATCGCATGAACCGGCGCCAGCGTGAGCAACTCGAAGCCCTGTTAAAGTCTCTGCCCAAGGGCGAGCAGGACCGCCTGATGCGCGACGGCGCTGCGGCCAGGGCCGACGATCAGCAGCGGCGCAGGGGCGAGCGCAAACGCTATGAAGACCTCGACGCTCCCCGCCCGTCCGCGTCCAAGCGAAAGACCGAGCCCGTGCGCGAGTACGCGCTCAAGCTCCTCGCGCGCGAACAGGCGGGCAGCGCAAGTCACCCGGTTTCAAGCCCTGAGCGTCAGCGACGGGTTTCCGGGGCGGACATCGGCGCCACGGAGGAAGAAACCCGTCGCTTACGCTCAGGGCTTGGCTCACACTCGGGGCTTGATGAGGTGCAAACGGGCGTGGCGGTGTTCGCGGGCAAGCGTCGGTGCCTGGTGCGCCCGGACGGGGCGCCGGGCGACGGGTCGGGGGATGTCGAGTGTCGCCTGCCGGCGGATCTGGCGGGGCGCCAGCAGTCGGAGCTGTGCGTGGGCGATCGGGTGAGCTTTGTGCGCGCTGGCGATGAGCGCCGGGACGCGGACGAGATTGTGCAGGTGCTGGCGCGCAGGACGGTCCTGTCGCGCCGGGACCAGCGCACGGGTGAGTCGCGAGCGATCGCGGCGAACGTGGACGCGGTGGTGATTGTCGTGAGCGTGGTGAGCCCGCCGCTGCACCCGAGGCTGATCGATCGGTACCTCATCGCGATCGAGGATTCGTGGGTGGAGTGGTCGTCCGGCTCGCACGCGGACGACCCGGACCCGGCCCAGGCGATCATCGCGGTCAACAAGATCGACCTGCTCGATGCGCTGCCCGAGGACGAACGTCGGGCGGAGCTCTGCAGGCTCGATCCGTACCGGGCGCTGGGGCTGCCGATTGTCGAGGTTGCGGCGCAGGACGGGCGGGGGGCTGATGAACTGCGATCGTTGTTGATCGGCAAGACGGTAGTTTTTGTCGGGCATTCGGGGGTGGGCAAGAGTTCGCTGACGAACGCGCTCGACCCGCGCCTGGGCCTGCGCACGGCGGAGATCGGCGCCGCGGCCAACCGCGGGCGGCACACGACCACCTCCAGCCAGCTCTACGAGATTGTGTCGCCCAGCGGGGAGCCGTTCTGGGTGATCGATACGCCCGGCGTCCGATTTTTCGCGCTCGAGGAGCTGACACCGGCGCAGCTGCGCGATTCGCTGCCCGAGCTGCGCCGCCTGCGCCGCGGGTGCAAGTTCAACGATTGCACCCACACGCACGAGCCGGAGTGCGCCGTGCGCGAGGCGGTGGCGCGGGGCGAGATGCACGAGGCCCGGTACGAGACGTACACGCGCCTGCTCGAAGAGATCGATCGGGGCCTGCGCCCGCCCGACGATCGGATCCGCCCGCTGCCGGAGACCGACGGCGCATGAAAGAGGCCGCGAGCCCGCCCCCCACGGGGAAACGTGCCCGCGACCGTTGACGAACACCCTTTCGGGCGCGTCGCCTCGAAGCGCCAGGAACCCCTCCCGCGCCGACGCGCGGGACCTGGCGCCCGTCTCAGGAGCCGGTGTTGTAATCCTCGATAAACCGGAGCACGTCGAGGAAGTCCAGAATCCAGTCGCCGTTCTGGTCCGCCGTCAGGGAGGCGTCAGAGAACGCGGTGATGAACGCGATGGCGTCGCTCATGCTCAGCGAGCCGTCGCCATCGAAGTCCGCCGGGCTGAACGGCGCCTCGACCAGCAGGATCTGGTTTGCGGGCACGTCCACGAGTGTGGTGAAGCTCCCGTCGTTCCAGCGGACGCGCAGGGCGTCGATCGTGAGGCTGCCAGCGAGCCCGAAGTGGGCGCCGACCTGCCCGGACGAGCAGTGGCTTGTCGCCGCGTCCACGCTGTCGATATATGAACCTTGCGCCGTCACCGCGGTGACGAGCGACCCGATCCCTGCCGGCGCGAGTGAGTCGCGCGCCGAGGTGTCGAGATCAACCCGGATCCAGTTGGCGTCGGGCGGGGTGGGCTGGCCCGGGGAGACTAGGTTGTTCCGGTAGAGGCTGAAGGGTCCGCTAGAGGCGAAGATGGCGATGTCCATGTCGCCGTCGTTGTCATAGTCGAGGCTGATGGCGCCGCGCCCCTGGAAGCGGTGCTCGAGTCCGGAGGGGATGGCGTCCTCCTCGAAGACGAGCCCGCCCATGTTTTTCCAGAGGTAGGTTTGTTCTCCGACCCACGACTGGTTGAAGCCGTTGGTCGAGAGGATGTCGCTGAGCCCGTCGTGGTCGAGATCGACGATGAGCACGCCCCAGGCCCAGCCGCCGTTGAGCACACCCGGCTCGGTTGCGACATCAACAAAGCTCCCGTCGGGGCTCCCGTCGGGCTGCTGGACCATGAGCTGGTTGCCCGGGCCATCGAGGAAGGGGTAGTAGGAGCCGCTGACGTACATATCGAGCAGGCCGTCGTTGTTCACATCGCCGGCGGCAAAGCCCATGGCGTTGTTGAAGGCGTCGCCGACCTCTTCGATCTCGGTGAACGAGAGCAGGCCCATCTCGTCGGGTCCGTTGTTGGTGTAGAAGCGGGAGGAGCCGGTGTCGCCGATGAGCATGTACTCGGGGTAGCGGTCGCCGTTGAAATCGACCCACGCGGGGACAAACCCCTGGACCTGGTTGAACTCGAGCCCGAGCTGCGCGGTGGAGTCGGTGAATGTGCCGTCGCCGTTGTTGAGGTAGACCCGGTTGCCGGCCCGGTTGTGGTTGTAAGCGGAGACGCTCAGGTCCAGATCCCCGTCGAGGTCGATGTCGCCCCAGCCCGAGCCGGTGCCGTTGATGAAGTTCTCGCTGAGGAGCATCTGAACACCGGCGCTGGAGGCAGTGTCGGTGAAGGTGCACTGCCCCTCGGCGTTGGGACCGTTGTTGCGGTAGAGCTTGTGGCTCATGGGCACGGGGCTCTGATCGCCCGGGCCATAGCTGGTGACGAAAATGTCGATCCACCCGTCGCCGTCGTAGTCGGCGGCGCTGGCGCCGAACGAGTGTTGGGAGATTTCAATCCCCCATTCTGCGGCGTGATCGGTGAAGGTTCCGTCCCGGTTGTTGATGAAGAGGCTGTCGGGCGCTCCGCCCCCGCCGAGGACGAAGATATCGACCCACCCGTCGCGGTCGAAGTCCGCCGCAGCGCCACCGGCGCTCAAAAATACCAGGAACGGCGATTCGCCCCACTCATGGAAGACATCGACCCCGGCCTCAGCACTGACATCCGTAAAGTCGAACAGCGGTTGTGCGCAGGCTGACGAGCCCAATGCTGAACCCAATGCAACAACCAACGCCCAAGCAACGCCCGTGTGTGCGCGCATAAGAACTACCCCACATCGAGGCGCCCACACGGTATAGCCCGCCGCGCACGAGAACGCGACGGACACCCCCACGACGGGCGCCGAGACTCCAAACTCTGCTGCACAATCACAGACGCGACCGAGACCCGGTGCGCACCGAACAGAATGGTGATCCCCGCGATGGTCGGCGTTCTGAAGGAACGCCGCCGAGACCCTGAGACGGGGACCCTGAGACCCTGCAACAGCGCACGCGTCGGCGTGCGCTACATCCGGTCTACCCCGCCCCGCCCGAGAATGCAAGGGCCATCTCGCGCAAACCGGCTTTCTGGCGTGCATGGGGCGCCCTGGAGCAGAGCTACCGTTGCACCATGCCAGAACCCGCCCCGCCGCCGCACCCCAGCCGGGACGAGCTGACCCGGATCGCCCGCAGGGCCATCGACTGGGGAGCCGAGTACCTCGCCGGGCTTGAATCGCGCCCGGTGCAGACCCCGGCTCGCCCGGGCGACCTGCTCGCTCGCCTGCCCGCGTCGCCGCCCGAGGCGACCCCGGGCGACATCAACGCGGAGTGGGACGCGATCTTTCGTGATCTCGATGAGCTGATCGCTCCGTCGCTGACGCACTGGCAGTCGCCCTCGTTCTTCGCGTTCTTCCCGTGCAACCACTCGGCGCCGGGCATTGTCGCGGAAGTGCTCAGCGCCATGCTCAACGTCAACGGCATGAGCTGGTCCACCGCCCCGGGCGTCACCGAACTTGAGATCCGCATGCTCGACTGGATGGGCGAGGCGCTCGCCCTGCCGGCGTGCTTCCGCTCGGATGCGCCGGGCGGGGGCGGGGTGATCCAGTCCACGGCGTCGGACGCGACACTCGTGGCGCTCGTCGCCGCCCGTCACCGCGCCCGCAGGCTCCACCCGGACGACGACACGATTGACTCGAAGTTGTGCGTCTACACCTCGACGCAGGCGCACTCGTCGGTCGTCAAGGCCGCGATGGTCGCGGGGCTTGTGCGCGCGCCGGACGACACCCTGCGCCTGCGCCTGATCGAGACCGACAGCACGCTGGCGATGGACCCGGACGCGCTGGGCGCCTCGATCCGCGCCGATCTGGACGCGGGCCTGGTCCCCGCGTTTGTCTGCGCGACGCTCGGGACGACGTCCTCGGGCGCGATCGACCCGCTGGAGGCTGTCGCCGGCGCGTGCGATGGGTGCGCCCCGCGCCCGTGGCTCCACGTTGACGCGGCCTGGGCGGGCGCTGCCCTGATCTGCCCCGAGCTGCGCGCCGCCCTGGGCGACGGGCTCGATCGGGCCGACTCGCTGTGCATCAACCCGCACAAGTGGCTGCTGACGAACTTCGACTGCGATCTCATGTGGACGAGGGCCAGCTCGGACCTGGTCGGCGCCCTCTCGATCACGCCCGAGTACCTGCGCCACGAGTCGCAGGACTGCGGGGCGGTGGACTATCGCGACTGGCAGATCCCGCTCGGGCGCCGGTTTCGGGCGCTCAAGCTGTGGCTCGTGATGCGCCGCTACGGGATCGAGGGCCTGCGCGCGCACATCCGCTCGCATGTCCGGTGGGCGGCGGAGTTCGAGTCCTGGGTCCGCGAAGACGACCGCTTCGAGATCTCGGCGCCTCGGTCGCTCTCGCTGGTCTGCCTGCGCCTGGGCGCGGGCGACGGGGCGACCCGGGCGCTGCTCGAGCGGATGAATGCGTCGGGAGAGGTCTATCTTTCGCACACCACCCTGCCCGGCGCCCCGGGCGACGAGCGGTTCGTCATCCGCGTGGCCATCGGCGCGACGCAGACCGAGCGCGTGCATGTCGAGCGCCTCTGGGGGCTGCTCCGCGCCGAGGCGGGGCGGGTGCTAGGCTCAGCGCCATGAGACGACTCCTCTTTGCCTGTGCTGCGCTTCCCGCGATGACGCTGATGCTCGGCGGGTGTCGGTCCGCTGGGGGGGCGCCCAGCGTCGCGCTCGAGCCCGGGCAGTATGCGCGCGCGTTCGACGAGACCAAAGACCTGCTCGCCTCGCGCCAGTTCACGCTCGAGCGGGTGGACGCGCGGGGCGGGATCATCACGACCCGCCCCAAGGCCACGGCTGGCCTGGCCACGCCCTGGGACACCGAGCAATCGAGCCTGCGCCAAGAGGTCGAAGACCTGATGAACCAGCAGGAGCGGCGCGTGCGCGTTGTATTCACGCGGGCGGGCGATGGGGGCGAGTCGATCGGCGACGGCGAGCGAGCGCCGGACCTGCGAGATGCCGCCGGCCCGATCGAGGCCCGGTTCGAGGTGACCGTGCTGCGCGTGAGCGTGCCCGGGGGGCGCATCGAATCCTCGGTGATCCTTATGAGCACCCGCACGCGCGACCCGGAGCTGGCCCGGCGCGGGGTCGGCGGGCGAGACCGGATCGCGATTTCAACCGACGACGCTCTGGCGTCACGCCTGGCCCAGGCGCTGCGTGAGCGTCTGGCACACAGCAGGTCTGAGTTATCTCAGCGGTAAATTTTCGGGGTCGGTTCGCGCCGGAATGAGCGTTGGCTTGGCCTCGACCTGTCCCGCAGCCCCGCGGGCGCCGATCCGGAGCGGTCCGGCGGGCTGGGTGGGCTGGGCGGGGGGAACCCCCTCGCCCGACGCATCAACGCCGACGCGCCCGAGCGCCCGGGCGATCAACGCCCCGCGCGAGGTCGCGCCGAGCTTCCGGTGCAGGTTTTTGACATGGTCGTGAACCGTGTGCGGGCTGCGGTCGAGCAGGTCGGCGATCGAGCGCACGCTCTGGCCGAGGATCAGTTGTTCGAGCACGAGACGTTCGCGGCTGGTCAGCCAAACCGGGGCGCCCGGTGCATCGCCGAGCGCAAGGCGGGCGCGCCGCGCCAGCACCGGCGTGAGCGACTCGAGGGCGGCGCCCAGGAACAGCGTTTCGTCCGCTTCATCTCGGCGCTGCGCCAGCTGGATAATCACGACACGATCACCAGGACCGAGGCGCCCCCAGGTCTGGAGCGTCTGAAGATCAGCTGCGTCATCCCAGAGTTTGTCGGCGCCGAGTGCTGGCTGCTCAAGGGTCAGCGCCCTAGACGAGCCGAGCTGTTCGAGGCGCGAGCGCACGCACAGAGCGCCCTGAGACGAGAGCGGCGTCTGCCCGAGCTGGCCTGCTCCGGCGCTCACACCAACCGCGTCGATCTCGAGCGGGGCATCGATGCGGGCGCCCCGAGCGAGAACGACGGCGACGCCGTAGACGCCCGGGAAGGAGGCGATGCACTCGGCGGCCTGCTCGCCCCAGTCGGAGGTGGCGACCGCCGGGAGCCTCTCGACGCGCGAGGCGACGCGGACCGCGTGGGCCATCCACAGGGTCCAGGGCGGGGTATCGGCGTGGGAGGGAGTGTGCATCTGGACTATGTCATCGGCGGTACGCAAGCGGTTTCACGAGCGCATTCGGGTCTGAAGGGCGTTTTGAGGCGTCTACCCCTGATTGTGTGTGATGATGTATCTGGGAAGCACGACACGGCGCGCGATTGGGCCGTTTCGCGCTCAAAGCACATGTGTATATCCGTAAATGGACGAGGTGAAATCCGCAATTGCGGTGAGTTTTGGCAGGGAAGGGTGGCCCAAGTCCATTCTTGAGGCACCTTTGGGGGAGTTACGCCGGTCGGTGCGGTCGTGACGACTGGGATCATGCCGTCGATCCTGGGGGACATGGTTGGTGTTGAGAAGCGCCAACCCCATGGATGGGTCACGTCTATGCGCGCATCGCCGCGACAAGTTGCAACACGTTTCGTGCCGCTGGACTGGCAGCCCGAAGCGCTCCAGCTACTCGACGAGCATCACCTCGTCGCGTGGTCACACTCGGTGCGCACCCGAACAGCATTCGCAGCCGGGTTGAGCCAGTTCCTCGCGTCGCAGCGCGATCTGTCTGTATGCGTGCTGCACGGTCGATCCATCACCAATCTTGATGCGCTCTGTCAGCAGCTCGAGCGTCAGATCCCGGGTCCGCCGCTGGACCGTCGGATCGGCGGGTCGAGCGGTGTGATTGAGCTGTTGCGCAGCCGCGATCAACGACCGGGTCGCCCGGCGCCGCGCCAGCGCGTCATCCTCTGGTCGGACGCGGACATCCTGCTCCGGGCGGACTGCGAGCTGTTCGGGCGCGTCGTCGACGCGCTCACCGGGGTGGCCGCGGAGATGGAGTACTCCAGTGACGACCAGCTGCTTCTGCAGCGGACGGTCTTTGTGGGGGCGCCCGCGCTGGATATGTACGCCGACGACGCCTCGGGGCAGTTCTGCGGCTGGCGCTGCGCCGACGACTCGGAAGCGTTCTGGACGGTGGTCTCGGGGCTCGAGCGTCCGCCGATGATGCGGGTGCATATCGACTCGCTCATGGGCGAGCCGCCCCGGCGCGTGTAAACGCCAGGGCGATTCACTCTCGCAATGCCGCTTGACTCGGCGCCCGCAGGGGGCTTTGGTCGGTTGTGCGCATCATCGGTGGGACATATCGCAGGCGACAGCTCAAGAGCCCGCCCGAGAGGTCAACGACGCGTCCGCTGCCGGACAACGTGCGTGAGGCGGTATTCAACCTGCTGCGCGGGCACTTCGAGGGTCAGGCGGTGCTGGACTGCTTCGCCGGGACGGGCTCGTTCGGGCTCGAGGCGGTTTCGCGCGGCGCCGAGCGGGTGGTCATGGTCGAGCTCGACCGGCGCGTCGCCCGTGTGCTCGAAGAGAACATCGCAACGCTGGGCGTCGAGGACCGGGCGGAGATCGCCACCAGCGATGCGCTCGGGGCTGGGGCATTGCTGCGCTGCCCGCGTCCGGTCCACATCATCTTCATGGACCCGCCTTACGAGATGGTGCGCGACCCGGAGCAGTGGCCGCGTGTGCGCATGCAGATGCAGCGTCTGATCGAGATGCTCACGCCCACGGGGTACGCGATTTTGCGCACGCCGCACCCGTTTGTGCATTCGCTGGACCCGCAGACGGGCGAGGCGATCACGCCGGTCGAGGCCAAGCGTCGGTTTGACGAGGCCAAAGCGGTGTTTCTCGACGAGGCGTTCGGGAGCAAGACGGACGGGCAAGAGGCGGGCGGGTCGCGCCGGGCTCAACAGCCGGCCCGCGAGAACACCAAGATCGACCTGCGCATCGAGGGCGCCCTCGGCCCCGAGACCCACGCCTACGGGAGCACGGCCGTGCATCTGTACATGCGCGATCCCGAGTGTGAGGGCGGGCCTCCGGGCGGGTAAGCTCGGGGTGTGAACACGGAAGCTCAAGACCTGCTCGACGGGCTCAACGACGCCCAGCGTTCTACGGTGATCCATCAAGGCCCGGCGCTGATTGTGCTGGCCGGGCCGGGCACGGGCAAGACGCGCGTCATCACGCACCGGGTGGCGTTCGCTGTGCGTGAGCTTGGCGCCGAGCCGGAATCGGTCGTGGCGCTGACGTTCACGAACAAGGCCGCCGAGGAGATGCGCGAGCGCCTCGCGGAGTTGCTGGACCGCTCGACGAGCGAGCGGCTGAATGTTCACACGTTCCACTCGTTCGGGCGGCGTCTGCTCAGCCGCTTCGCGGACATCGCGGGCCTGCCCCCGGAGCCGATGCTTGTGGACTCGGCCCAGCAGCGCCGCCTGCTCCGGTCGATCATCCGCGAGCACGGGCTCTACCCCGAGGCCCGGGCGTCGGGGATCGACAGCGCGGTGGAGCACGCCTCCGGGGTGATCGAGCGCCTGCGCAACAACGCGATCGAGCCCGGTGACGCGGTGAAGCGCGGGCAGCGCCTGCTCGAAGATGGCGCGTGTGACGATGAGGCGCGGGCGTTGGCGACGAGATATCTGGGCGGCGCCCGGGCGTACGGGTTGTTTGAGGAGGCGTGCCGGGAGCGTGGGTGGCTGAGTTTTTCGGACATGGTGTTGGCTCCGATCCGGATGCTGCGCGAGAGCCAGATGGTGCGTGACATCTGCCGGGGCGAGCTTGCCCATGTGGTGGTGGACGAGTTTCAGGATGTGAACCGGGCGCAGATCGAGCTGCTGCGCGGGCTGGTACCGCCCGGGAGCGGGGCGGAGCTGTGTGTTGTTGGTGACGACGACCAGGCGATCTATGCGTTCCGCGGCGCCGACGACCGGGCATTTGCGCACTTTCGCGGGATCTGGGCGGACGCCGAGACGATCCCGCTGGTCGAGAGCTACCGGTCGCAGCGTGAGATCATCGACGCGTCGCAGGCGACGATCGGGCGCTGCGCCGATCGGTTTGAGCCTGGCAAGATGATCGAGCGGGCGGCGTCGCTCTCGGGCGAGGCGGCGCAGCCTGGGGCGGTGGTGGAGGTGGTCCGTCTCGAGGATGACGGGCAGAACGGGGAGGTCGCCAGCGCGTTGATCCTGGCGGACATGGCCTCGCGCCCGGGCGCGAGCCTGAATGACTACGCCGTGATCGGGCGGACACACGGCGAGATCGACCGCGTGCGCCGGGCGCTCGAGCTCGAGGGGGTCCCGACGCGGAGCGCCCGCCCGCCGAGCGCGGGCGAGGACGAGGGCGTGCAGGACGTGCTGGCGTGGGCGGAATCGCTGTGCAACCCGGAGGCGTCGTGGGCGGCGCGCCGGGTGCTGCTGCGCCCGCCGATGTTGTTTGATCCGTCGGAGGTCAACGCGTGGGAGAGCGGCTACCGGGCGCAGGCGTCCAGGGCGCACGCGGGCGACCCCGCGGTCGCGCCGCCGGGCGAGTACATCCCCTGGATCATCGAGCGGTTCGCCTCCGACGCGGCGCTGGGCGACCGGGTCGAGCGCCTTGGAACGTTGTGGACAGAGCTGAGCGCCGTCACCGCCTCGGCCCGGGCGGACGAGGCGATCACGCGGATCGTGCAGCAGACAGGGGCTGCGCACGCGGACCTGCTCGACGGGCGGGCGCGGGCGCGGCGCATCGCGGCGATCGTCGCGATGATCCGCTTTGCGCGCGGGCGTGTTCCGCGCCTCGATCAGCCCGCGGACCTGCGCGCGTTCCTGGCGTACTACGACGATCTGGACAGTCGCGAGCAGGGATTCGCCTCGCCCGACCCGGCCGAGGCGCTCGAGGCCGAGGGCGCGGGCGATGAGTCCGGGGAGCAGGCGGTGTGCGTGATGACGCCGCACGCGAGCAAGGGACTCGAGTTTGACACCGTGATCCTGCCCCGGGTCACGCCCCAGCACGGGTATCCCAAGAGTTCAAATAGCGAGACCGAGTCTCTGCCCGAGGGTGTGCTTGATGAGGACGACGAGCGCCCAGTGAAGGAGCGCGAGCAGGACGAGGAACGCCGGATTTTTTATGTCGCGTGTACGCGGGCGCGCCGGCGTCTGGTGCTGCTCGCCAAGCTGCCCAAGTCAAAGTCAAAGTCAACGCACTTCACGCTCGAGCTGCTGGGCGATGGTCTGGCGACGGAGACAACCGCGGGCGACGTGCTGGCCCGGGCTGCGGAGCGGGGCGTGGGCGACGGGGCGAGCGACTCGCTCGAGCGCGAAGTCTCGGCGTACAAGCAGCGTCAGGCCCGGGGCGAGGTGTTCGCGCGGGCGCGCCGGGCGGCCCGCCTCGACGCGGCTTCGGCGCTGCACAGCGCCGACAACGCCGGCGCCGGCCCCGAAGCGATCAAACAAGCCCGGGCGCGGATCGGCGACGCGGCGGCGCGCATGGGCGTGATCGCCTCGGTCGAACGCGATGGATGTGCGCCGGGCTGGGTTGAAGGGGAGGCGCTCGAACGCTTCGCCCATGACCTGTGCGAGCGTGCGGGAGCGGGCGAGCCGGCGCCATCGGATCAGGAGGCGAGCTTTGCGCCGCTGAGGGCGCCGCTGAAGCTGAGTTTTTCGCATGTGAAGGACTACGCGGAGTGCCCGCGGTGTTTCTATCTGCGCCGGGTGCTGCGTCTGGGCGATGCGCCCGGGGGCGCGATGGTGGTGGGGCAGGTGGTCCACAAGGCGCTCGAGCTGTTTGTCAAGGAGCTGGGCGAGGCGGAGAACGAGGGGTGCGCCGCGCCGGGCGACGGGCGATTGCTGGAGATCGGACGCGAGAAGTACTTTGAGATGCTCCCCCCCGGCTCCGACGCGGACGCGGCGCAGCTCGACCAGGTGCTCGCGCTTCTTTCCACGGCCTCAACGATGCTCGGCGAGGCGGGGGTGCAGTTTCTTGAGCACGAGTACAACGTCGTCTTCCCGTACGAGCGCAACGGCGTTGAGCATTCGATCGAGGCGAAGATCGACCGGATCGACCAGCTCGGCATCGGCGCCGGTACGGCTTTGCGCATCGTGGACTACAAAACCGGGAACCCGTCCAAGGCGCTGCGCGAACCTCCACCGACGGATCTGCAGCTCGGGATCTACGCGATGGCGCTGCGCCATGTGTACGGGCCGGAGGCCGAGGCGACGGGCGAGTACTGGCTGCTGCGTTCGGGAGAGCGCGGGCGCCTGGACCTGGGCTCGCTCAATGAGGAGAAGATCCGGGGCAAGATCGACAAGGCGATC
>JAJRXR010000076.1 GCA_024276195.1 Planctomycetota bacterium
GGAGTGAGGACAGAGCGGGAAGAAGTGAAGACAGAGGGGACGGAGTTCACGGGCGGGACGCCCGTGCCACGAGGGGGGGGAGTGGCGACGCTTCCATGCGCTTCTACCCCGACCGCTACGCCAAGACCTACGAGACCTGGCACGACGACCTGCGGGACTGGTGCATCAGCCGCCAGCTCTGGTGGGGGCATCGGATTCCGGTTTGGAGTCGACTGGCTTCGATTCCTGTCAACTGGCGTGAGCTGTTGGAGGGCGGCACGCTTGAAGATGAGTTCTTGGAGTTCTGCTACTGGGACCTACTCGACTACGGCGATCCCGTTCCGCGACATTCGATGGAGCAAGACTCTGGCGATGCAAGGATTGACTGGTCGGCGGCTGCGTCCGTTGTCTTCGAGCGACTCCGTGATGGAGAGGTCTTCAACACCAACGACACTGGAGTGGGAGGTCTCTTTGGTTTTCTCGGCACCGATCCGGGTGGCGACTACAGGGTCTTTGTTTGCGTGCGGAGCAACTGCCCCGGCACCGAAGAGGCTTTAGCAGATCAAGGCTTCACCCAAGACCCCGACGTCCTCGACACCTGGTTCTCCTCCGCCCTCTGGCCGCTCTCGACGATGGGCTGGCCCGACCCGGATACCGCCGCCTCGCTCGACCCCGGCGCACCCGAAGACATCAAGGACTTGCTCGCGGCGTTCAACCCCACCTCCGTCCTGACCACCGCTCGCGAGATCATCACCCTCTGGGTCTCGCGCATGGTCATGTTCAACCGCTATTTCCTCTCTACCGATCCTCGTGGCACGGGCGTCCCGCCCGTAGCTACCACTCCTCCTCTTTCTTCTCCCCCTATACAACAAGAGCCAGCAAGCACCGAAGACCACGGGCGAGACGCCCGTGCCACGAGAAATGAAGAAGAGGTAGATCACGGGCGGGACGCCCGTGCTGCGAGGGGGGGGGAAGGCCCGATCCCATTCCACGACGTCTTCATCCACGCCATGATCCAGGACGGCGAGGGTCGCAAGATGTCCAAATCCCTCGGCAACGGCGTGGACCCGTTCGACATCATCCACTCCCACGGCGCCGACGCCATGCGCTTCACCCTCGCCAAGATGACCACACAGACGCAGGACGTGCGCATGCCCGTGGTCTTTGACGAGAAAACCGGCAAGAACACCTCGCCCAAGTTCGACGAGGGCAGGAACTTCTGCAACAAGCTCTGGAACGCCGCCCGCTTCACGCTGGCGATGCTGGATAAATCGGCTCCGGATTCGGGACACACCTTTCCACCTGCCGACCTTTCGCTCGCGGACCGCTGGATGCTCTCCCGTCTGGAGACGGCGGCCCGCGACATCGACGAAGCGCTCGCGAGCTACCAGTTCTCGACGTACGCCCAGTTGATGTACGACCTGCTGTGGCGTGACTTCTGCGACTGGTATCTCGAGGCGATCAAGCCGCAGGTCGCAGGCGACGCGGGCACACGGGCGACGCTGCGACTGTCGCTCGAGGTGATCCTGCGCCTGCTGCACCCGATCACGCCCTTCGTGAGCGAGGCGGTCCACGAGCGCCTGCGCGAGGTCCCGATGGCGAGCATCGAGGGCGTCGGGTTCGCACCGACCAAGCACCCGAACGGGAGCGCGCCGACGCTCTGCCAGTCCGGCTGGCCCGAGATCGCAAGCTCGGTCCGCGACGAGAACGCGGAGGCGGAGTTCGAGTGGGTCCGATCGCTTGTGCGTTCGATCAACGAGACGCGGGCGGCGCACAAGGTCGAGCCTCGCCGGCGGATCACGCTGCATGTGCCCGAGGCGATCGGGGCGCGTCTGGACGCGGTCGCGGAGCTTGTGCGCACACTCGCGGGGTTGGAAACGATCACGCACGACGCTTCGGGCGATGGCGCGGTGTTCACGTTTGAGTCGAGCGAGCTGAAGCTGTCGAACCTGGCGGACGCGGTGGACGCGGGCGCCGAGCGGGATCGGCTGATGAAGCGCAAGGCGGAGCTGGGCAAGTCGATCGGCGCCATGCGTGGGCGCCTGTCAAACCCGGGGTATGTTGACAAGGCGCCCGAGCACTTGGTCCAGCAGACCCGCGACGAGCTGGGCGGGCTCGAAGAAGAGCTCGCGGCGGTCGAGCGCGCGTTGGAGAACCTCGCGTGATACCGACGCTGCGGATGCTGCGGATGGTCGGCGTCAGCGCCTGTCTGTGCGCCGGGCTCGGGCAGGCGGGGTGCTCGTCGGCGCCGACGCGCGATGCGGCGCCCGGCGTGCTCGAGGCGGGCGCGCTGACCCCGCGGGACGCTGTTCTTCACGTCGAAGCGTGGACCTTCGAGGGGATCCGCGGGCGGGCGATCACAACAGCCTCGTTCCGGGTGTACACCACCAGCCCGGATTCGCTGACCATCGCGCGACTGCCCGCGTTTCTTGAGGGCGCGTTGACGCACTACCGGAGCGAGCTGGCGGCGCTGCCGGCGCCCGGCGCGCGCATGGAAACGTACATGATGCCGACGCGCCCGCAGTGGGAACGCCTGACGCGCCGCCTGCTCGGCGACAAGGCCGGGCCTTACCTGCGGATCGTGCGCGGCGGGTTCGCGGCGGGCGGGCGCGGCGTGTACTTCGACATCGGTCCGCGTGATTCGCTGCTCATCGCGGCCCACGAGGGCTGGCACCAGTACGCGCAGACCACGTTCAAAGGCGCGATGCCCGTGTGGCTCGACGAGGGCGTCGCGGCGTACATGGAGGGCTTCCGCTGGGACCCGGCCCAGCCCGACCGCGCCATCTTCCTCGCGTGGTCAAACCCCGAGCGGTTCGACCGCCTGCGCGACGCGGCCCGGACGGGGCGGCTCCTTCCGCTGTCCGAGCTGCTCTCGACAACGCCGCAGCGCCAGATCCGACATGGGTCGAGCCAGATCCTGACGTACTACGCCCAGCTCTGGGCGCTGATTCACTTTCTCCACGAGGGCGAGGGGAGGCGGCACGCGCCGGCGCTGTCACGCCTGCTGCGCGACGCGGCCTCGGGGCGGGTCGAGAATGTTCTGATCTCGAGCCTCGGGCGCGATCGCGCCGCCAACGCCATGAAAGGGCGCACGGGCGCGGATGTCCTGCTCGTGTACTTCGCGGCCCCGGGCGAGCCCGGCGCGATCGAGCGGCTCGACCTGGAATACAGGCGGTTTGTCCGCGACATCACCCGCCCGGGAGCGCGCAACGACGTGATCGCGGGGCGATCGCCGGTCAGTTCGCCGGTCAGTTCGCGGGCGCCTCGGTCAGCGCCCCCGCGATGATCCCGTTGCCCGCCGACCCGGGCTGGTGGTCGGGCGGGACGCCCATATAGGTGAGCGAGCGTTCGATGACGCGCCGGACGACCGGGCCAGCGACGGACGAGCCGTAGTGCGCTCTGACGCGCACGCGCGACGGGCCTGGGTCATCGATCACGACGAGAACAACAAGCTCCGGCTCGCTCGCGGGGGCTGCGGCGATGAAGCTGGAGTTGTACTGGCGCTGGAAGTACCCGGTCGCGCCGGGGGGGCGTTTTTTGCCGGGCGGGGGGACGCAGGGGATCTGCGCGGTGCCGGACTTTCCGAACATGGTGTAGCGCGGGGTCGGGTCGTCGGGAAACGTGCGTTTGAGCTTCTCATCGAGACGGTCGGCCACGCCCAGCATGCCGGATCGCGTGGTGATCGCTACCTCGGGCGGGAGAACACGAACGATCACCCCTGCGCGCGAGGCGTCGCCCTCGTCGGCGACGAGCGTCAGTCGCGGCAGCGTCCCGGCCAGCTCGCCCGAGCGCGCAAACGCGCTGAACGCGCGGACCATCTGGACGGGGGTGACACCGATCTCGTGCCCGATGGAGACGTAGGTCTGTGAGTAGAGCGACCAGCTCTTGGCGCTGGTGACAAGCCCGGTCGATTCGCCGGGCAGGCCCAGATCGGTGCGCGAGCCGAACCCGAACCGGAGGACGGCGCCGCGGAGCTGGGCGGCGCTCATGCGCTCCGACAGGCGGGCCATGCCGATGTTCGAGGAGAACTTGAGCACGTCGTTCCACGTCAATCGGTTTCGGAAAGTAACGTCCTCGACGGTGCGTCCGCACTGGGTTTTGTAGAGGTTTCGCTCGTGCTCAAGGATTTCCTCGGCGTCGATCAGGCCGGCCTCCCAGCCCGCGGACCAGACGAACGGCTTGAAGGTCGAGCCGGGCTCGTAGAGATCCTCCACACACCGGTTGCGCCCGAGCGCCGGGTGAACATCGCGCGCCGGGTCGGGCAGCAGGGTGATGTATCGCGGGCGGTCGCGGACATCGCGCGCCAGCTCGGCGTGCGGCGAGGCCCAGGTCTGTGTCTGCTCGTCGAGCTCGAGCCAGGGGAAGGGCTGGGCGTCGGGAACATCGCGCAGCAGGTCGCCCATGGCGAGGACTTCACCGGTATTGGGATTGAGGATAACGATGCGCCCGCCGGCGGCGTCCGCCTCGTCCATGCCGCGCCGGAGTTCTTCGAGCGCGATGTGCTGGAGCTCGAGATCAATCGAGAGGCGGACGGACTCGCCCGAGACGCCGGCGTTCCAGGCGCCGCGCTCGACCCAGAGTGGGCGCCCCCACGCATCACGAACATAGCTGGCCTTGCCATCGGACTCGCG
Organism: Planctomycetota bacterium; assembly: GCA_024276195.1. GTDB lineage: Bacteria > Planctomycetota > Phycisphaerae > Phycisphaerales > UBA1924 > JAJRXR01. Next base: position 4,611 of record JAJRXR010000076.1, read on the forward strand.
GAGGCGGCTATCGAGCATCCGCTCGGCGCCCATGAGCCCGAACTGGTCGAGCGAGGCGTCGCGCAGGCCCGCCTTGCCCACGATCGAAGCCGCAGCGTCGCCCCCGGGGTACTCGCGCATCGGGCGGCGTTCGAGCCACACGCCCGGGAGCGAGAGAGCCTCGATCCGCTTGGCGTGGGCCAGGTCAACTTCGCCCCCGAGCGGGACGTAGCGGATCAGCTTCGAGGCGGGCTGGTCACCGCCGGGCGCAGTCTCGCCCGGCGCCGCGGGCTCGAGCCCGAGCCTGCGCTCGACTGCGCGGACCAGCTCGTCGAGCGGGTCCGAATCAACAGCGTCTGGTGTGCGCGCGCGCCTAGTGTCGTTGACGATCATGCGGCTCATGATCTTGGCGCCGACTTGGTCGGGCTCGAGTCCGAGCGCATCGCTGAGCGCGATGATGACGCCGCCGGGCTCATCGGGCAAACGCTCGGGATCAACGATGACGCGGTACCCGAAGCGTGAGGTCGAGAGGACGCGCCCGCGCCGGTCGTACAGATCACCCCGCGGCGATTGCAGCGACGCGGTGCTGGTGCGCCTCGCGATGTGCGAGGCGAGCTGCGCGCCGGGCGCTGCCTGGAGCTGAACCACCCGCCCGAGCAAAACAACAAACAGAAGCGTGACACCCATCGCAAAGAGGCGCGTCACGGCGTCGATGCGCAGCGCGGGGGACGGGGGTGTACGGGCCGGACCGGTCACGGGGACCACCCATCGCCCAGCGGCTCGAGCGCGGGCGCCAGGGCCTCGTGGGTTTCACCAAATATCTCGGGCGCCTCAAGCTCGACGAGCCCGTCCTGGGCGGGCAGAAGGGCGCCCTCGATCGAGCGTCCGGCCATGGCGCGGACGGTGTCGGGGTTGGACAGGGCCGCGATCTGTGCGCGCAGCTCGCGCAGGCGCTGCTCGTGCTCGCGGACGCGCAGGCGAGACTCGGCCAGCTCGTGGGCCGCCTGGAGGCGGGACTGGCGCATTGCAAGCACCCCGCCGGAGCAGGATCCGAAGACGAGAATCAGCACGCCGAGCTTGACGAACACAGCGGGCTCCTCGGCGCCATCAGCCCGCGGGGATCCGCAGGGTCATGCCCTCGCGGATCTCGTCGGCGTTGGAAATCTTGTCCGCGTTGAGCGAGATGATCTCGTCCATGCGTTTGACCGTGCCCAGCAGGCGCTGGCTGATCTGGCCCAGCGTGTCGCCGTTCTCGACCGTGTACTCGGTAGGCGAGCCCGTGCGCCTGGGCTGGCTCTGCGCTGGCTGCACGCCAGCTCTCGGCGGCACGTCGATGCGCGTCGGGTTCCTGGCGTCCGCTGGCATCCGCAGGCGAAGGCCGATCCGGAGCACCGAGTCGTTGGGCAGGCGGTCGGCGTTGAGATCGCGGATCTCGCGCCAGCGCGACCCGGAGCCGAGCCGCTTCTTGGCGATCGAGTACAGCGAATCGTCCTTGCGGACGTGGTACTCCCAGGGAATAACGCTGGGCTCAGGGCTGCGCGTCTCGGTTGCGCGCCGGGAGGTGTTCGCAGCGATGGCCGCGGGCTGAGTCAGGGGGACGAGGTTGACGCCGTGGACGCGAGCACTGTCGATCAGGCTCGCGGCATTCGAGGCGAGGGCGCTGCGGGTCTGACTCGTCCGGCCCTGCTTGATGAGCAGGGGCGAATCGCGAAGTGAATCGCGCGCGGATGTAGCCCGCTGCTGCGCGAGCGACTGCTGGCGAGCCGGCTGACGTGGATTGCGAGAGTTCGCCAGGAGCGCGCTATCAATCAGCCCGGACCCGGTCGAGCGCGGGGCGCTCCAGGGGGTGTTGGGCAGGCGGGGCTCGGAGGCCTGCGGGCGGGCAGCGACGGGCGTTGTCTGCGTCGATACGAGCGGCTCAGATGGAGTGAACTCGTGGGCTCGGATGATGCCGACCGCCCCGATCTCCTGCTCATTGAGTTCGCGCAGCTGGGCCTGGCGAGCATGCGAGAAGTGATCGCTGACGAGCACCCCCACGATAAGGATGACCGAAAATCCAACGATGAGCGCGAGCTTATTCTCTCGGGTCACAGCGGCGCGTCCTTGCGTCCGGTCGCCCGACGGTCCGCTCCGCGGGCGCCAGCGAGAAGTCAGTTTCGTCCCCCGTCCCTGGGGGGCGTGAGCGTACACGCTCGAATCCGCCGCCGGGGCGTTGACCCCGATCAGCACACCGTTTATCCCCCGCCGATCACGATCGCGCGGAGCTTCGCCGAGCGGGCGCGCGGATTGCGCTCGCACTCATCCTCACTCGGGCGCACGGGCTTTCGCGTCAGCACCGACGCGAGACCCTGCTCGCACATCGAGGCGAGAGCGCGCTTGACGGGTCTGTCTTCGAGACTGTGAAACGAGATAAACACCACCCGCGCTCCCGGCTTGAGCCACGACCCGACACCCGACGACACGTCCTTGGCGGCGCGAGCGACGCTGGCGAGCAGCGCCTCCAGGCTGCCGATCTCGTCGTTGACGCCGATCCGCAGGGCCTGGAATGTTCGCGTCGCCGGGTCGAGGCGCGAGCCCCCGCCCCGCCCCGCGCGGGGGCAGGCCGAGCGCACGATCTCGCCCAGGCGTGACGTGGATTCAATCGGCCCGTCACGCCGGGCTTCGACAACTTTCCGGGCGATGCGCCGCGCGTTGCGGTCTTCGCCGAATCGCCAGATGAGGTCGGCGAGTTCCCGCTCGGGGAGGGTGTTGACCAGTTCCGCCGCCGTCACGGGCGAAGTCGGGTCCAGTCGCATGTCCAGCGGGCCATCGCGCCGGAAGCTCAGGCCCCGGGCCGGGTCATCGACCTGGGTTGAGGCGAAGCCGAGATCCGCCAGGAGCATGTCGCCCGCAATGGCTTGATTGGCAAGTGTTCGGGGGAGTCGAGCGAACCCGTCGTTGATCGCGAGAACCGACGCCGAGGCGGGGTCGTCCGGGCACAGGCTCGATCGGACGTTGGCCTCGGCCCGGGCGAGGTTGCCCGCGTCGAAATCATTGAGGACGACCGAGCCGGCATCGCCGAGGATCCGGGCGATCGCCGAGGCGTGCCCGCCGAGGCCGGCGGTGCAGTCGATGAGCGTCTGACCCGGGGCCGGGGCGAGGGCGTCGAGCGTCTCATCGAGCAGGACGGGGATGTGGTCGAGGTCGGCGATGGATGATTGTTCGTCCGAATCGCCCTCGGCGATAGAATCATGACGATATGGATGGCGAATCTGACCAGTTTGATGCCAGCAATGACTGCGTGGTCCGCCTGGGATCTGCATTGACCGAGCCCGGCGCCCACATTATCGCCTCGATCATTGATGAAGCGGGAATCAAGGTCCGGGTCGCTGGCGCCACCACCATCGGGTCCATGGTGTTCTCCGGGGGTCAGTTCTCGATCGAGGTCCTGGTCTTCGATCGCGATTATGAGGCTTCCCGGGCGCTCATTAAGGCGCTTCCAGCCGGCGAGCGTGCGCTGGACGCCAAGGGGCAGTGCGTGCTGTGCCGGTACGACATGACAGGGATTGACGCGCCAATCTGCCCCGAGTGCGGCGCCGACTTGGACGAGTTGGGCGGCGTCGAGCGATACTTCCGCCTTGCCCCGGCGCCAGGCGAAGGGCGATTGATCCAGAATTTCGGCGCGGTATTGGGCGCCGGTGTTCTGTTGATGCTCGTGTTGAGCTTCATAGCTGTCCTCATCTACGAGGCGTTCCAACCGGCATGACCTCACGCGAGCCCAACTTGCCCGCGGCGTACGTCGTCCTGACCACCTGCGACACGCACGACGAGGCGGCGTTGATCCGGTACGGGCTCAAGCTGCGCCAGATCATGAGCACGCTGAGCGTGCCGCGCGGATCGCTGCTGCCCGGGCGTACGCATAAACCGATCGAGGTGCTGGTGGCGCGCGAGAGCCTGGGGCGGGCGCGCGAGGCGATCGAGTACATCGCAGGAGCGGTGTACGGCGAGGGCGTCGCGGTGACACCCGACCAGCGCTGCGCGTTCTGCGACTACGACATGACCGGGCTCGGGGGCGTGACGATCTGCCCCGAGTGCGGGACCGATCTGGCCTCTGAGAGCGCCAAGCGGATGGCTAGGCGCCGGATCGCCCCGGACGCCTGACCAACTCGCTCAACACCATCACCTAAAGAACTCCCGGCGGGCTCCTTCCTGAGCAGTCACGCTCGCTGGGCAGCGCCAGCCCGAGGCGGGCGCGATCGGCTCTGGACAGTTTCATGGCGCCGAAGCGACGCCCGCCGGTCTGCTCGCCCGAAAGCGCAGCGGACGACCGGCGCCGGGACAGCAAAAACATCGCGAGCGATGCGCCAACGCTGAGCAGTTCTGTCATCTCGTGTGCGCGCATGGATAGCGCTCCTCTGTTGGGGGTGCAACGGTGGATCAGGGCAAAACGAAACAGGCCCCGGGGGAACACCCCCGGGGCCTGCGGAAATCACGGGATTTCGGCTCGGCTACCTCATCGGGGGCCTCTTGTTGTCGCTGGCGTCAACGCCCTGCATCTGGAACGTGTCCAGATCAGAAACGCAGGCGTACGCGAATGGGGCGCGGCTTTCGATCATGTTGTCGTTCATCTGTCGCTCCTTTCACGTTCGCAGGGTGATTCGTGATGCGGGGTGAACACCCCGCCGTGGTTCGGAAGATACACATCCATCGGGCGGTGTCAACCGCAGACACGCACAAATCTCGAAAAAGACAGCACGATCTCTGTCACTCGGATCCCGGCCAGCCGGCGTGCGTGAAGCGTCCGTTCTCGTGGAAGGTCTCAGCGTCGGCGCTGATCGAGCCGCCCTCTCGCATGTCGCAGACCATGTCCCAGTGCAGGGCGGACTCGTTGGTGTTGCCGCTCTCGGGATAGCCCGCGCCGACCGCGGCGTGGAATGTCCCGCCGATCTTCTCGTCGAAGAGCGTGTTCTTCGAGAACTCCTTGATGGCGTAGTTCGTGCCGATGGCGATCTCGCCCATCGTGCGCGCGCCCTCGTCCTGGTCAAGCATGGCGAAGAGGTACGCCTCGTTCTTGCGCGCGCTCGCTTCAACAACGCGCCCGCCCTTGAAGACCAGTCGCACGCCCTCGACCTCGCGCCCGTCGTAGACGCAGGGGAAGGAATAGTTCACATGCCCGTCGGCGCCCTGGGGGCCGGTGAAGACCTCGCCGTCGGGGAAGTTCTGGTCGCCCCAGCAGTTGATCCACGTCCCGCCCTCGATCGGGACGCGCAGGTCGGTCCCGTCGTGCCCGTTGCGGGGCGGCGCCCGGAAGTGGAGCTCTTTCTTGGGTTGGAGAAAGTCGCACGCGAGCTGCTGCGAGACCTTGAGCGCGTTCCATGCGCCCGCGGGGTCAGCGAGATGCAGCATGCCCGCCTCGAAGACGAACCGCTCGTACTGCGCCAGGCTCATCTCCGCGTCCTGGGCCGAGGCCTGGGTGGGCATCAGCGTCCCGACCCAGCGGAGCGACTCATCGGCGACGCGTTCCATGAACCGCTTCATCACCGGCTTGTGCGTCTGGCGGGCCGCAGCGGAGCGGGCCGGGTCGATCCGGCTGCTCGCCTTCGTGTTCGTCTCGGACCAGAACCCGATCTGGACATCGACCTTCTCAACAAAGTCCATGCGCAGCGGGTTGAGGAAGGCGACCTGCTCGTCGGAGCCGTGTTCCATGAGGATCTCGTCGAGCGAGTGAGCCGCGGGTCGCCAGAACGGGCGCCCGCCGGCCTTGAGCACGGCCTCGTACACAGCCTCGATCGCGGGCATGGCGATGGGGTCGCCCACGATGCCGACGAGGTCGCCCGGTTTGACCCGAGTCGAGTAGCGAACCAGCACATCGGCGAGCTTGTCGAGTCTCTGATCCCGCATTGGAGGCCTCCAGGGGCTGATCGTGGGTTGAGGTGACAGGATAGACAGGCCCGGGGCAACTCTGCCGCTCTAGAATCACCCTGCGGCTGCGCCTTGCGGCCCCCCCACCCTTTGAGATGATGCGCCGCGGCGCAGACGGGAGTCCATCATGCGTACCCTGGATCGAGTTGTGCTTCTGTTGCTTGCTGGCGGCGTTCTGACATTGATCCTCGGGTTGCGAGGCATCTCGTCGCAGGATTCCGGGCAGCGTCTGGCCAGCGCCGACGTGCTGACACTTGTCGAGGATGTGCTTCGCACCGATGTCTACGCGGACCCCCGCGTCAAGCAAGAGGCCGAGCTGTTTGATGCGATGCAGGCGATGCAGGCGCAGATGCAGATGATGTCGCAGGAGCTGCAGACGCTCCAGCCGGGTGACCCCCGCGGGCCGCAGCTGTACGCCGATCTTCAGGCCAAGCAGCTCGAGGCGCAGAACTTCCAGCAGAGATCGTTCGAGAGCTTCCAGAGCCTTGGCTCTGGCCAGGCGAAAGAGGTGTACGCGACGGTGCGCGCCGCGACCGCGCGTGTGGCAGAGCGCGAGGGGTTCTCGCATGTGATCGCCAACCGCGCGGGCGTGGAGATGGAGGGCACGGCGACGCTGACGGCGGTGACTCAGGAGATCCTGGCGCGCCCGCTGGCCGTGGGCGCGGACCGGCACGACCTGACCGCGCTGATCCGGGCGGAGCTGGGCCTGCCCGAACCGGGGAGCGAGCCCGAGGCGTCCGCCGACGACGACGCGCCGGGCGGCGCCGAGGACGCGGTGGAATCAGGGAGTGTCGAGGAGATGAACGATCAGCCGGCGCCATGATCGCGCAGGCGTGAGGCGAGCGCCTCTACAAGCGCGCCTTTGACCTGGTCCATGCTGGGAGTCTGATCGCCCAGGAGGCGTTCGAGGCTGGTGACGGTTCGCCCGTGCAGGCCGCAGGGGACGATGAGGTCGAAGTGTGAGAGGTCCGTGCGGATGTTGAGCGCGAGGCCGTGCAAGGTGACCCAGCGCCGGACGCGGATGCCGATGGCGCAGATCTTGGCGTTGACGCCCTGGCGCTCGACCCAGACGCCGGTGGCTTCGGGGTCGCGCCGCGCGTTGACGCCGAAGGCGGAGAGGGTGTCGATGACGCTGGCTTCGAGGAGGCGGGAGTGCTCGTGGATGCCCAGGCGGAGGCGTTTGAGGTCGAAAATGGCGTAGGCGACGAGCTGGCCCGGGCCGTGGTAGGTGACGTCGCCGCCGCGGTTGGTCTGGGCCAGGGAGACGCCCCGCTGGCGGAGCGTCTCTTCCGAAGCCAGGACGTGCCCGGGGGCGTCGGGGCGGCGCGAGACGGTGATGACCGGGTCGTGCTCGACGAGGAGCAGCTCGGCGGGGGCGCCGGCGCTCTGGTCGCGCCGGGCAAGGACCGCCTCGTTGAGCGAGACCTGTCGCTCGTAGGCCCGGGCGTAGTCCATGCGTCCCAGATCGGTCACACTGATCAGCGGAGCATCCACGGGATGCACTGTACGCACGCTACGATTGCCCCATGACCGCGACCACGACCGGGATTCACCCGACTGCGATTGTGTCCGACGAGGCCGAGCTTGGCGATGGCGTGGAGATCGGGGCGTACTGCATCGTCCGGGGGCGGGTCCGCCTGGGCGACGGGGTCCGCCTGATTTCTCATGTCTGTGTCGATGGACCCGGGGAAATCGGCGCGGGAACCGTCGTTTTCCCGTTCGCATCGCTGGGGGCGCCGGCCCAGGACCGAAAGCTCGGACTCGGCGACATTTCCGCGGGCTTTGTGATCGGCGAGCAGGGCATCATCCGCGAGTATGTCAGCGTTCACAGCGCGACCAACGATCAGACCCCCACCACCATCGGCGACCGCGTGTTCATGATGTGTACCAGCCACGTCGGGCACGACGCCCGCGTGGGCGACGACGTCATCCTCGTCAACGGCGCCCTGATCGGGGGGCACGCGGTCGTGGGCGACCAGGTGAACATGTCGGGGCATTCGGCGTTGCACCAGCACTGCCGCATCGGGAGGCTGAGCATGATCTCGGGCGTGGTATTCTCGATGGACGTGCTCCCGTTCTCCATGGCGACCCACCGCAACCGCATCGCGGGTGTCAACCTCGTGGGTATGCGCCGGGCGGGCATGGACCGGAGCGAGATTCAGGCGGTCCGAGAGGCGTTCCGAGACCTGGTTCGCAACGGGCTCATGAGGCAGGATCTGATCAGCGAGCTGCGGGCGCGAGGCGAAGGGCGGTTCCCGGCCCTCATCGAGATGGCCGAGTTCGCCGAGGGCGCCAAACGCGGGCTGGCCCCGGGCGTTCGCAAGGGCAAGCGAGACCTGGGCAGCGCGGAGGACGATGCTGATGTTGACTCCAGCGCCTGATGCGTCCGCGCCCCTGTCGATAGGATGAACCGTATGGCTGACACCCCACCCGAGCTGACGCGCGAGACCCCCGCGTGCCTGTGCGTGCTGGCGTCGGGCTCGTCGGGCAACTGCTCGGTGCTGCTGCGTCGGTCCGAGCGGGGCGTGCGCGCGACGCTCATCGACGCGGGGCTCAGCCCCAGACGGACGCGCCGCCTGCTCGCAGAGCACGGCGTCCCGCTGCGCCTCGTCGATGACGTCCTGCTGACCCACCTCGACTCAGACCACTTCCACCCGGGGTGGATGCGTGAGCTGGACCGGGATGTCGGCGAGCTGCGCGCCAGGCTGCACGTCCACGAACGCCACGCCCGACGCCTCGCCTCGCTCGGGCTCCCGCCCCGCGCGACATCTGCGTTCGAGGATGAGATCAATCTGCCCGGCGCCCGCGTCGGCGCGGCCCTGCTCTCGCACGACACCCTCGGGGTCGCGGCCTTCCGGTTCGACTTTGATGGTCCGAGCCCGCCCTCGCTCGGGTTCGCGACCGACCTGGGGCGCCCGTCGGATGAGCTCGTCGTCCACCTGCACGCGGTCAGCACGCTGGCGATCGAGTCCAACTACTGCCCCGTGATGCAGCGTGAATCAGAACGACCCGGCTTTCTCAAGGCGCGGATCATGGGCGGGAGCGGGCACCTGAGCAACGAGCAGTGCGCCGCGACAACCCGGCGCATCTCGCCCAGAGAGCGTGTCGTGCTGCTGCACCTGTCGCGCCAGTGCAACACGCCCGCGCTGGCGTCGGCGCCCCACCACGGCGCGCCGTACCAGCTCACGATCTCGGACCAGACCAAGGCGACGGGGTGGATCCCGATCTCGGCGCCGCCCGCGGGCTCGCCCGAGGCGAGCCCGCCAACGCTCGTCGAGACGCTCCCGCTGTTCGGGGCGACCGCCCGGGGCGCGTGCAAGTGAGCGCGTCCAAAGCCGGGCGCCTGACGACCCGCGCCGATCGCCGGCGTTCGCCCCGATCGCCCAGGCGGGCGCGCGAGCTTGAGCGGAAGATCGGGCCTTGGCTGCGCTCGGTGCTGCGCCTGCGTCAGACGTGGCGCGTCGAGGGCGTCCGGTACAAAGAGCGGACGCGGACGCCGCTGCGCCGATCGCTCGGGCGCCACAGCGAGGGCGAGAAGGTGTACGACGTGCGGTTCCCCGGGCCATCGGCGCCGGCGCCCATGGCGATCCACGCGACCCGCCAGCGGATCTTCGCCGATCTGGCGCCCTGCCCACGGGTCAATGGCATTCGGGCGCTGCGGTCGCTCATCCGCCCCGGGTGGCGCGTCTTCGAGGTCGGGTGCGCCACCGGAGGAGGCTCGGCCCTGCTCAGCGAGCTCGTCGGGCCTTCGGGCGGGGTGGTCAGCGTCGGGACGGACCGCGAGTCGATCCGGTTCGCCAGGCGGCGCTACCGCAGGGGCAACCTCGGGTTCGAGGTGGGCGGGAGCGAGACGCTCGACGGCGAGACCGACGCCTCGTACGACGCCGTGATCGCTCACCGGGCGCCCCAGGCGAACCCCCAGGGCGAGGACGCGATGCTCGCCGAGCTGTGGCGGGTCGTCGCCCCGGGCGGGCTCCTAGCCTGCAGATCATCGCAGGCTGGCGACGGGGGCGAGACGACCGAGATCCGCCTGCGCCTGCTCTGCCGAGACGCCCAGATCGACCACGCCCGGTCGGCTGATCGTGAGATCACATGGGTCATCGCCAGACGCCCGGCGACAGAGCCCGCGCGAGATTGAACGGCTGGGGCGATTTCTGAGCGATACCCTCTGGGCAATGGAGAACATCGAAACGACACTCAACGACCCCGGGCGGTTCGCCGCCCGATCCACGGGCGACCCGGCCCTGACCCGCGCCTTCGCGATCGACGCGGCACTGCTGCTCATCGACGACAAGTGCGAGGACGTGCTGGTGCTCGACGTGACCAAGACGTCGCCCGTGACCGACTACATCATCATCGGGACGGGCACCTCGGACCGCCAGATGAACGCGGCCCTGAGCCACGCGACAGACCTGGGCGAGGAGCGGGGCTTCCCCCGGTACCGGTCGCACGTCGATGAGCGCGGGACGTGGCAGCTCGCGGACTTTGTCGATGTGGTGATCCACGTGTTCGAGCCGAACGCGCGGGCGCACTATGACCTGGAGATGCTGTGGGGCGAGGCGCCGCGGGTCAAGCTGCCCGAGAGGAAATCGCCCGGGACGGGCGGGCCGTGAGCGCATCGGTCCGTGTCGAGCTTGGCGAGCGCGCCTACGACGTCCGCATCGGCGCGGGGGCGCTCGGTTCGCTGGCGTCAAACATCCGCGACGCCCTCGGGGCGACGCCCGCGCGGGCGCTGCTCGTCATTGACCGGGGCATCCCGCACGAACGCGTCGATCGCATCGCGGGCGAGCTCGAACGCGCCGGAACGATCCTGACGCGCGCCCAGGTCGATCCGAGCGAACAGATCAAATCACTCGAAACATACGGGCGCCTGCTCGAATCCGCCGCCCAGGCCCGCCTCGAACGCACCGACCCCGTCATTGCCCTCGGCGGCGGGATCGTGGGCGATCTGGGCGGGTTCGTCGCCGCGACCTACCGACGCGCCGTGCCCGTCATCCAGGCCCCCACCACCCTGCTGTCGATGGTGGACGCCTCGGTCGGCGGGAAGACGGGCGTGAATCTTTCGAGCGAGCTCGGTGGGCGCCGACGCCTGCTCAAAAACTTTGTCGGCGCCTTCCACCAGCCGAGGCTGGTCGTCGCCGACACGAACATGCTCGCCTCGCTCGAGGCGCGGGTTTTCCGCGCGGGGCTGGGCGAGTGCGTCAAGCACGCGATGATCTCGGGCTCGGACGAGCTGCTGTCATGGACGGAAACGAACGCCGACGCGATTCTGTCGCACGACGCCGCCGCCGTTGGCGAGCTGGTCTCGCGGAGCGTCACGCTCAAGGCTCGCGTGGTTGCGGGCGATGAGCGGGAGACCCAGGCGGACGGCGGGCGGGCGCTGCTCAACCTCGGGCACACCTTCGCCCACGCGATCGAAACGCTCGACGGTGTCAGCCCGCGCGGGTCGGACGAGCAGGGTCTTCAGCACGGCGAGGCCGTCGCGATCGGCCTCGTCGCGGCTCTGGCCTCGGGCGAGGCGCTGGGCATGGCCCCGCCAGAGCTCGCCCCGCGGATCCGGGCGCTGCTCGAGCGCCTCGGGCTGCCCACGGGCGCTGCGGGCCTGCCCCGGGCGGACGACCTGATGAGCGCCATGATCGACGACAAGAAAACAGTCGGCGGGCGACTGCGCCTGATCGTCCCGACCGGAGCGGGGCAGGCCCGGGTGGTTCAAGACCCGCCGGACAGCGCGGTGCGCGCCGGGCTGGCGGCCATCGGCGCCCCCTGATCTGGCGAGGCGCTGGCGCCTCTCTCGGACGAAAATCTGGTTCTGGAGCGATCGGACGCGCTGGCCCGATAAGGCTGGCAGCCGCCGGTTCGCCATCGTTTACCGCGATCGGGCCGCGGACGACTGCGAGCAAAGCCCCACGCCATGTGGGGCGCCGGGGCCTGGGCTGTGCGGACGATCGCGATCATCAATCAGAAGGGCGGGTGCGGGAAGACGACCAGCGCGATCAACCTCGCGGCGGTCTTCGCCCGCCGGGGCTTCCGAACGCTGCTGGTGGATCTCGACCCGCAGTCACACTGCGCTGCGGGCCTGGGCGTGCCCGAGGACCAGATCGACCGGGACGTGACCGACGCGCTGCTGGCGCCACCGGACGCTCGCCTGGACCGGAGCCAGTTGCTCTGGCGTGTGACGCGGGGGCTGGACCTGCTGCCGAGCCTGATGCGTCTGGCCGGGCTCGAGGCGAGCCGGGGCGGCCTTGCCGAGGCGCCCGACAAGGACCACCGCCTGGCGTCGGTGATCGACCGACTCAGCCGGGCATCGGGCGCCGCGGGCCAGGGCGACGAGCCCGAGCGGGTGTTTGACATCTGCCTGATCGACTGCCCGCCCTCGATCGGCCTGCTGACCTACAACGCGCTGGTGGCGGCCCGCGAACTGATCGTCCCGGTCGAGACAAGCTACTTCGCGCTCAAGGGCGCCGAGAAGCAGGTCAAGACCATGCGCTCGATCGGGCGGCGCCTGGGCGTGCGCAACCGCGCCCGCCTGCTGCCCACGCTGCACGACACGGCGGTCCCGATCTCACGCGACATGCTCTCAGAAATGCGCGCCAAGTTCGGCGGGCTGCTGATCCCCACGATCATCCGGAGCGACCCCGCCCTGCGCGAGGCCGCGAGCCTCGGCAGGCCCATCATCGACCACGCCCCACACTCGATGGGCAGTGAGGACTACACCTCCCTGTGCGAGTGGCTCGAGGAGCACGCCCGGATCGACCGGTCCGAGCTCGATGGCGACGACGACATCCCCATGCGCGTCGAGCGCCCCGCGAGTGTGACGGTGATGCCCGGGGCCGAGCGGGCCGTGCTGGGGGGCGCCGAGCCCAGGCCTGCAGCTCCCGTTTCACGCCTGGACGAGCTGACGGCCCGCGTCCGCGAGATGAAGCAGGACGCAGCCGGCGCCTCCTTGACTGCGGCCCAGCGTCTCGACGCCCTGCGCACCGTCGCCAGCGTCAACGCCGCCCCGAGCGCACACCCTGATCAACCCTCGGGCGCCCAGGCGACGGCGCCCGCGCCAACCTCCGAACACCCCCTGCGCACAGGCTCGGCGCTCACACTCATCGAGAGCGAGCCCGAGCCGATCGCGCGTGTAGACGCGGGCGCCCGGGCGCTGCTCGGCTCGCGCCCGACGGCCCGGGGCGTGCTGTTTGTCCTGCCGCTGGCGCTGGGCGAGCGCGTCTTTGTCGCCGGCGACTTCAACGGCTGGCAGAGCGCCCGCCACGAGATGCGGCGCAACCCCGAACGCGGCGTGTACGAACTCGAGATCCCGATGAGCCCGGGCGAGCACCAGTACCGCCTCGTGATCGACGGGCGCTGGGCAGTCGATCCGTACGCGGGCGAGTGCGTCCTGAACCAGAGCGGTGAACCCAACAGCGTGGTCCGCGTCCCGCCCCGGGCGGACGTGTAAATCAGCAAAGGCGAGACAACGATGGACGGCCCCGACCAAAGCGACCATTCCGAGTACATGCCCACGATCTCGCGCCCGGCTGGCGGCGATGAGTTTGACGCCCTGGCGGACCTGTTCCTGGGCGACACGCCGCTGGCGCCGCCCGGGACGAGCCAGGCGCCCCCGGCGCGATCAACCGGGACAGACCCGGTCCCGGCCCGGGTCGTGAGCGCGCGTGCCGAAGCGGCAGCGCCTGCGAAACTCGAGGGCGTGGTGCTCGGGCACCTGCCGGTGCGCGCGTCGATCTGGGTGCGTCAGTACGCGGGGTCCGTCGCCGATGCGATGCAGGCGCCGGTGGCGCTCTTGCGCATCTCGCCCGAACTGACGACCCTGGATCTCGTCGGCGCCGGGATCAGCCCTCCCAGCGAAGTGCACACGGACCTGAAGGAAGCCATCGCCGACGCCAAGCGGCGCTGCACGCACTGGATTCTCCGTGTTGACGAGACGGACGAGCCAGCGATGATCGCGCGCGACGACCTCGACGAGATCACGGTGCTGACCGGGGCCGACGAGGCGGCGGTCGTCGCGTCGTACCGCCTGATGAAGTCGCTCGCGTCGGAGTGGGACCGCAAGCTCGACGAGGACGCGGGGCCGGGCCTGCGTCTGGCGATCATGGGCAGCGAGCACGAGCGGGCACTGGTCGCGGGCGAGAAGCTCGAGCGGGCGGCGCGTGCGTTTTTGCACCGTCCGGTACAGGTCTCGGCCCGCGTGCCGCGCATCGGCGCGGTGGGCTCGGCGACGCTGTTCCGCGGAGAATCCGGCGCCGATCTGGGCGAGCTGATGTCGCAGATCTCGGGGGCGCAAGGCCCGAGCGTTTCAGCGCCTCGCCTGCGCCTTGCCGCCGAGCACGGGCCGGCGCACCCAGCGGAGGTCACGATCAAGCCAACGCGACGCCGAGCGCCCGCCCAGCGTGGAGCCAGCCCGGAGCGTCAAGAGCTCTCGCCCCCACGCTCAATGCCAAATCCCAGCGAGCGGAGCGTGCCGATGAGCGCCCTGATCCCCGGGCTGACGCTGCTTGAAACGCGCTGCCCCAAGGCGGGTCGCGTGGAGCTGGCGTCGGACGAGAACGGGCGCCTGCACCTGATCGCGAGTTCTGGCGCGGACCCGACGCAGCCGATCGACACCCTGGTCGCGACGAGCGCGTGGGCGCGGGAGCATCTGGCGCTGCTGCTGCGGGCCGAGCCGGAGCTGGCGCCGCCGAGCGCGGACCCAGAGTCCGAGTCGGATCCCGTGCTGCACCTGGTGACGACGGAGCCGAAGCTGGTCCGCCCGCTGCTCGACGCGGACGTACGGGTCCACCTGTTGACCGAGATCGAGGTGGGCGGTCAGACGGCCCGTGTGACAACCGAGTTGAACTGAGACACACCGAACTGAATAACAAACGCCCCGGGCCATCGGCCCGGGGCGTTGCTGTTTGATGGGTTGTTTGAACTCTGAGTCCGATCAGGCGGAGTTGGCCCGCTTGACGCGGATCTGCTCGAGCAGGGGCTTGCTGCGGACAGCCTTGGCGTCGATGACATACTCGGCGCCGTCGTTGTCCAGGTCCGGAAGGTCGTACATCAGGTTGAGCATCAGCTCTTCCATGACGGCGCGGAGGGCGCGGGCGCCGGTGGCCCGCTTGGCCGCGAGTGCCGCGATCTCGTCGAGCGCTTCATCTGTGAAGGTCAGCTTGGCCTTCTCGAGGGCGAACATGTGCTGATACTGACGGATGAGCGCGTTCTTGGGCTCGGTCAGGATCTTGACCAGGGCGCTATTCGCCAGCGGCATCAGGGGCGTGATAACCGGCAACCGCCCGACAAGCTCGGGGATCATGCCGTACTCGACCACGTCCTCGTTTGTCACCTGCGCGAGCAGCTCTTCCCGCTTGATCTGCTGGATCTGCTCGCCTTCGTCGTCGGTGGTTTGACCGACAAAGCCGATGCGAGTCTGCCCGACGCGCCTGCGGATGATCTCCTCAAGCCCGACGAAGGTGCCGCCGCAGATGAACAGGACGTTGCGGGTATCAAACTGGATGTACTGCTGCTCGGGGTGCTTGCGCCCGCCCTGGGGGGGGACGTTGGCGATGGTGCCCTCGAGCATTTTCAGGAGGCTCTGCTGCACACCCTCGCCCGAAACATCGCGGGTGATCGAGACGTTGCTCGAGGTCTTGCCGACCTTGTCAACCTCGTCGATATAGATGATGCCGCGTTGGGCGGCCTCGACATCAAAGTCCGCCGCCTGGAGCAGCTTGAGCAGCAGGTTCTCGACGTCCTCGCCAACGTACCCCGCCTCGGTGAGCGTGGTCGCGTCGCCGATGGCGAAGGGAACCTTGAGCATGCGCGCCATGGTGCGCGCCAGCAGCGTCTTGCCCGAGCCCGTCGGCCCGATGAGCAGGATGTTGGACTTGTCGAGCTCGATCTCGTTCGCGTCGTCGCTCTCTGCGTGGAGCAGACGCTTGTAGTGCGTGTGCACCGCGACGGCAAGCGACCGCTTGGCCAGCTCTTGGCCGATGACGTACTCGCTCATGAACTCGACAATCTCGCGGGGCGAGGGGATTTCCTGGAGGGCGCTGGAGATCGAGCTGACACGCCGGCGCTCCTGCTTGAAGATGTTCTGGCACAGATCCACGCAGTTGGCGCAGATATAGACCTCGCTGGGGCCTTCGACCATGGGGCCGACGTCGCGGGAGGTTTTGCCGCAGAACGAGCAGGTGGTGACCTTGCGTCCCCGGAAGCCGCCGCCCCCGCCGGAGCCGGAAGCGCCGCCGCCGCCGCCTCCGCCTGAGTCGCCTCCGTCCGAACCGCCCGATCCTGAATCGCCCGAATCCGAGTCGCCTGTGTCACGGCTCGCGGCGACGGGGGCAACGGGGGCGACACTCGTGTTCTCATCCTGCCATCTCTTCGACATACTCACCTCGAAGTTAGCGCGAGCAGCTCTTGGCCCGCGTCAAGCTATCGACCGTCTCTCGGCGGGGCTCGACGCCCTCCCGCAGACCCGTCGAATCCGGTGCTGGCGGGAACCATCCACACCCCCGGACCGGTCGATCTACCCCGGAGCCTACCGCCCGACTTGGGCCTGCACCATGTCTTGCCGGTCACGATCCACCTCACGACTCATTCTCGACCCCTTCAGTCGGCACAGGCGACCCAGACTCCGCAGATGTCTCAGTCCTCGGGCTCCGACGCGGGCCTGTGTGGGGTGTTCGCCCCCGGGCTTGGCGGTTCGCCCGGGTCCGGTTTGCGCGCTGGCAGGCGCTCGCCCGTCAGGTCATAGCCCGGGCGGGCCGCGACAGACCCGTCGGGCGCTTCCGGACCTCGTGCCGCGTCCGGGCGGGGCGGGGGCTCTCGCCCGGCGGCCCGCGCGGCGATGCTCGACCGGGTGTGGTCGTACTCGCTCTGGCTGATCTCGCCCCGGGCGCGCATGGCCCGCAGCTCGTCGAGCATCGCCCCCGGGGCGCCGGCAGAATCTGAGCCGTTCAGCAGGCGCCGGCGCATCGTCATCACCACCACGCCGAAGACCAGGGAGGCCACGATCAGGGCGCCCGCCCAAATCCAGATCTCCATCGGCGCCTGACGCGACTGCCCCAGCACAACCACTGGCCCCAAGCTGGAAAGCATCGCGTGCATACCGGGCAGAGTTTACCGCGCGATGATGGCGCAGAGCGTGTCTAGATGTTGTTCGAGGCGATCGCCTCGCGCAGGGGCGTCAGCAACGCCGGCAGCACCCGCTCATCGACGAGCTCCTGCCCACGCCTGGCCAGACGATCGAACCGGTCGGGCAGCTCGCGCAGCTCCGAGACCGGGTCGTGCTGGCGGAGCGTCAGGTAGACGCTGATCGGCTCGTCCCGGCGCTCCACCTCACGAACGCCCGCCTGCGAGCGGGTCTTGACCTCAAAATGCGCCTCAACCTCCGCGCCCAGGCCCAGCGTCAGACCGATCAGCGGCTGGCAGTCCACGGCCACAGCCCCCGGCACGTCCACCAGCGACGCCATCGGCGACGCCCCCACCAACGCCTCGGCCACGATCGCGTCGTGGTTCCCCGACGCCGCCAGGTCAAACCCGTACAACAACTCCACAAACTCGAGATCCAGCGGACTAATACTCAGGTAGTACGGCGTCACGTCGAGCACGCACCGGTGCAGCCCGTACGCCTCCTCCTCGTTGCTCGGGTTGACCACGCCCGAACGGATGCTGTTCGAGCGGATCGCCATCCAGCGGTGCGGCGAGCTGTCCTGCGGGCTCTCAAGCGCCAGCTCGTCCTTGTACCGCTTGAACGAGCTCATCTCCGGGAACTCGCGACGCACGCGCTCAAAGAGATCGAGCACCGTCTCACGCGATCGCGGGAGATCGAGCTTCACGCTCAGCTTCTGGTTCACATAAAAATCGGTACACAAGACCTTGTAGCTCGACGTCATCCCTGCGCACTCCTTGCGGCTTGGCCCGCAGCATAGAGCCATCGACGACCACGCTGGAGTTTCCGACGACCTGTCCACATCAATCGACACAAGACGCGGATCTGCCCGTCATCCGGGCGCACCCGCCCCGCCCCCCGCCCCATGCCTGAGCCCACCTCTGGCCTTGAGCATCGGCTGCGGACGGAGATAGGTCAGCGACCGCCAGAGCCACTCAACGGGGCCGAAGCGGAAGACCCGGAGCCAGAGCAGGCTGAACGCGATGTTCACACCCCAGACGCCGAAGACGACCAGCCACAGCTCCGGGTACTGAACACGGGCAAAGAGCCCGAAGCCGTGCCCGTAGAAAATGGTCGTGCAGATGAGCGTCTGGAGGAGGTAGTTGCTCAGGGCCATGCGCCCGACGGCGCCCAGGGCGATCGTCAGCGGGCGCGCGAGGCGCCGGCGAACGAGCAGGATCAGGCACGCGGCGTAGCCCAGAGCGATCGGGATACCCACGGTCTGGCCCATGCCCATGAAGATGAACCCGGGCAGGTCAGCGCCCGACACCTCGAGGGCGCCCAGGGTCAGCAGAGTCAGACCCAACCCGGCGCCGAGCCCGACGCCAGCGAGCCAGAGATAGAACCGGTCGCTGCGTTCGCCGGTGAGCACGCCGGTGCGCGTCAGGGCGATGCCGAGGATCATCATGCCCGAGACAGACCAGAAGAATCCGAAGACGAGAAAGAAGTACATCATGAGCAGGGCAAAGGCCCGCGCGCCAAGAGCGTCGATGTAGGACCCGGTGTAGGCGGCGACCTCCCCCGGGATGTCGCCGAGCATCTCGCTCGGGCTCGTCATCACCAGGCCCAGGACCATGAGCCCCGTCATGGCGCCGACCCCAACCAGGTAGAGCGCCGAGCCAAAAATGAACTGCGTGATCGGCTTCCATCGCCGAACCCACCAGACAAAGCCCAGGCCAGCAACGGCGTACCAGACGAGGATGTCGCCGTACCACAGCCCGAAGGCGTGGAGCAGCCCGATGAGCAGCAGCCAGGCGCACCGCGTGTACCACAGCCCCGCGCCAGCGGAGAGCTTGACCCGAGTGCGCCGTGCGCCGTTGCACTCGGGACAGGGCGAGCCATGGGGCAGGCCCGCGAGGTCATAGCCGCACCCCTGGCACAGATCCTCGCGATCAAACTTGCGGGCGTACATCACGACGCCGGCGCCGAAGAGGATCGAGAACAGGAACATCATCTTGCCGTGGAACAGGATCTGGACGACGCGGTGACTGATTTCGTTGCCCAGCGTGTTCGCCTCGGCGGCGCTGGTGTGCTCGAGCGCAAGCGCGAACACGTCGGTGGAGAACATCGCCCCCGACGGCCAGGCGAAGGCGACAATGTTCGGCCCCAGGATCCCGAGCATGGCGAAGCCGCGGATCACATCGAGCGACTCGACGCGAGAGGCGGCGAGCGTTGGCAAAGGATCTGGCGTCTGACTCATCGTTGGCCCCCGTCCCACCGAATCTCAAAGCCGGATTCCGCCTCGCACGTCTGAATACCACACCGATCGCAGCCCGTGATATTTGCGCCCAGACGCCCCCGGATCGCCTCTTCAAAGCGGTCAAGCTCGTCCGCAGCGCCCTGGGCTTCGAGCGTGACCGAGGCGTCGGGCTCGTTGCGCACCCAGCCGGTGACGCGATAGTCGCGCGCGATCGAGCGGCACGTCGCCCGGAACCCGACACCCTGGACCTGTCCCCGATACCTCATCCTGCGGCGCTCCATAGAGGGCGTTGTACCGTCTCGTACGCCTTCGTGCCGTGGGCGTTTCAGGTCCGAGATCGATCCGGAGGGGGGTTCCCGGACGGCGCAGGGGGAGGGATGGAGCGATCCGGGGGGTCATCTGGCAGACTGGTTGATTCAAGCCGCGTATGTGCTAGGGTTTATCCAGACTGACAGGCGTCGCTCAGCGAACGGATCACGGGGCGGTTTCAGGCCGCACACCCGGTCGATCAACACACTGATGAGCGAACGACCCGCAGCGACACTCCGGTTTCTTCGCCGTGCTTCTCGTGTCGGTTGAGGGTCGGCCCCCAGGGATGGGCCGGTGAGACAATCTCGTCAGAATGCCCAAGGGCTAAAGAACATCACGCATCGGGACCAAGGTCCGCACAGGGCTCAGGCGCCATCGCGTGCGCATCAGGAAGGATGTTTCGGGGACGATGAGTTTCGGGCAGAGACAGTTCGCCCAGGACGGGCCGGATGATCGTCAGCGCGTCCGCGACGCGTCGGACATCGTCTCGGTCATCGGCGAGCACCTCTCGCTCAAGGCCAAGGGACGCGAGTACGCCTGCCTGTGCCCGTTCCACGACGACCACAACCCGTCGATGAGCGTCGTGCCGCACAAGCAGATTTTCCACTGCTTCGTCTGCGGCAGCGGCGGCGATGTCTTCACCTTCGTCCAGCGGTACCACAGCATGGAGTTCCGCGAGGCGCTCGAGTTTCTGGCTGAGCGGGCGGGGATTGAGCTGTCGCGCCGGAGACCGGCGGGCTCGCACGGCGATCCTCAGAGCGAGGGGGGCGTGAGCCGGGCGGAGCTGATCGAGGCCAATCGGGTCGCGTCGGACTTCTTCAAGGCCATCCTGACCCACCCCGAGCACGGCGTGCTGGCGCGAGAGGTCGTCGAGAAACGACTGCTCAGCCCCGAGATGATCGAGACCTTCTGTATCGGCGCCAGCCCGGACCGCTGGGACGGGCTGCTCTCGACGATCCAGAGCAAGGGCCTGGACCTGCCCCACTTCCTGGGCGCGGGGCTCATCAAGCCCAAAGACGCCGGCGGCGCCTACGACGCCCTGCGCAACCGCCTCATCTTCCCCATCCACGAGCACCCGACCGGACGCATCATCGCCTTCGGCGCCCGACGCCTCGACGACGACGACGAACCGAAATACCTCAACAGCCCCGAAACGCCCGTCTTCATCAAGTCCAAAACGCTGTTCGGGCTGCACCAGGCGGCCCGCTCCATCCAGCGCGAGGGCGTCGCGATCATCGTCGAGGGGTACACCGATGTCATCGCCTGCCACCAAGCGGGCATCACCAACGTCGTTGGCACGCTGGGGACGGCCCTGACGAGCCAGCACGCCGCCGTGCTCAGGCGCCTGTGCGACACGGTCGTGCTGCTGTTCGACGCGGACGACGCGGGCCAGCGCGCGGCGGACCGAGCCCTGGAAGTCCTCTTCAGCGAAGAGATCGACATCCGCGTCGCCCGGGGCGAGGGCGACGCGAAAGACCCGGACGAGCTGCTCCGCGCCGAGAACGGCGTCGAGACCTTCAACGCGATGGTCCAAGGGGCGCAGGATCTGCTCGACTTCCGGTTCGGACGACTGCGGGCGCGCCTCTCGGGCGCGGGCATCGCGGAAATCTCGCGCGTGCTGGGCGAAGAGATGAGCAGGCTCAACGAGCTGGGCCTCGACCGCGTGCGCCCACTGCGTAAACGCCTGATTCTGAGCAAGCTCGCCCAGATCGCGGGCGTCGATGAGCGGACCGTCCGCGAGGCGATCCCCGGCGGGCGGCGTATCGCCCGAGCAGAAACGCAGATCGAGGCAAAGGACGTACTCGGGAAATCACTCGGCGCCCGCGAGTCGGTGCTCGGCGCCGTCCTGTGCGATCCAACGGTGTGGATGGCGATCGGGCACGACGAGCGGGACCTGCTCGCGGCTCCCCTGTTCGAGCAAGAGGCGCTCCGGGCGGTGGCCGACGCGGTCCACATGCTCGACGAGGACGGGCGGCGCCCGGCCCTGGGCGATGTGCTGGGCGAGCTTGAGTCCGCCGAGGCGCAGTCCGCCGCGGTCGAGCTCGAGCGCATCGTCAGCGTCCAGACCGGCGGCAAGGGCGAGCGGTTCACCGACTACTGGCGAGAATGCCTGGACACCCTCAAGAGCGATGGCATCCGGGGATTAGCGAGCCCGTCGGAAACCGACGAGCGACACGATGACGCCGGCCCCTCGGATGGGGCCGGAGACGAGTCAGGCAGTCTTGCGGAGTTGCTCATCGTTGAGCGAATTCACAAGGAACACGGAAAGAACCGGGCAGCCAAGCTGCTCGGGGACTGAATCAGGCCAATGATCTCCCCGCCGCCCCGTTCTTGGGCGTGCGGGACCACCATGGATTCGGTGAAGGAGAGACGTCTGTGATCAGCAACCTCCACCCGGCTTTGAATGAACTGCTCCGCATGGGCGAGAAGCGTGGCTGGCTGAGCTATGAAGAGCTCAACAACACGCTGCCCGACGAGTGGGTCGATCCCAAACGTGTCGATGAGCTGCTCGTCCTGATCGATCGGTTCGAGATCGAGCTGATCGACGAGATGTCGTACCGGGCGCGGGTGTACCGGGCGAACAAGTCCCGCAACAGCCGGACGAACGCCGCGGCCAACGAGCCCAACGTCCTGCCCAAGCGCTTCCGCGCGATGAGCGTGGCCGGGGGCGAGCGTGAGACGACCGTGCAGGTGCAGGTCCGCCTCAACGCCCCGCACCACGCGGCGGGGCTGAGCGACCAGGCCGAGGCGGACGTTGCCGAGGCCGCCTCGATGGACTCCGAGACGGTCCACCGCGAGCTCGAAGAAGCCGCAGCCGAGGACCCGGCCAACCGCAGGATCGACGACCCCGTCCGCATGTACCTCACGCAGATGGGCTCGATCCCCCTGCTGACGCGCGAGGAAGAGATCCGCCTGGCCAAGAAGATCGAAACCACGCGGATGATCTTCCGCCGTCGGTGCCTCGAGTGCGACTACATCGTCACGCAGGCGGTTGATATCCTGCAGATGGTCAACCGGGGCGAGCTGCCGTTCGACCGGACGATGCGGATCTCGACGGCCGAGGAGAACCACAAGGACATCCTCGCCTCACGCATCCCGGCCAACCTGCCGACCATCGAGACGCTGCTCGAGCGCAACCGCGAGCTGTGGACCGAGGCGTGCGCCCAGCCCAAGGGAGCCGCGGGCACGGCGCGCCGCAACGCGGTCATCAAGCAGATGGAGTCGCGCCGCCGGCGCATCGCGGCGTTGACCGAGGAGCTGTGCCTGCGGACAGGCCGGATCGTGCCGCTGATGCGCAAGCTCAAGTCCATCAGCACGAAGATGGACGACCTGGTGAAGAAGATCGCGCACGCCGAGCGGTACCCGAAGAAGTACGACACCGACGACGTCGAGGTGATGCGCGAAGAGCTCGACGGGCTGCGCCGCCTCGTGACGGAAGACCCGGCCCAGCTCGCCGCCCGAGCCCAGAACATCGGGACGGTCTACTGGGAGTACGAGCAGGCCAAGCGCGATCTGTCCGGGGGCAACCTGCGCCTGGTGGTCTCGATCGCCAAGAAGTACCGCAACCGCGGCCTGAGCTTCCTGGACGTGATCCAGGAGGGCAACACCGGGCTGATGCGCGCGGTCGATAAGTACGAGTACAAGCGCGGGTACAAGTTCTCGACCTACGCCACGTGGTGGATCCGCCAGGCGATCACGCGGGCCATCGCCGACCACGCCCGGACGATCCGCATCCCGGTCCACATGATCGAGACGATGACCAAGCTGCGCAACATCCAGAAGGCGGCCCTCCAGGAAACGGGCATCGAGCCGACGCTCGAGGAACTCGGCGAGCGCGCCGGCATGAGCCTGAGCGAGACGAGGCGTGTGATGAAAATCTCACGCCACCCCGTCAGCCTGGACCGCCCCGTGGGCGAGAGCGAGGACTCGTACTTCGGCGATTTCATCGAGGACACGAGCCAGATCGCCCCCGACGAGGCCGCGGCCTCGGACATGCTCAAGGGACGCATCGAGCAGGTGCTCAAAACCCTCACCTACCGCGAGCGCGAGATCATCAAGCTCCGCTACGGCATCGGCGATGGCTACACCTACACCCTCGAAGAGGTCGGGCGGATCTTCAAGGTGACGCGCGAGCGCGTGCGCCAGGTCGAGGCCAAGGCGATCCGCAAGCTCCAGCACCCGGTGCGCTCGCGCAAGCTCCAGGGCTTCGTGGACGAGGCGCCCACGGGCAAAGGCGCCGCCGAGTCCGCCTGAGACCAGACCCGTCCGGCGCATTGAAACGGGCGACGCGCCTTTGAGGCGCGCCGCCCGTGCAGCATGCGAGAGAAGCTGAGAGAGAGGCCCGGCGATCGCCTCAGGCCGTGCGCCGGCGACGCTTGGTCAGCGTCAGGGCGCCAAGGCCAAGGAGCGTCGCCACACCCGGGGTCGGGACGGTCGAGAAGTTGTCGAACCCGAGGCCGGCGCCGGCAACCCGCGTGCCGATGAAGTCGATCCGAACCGCGAAGATGTCGCTCTCGGCACGATCGAACACCCAGGTCCACGGGGCGGACTCGTAGGGGTTGACGTCCGGGTCGGGGCTGTCGCCGACGGGCGAGATGATCGCGTCGATCTCGTTCATGTCGGCGTCAAGTGCGACGACACGCCACTGCTCGGTGCCGATGGCGATGCCGGCGTCCTCGGACAGATCACCGTCGATGTCCCAGATCTGGCCCGTGACATAGTTGGCGGGGCCGTCGGTCATGGTCATGAGGAGGCTGCCGGGGTTGGCGTCGATGGGGCTCTTGGTGCGGAGGAACCAGCCGCCGAGTTCATCCTCGAAGCCCGGGCGGGCCTCGTCAAAGGAGTCGTTGATCTGGCTGAGGAAGCCGTCGTCCTGGTTGGGGAAGGTCCCGTCAAAGTTCGGGCCGACCTGGGTCAGGAGCGGCAGGGCGTTGACACGCTGCATGGTGAACGGATCAACGATGCTGAACTCGACGCCGAAGAGGGCGGCGAACTGATCGGTGATCGGCTCATTGTTGACGGCTGAGATGCCCGCTTCCGCGAGTTGGTGGGCCTCGAAGCCGAGCACGGGGCCAACATCGGCGCTGGCGGTTGAAGCGAAACCAACAAGGCCGGCGGTCAGGGTCAGCGCAGCGATACCACGGTTGAGCTTGATACTCATGTCTTTCTCTCCATCTCTTTGTTTGTCTCTCACGCCGGGCGGCCTGCTGTCGCCCGACACTCGAACGTACACCGCCGCTCAAACACGGCAAGGCGCCGGGAGAGAATCAGGCGCCCCGGAGGACACCCTGTGCGTGTTGCGCCGCCTGCGCACCCGCCGCGGGTGGGTCTGCGCCGGTTGTGCGGGCACGAACAGACCCTTTCCGCCTAGACTCCCCTTGACACCCCCGGAGACAAATGTGATGAGCCAGACAAACGCCGACGAGATCAAGTCACTCCAGATGCAGATCCACGAGCTCAAGACCAAGCTCAGCAGCGCAAGGCGCGACGCGCCCCCCGAGCCGGTCGAAGACTTCGAGCTTCGCAGCGCCGATGGCGCCCCCGTCCGCCTCTCCGAGCTGTTCGACGGCAAGGACGATCTGCTCGTTGTGCACAACATGGGCAAGAGCTGCGTCTACTGCACCCTCTGGGGCGACGGCTTCACGGGCTTCGCCCAGCACCTGCGCGACCGGGCGGCCTTCGTGCTCTGCTCCAACGACGACCCCGAGACCGCCCGCGCCTTCGCCGCCGAGCGCGGCTGGAACTACCCGGTTGTCTCTGGCGCAGGATCCGGCTTTGCCAAAGCGATGGGATTCATGTCTGATACCGGCTCACCCACCCCGGGCGTCTCCGCGTTCAAACGCCTGGCCGACGGCTCGGTCATACGCACCGGCTGTGCGTTCTTCGGGCCAGGTGACGATTTCTGCTCGCCCTGGCCTCTGTTTGATCTGCTCGGGGGCGGCGCCGGAGAATGGTCGCCCCAGTACAGCTACGACTGACCCTGCCCGATAAGGACCGCATGACGATCAGCACACGGGTGACGATCGACGCCAGCCCAGACGCCGTCTGGCCCTTCGTCGCTGACCCGATCCTGGAGACGACGTGGAACCCGAAGATCATCGCGGTCGAACGCGACGCCGAGGGCCCGGTCCGCACGGGCGAGCGGTTCGCTATCGACTTCGCGATGTCGGACGCCCCGACCGAGTGCGAGGCGGAGGTGGTCCGGAGTGAGGCGCCAAGAGTGCTTGAGTACCGCTATCACATCCGCGAGGCCAAAAAACCCACGAGCCTGCTGGTTCGGTACGAGCTGTCCCCGGGCGCACAAGCCACGACGCTCGTTCAGACCATCGACCTGAGCGATATGCGCATCAACCCGGTCCTGCGCTCGCTGATCTGGTTCTTCACGCGCTCCGGCAAGACGGTCGGCATGCCCTATATGGAAGAGCTCAAGCGCCAGGTCGAAGCGTTCGAAGACAGCTAAGCAGGATCGAGCCGACGTGCGGTGTTATTCTGACGCCAGCGTGAAGCATCCTCTAGAGCGCCTTCCTCGGCGGCAACGCGACATTCGCCAGCAGCAGCCCCGTCACCAGCCCCGCCGCCACCAGGATCATGTCCACCGCCAGCGTGATCCCCTCGATCGCGTCGTGCCCAGAAAACGCGGCCATGCTCCGGAACCCGAGCGCCCCGGGCACAAGCAACAAGATCCCCGGCGCCGTCGCCACCACCGCCGGGCGGTTCATCGTCCGCGCATACCCGTTGCCCAGCATCCCGACAAGCAGCGCCCCGACACACACCCCCAGCTCCGCGCCGAGCATCTGGCTCCCGAGGCGCGCCCCGAGAAACGCGACCAACGCCGCGCCCGCCATGATCCACACGTCCCCCCACACCGCGCGAAACAGCACCACAAACGCCGGCGGCGTCGCCGCGAGCGCCGCCCACAGCGTCCACTCGGGCAGCGCCGCCGACACCTCGTCAGCTTCGAGCCCGATCAGCGTCCCGATCCGCTGGCCCATCGCCACGCCGAAGCCGATCATCACCAGAATCGTCATGGCCCCGACCAACCGCGACGACCCCGCGACCCAGTTGCGCGTGGACAGCTCCGTCACCGCCATCGTCAGCGTCAGGCCCGGCAGCAGAAAGATCACGCCCGCCAGCGCCGACGTCTGCGGGCTGATCCCACCGAATGCCGCCCCGAGCAGCATCCCCATCAGCGACGCCATCAGCCCCGCGACAAACTCGAGCACCCGCGCGTACTCGCGCCGCCGGCTCGATAGATCGCACAAGACACCGACGAGCAGCCCGATCGCCGCCGCCGCCCCCATGTCGGCAAGCCCGCCCCCGAAGAACCGGGCCGCCATCCCCGACACCAGCGCAAAGCACCCGATCGACACCGCGCCCGGGTACCGGTTTGCGCTCGCGCGGATCTCCCGGATCCGCGCGATCCCCTCGACCACCGTGCACCGCTCGTCCCACACATCGTTGAGCACACGGTCCAGCCCGACGAGGCGTTCGAGGTTCACATCGCTGGACTCGACTTTGATCAGCGTCGTCTGCGGCCCGTTCTCATCCTCGAACGTCGCGAACACCGCCGTCGGCATTGCAAAGAACCGCGCCCGCACCCCGAGCTGCTCCGCCAGCGCCGAGACCGCGTCCTCGAGCCGGTGCGCAGGGGCGCCGTACGCCGCCAGCGAGCTGGCCAGCTCGGTCAGCAGCGTCGCCTCATCCGAACCCCGGAGGCGCCCCTCCAGGTTCATCACCTGTGCTCCGCGCTCTTGCATCACGGGCGCAAGCGTAGGCGAGAGCCGATCCTGATACGCCCGGCGTCGGCCCGCCTCACCCCTCGCCGAAGAGCAGGATCCGCGCCACCATCAACCCCGCGAGCGCCAAAAGCAGGACAATCCAGATCAGAATTGCCCGGCGCGACGCCCGCTTCGACCGATCCGCCTCCCACCACCGCGCCGGCTGGATCCCCTTGAGCAGGAACGTCACCACCCCCGCCAGGTTCACGCACACCACGTTCACACCCAGCAAGAGCCCCGCCCCCATCGCTTCGTGCCACCGTCCCGACCCGACCATCGCCCCGGCCACCACCGTCGGCGGCAACAACGCGATCGCCACCATCACCCCCACCAACGCCGCCCCCGTCCCCGAGGTGAACGCCAACGCCCCGGCCACGCCCGAGGCGAGCGCCAACGCGATATCTGACACCCCCACACTCGTCCGCGAACCAATCTCCCCCACGCTCGGATCAAACCCCGAGACCAGCCCCAGGCTCATCGACAACCCGAACGCGATCGCTACGCCAACAAGAGACGCGCGGATCGACCGCTTGATCAACGCTGTATCACCCAGCGTTGAGCCAAGCGCAAGCGCCATGTTCGGCCCGAGCAGCGGCGCGATCACCATCGCCGCGATCACGATCGCGGGCTGGTCGCGTGCCAGCCCCACCGCCGCGACCACCGTGGCAAGAGCGACCTGGATCACATACAGATGATCGACCTTCGCCGCCCCCGCGATGTCCTCGTACAGCTCCGCCCGGCTCACACGCATGGGCACACGCGCCGCAGGCGCCGCCTCTTCCGCCGGCTCGCTCGCCTCAGCATCACGGGCGATCGCCGGGACCGTCGCCTCCATCGTCATCACGATCGCCCGGAACCTCGGCTCCCCACCCAGCCGCTCCTCGAGCTCGTCGAGCACACCCTCGCTCGCGCCCAGGCTCACGACCGCCTTCCACACGCACACGTCGTCGTTCTCGCTCACCCGCCAGTGCGCAAGCACACCCTCCCGGTCCATGACCGGCGCCAACGAGTCCACCCGCCTCGTCGGCACGACCACCTCAATCAGTCGCTCAGCCACCCCGCCCCCTCGCATCAATCGCCCAGCACAAACCGCAGCGCCCTGCCCAGCTCCTCGTCCGCCCGCGCCGGGTACGCGTGCCCGACCCCCTGATATACACGAAGCCGGGATTCGATGCCGCGGTCCCCAAGCGCCTTGTGCGCCCTGCGGAACGTCTTGGACTGCGGATCCCGCGCCCCGATCATCAGCATCACCCGCGGCTGGTCCTCTCCCTCCCCGACCGCCATCACATCCTCATCCCAGTGCCCGCACACCGCGATCAACCCCGCGAACATCGCCGGGTGCTTGAGCCCGACCTCCAGCGTCGTGTTCGCCCCCATGCTGAACCCGGTCAGCACGATCCGCTCATCATCCACCGGATGAACCGCCCTTGCCCGCTCGATCGCGTGCATCACCATCCACTCCGCCTCATCCCGGAACGTCCAGCTGAATCCCCCATTGCCCGTCGGGCGCAGCGCACTGGGAACAACCAGCACCGCCCCGATCTCCGCCGCGACCGCGCGGTACACCTCGACAAACCGATCCGCCCGCCCGCCGTGCCCGTGCAGCGCCACGATCAGCGCCGCAGGCGTCTCCGGGTCGAGCCCATCTGGAACAACAACGATCATCTCCGCCGCCCGGGCCTCGGCGCAGAACGCCCCGAACCGCTCATCGCGCGTCGCCTGAACCGTCGCCTCGATCTCGGCGAACCTCGGGTCGTCCCGGATCGGGTCCAAGTCAGGGTCCGTCTGGATCGAGACGATCCCGCCGTACCCGTGCTCTGCAGCGCGCCCGAGCCAGTCGATCGCCGCCTCGCCATCACCCAGCTGCGCGTGCGCACACGCCAGGGTATACGGCACAACAGCCAGCTCCGGGCGCAGCTCCATGATCTGCTCGCCGAGACGGACAACCTCGGACCAACGCTCGCGGTCAAGTGCTTTTTCGTACCTAGCCGCGAGGGCCTGGAGGTCGCCCTGGGCCTGGACCCGGGGAACGAACAGCGAGAGAAGGACCAGCACAACAGCGGGGAGATATCGCATGGCTCAGCGTACCACCGGGCAGACGCACGGATGCGAAGCTGTGCCGCCTGTGCGGGTTGGGCGAGCCCAATCGGGCGCGCATTGCCCCACCTCGCTCGACGCCGGGGCGGATGTTCGTGAGTATTCACATGCGAAACCTCTTGATCGGTCCAGCCACACGAGGGCCTCGGTGTGAAACGAACAGCGCACGGATTCACGCTCGTCGAAATCCTGATTGTCGTCGTCATCCTCGGGGTGCTCTCGGCACTCGTCGTGCCCGCGTTCGCCAGCGCCACGGACGAGTCTCGACGCGGGGCGTTTATCGAGAGCCTCAACAGCATGATCACCGCTGCCGAGATGTACCGCGCCAGGACCGGGCAGCACATTGTCGATTCCGGCTCCGGCACATGGCCCGCCGAGTTTGACGGGATTATCCACGAGTCCGACTTCGAGAACGGCACCCCCATCGGAGGCGTCTGGGACACCGAACTCTACGAAAGCGGCATCACCTCCGCCATCGGTGTCCACTTCAACGGCACCGGCGAAACCCGCGACGACGCGTACATGCTCGTGATCGACGAGATCATCGACGACGGCGACCTCTCCACCGGCCCCTTCCGCCTTCTCGCCAGCGGACGGTACTACTACGTCCTCGCCGAGTAGAGTCAGGTCAGCCCCACTCGACCCCAGCAGAACCGCAGAGAAGCCAAAGCGCCGTCTCTGCGGCGTCTGGTGGTGGCAGTTTGATGGTGGTAATCTGGTGGTCGCAGTCTGGTATCAAACAAACCCTGCGAGAAAGATCCGATGCTTCAATATATCGGCGTAGCCATCCTGGTGTTTGCCGTGCTCGGCGGGATGCTGTTCGTTCTCTCACTCCTGAACAAGCGAGACAAAGATGCCGCCCCGGCTGATGCTGGCGCCGAGGACCTAGCGTATCTGCTACGGGACTGGTTGCTGACCAAGGCAGAGCGGTCGTTTCTGGTGGCACTCGACGCTGCCGTATCGGGCGGGCACGGGCTCGACGGGGTGCGGGTGATGTGCATGGTTCGGATCGCGGACCTGGTGTTTCTGCCGAAGGGGCTGGACAGGTCAGCCCGCACGCGCCAGCAGAACAGGATCAACCAAAAACATGTGGACTTTGTGCTTGTCAGCGCCGACGAGCTGCGCCCGCTCGTCGCGATCGAGCTGGATGATTCGAGCCACCAGCGGGACGATCGGCGGGCGCGGGATGTGTTTGTAGACCAGGCGCTGGCGGCGGCGGGGTTGCCGCTGGTGCGGGTGAAGGCGGCTCGGGGGTATGCCCCTGGGGAGCTGGCGGAACGGTTGCGGGAGGCGATTGGAGCGAAGGTGTAGGCGGCGAGCACCGGGATCGTGGAGAAGCCGAAGCGGCGTCTCCACGGCGCCCGGCTGACTTGATTCTGGTTTCGCCGAACAGCGATGTTCAACTTGCGATGGAGTCTTCGTGATGGCAATGATAGATCCATATGTGAATCGGCGCGGATGCGTTGTTTCCGCCATGCTTGCAGTCGCAGTTATGGCGATGCCCGCGTGCGAGTCCGCGCCGCGCGGCTCGGCTTCCGCACCGGTTCCGGCGCCCGATAGCGCCTCGTCGCCGGGTTCCGGGGCATTCGTGCTCGGCACGGTTCGCCGTACCGAAACCTACGACGCGAAGACCGGCGAGACCGAGACCGCAGTTCAGCTGCAGTACCGAGTACGTGCGACGCGGTTGACGCCTGACTCGGCGCAGATCGTCCGGGGACAGGTCCTGTGGCTGGAGGGTCGGGACGAGCAGGGTCAAACGGTTTTCGATCTCGGCGATGGGCCGGACTCGCCGCGTCGGCGCCTTGACACGATTCTTCCGTTGTTGCGCCTGCCGATGGGGACGAATCTGGATGGCGTGGGACGCGGAACGAACTCGAACGTGCGGGCGCGGATCGTGGAAGCGCTGCCGGGGCGCGTTGAATTGGTGGGCGAGCTTGCGGTACCGGTGTACTCCGAGATCGAGACGCGCGACGTGACGATCGACGAGATGATCGCGGGCGTGCGTGTGGCGCCGAATCTGTACATCGGAGGCGCGGACCGATCGGAGGCGCCGGCGCTGGAGCGCCGTTATCGCGTGGAACTGCTCATCCCGGCGGGCGCGGAGCGGGCGTACTGGGCGCTCGAGCCGGTGGAGACGACGCTGCTGCTCTCGGTGGACGCGCTCACGGCAGATGGGGCTGTGCTGGGCGAGATCCCTGGCGCGGGGGGGAGTTCTGGCAAATCACGGGTGCGGCGCGAGTTCACACTAAACCGGGTGCAGACGCCGGCCGGGGCGAAGCTTGGGGGCGTGCGCCTGACGTATGCGCGGCGACTGGACTGGCGTGTGGAGGGGTTCCGGGTTGGGAGTGTGCCTCTGCGTGGGGGGGAGTAGGGCGGAGGACGGCGTCTCCACGGCGCCCGGCCCCGCGCCCGGCCCCAGAGCCCCCCTCCACCACCACCTACACCAAGCCATCAAGACCACTTCCAGTACTCTTCGTTCGCCTGATAGGTCTCTTCATTCTCAATACAATCGTTTAGTATCTTATAATGCTTATACACTTCCTGAATCAGACCCTTCGACGCCTGGGCTTCTGACTTAATCGGCGACAGCATACTGATTGCCGCTTGCATACGATCCATCGCGGCTCTAATGTTCCCGCCAGGCCTCTTGAACTCAAACCAAGCCATGGAATGCATCAACAATGGATTCAATGCCATCTCCGATTGCTTACATTGATACTGACCCGCAATGTCAAACTTTCCTAGCTGTGTATAATAATACAAAAGATTGTTCCGGCACCTTAGAACTTGATCTTTTACCGAGGATTTTATTCGTGATTTTCCGAGCGATTCGAGCGCGCGGTGGCACGCAGCTATCGCTATTTGATGCTCTTCGAATGCCAGACGAAGATGACCTTCGATGGGAGACTGGGGCACACGATAGGCCTCCTCATACAATACCTGAGCCAATCGCCACCGACAAACGCTCTGCCATGCCAGCACATCTCCTTGCAACCCCGTTGTGTCCCACCATTTTCGAAGACCGTTCTCCTGCTTGACAAATGCCTGCTCCGCACATTGCGCATACTCGATAGCCTCGACCAACCGCCCCTTTCTGTACATGATGTATGACATTCGGAAGTTTGCCCAGAAGTGCTGACAATCTGATATCAAGACTCTCGCGTAAAGAGATGTCGCTTTTTCTAGAGATGTAGGCGTAGATAAATACAAATCATCGAGCGCTAGTTCACACCGCAACACATTGCCAAACTGTTTTCGAATTTTTTTTGGAACTAACGAGAGAATCTCACGGTTAATGAATGAACTATGCTCGTTTCTTGCATCCCTGTGACGCCTGCCATCGCGCAGACGGGTTGCCTCTATCAACTTATCGCCAACATGGCTTCCGACATCAGCAGAGGGATTAAAATGATAATCTCTTGATGTTTGAATTGTATACCTGTATCGACTCGCCATCTCACTCTGCTCTGATCCGCGACATGTTGCAAGCAATTCATCGTTGAGCAGCGTTATGTTTCCAGAAATTTTCAGCAACTGCGCCGTCATCTCCTCGCTGGCACTTTTTTTATACGCCAGATAATGGCTTGTCTCCCCCCACGCCTCTTCAAGAACTGTACGGATCTGGATTTCAGAAGCAAAGCCCGTGTAAATTGAATGAAGCGGATGTTTATCTGTCAGCTGACAAATAAGGTGAATCGAAGTGTACCCAGACTCACGTCTCGTTGCGTCCGTGAGCTTAATGTTGCGTTCGTAGTCACGCACACGCTCATCGTATTTGTACCAGTCGATTTCGGGTCGTCTTGTAGAAGGGTCTACACATAGCGCAAAGTACCTCATCGATCCACGCCGATTCTTTATGGTATTTGCTAGCCTTGTGACATCGTCACTAAAGAGGCATACGACACGAAACCCGATAAGATCTCGCACATATTCCATGAGCTGCGGCAAATCTATGTGCGGATCGTTAATGAGTTTTTGGGCATCGCCGCCTAATCGAACTAGCTTTCTGTGAACCTCGGAATAATCTTTTACACGACTCTTGATCGTATAGATCTTCCGGACTTCTGAAGTCTTAGCAACCTGACTAAGTGTGCCCGTAACCTGATCGACATACTCATACAGCCTACCTCTTTCTCGATGCAGTAACTCACTGAGATGCGACACTCTTCCCTCCCCGATGCAGCATCATGATAAATCTTGCTTGAAGCCAGACTCAGCTGACAGAGTTTTACATAATTATGAGACGGTGTGAGTTTACCACTCCGGCCCGCCGGAGTACCGGCCGTAGATGTCGGCCATGGCTTGGACCATTTCGCCCATGGTGGCGCCGGCGAGGGCGGCGTGGACGAGGGCGGGCATGACGTTGTGGGGGTCGAGGCCCAGGGAGGGGGCGGAGGCGGGGTAGGTGTTGGTGTTGGTTTCGCTCGGGCTCTTTTGGTAGGGGGGCTGGAAGCCCCCCCCTCCACTGACTGAACCCGGATCGCCTTCGCGGCAGGTGGTTCGGATTCGGTCTAAGGCGGCGGCGAGGGCTTGCGGGTCGCGCGCGGCTTTGAACTTCTTGAGGCGGGCGACCTGTTCGGTCTCGACGGAGTCGGGGATGGTGAGGATGTCGATGGGGCGGTTCTCGTCGTCGTCGATGTATTCGTTGACGCCGACGATGATGCGGTCGTGGGCCTCGCACTCTTCGGAGTAGCGGTACGAGGCCTCGGCGATCTGGCGGCGGAAGTAGCCCTGGTTGATGCCGGCGACGGCGCCGCCGCCTTGCTCGCTGGTCCAGTGGTCCTTGCACTTGGGCCACAAGCCGCCGCCCATGTTGTCGATCTCGTCGATGTAGGCCTGGGCCTCGGCCTCGATGGTGTCGGTGAGGGCTTCGATGAAGTAGGAGCCGCCCAGGGGATCGACGGTGCGGGTGACGCCGGTTTCGTGGGCGAGGATTTGTTGTGTTCGGAGGGCGACGGTGACGGCTTGTTCGGTGGGGAGGCCGAGGGTTTCGTCCATGGAGTCGGTGTGGAGGGACTGGCACCCGCCGAGGACGCCGGCCATGGCCTGGTAGGCGACGCGGACGATGTTGTTGAGGGGTTGCTGCTCGGTGAGCGAGCAGCCGGCGGTCTGGACGTGGGTCTTCATGA